>DATCZJ010000136.1:0-29337 GCA_036525955.1 Woeseiaceae bacterium | reverse complement strand
AGAAAGTCAGCCTGCGCGGCAAGGTCGTGAAATATAACGAAGGCATCCTCGGCTGGAATTTCATCCATCTGCAGGACGGCTCGGGCGACAGCGCTGCCGGCAGCAACGACCTGACGGTCACCAGCAAGGCACAGGCTGCCGTCGGGCAGACCGTGGTCGTGACCGGCACGGTCGTCCTCGACAAGGACTTCGGCGCAGGCTACGCGTTCCCGGTCCTGGTCGAAGACGCGAGCGTCACGGCCGAATAATGGCGATCACCACTTTCGAATAACGGTCCGCAGAAAGACCGAATATTGGGCCCGCTTCATGCGGGCCCTTTTTATTGTGCTTCCTGTACGCCGTGTATCTGCGGCAGCAGGAAATCCACACCCACATACGTAAACACCAGCGCCGCGAAACCCACGATCGCGAGAATCGCCGCCCTTCTGCCCCGCCACTCGAGCGTATAGCGCGCGTGCAGGTAGGCCATGAAGATCAGCCAGGTGATGAAGCTCCAGGTCTCCTTCGGGTCCCAGAACCAGAGCTGACCGAACACGCGGTCACCCCACAGCGCGCCCGTGATGATGCCGAGGGTCAAAAACGCGAAGGCGAAGAACGCCGCACGGTAGGCCATCTGGTCGAACAGGCCGGGGTTCTTGTCCCCCTTGCGCTCGAGGTAGAGGTAGCAGATCGAGGCGGCGAAGGTCACGGCCCACGCGGCGTAACCGAGCAGCGTCGTGAGGATGTGGACCTGCAGCAGCAGGCCCTTGAAGATCGACAGCTCGGGCTCGATGTCTTTCGACATGAACGCCGCGTAGACCATCAGCAGCAGGCCGACCGGCACGAGAAACACGCCGAGCATGCGGTTGCGCTCCCGGAACGCGAACAGCAGGAAGCCGCCGACGACCAGCATCGCGAAGAAGGTCACGAACTCGAAGGCGCTCAGCATGGGCACGTGCTCGGCCCGGACCCAGCGCAACCCGACCATCGCGACATTCAGGAGCCAGCCGGCCCAGAGGATGCCCACTGCGGCGCCTGTACGGGCCTGTGACGCCCGTTTCCAGCCCGCGAGGTGCCAGGCCCATGCGAGACCGTAAAGCACCGTGGCGCCCCAGAACAGCCCCAGTTCGAGTGTCTCAAGCATCCTGTCGCCCCTCCCGCCGGCGATCGCGATGCCGGAAATAGAAATGCCAGACGAGTCCCACGAACATCAGCGCACTGCCCGCGACCAGCACCGGCTCATGAGGACGGTTGTAGACCTGCATGGCGGTATAGCGCCTCGCAGGACCGACCGAGATTTCAAATCCGTCGAGAGACAGGGGCTCGTCCTTGCGAACCTTGCCGAGGGACACCAGCGCGTCGCCCTCTTTCGTGAACAATTCCAGTTCCGGGTTTCCCCCGAGCATCCTGCCATGTGCCATGACCTGCCGTTCCCCTACCGTCACGACGGGCGGTTCCCACGGCGGCACGGGAATGGTTCTCTCCCGCGAAAGCGGGTCCGTGACGATCAGGTCGAAAAACCAGCCGACCTCGGTTATCGACGGCAACAGCGTGATGCCGTCAACGCGGAGCGGCCTGCCCGGCGCCGCCGTCGCCTCGATCCATGGCCTGCCGTTTTTCAGCAGCGTGACATGGCTGTCCTGGACCTTCTTCGGCAGTTTCTCGAGGTTGTCCCTGGGGAAGTCTTCCGGGCGGTATTCCTCGATTCGCAGCGCGTCGAGCTGGATCACGAACGGCAGGTCCGGCAATACCGCGACCTCCCCCTCGACCAGCTTGATCTCGTGGCGAAAGCCGGTGTAGCCGCCGTAAATGACGCCGGCAATCAGCACGAGGATGCCGAGGTGCGTCATGATGACGCCCAGCAAGGCATTTCGGCCCTTGCGCTTCAGGATCATCGGCGCGTGCTGAATTGTGACAAACAGCAGGCTGAGCCCGAGGACGCCGAGCAGGGCCAGGTATGCGTCCGACCAGAACAGATCCGGGGTCGGGAACAGGCTGCCTGTAATGGTGATCGCCGTCAGCACGACCAGCAGCGGTATTGCGACCTTCAGTGAGGCCAGCAGCCGGAAAGCGGTTTTTAGAAGCGAGATGCCCAACGCCCTAGTTGCTGGCTCCGGCCTCGTCGTCGGCAATTGCCGTTGACTCGGTCGGTGAGGATTCCTGCGCCGCGGCGCCATGAACGCCAGGCGGTGATACCGAACCCGGGTCCCGGTCGAGGCGCGCCATGATGTCGACGAGGCCACGAGCCTGCTCCCACAATGCCTGCTCGTTTTCATCCATGGGGTTTATGGCCAGTACGGAGTTGAAGTAGCCCTTCGCGAGCTTGATGTTGCCGATCTTGTAACTCGCCACACCCAGCGCAAAGAGAATGGGAGGGTCCATCGGCGTGAGGGCCTGCGCGCGCTGCAACCTGTCGATAGCGGCGTCGAAATCGCTCAGCATCATGTGCGCCGACCCTTCGTAGTACAGCGCCTTCGATGCCTTTTCGCTGCCCGCGGGAACCTCTCGCAGCGCGGCAATCGCCTCATCGAACTTATCCTGGTCGAACAGTTCGATGCCGGCCGCCAGGGAACGCGCGGCCTCCTTTTCGTCGATTCGACCGTCAGTCTGCATCGCCGCGAACCAGAGGACGCCGCCTGCCAGCAGCGCCACACCGGCCACCGATAGGGCTTTCTTCCAATTGTCCACTGTTCGCCCTCCGCTCAGGCGTCGGATGATCGCACGATGACGAAATAATACACTCAGTTATTGACGAGCTGCGTTTCCGGCGGCAGGAACTTCAGGAACAGGCGCCCCGATTCGCTCGATTCGTCGACCTGGTCCGTCTGATCGAACACGTGGACCGAGAACTGCGTGATGCGCTGGAATATCGTGTCGTTCAAATGCTGTGCCGGCGTCACCAGCGAGCGTCTGAATTCGACCGTCCAGTAACCGTTCTCCCAACGACCTTTGGCCCTGACCTCGCCAGCGCCTCCCTGAAGCGGCAGCGGGCTGTACTGTGGCACCACGTACAGCGATTCGTTGTGCGGCTTCTCGCCAGGCGCAGGGACGCGCTCAACGAAAGACGGGGTATCCGCGGCGCCGTCCGGCCTCGCGGTCAGGTAGACCCTGGGGTTGATGGGCTGCAACATGTAGACGCGTTCGTTCTCGTCCCAGTTCGAGTAGAGATCCGTGTTCGTGTTCTCGGTGAACTTCATGTTCCAGGTATCATTTGCAAAGCGACTGGCATACTCGACCGTATCGGCATCACCGAGATGCTGGTCCTGCAGGTTGCCCATCAGGTCGACGGCCTGCCCCAACGGATCCGATCTGGCGGCGAGCCATTGCCAACCGTCGAAGTCGTACATGTACCCGGCCAGTATCGACGGGTTCCAGTCACAACCGGCCTCGAAGCTCAGGAGCACGGAATCCTCGACCTGCGAGCCTTCCACGTATTGGCCCTGCGCGGCATTCCACACCCATGGGCGATGCTGCCGGTTCTCGCTGTCATCGGGCCAACGGACACGGATAAACACGTCGTTCCCCGTATACAGGGCTTTGAGCGACGCGCTCGCGACCCCGCCGTAGGACAGCGGCACCGTGACTTCCCTGGCCAGTGCCCAGGCGGGCTCGTCTTCGACGCCGTCGAGGACAATGCCGGGATTCTCGCGAAAGACCGCCGGAATCTCCACGCCGTTCACGAACCCTTCCGGCTGCCAGGCCTCGCCGCTGACGTCGACGAGCAGGTTCCTCGCATTGATCTGGCGGTGCGTCACCTCGGCCTGCGCCAGCCCCGAGGCGGCGAGCGCCAGGGTGGCAGGCAGCAAAACGGTCAGGATGTTTGCCTTCTTGTTCATTTCGTACCTCAGAAGTTGTTACCGCCGTGCCGGTGTCCGGAATTGCACGCAGTCGTCTCGTCAACGCCGGCGTGTGCGTTCATGTTGTGGCAGAACGTGCACCAGGCGCCGTACCGGTCGCTTCTCTGGTTACCCGCATCGAGCGGCAGCGTGTACGTCGTGCCGCTGAACGCGGCAAACTGTGATCCCGCTTGGCCGCCGATCGACATCTGGGTGCCGGCCACCGTGATGGACGTCTTCAGGTTGTAAATGTTGCCTGTTCCGTGCGGCCCGTGGCAGGTCGTGCAGTTCAGCGCCGCATAAGGCGCGCTGGGGTCCCGCCCCGCCAGGTAGTCCGCCTGGGTCGTCCAAGGTGGCTTCAGGTTGCCCTTGGCCGTGCTGGTGCCAGAGCCACCCTCGCCGTTACCGTGCTGCTTGCCGCCCCTCGACGTCAGGTAGGAACTGCCGATGTCGTAAGCAGCCGAAGAACCACCGTACGGCGTGCCGTCATGGCAGACGAGGCAGAACTGGATGTAGTCGGGTTCGGTGACGCTGCCGCCGCCTTGCGGGCTCGCCGGGTTCAGGTTGCCGGCCAGGGCGTAGTTGATGCCGTTCCACGAACCGGTGCCCGAATAGGTGGGCATTAGTCCCGTCTCGGGATTGCGCACCGGGTTGGTGCTGTTGTCGGCGTGCGGCTTGTGGCAGTCGCCGCATCCCACCGCCGGCGTCGTTCCGACCACGTCGTGGCGCTGGTTATTCGTCTGTCCGTTCATGCCGGTAACCGTGTAGTTGGTTCCGTTGTTGAACTGCGCTGCAACGTTTCTGGAACTCGGCCCGTCCGCGTCATGGCAATTGATGCAGAAGTTGGTGCGGAAGCTTCCAGCCACCCCTCCGGCGCTGAACGTCGGCGCAACCGGGTTCAGCAGGGACACCTGGGTCGAACCATGCCCGACATGACAACCAACACATCCAACTGTGGGAGCGGCATTATGGCCCGCATTGGTCCACAGGCTGGTATTGCCGCCGTTAAGGATGCGGGTCTGTGCCGAGGCGCTGCCCGTGAAAGGCGACGCCTTCGTCTGGTTACCGCTGTCGACCATCGCGGAGGGAACGCCGTCATCATGACAGCTGAGGCAATGGGCGCTGAGCGGCGCGCCCTCGGCCGGCGTCTGGGCGGACACATCGGAACTCGCCTGCGAGACGTTCGCGCCACCGTCGAGATTTTTCACTGTTATGGACTGCTGCTTGTGCGTATCGAAGTCGTGGCAGACCTTGCAGTCGTTCTCTTCGATCAGGCTGTTGTCGGCATAGATGTGCGTTGACGCGACCGTCGCCGGGTAGTCGAACTCGGGCATGATCGGCCGTCTGCTGAGACCCGTCTCCTGCTGTGAGCTGGCATGGCAGACCATGCAGGTCGTCGAGCCACCCTTGCCCCTGAAGCTGTCGTTGTGTTCGTGGCATTCGCCGCAGTGGGTTTCCTGCGGACCACAGTTGCCCGTATTGCCATCGTGACACTGGTTCGAACCCGTGATGTCCGGATCATTGGTGTGATGGTCGGTGTACGTGTGACAAATCTGGCAATAGCCCCTCGACGCCGCACTGGTGCCACCCTCAACGGCCCGTTCGGGCGTGTCCGCCGGTGTCTCCGGATAACCACTCGGATTACCCAACTCGCGCTTGGGCTGGTCGTTATGCAGGAAGGCGCCGTTGACCGCTCCGGGGATGTACTTGTTCACGTTGGCGCGCAGGAAGCTCTTGTTGTACGTCGTCCCGGTCGTGAGCGGGTTGTAGCTGAGCGTCGTGTTCTCGCCACCCGGATTATGCAACTCGTGACACGTGCCGCAGTCGACGTACGTGACGCCGTCCTGGTTCTTGGTCGGAGTCAGGTGGTTGGAAAACTCCTGCTTGGTCTGCGCGACCTGCCCGTTCGAGTGGCAGTACTGGCAGGAGACGATCAGGCCGGCATCGCCTAGCGTCCCGAAGGCGTTGTGCTTGTGGCAATTGTCGCAATTGACGGCATTGTCCATGTTGTGGACGGGGACGTTGCTGGTCGATTGCGTTCCGGTATTGGTGGCCGACGGCGCATCGACGAGCAGGTAATTCGTATTGGCGCCCGTGCCGCCGTACTCGTAGACGACGACGGAATACGCCGTGTTTTCGGTCAGCCCGTTCACGAGCACGGAATTGGCCTTGCCTTTGTAGACCACAAAGTTATTCGAGTTTGGCGGCAATTCAGGGGCAAGGCCGAAATTCGAGTTGGCGAGGTAATCGTCACTATCCGCCGGATCGACACGACCGGTCCCGCTCAGGCGAAATACGACGATGACGCCGCTGCCGTTGCCGCGCGTCCACGAGATTCTCATCGCCCTGCCCGACTCTTTCGGGAAGGTAACGTTCGAGGCCTGCACCGTGGGTTCGCTCAGCGTGTCGAAAAACTGCTCGCCGGAATAACCGGTTTGAGTCGCATTGGTCGCGTAGGCTTCGTAGTAGATCCTGCCGCCGACCGGGAGACCGCTTAAGGCTTTCGAGTAGGCCCCCGTCCCGGACCCTACGATTTCCTTGGTGCCGGCCTGCGCCGGTGATGCCGTGTTCCAGTAGAAGCCGCGCTCGATGATCGCGCTGCCGCCGCTATTCGTCACGTTGCCCTGCAACAGGGCGGATTCCAGCAGGATATTCGTCACTGACGCCGTGACGACGGGCGCCCCCTGCGGCACGAAGAAATCTTCGTCGCTGTAATCCGTCCCCTGTGCACTCGTCGCAAAGGCGCGGAAGTAATAGGTCGTCCCCGTGGTCAGCCCCGTCACCTCGGTCGAAAACGGAACGGCCTCGGTACACGCGACGGCCTGGCTGTTCCCGTAAGGGCCGCCCGCCGTGGTACTCCACTCGACGCCGCAGCTCGGGCTGCCGCCACCGTCCGAGGTCATCGTGCCACCCAGGGTCGCGCGATCCACGTCGATGCCGGTCACGGTCGGCGTCGGATTCATCGTCGGCGCGCCGATTGCCGTCGTAAATGGAACCGGGGTCGAATATCCGGGGCCGGCACCATTTGACGCGTAAGCGACGAACCACAGATCCGTGCCGGCCGGCAAGCCGGTTACGGTTTGCGAGAACGGATCATTGACGGTCATCGGCACGTTCACACCGCCATTGACTGGATCGATATCGAAATCCCAGATGATACCGACAGCCGTCACGGTGTCGCCGCCGGTGTCGGTGATGTCGCCGCCGAGCAATGCCGTCGCATCGGTGATCGACGGAAGATCGACAGTGCCGGTCACGCTTGGCGTATCGACCGGTTTGAAGTTGCGTTCGCTCGAGTACCCGGTGCCGACCGAGTTGATCGCATAGGACCGGAAGTAATAATCCTGTCCCGTGGTCAGGCCTGTCAGCTGCGGAGCAAAAAACGCGTTGTTTTCAGTACAGATGCCGGCACTGACTTGCGTGTAAGGCCCGCCGGGCGCAGTACCCCATTCGACACCGCAGTCGGTCACGCCGCCCGCGTCGAAACCGTTCGACGTCATCTCGCCGCCCAGCGTCGCGCTGGTCGGCGAATCAATCGTCACCGTCGGCGTTGCTACCATGACCGGGAAGTCCTTGGTCGTGAAGCTCACCTCGTTCGTGGCAATTCGCTCGCCGATGGCGTTCGTGGCGTAAGCCCGGTAGTAGTAGGTGGTGCCCGATGGCAAGTCGGTCAGGTTGCCCGTGAAATTGCCTGGCACCGGCTGGATGGCCATTGGTAGCTGCGTGCCCTGGCCCGGCGGCGTGAAGCCGCTCGTCGTGCTGTAGTACACGCCGACGCCGGTCAGCGAACTGTTGCCGTCGCTGCTGACGTTACCGCCAAGGGTCGCCTGGCTCTGCGTACGACCCGTTGCCGCGATCGTCGTGACCAATGGTGCCGTTGCTGACACGCCGGGCACTTGCAGTTCGACCCAGGACACCTGGACGGATTCGCTGCCACCCAGGCTGGTCGACGTGATCTGCACAGTGAGATTCGAGTAATTGGTGATCGCGCTGGCATCCGGGATCGTGAATTCGTACAACGCGAACGCGTCGCGGTTGGCACTGTTGTTGCCGGTATCGAAGATCTGCGTGCCGCCGTCATACACTGCGACGTTGCAGCGTTCCGGGCCGCCACTGCCCAGGGACCGGCAGTGGAATCGCAGGATATGGTCGTTCTGGTTGGCGCCACCGGGATCACTGACGCCGCTGAGGGTCATGATGACGGTCGAGTTCAGGCCGTTGCCCGAATTGATGTAGTCGTTGTTATTTGCCGTGACCTCGCCTACGGCCCCGTGATGGGTCGCCGCATTGACGACGGTCCATCCGCCGTTGTTCGTCGTCGAATTGGGACGAGCAAATTGCTGCGCCCAGGCCGACGAACCTGCCGCCATGGCGAGGATTGCGAATGTTACGACTAGAAATCTTTTCTTAATCATGACGTGGTCATCTGAACCATCAAGGTGTCGTAAAGGTTTCGATACGGCTGCCATTGCCCGAGGGCACGATGCTCGTGCCGGACGGCAAAACCAGAACGTCCGTTGGCAACTTCAACTGCCCCGGCTCCGTGCCGTAGCCGCCGTAATTCGCCACCCTGGCACCGGTGACGACATCAAACGTGATGACAGCCCCGCCAAACCTGTCGAGTACGTGCAGCCGTCCAAGGCTGTCGATATCCAGCGCCTGCAAGCCCATGAACTTGGGCACGGAACAAACGCCAGTCCACCAGCTGCAGCCCGAGCCATTCCAGACGATGCTTCGCAGCCATTTGCCTTGCAGGTCGTAGACCTGGACGCGATTGTTGCCCTGGTCTGCCACGAAGACCTGCTGCGTGGGCAAATGCACCTCGACATCGATGGGGAACCTGAGGTCCTGCTGCCCCTCGCCGGGATTGCCGATCCAGCGGACCAGCTGATAGGTCGGCGAAAACACCCAGACAACGTGCCGTTCACTGTCGGTCACATAGATGTCGCCGAGGTCGTCCACGGTGATGGCGTTCGGCATTCGCACGACATTCTCGCCAAACACCGCCACGAGATCCCCGTTGGCCGGATTGTAAACCTCGACGTTATACCGTCCGGAGTTGCCGACCAGCAGCTGTCCCTGGCTGTCCAGGGCAATGCCCAGTGGCCGGTTCAGGCCCTTGATCTCGTTCTTCGGCACGAGGTCTGGTCCGTAAATGAAGATCGACCCGACAGTCGGGTCTGACACGAAGAAGTCGGCATCACCAAAGCGACTTATCACTCGATAGGGGGCCCGTGGCGTACTTTCAAGCAAGATCGGGTTGGGCGGCGGCGGCGGCGCGTCGCAGCGATAGAACAGGTTTATGAATGCAAGCAGTTGCTGGAAATGCGCAAGGTAGAAACCCGTCCTACTGCCGTTGAAATTTTCGCCGGCCAGGGTGGCGTCGTAAAACGCGCACCAGTCGACAGTCTCCCAGTCCATGCCGAGGTAGTCGGCGCTGAACAGCACCAGGTCTGCGAGGTCGACGAAGCCGTCGACGTTCAGATCGCTTTTATCTGAGTTTGCCGACTGAACAACTTCGCAGCCATAGCTCGCGACGATATAATCGAACAGCGCCTGGTAATTCTCGACCCTGTCTGAAGTGATGCCGCGGAAATATTTCGAGTCGTAAGTGCTGCGCTCATAGAAAGCACACCAGTCAACGGCCTGGTAGGGCTCCTCGAGATACAGGTTGCTCAGTGTCGCGAGGTCGAGATCATCGACGAGACCGTCGCCGTTGAGATCGCTTCTGTCGAGAGAATTTGCGGCGATTGCCGACCCGAATGAGAGGACGACGAGCAGCGCGGCGGCGACCCAGCCACGCACGACCGAATGGCCTACGTATTGGTCCGCGGGCCGACAATTCCGGCAAAAGCTCATTTCGTTTGTCCTTCACTGCGCAAGTGGCTCTCAAATAGCAAAGGGCGGAACCAATCTAAACCGTGGAAAATACCAATCGCCGCCACAAAGCAGCCGGTTTTGCGCTTCGAATTTCCACTTAGTGCGTTGATTTGTAAAGAAAAAGGGCTGCATTCGCAGCCCTTTCGTTTTCTTTGACGAATCGTCAAATTTGTGACGCGCGTCAATCGCCCTTGGCTTTGCCCTTCATCTGCTGGCGCTGCGCCAGCACCGTGTCGATGATGCCGTACTGGACGGCGGCTTCGGCGCTCATGAAATTGTCGCGCTCGAGATCGCGTTCGATGGTTTCGAGCGCCTGGCCCGTGTGCTTCGACATGATCTCGTTCAGGCGGCGCTTCAGCTCCAGCACCTCCTGCGCATGGATGTGAATATCCGTGACCTGGCCCTGGTAGCCGGCGCTCGGCTGGTGCACCATCACGCGCGAATGCGGCAGCGCAAATCGCTTGCCCTTGGTGCCACCCGCCAGCAGCAATGCACCCATGCTGGCCGCCTGGCCCACGCAGATCGTCGATACGTCGCAGTTGATGAACTGCATCGTGTCGTAGATCGACAGGCCGGCTGATACGACGCCGCCCGGCGAGTTGAGGTAGAGATGGATGTCCTTGTTCGGATTCTCCGACTCGAGAAACAGCAACTGCGCCACGACGAGGTTCGCCATGTGATCCTCGACCGGTCCGACAATGAACACGATCCGATCCTTGAGGAGTCGCGAATAGATGTCATAAGCGCGTTCGCCGCGTGCCGTCTGTTCGACGACCATCGGCACGAGATTCAAAGATGTCGGGCTCATAGATTCGTTCCGTTTCCTGCCAGTAGCAATGCTTATTCTCTCACGAAGCCGGCGCGTTCATGTAGTCCTTGAACGAAACCTTCTTCACCTTGACCTTGCCGTTCTCGACCAGCCAGTCGACGGCCTTCTGTTCGATCACCATCGGGTGGATCTGCTGCATGATCTGCGGATTCGACAGGTACAGGTTCACCATCTCGTCGGCGTTCTCGTAACCCGCACACATGTCCTCGACGCGCTCGCGTAGCGCGGCCTCGTCGACCTTGATCTCCTTTTCGGCGATCAGCTGGCGCAGCAGCAGGCCAAGACGGACCCGCTTCTCGGCGGCTTCCGCGAAATTCTCGAGCGCCGGCGCCTTCTTGTGATCGTCGATGCCGAGGCGCTGCATGGCATCGTGCTGCAGCGAGTGCATTTCCTCGTGCTTCAGCGCCTTCGGAATCTCGATCGGGTTCTTTTCCAGGAGCGCTTCGAGCACCTGTTCCCGGACGTCGTTCTGCACCTTCTGCTTCGACTCGCGCTCCATGTTCTCGCGCACGTCCGCAATAAAGCGCTCGACGCCGCCCTCGGTCACATTAAAGGCCTTGGCCAGTTCGTCGTCGACCTCAGGCAGCTCCTGCTCCTCGACGCTGTGCGTCACGATCGAGAAATCGGCCTTTTTGCCGGCGAGATCGGTCGCGTGATAATCCTTCGGGAACTTGACCTTGAAGGTCTTCTCGTCGCCC
Source organism: Woeseiaceae bacterium (assembly GCA_036525955.1). GTDB lineage: Bacteria > Pseudomonadota > Gammaproteobacteria > Steroidobacterales > Woeseiaceae > UBA1847. The sequence continues at coordinate 18,115 of DATCZJ010000136.1, read as the reverse complement.
GCCTTGATGCCGGCGAGACCCTTCTCGAAATCGGGCAGCATCTGCCCCATGCCGAGCACGACCGGCACCTTGGTGCCCTGCCCGCCCTTGAATTTCTCGCCGTCGATCTCGCCCGAGAAGTCGACGACGACGCGGTCGCCGTCCTTGCTCTTGCGCTCGACCGGCTTCCAGGTCGCCTTCTGCCGGCGCAGGTTCAGGAGCATGTCGTCCAGATCGGCCTGCGCGATGTCCACTTCGGGCTTTTCGACCTTGATCTTGTCGAGATCCTTGAGCTCGAACTCCGGCATGACCTCGAAAGTGGCCACGTACGCGAAGACGGCCTCGTTCTCGTCCTGGGTCTCGATCGTCGGACCACCCGCGGGCCGCAGTTTCTTCTGCGTGACGGCCTCGGAGTAGCTCTTCTGCATGAGTTCGCCGACCACTTCCTCGCGAACCTGCTTGCCGTAGCGCTGGCGGACGACCTTGGCCGGCACCTTGCCCGGACGGAATCCCTTGATCTTGGCCGTACGGCCGACTGACTTGAGGCGCGAATCCACTTCGCTCTCGATGCGCTCAATAGGCAGCTCGACGCGCATGCGGCGTTCCAGAGCACCTGTCGACTCGACAGTGACGTTCATTCTAAAAATCTCGTTAAATTAATAAGTTATATGATGAAGACTGGTGCGAAAGGGGAGACTCGAACTCCCACGGGTTGCCCCACTGGAACCTAAATCCAGCGCGTCTACCAGTTCCGCCACTTTCGCACGACCGGTGCGACCTTGACGTCCGCACTACCTGTCCAGCCGGTCATTATAGCGTGCTGTGATTTCGCTTTGCACGCCCCTCCGGGCACCGACATCAGGCCAGCAGCCGGAAACGGTCCGCGAGCCGGGCATCCAGGCCCTGGACCCTGCCCGCGTGCACCGCCGCGAGCGTGACGAGGATCATGAACCAGATCGCATCGTGGTTCTGGGCATCGAAAAAGCCCTGCCCCTTCGTGAACCAGAACATGGCGATCATGAACGCGCCGGCGATCGAGGCCCAGCGCGTCGCCAGCCCGAGAATCAGCGCCACGCCCATGAACAGCTCTCCCCAGGACACGAGGATCGCGAACACCGCCTTGTTCGGCAGCACCACGGACTCGAGGAAAGGCCGCATGAAGCGAAAGCTGTTCTCGAGCTGCGAGTTCACGAAGCCCGCGACCCCGTCGGCGAAATTCGGGTTCCGGATCTTGCCGAAACCGTAATAGAGAAAGAACGCGCCCGTATAGACGCGGAGCAGCGTAATGGGCCAGAGCCTGGCTTTCTTCCTGGTGCGGAACTCGTCGAAACTGGACAACGCGGTACCCCCCGATCAACTGGATCACTGCCCGCGATAATACTCCAGATCGCGCCGATCATTGGCTATTCGGCACGGGATGCTTAATATCGGGTGCATGTCAGACGATCAGAAACACGGCCCTGCCCATCACGGCATGGATGTCGGCGACATGCGCCGCTCCGCAACCGGCTACGCGCTGGAACGGGAGGATCTCGACGACGACCCGATCGTGCAGTTCGAGACCTGGTTCGGCCATGCCTGCGACACGATCCCGCTGGATCCGAACGCGATGGCCCTCTCAACCGTCGATGCCCGCGGACGCCCCTCCACGCGAACGGTGCTCCTGAAGTCTTTCGACGGGCGCGGCTTCGTGTTCTACACGAACTACGAGAGCAGGAAGGCCAGGGACATGGCACAGAACCCCAACGTCTGCCTGCTGTTCTTCTGGCCGCCCGCGGCGCGCCAGGTGCGCATCCGCGGCGTCGCGGAGAAAGTGTCCACGAAGGAATCGCTCGCGTATTTCCTGTCGCGGCCGCGCGGCAGCCAGCTCGGCGCGTGGGTGTCGTCGCAGAGCAGCGTCATCTCCTCGCGTGCCCTGCTCGAAGCCAAATACCAGGAGCTCAAGGACAAGTTCAAAAAGGGCGAGATCCCGCTGCCGAGTTTCTGGGGCGGTTACCGGGTCGTGCCGGACCAGATCGAGTTCTGGCAGGGGCGCAACAATCGACTGCATGACCGCTTCGAGTACACGAAGCAGGAAGACGGCAGCTGGACGATCGAGCGCCTCGCGCCCTGACTCAATCGAGGCCGAAAAGCATCGCCCTCGCCATGTAAGGACACGATCGGCCGGTCAGGAGACGCAAGGCCCGGCGCCGGCTGCTTGCAGCACCGCGCCGCGGGGTCGCGCGGCGAGTTTCGGGGTATGTGGCGCAAAGCCGCGCCGCAGCGACACGCACAACAGCCGCTCGTGACCTGGCGATCACGATGCTTTTGTGGATGAGGCGAGGAAAGTGGTGGGCCCCCGGGGACTCGAACCCCGAACCAATGGATTAAGAGTCCACTGCTCTACCAATTGAGCTAGAGGCCCCACCTGAAAATGGGGTGAGCGATGGGACTCGAACCCACGACGACCGGGATCACAACCCGGGGCTCTACCAACTGAGCTACGCCCACCATTGACACCAAATTGTATCGCGGCTTGCGCCGCCGCAGCAGTACTTTCAGTACTGGTGCGCCCGGCAGGACTCGAACCTGCAACCCTCGGCTTAGAAGGCCGATGCTCTGTCCGGTTGAGCTACGGGCGCTTCTTTCTCTTTCGAAAAGCCGATGGTCGGGGCAGACGGATTCGAACCGCCGACCCTCTGCTCCCAAAGCAGATGCGCTACCAGACTGCGCCATGCCCCGGTTCGGCCCTTCCGCCCCGCGCTGCCTGGCCTGTGCCGGGCGTCACGGGGCTGCGATAATACGGGCCCTACGGATGGCAATCAAGCATTTGCGTCTGCTATCTTGCCCGCAACCGCCATTCCCGGAGCACCGATATCGCCATGAAAAACACGCTGCTATTCCTGACGTTAGCGCTGTTGAGCGCCACCGCCATGGGCGCCGATCGGGTTCCCGCGCATCCGCACATCCTCGTCGAGACCACCGAGGGCAGCTTCAAGCTGGAACTGGACGGCAAGGCGGCGCCGCTGACCGTGGCGAATTTCCTGAAGCACGTCGACGCCGGCTTCTATGATGGCCTGATATTTCATCGCGTGATCCCGGGTTTCATGATCCAGGGCGGCGGCTACACGCCGGGCTTCAAGAACAAGGAAGGCGAGGAGACGATTCCGAACGAATCCGGCAACGGCCTGCCGAACCTGCGCGGCACGATCGCGATGGCAAGACTGCAGGAACCGCACACCGCCAGTTCGCAGTTTTTCATCAATGTGGTCGATAACCATGACCGCAACATGAGCGGCGCGCGCCTCGACCCGATCAAGGATCCGGGCAAGGGCCGCTGGGGCTATGCCGTGTTCGGCTACGTGATCGAGGGCATGGATATCGTCGACAAGATTGCCTCGGTCCAGACGGCGCCGAACGGCCCGGGCGGCGCGCCGGCGCCGGTCGTACCGGTCGTCATCAAGAAGATGTCGCGCATCGAATACTGACCGGACCTGCCATGAGCACACTGTTTATTTCCGACCTGCATCTCGAAGCCGCGCGGCCCGAGATCGGCGCGCAGTTCATGGCTTTCCTGGAAGGCAAGGCACGCCAGGCCGACGCGCTGTACATACTCGGCGACCTGTTCGAGTACTGGATCGGCGACGACGATCCGAGCGCGTACTACGCAGAGATGAAAGCGGCGATCCGGGGGCTGGTCGATGCCGGCGTGCCGGTGTATTTCATGCATGGAAACCGTGACTTCATGATCGGCGAGCGCTTCGCCGCCGATACCGGCGTCACGCTGCTCGAAGACCCGCACCTGGCCGAGTTTCACGAGGACAAGGTCCTGCTGTGCCACGGCGATACGCTGTGCACCGACGACGTCGAATACCAGAAGGTGCGCGCGATGACGCGCAACCCGGCGTGGCAGTCCATGATGCTCGACAAGTCGGTCGAGGAGCGCCTTGCGTTCGCCGATCAGTCACGGCAGCAGAGCATGGCGCGCAGCATGGCGAGCGCCGACGAGATCATGGACGTCAACCACGACGCCGTCGTCGCGGCCATGCGCGAACACGGGGTCGACATCCTGTTGCACGGGCATACGCATCGCCCTGCGGTGCACCCGATGCATGTCAACGGCCGCCGCGCCAACCGCATCGTGCTCGGCGACTGGTACGAACAGGGCAGCGTCGTCGAATGGGACGAAGACGGGCCGCGGCTCGAAACGCTGCCGCGTCAGGCGTCGCGTGCCGGGTCGGCGGGCGGCCCGGAATGAAACCGGAACTCGGTGTCGGGCTCGGCGATCAGCGTCGCCTCGAGCGCTTTCAGCTCATCGAGTCGTGCGTCGATTTCGTCGTCTGAGACACCGCACTCCGAACGCGCGAACGCGATGTAGTGCTCGAAGTGCCGCGCCTCGGACGCGAGTAATCCGCCATAAAAACGTCCAAGTCTTTCCGGCAACAGCGGCGCCACGCGCGCGAAGCGCTCGCAGGAGCGCGCCTCGATGATCGCGCCGACCAGCAGCAGGTCGAGCAGCTTCTGCGGCTCGTCCGGGCGCACGGCCTCGCGAAGCCTGCCCGCGTAACGTGACGCCGTCAGGCGCTCGAACGGGACGCCCATGTCCTCCATCAGCGCGCGAACCTGCTCGAAGTGCCGCAATTCCTCGCGCGCAAGCCGCGACATTCGCTGGGCGAGCGCGGCCCGCTCCGGGTAGCGATACAGGAAACCGAGCGCGGTCGATGCGGCCTTGAGCTCGCAGTTGGCGTGGTCGAGCAGCATTTCCGGCAGGCGTGTGCGCGCGGCTTCCAGCCAGGCATCGGGCGTCGCGGCCTGCAGGAACTCCGCGATCGGCCCCGGCACTTCGACGTTCAGAGCCATTTCTCGATCTCGGCCGCGGACTGCAGGCGGTCTGCCGGCGCCTTGGCCAGCATCATGTTGATGAGCGCCTGGTACTGGGCGACGCGCGCCGGCAACACCGGCACGAGCACGTTGGCGTGCTGGTAAATGATGCCCATCGCCGTGTCCGCCTTGAACGGCTTCTCCCCGGTCAGCAGCTCATAGAAAATGACGCCGAGGCTGTAGATATCGCTGCGCTCATCCACGTCGCCGCCGTGGCCCTGCTCCGGGCTCATGTAATACGGCGTGCCGAAGATCTTGCCGGAATCGGTGATCTCGGCGTCGAGCCGCGCGCGCTTGGCCAGACCGAAATCGATCAGCGCGATGGACCCGTCGGCGCGCAGCATGATGTTGCCCGGCTTCAGGTCGCGATGCAGCACGCCCTTGCGATGCACGGCCGACAGCGCGCTCGCGATCTGCCGCAAATACTGCACCGACTGGCGCACGCTGACGCCGCGTTCCATCTTCGCCCGCAGGTCACCGCCACTCATGTACTCCATGGCGATGTGCGCGTGATTGTCGGCGACGCCGAGGTCGTAGATGCGAACGATGTTCGGGTGATCCATGTCGGCGATGGTTTCGTATTCCTGCAGAAACCGGTCGAAGGCGCCGCCCCTGTCATCCTGCCCCGGCATCTGCCGCAGGACCTTCAGCACGACATGCATGTGCGTCGACTCGCGTTCCGCGAGATATACGCCGGAATGTTCCGTCGAGCCCAGCCTGCGAATAAAGCGGTAGCCCTTGATCAACGGGTGCATGCCGGTGCGCATGTCGCCCACGAACAACGACTCCGTCGACGCGACCCGGCGGTGCGCCATCAGCACCTCGCTCAGGGAGACGATCAGCGAGTCGTGCTTCACATGGTTGCGGATGAAATGCGCATCGGGGCGCAGCCGCTGCACCATCGCCTCGTCGTCCTCGGTACCGAAATAGACGAGCGGCGGGAACTTGTCACGCTTTCTGAAGCGTCGCAGCACGTCGACGCCGTCGCGATTGCCCTGCTCGCTGCCGAGCAGGACCAGGTCGTTACCGGCGCCCGAGAATTCGTCCGGCAGGTGCCCGGCCGTCGACGGGTCGTAGGCGGAAATGATCGCGTCCGGCCAGTGGGTCGTCACGTGATGCATGAGCAGCGTCCGGAAATCGGCCTGCGCATCGATGATCATGACCTTGATGCTCATGCGCGACCGCCACGGGACAGCGGCCCGACGGGCCATCGGCCGCGACAAGGCAGTCCGAAGTTAAAGGGAGACCACCTTTGATGTCGTGGGTGCCGGCTTGTCGCGTGCCTGCTTCGCTGCGTCGTTGCGGCGTGATTCCAGTTCATTGAGATACTCTGCCGTGACGTCTCCGGTCACATACTCGCCCGAGAAGCACGAGGTATCAAATTCCGTTATCGAGGAATTGTCGTGCCGCACCGAGCGAATCAGCCCATGCAAGTCCTGGTAGATCAGGCGGTCCGCGCCGATCATCTTCTCAATCTCCTCGACCGTTCGACCGTTCGCGATGAGCTCGGTCGCGGCAGGCATATCGATGCCGTAAACGTTCGGGTAACGAACCGGCGGCGCCGCGGACGCGAAATAGACTTTCCTGGCGCCCGCCTCGCGCGCCAGCTTGATGATCTGCCGGGACGTCGTGCCGCGAACGATGGAATCGTCGACCAGCAGCACGTTCTTGTTCCGGAACTCGAGGTCGATCGCGTTGAGCTTGCGGCGCACCGACTGCACCCGCTCGGCCTGGCCGGGCATGATGAACGTACGGCCGATGTAGCGATTCTTGACGAAGCCTTCGCGGTACTTCACGCCGAGGTGATAGGCGACCTGCAGCGCGGCCGTGCGGCTCGTATCCGGGATCGGGATCACGACGTCGATGTCGTGGTCCGGGAACTCCCGCACGATCTTGCCCGCCAGTTGCTCGCCCATGCGCAAGCGCGCCTTGTACACCGACAGGTTGTCGATGATCGAGTCCGGCCGCGCGAAATAGACGTGCTCGAAGATGCACGGCGTGTGGCGCGTGACGCCGGGAAAATCCCGGTGGTTCAGCACGCCGTCGTTTTCGATGTAAATGCACTCGCCCGGATTCACGTCGCGCAGGCGCTTGAACTGCAGCGCATCGATTGCCACGCTCTCGGACGCGACCATGTAATCCTTGCGCGAACCGGTGCCGCGTTCGCCCAGCACGAGCGGCCTGATGCCATTCGGGTCGCGGAACGCGACGACGCCGAAACCGATGATCAGCGCCACGACCGCATAGCCTCCGCGGCAACGGCGATGCACGGCCTCGACGGCATCGAAGATATCGTCGGGCGTCGGGCGGCCGTCAACACGCAGCTGCAATTCGTGCGCGAACACGTTGAGCAGCACTTCGGAGTCGGAGTTCGTCGCGAGGTGGCGCCTGTCTTCGCGAATCAAGAGGTCCGCGAGCTCGTCGAAATTGGTCAGGTTGCCGTTGTGCGCGAGGCAGATGCCGTAGGGCGAATTCACGTAGAAGGGCTGGGCTTCGGCCGACTTGGAGCTGCCCGCGGTCGGGTAGCGCACATGTCCTATGCCGACGTGTCCCGTCAGGTTGATCATGTGCCGCTGCCGGAACACGTCGCGCACGAGACCATTGCTCTTGCGCTGCTTGAGTCCAAATTCCTCGCCCCAGGTGACGATGCCCGCGGCATCCTGTCCCCGGTGCTGCAAAACCGTCAGCGCGTTATACAACGCCTGGGCGACCGGCTCGGTACTGACGATTCCAACGACACCGCACATAAAACCCTAACTCCGTGACCCTCAGGTCCGCTCAGTGACTTCCAGGACTTTCGTAACATCGAGGGGCAGCGACTCCGCCTCCCCTTCGGGTGTAATGAGGTCGAGGCCCTCGGGGGCCATGACCGTGATCCATTCCGCGATGACCGTGAAATACGGAATGCTGCGCGAATCCAGCCACCAGTCGTCGTTGTCGAAGCCCGCAAACTGCCCGCCGAGCACGGCAACCGCGATCAGCAGGACGCCGCGCGCGGCACCGAACAGCGAGCCGAGCATGCGATCGAGACCGCTCAGCACCGACAGGCGAACCAGCTTCGAAATGCCCCAGCCGAGAAGGCCGCCGAGCGACAGCACCACCGCAAAGATCAGTATGCGCCCGAACCAGCGCTGCAATTCTTCCGAACTCAGCCAGCTGTTCGAGACGTCGCCGACCGCGGGCCCGAAATACAGCGCCGCCCAGATCGCGAACAGCAGCGCGGCAATCGAGATGGTTTCCTTGACGAATCCCCTGACGAAACCAACGATAACTGAAATCACGATGGCGACGGCAATGATAATGTCGATGATCGGCATTCGTGATGTCGCCTCTGGGGGCCTGGCACGGTACGGGACTGGGAATGGAACCGGATTCTAGCAGAACCCGCCCGATTCGCACCCCCTTCAGATCCGGGCCGCGAGCGACGTCATGGATGCGGTACGACCTGGCCCTTGTGGCCGACCTTGAGAAGACGGGCCGCCATGGCCTCGGCGCTGTCCCGGTCCTTTTGCGGTCCGATCCTCACGCGATGCAGCTGACCCGAATCGGTGTCCAGCTGGCTCAGAAACGCCGCGTAACCCTGCTTGCGAAGGTCGGCGGCCAGCTTTTCCGCGTTGTCCTTGTTCGAAAAGCTGCCGAGTTGCACGGCCCACATGCCGGTCGGCGAGGTCGCCGCCGGATTTTCCCGGGCCGGCTCGGTCCGCGGCTCGGCTGCTGGCGCCTTTTGCACCACGGGCGCCGGCGCCGCCTGGCTGACGGGTTCCGGTTGCGCCGCCTGCTCCGCCGCTGCCGGCGTGGTGTTTGCGGCCGGTACGGGTTCCGAGCGGTCCGGCTTCAGCACCACGGTCTGCATTTTCTGCGCATCCTGGCCGGGCAGCAGCACGCGCTCCGAGACGACCTCGCCCTCGCCGGGCGGACCATCCAGGAATATCGGAACGACAAGCACGACAAAGACCACGAGTACGACCGCGCCGATGATTCGTTCTTTCAATGCTCTATCCATCATGTTGAGGCCGGGATTATATCCGAAGGCGTTTCAGCACCGGGCCGACCAGGTAAAACGAGCCCGTGACCAGTATTCTGTCATTTTCGCCGGCCGCCTGCCGCGCGAATTCCAGCGCCTCGTCGAGTCGATCGGCGACCAGGCACGGCCGGTTGCCCGCATTGGCAATCCGCCTGCCGAGATCGGCCGCCGGGATGGCCCGCCTGCTGTCCGGCGCGACGGCGACCCAGGCATCGACCCGCGGCAACAGAGGCTGCACGACGCCCTCGACGTCCTTGTCGTCGAGCAGGCCGATGATCGCGATCGTCCTGCCCGAGACAGGCCGCTCGGCGAGCGTCGCGGCCAGCACGGTCGCCGCGCCCGGGTTGTGGGCGACGTCGAGCAGCCAGTTCCGATCGCGGGCGCGCAAGGACTGGCAGCGCCCGGTCAGCGATACGCCGGGCAAGGTGCGGTTGATCAGGTCGGGGTCCAGCGCGCGCTCGAGGCCTGCCGCCTCCAGCAGCGCGAGCACCGCGGCGGCGTTGCCCAGCTGAAATCGTCCCGGCAGGCCCGGCAGCGCGAGGCGCTCGAAGGCGTGCGACCTGCCGCGCCAGTCCCAGGTACCGTCCTCGTTCGCCCGGATCGTGAAATCGCGCCCGGCGACTCGCAGGTCGGCCCCGACGCCGCTCGCCCGGCGCGTGACGGCCTCCGGCACCTCGGCGCCGCCGAAAATCACGGGCCTGCCGGCTCGCATCACGCCGGCTTTCTCGGCGGCAATCGTCTCGACGTCCGCACCCAGCCAGTCGCAATGGTCGAGCGTGACGTTGGTAATGAGCGCGGCCGTCGGATCGATCGCGTTGGTCGCGTCGAGCCGGCCGCCCATGCCGACTTCGAGCACCCAGGCATCGAGCGCCCGCGCTGCGAACAGCACGAATGCCGCGAGGGTTCCATATTCGAAATAGGTCAGCGCGACGCCATCGCGCACGGCTTCGATCCGCTCGAACGCGCCAATGATCTCGGCGTCAGTGACGGGCGCGCCGTCGATGACGATGCGCTCGTTGTAATCGATGATGTGCGGGGACGTGTAGCAGCCGGTCCGGTAAGCGGCCGCGCGCAACAGGGCGTCGGACATCGCGACGGTCGATCCCTTGCCATTGGTGCCGGCGATCAGCAGCACTTGCGGTGGCAAGGCGAGTTCGAGCCGTGACAGGACATCCTGCACGCGCTCGAGCCCGAGGTCGATCTCCCGGGGTGACAGGGTTTCGAGCCAGGCCAGCCAGGCCGACAACGGCGAACCAGCAGGCAGCATCAGGTCAGTCGGCGGGCAGCGGGCTCGGGCGCTTCTCGAATTTCGCGAGCAGATCGGCGATCTCGTCCCGTAGCCTGCGGCGATCGACGATCATGTCCACCGCGCCGTGATCGAGCAGGAACTCGCTGCGCTGAAACCCTTCGGGCAGCTGCTGGCGAACCGTCTGTTCGATGACTCGCGGCCCCGCAAAACCGATCAGCGCCCCCGGTTCGGCAATATTGACGTCGCCGAGCATGGCGAGACTTGCCGACACGCCGCCCGTCGTCGGGTCCGTCAGGACCGAGACATACGGAACGCCGCGGGCGCCGAGCTGCGCCAGCGCCGCGGAGGTCTTGGCCATCTGCAGCAAGGAAAACAGCGCCTCCTGCATGCGGGCGCCGCCGCTGGCCGAAAACGAAATCAGCGGCATGTTGTGCTCCGCCGCGTGTCGCGCCGCGCGCGCAAAGCGCTCGCCGACGACCGAGCCCATCGAGCCGCCCATGAACGCAAATTCGAACGCGGCGACGACGACCGGACGCCCATGCAGGTTACCGGTCACCGTGATCAATGCGTCTTTTTCGCCGGTCTTCTTCTGGGCCTGCACGATGCGGTCACGGTATCTCTTGCTGTCGCGGAACTTCAGCGGATCCTCGGGCTCGAGATTCGCCCACAGTTCCTCGGCCTCGTCATCGAGGAAGAACTCGATCCGTTTGCGTGCGCCGATGCGCATGTGGAACATGCACTTCGGGCACACGTGCATATTGCGTTCGACTTCGTTGCGATACAGCTGCGCATCGCACTTCGGGCACTTGATCCACACACCTTCCGGAACGGACTTGGTGCGGTTTTCGGTGCTGATGCGCGAGGGCATCAGTTTTTCGAACCAGCTCATGCGGGCATCATATCCATATCGCGAATCAACGGCCAGCAGGCGGCGCATCGTCTACCGGGGCGGCCGGTATGCCGAGCGCGGCAGGGTATTCCACCGCGACGAGTGTCAGGCCGTGCGGCGGCGCGGCAATCCCGCCGGCAGTCCTGTCGCGACCGCCCAGCACCTGCGACACCCATCCCACGTCTTGCTCCCCCTGGCCTACCGCGGCGAGCGTGCCCGTGATGTTTCGGACCATGTGCTGCAGGAACGCATTGGCGGTCACGTCGAGCGTGATCCAGTTGCCCTCGCGGCACACCGAAATTGCCGAGATCTCCCGTATCGCGGTCGAAGCCTGGCAACCCGCAGCGCGAAAGGCCGAAAAATCGTGTTCTCCCAGCAGCTGCTGCGCGGCCTCGTGCATGCGCCCTGCATCGAGCGGCTGATATACCCACCATGCCCGGTCGCGGTGCAGCGCGGAGCGCTGCAGCCGATTCAAAATGCGGTAGCGGTAACTGCGCGACAGCGCGGTATAGCGCGCATGAAATTCGTCATCGACGAACTTCACCCAGGTCAGGTTGATGTCGGGCGGCAGGTTGCTGTTGGCGCCGAGCAGCCAGCTGCGCTCGTTGCGCTCGGCCGAAGTATCGAAATGGACGACCTGCCCGGAGGCGTGAACGCCCGTGTCCGTGCGGCCGGCGCAGGTGACCTCGATCGCCTCGTTCGCAACGCGGGACAGCGCCTCTTCCAGGCGCGCCTGGACGCCAGTTCCGGACTTCTGTCGCTGCCAGCCGTTATACGACGTGCCGTCGTACTCGATACCGAGCGCAACGCGCATGCGGCCTGCCTAGCCCGGCAGCGAATCGAGCAGCTTCTGTGCCTGCTGGCGCTGGCTCGCGTCGCCTTCGTCGAGCACTTCCTCGAGAATGCTGCGCGCTCCGGCGGGGTCGCCCATGTCGACGTAGGCACGCGCCAGGTCGAGCTTGGTGCCCACCTCGGTCATCGTGCGGGCGTCCTGCAAATCGTCGCTCATGTCGTCCGGCGAGATCGACAGGGTCTGCGCCTCGGTCGTGTCGTCGAGTGACGGTCGCGGCTGCTCCACGGTCGCATCATCGCGCGGATATTCCGCCGTGTCGCCGCCGTCCGTGCGCCTGAGCGCCGCGGTCAGGTCCTCGAGATCGAGGTCGAGGTCGGTCTCGGCGACCGCCGGCATCTCGTTGGTCTCGTCGAGATTCGAGTTACCGGTGAATGCGTTCGCAGGCAGCGCCTCGGTCTTCGCGAAATCGAAATCGTCCTCTTCGTCATCGTCGTCGAGTGAAGCAAGCAGCGTTTCCGCATCGTCCGGCAACGCATCCTCTTCGTCATCGCCACCGAGCATCGTCGCTTCGTCGTCCGCCAGGAAGTCCTCACTCAGAACCTGCGTATGGCCGGTCGCGTCCAGCAGGTCAGCGTCGATGGACGCATCCGTTTCCCGCTCGACGTCGAGCATCGGCATCCGCCCCGTCTCGTCAGGCGCCAGCCGCATCCCGGTCGAATCGAGATCGTCAAAGTCCAGGCCTTCGCCGATGCCGGTATCGTCGATGTCGAGCGCCTGGCGACGGCCCGTCGCATCGATGTCGATCTCCAGGTTCTTCCCGGTCGCCTCACCGTCATCGTCGAGCGCGTAATTGCTGCCCGTGATCTCGAGCATCTCGTTGGTGCCCGTGGATTCCAGGTCGTCGATATCCAGGCCGAGTTCGTCGAGATTGATCTCGGCGGTCTCCTCGGCGTCATACCCCATCCCTGCACGCGCTTTCCCGACCATCTCGTCGAGCGCCGGCAGTTCCGACGTGGCGCCGAGCTGCTGCTCGATCGTCGGAGACTCCTGCGTCTTCTCGACCGACGGCATCTCGACGGTCGGCTCGCCGCCCAGGTCTACAGCCCGATTTTCCCCGGTCGAGGCGTCGTCAAGGAAGAAATCGAGGCCGTCGTCGTCAGCGGCGCCGAGGTCGATGACGTCCGATGCGCCGGCATCATCGCTGCCGAAATCCATATCGAGTTCGCCGCCGGCATCCGAATCGCTGTCGAATGACAGGTCCACTTCCCGGGTCGAGCCGGCGACGGCCGCACCCGCAAACAACGGGTCGTCGGCAGCGATCTGCTGCCCCATGATGACGATCTTGTTCCAGTCGTCGGAGTCGGCATTGCCGACTGCGTCCTTGAGGTTGCCGGCTGCATCGATGAACGCATCGCGGTTGCCCCAGACGAAGTAAATCTCGCAGAGCTTGGCCATCAGGGACTGGTCGCCCGGATCGGACTCGAGCGCCCCGGTAATCAGGTCCGCCGCCTGGTCGTACAGACCGTAGGCCATGTGGAAGTCGGCTTCCGCGACCGGATCGGTCTGGTCCAGGTTGACCGCGGTCTCGCTGCTGAACGTGTCCGCCAGCGCATCGAACTCTCCGGTCCCGGTGTCGTCATCGAGCGCAGGCGTGCTGACCGTATCGGAATCCCGACGCCGGCTGCCGCGTTCCTCGACGACCACGAAAGCATCGTCCTCCACGACCGGCGCGCGCAGCGACTCGGTCGAGGCGAGCGATCCCGGAGCGAGCTCGTCGCCGTCCAGTTGATCCCAGGGTCCCGAGTCGTCTACGTCTTCCCGGCCGCGCCGCACGAACCAGAGCAGCAATCCGGCGACCACGAGCAGCGCCGAAATAATGCCGGTCCAGATGCTGGACAGCGCGTCCATGACGGTATCGAGGATGCCAGTCTTCTTGCGCGTGTCGGTACGCACGACATTCGACGGCACCACGGGCTGCGCCACTTCGGGCTCCTCGGCGACGGGCTCTGACGTCTCCTCCTCACCCGCATCGTCACCAGCCGCTTCTTCCTCGACTTCCGCCTCGATGTCGGCCATGACATCGTCTGCCGGCATCTCCTCGGGTTCCTGGACCTCCGCGACCGGCGGTTCGTAGACTTCGCCGCGAATGTTCGCCAGCTCCTGGCGCAGCTGGGCGAGTTCGTTGTCCCGTATTTCGATCAGCGACTGCTGGTTCGGCACGTCGGCGGCTTCGAGTTCGGCGATGCGCGCCTCGATTTCCGCTTCGCGCGACATCGGCTCTTCCGTCGCCATGTCGTCATAGACCGAGCCGGTCGGCTCTTCATCCGGCGGCACCAGCGTCAGGCTCGGGCGCTTCACCGCAGCGGGCGCCGTGTAGCCAGCCCCGCCGCCCCAGGCCGCATGCTGCCGCTGGACTTCCAGAAGCGCGTCGCCGCGATTGATCTGGAATACCCGGTCGGCGCTCGGAATACGCAATGCGGCACCGGCGCGCAGTACATTGATGTTGCCGCCGAAGGCCTGTGGATTGGCCTCGAAAATCGCCAGCATCGTCTGGTTCATGGTCAGGCGGCTGTCGGGCCGCATCCGGGTCGCGATACGCCAGAGCGTTTCATTGCGCTGCACGATGTAGTCGCCGCCAGGCGTCGAGCCGTACGGCGCGTCGTCCGCGACGGGGGCCGGCCTCGGTTTCGGCGTCTCGTCCACCACCGGGGCGGGGCCTATCGGTTCGGGCTGCGAGCGCGGCGGCGCGGCGCGGGTTGGCGCGGGCGCCTCGGGCGCCGGCGCCTCGTAGACGGGTTCGGGCTGTCTTTCGATCGCTGCGCTGTCGGCAGGCGCGGCGCGGCGCGGCGCTTCGACGACCGGCGCCTGCTGGACCGCGGGCGGCGAGTACGTCGGCGGGTCGAGCAGCACCGTGTACTCACGGAGCAGGCGGCCGCTCGCCCAGGTCGCCTCGACCAGGAATGTCAGGAATGGCTCTGCAATCGGCGAGCGCGAACGCAGCTGCACGACGGCACCGTTCGGCCCGGAAGTGACGACGTTGAACTCGATACCCTGCAGGAAAAACGGCCGGTCGATGCCATAGCGAGTGAACGTCTCGGCGGACGCCAGCGCTACCTTGAGATTGGTCAGCTCCTCGGGTGTCGCGGAGAGCAGTTCGATTTCCGCGCGCAGTGGCTCGTTCAGTGCCGAATCGAGTCGGATGTCACCGAGCCCGACGGCCCAGACCTCGCTCGTCAGCAACAAGGCAAGCACAAGCGAGATACGAGTAAAACTTCGCGACATAATGAATTTCTCCAAACCCCCGAGGCCCCTGAAACGACATCCAGTCGGGGCCAATTCACGGCAGACAAATCGCTCAGCCGTTTGCCTGCGCACTATAGCTTATAGATACTTTTTTGCCAATATTTCAGCAATTTGGACGCTATTTAGAGCCGCGCCCTTACGAATGTTGTCGGCGACCACCCAGAGGTCGATGCCTCGCGGATGCGTAATGTCTTCGCGAATGCGTCCGACGAACACCGGATCGGCCCCTGATGCGTCGCTGACCGCTGTCGGATATCGTCCGGTTTCGACGCCGTCGATGACTTTTACGCCGGGCGCCTTCGAGAGCAGATCGACGACCTCGGCCGCCGTTATCTTCTCACGCGTCTCGATATGCACGGCTTCGGAGTGCCCGAAAAACGCAGGGATGCGCACGGCCGTCGGGTTCACGAGGATCGAATCGTCACCGAGAATCTTGCGCGTCTCCCAGACCATCTTCATTTCTTCTTTCGTGTAGCGGTTGTCCTGGAAGACGTCGATGTGCGGGATCGCGTTGAAAGCAAACTGTTTCGCCGGGCCCTCGAGTTCGAGCGGCCGGCCGTTCAGCAGCATCGATGTCTGCCGCACGAGTTCCTCGACGGCGCTGCGGCCCGCGCCGGACACCGCCTGGTAGGTGCACACGTTGATGCGCTCGATGCCGACGGCGTCGTGGATCGGCTTGAGCGCCACAACCATCTGAATTGTCGAGCAATTCGGATTGGCGATGATGCCCTTGTTGGTGTAGTCGGCGATCTTCTCCGGGTTGACTTCGGGCACGACCAGCGGGATGTCGTCGTCGTAGCGGAAGTGGGAAGTGTTATCGACGACGACGCAACCGGCCGCCGCCGCCTTCGGCGCATACTCGGCCGACACCGAACCGCCCGCCGAAAACAGGCCGATCGCCACTTTCGAGAAATCGAAGCCGGCCAGGTCGTCCACCTCGAGCTCCCGGTTGCCGAACACCACCGTACGGCCCGTCGACCGCTCGCTCGCGAGGGCATACACCTTGCCCACCGGGAACTTGCGCTCGGACAGGATTTCCAGCATGGCTTCGCCGACCATACCCGTGGCGCCGACGACGGCTACATCAAAAGTCTTGGACATAGAATCAGATTTCCGGGGTTTCCGAACGAACGTCGGCATTTTGCGCCCTGTGGCGCAGGTAATGATCCATCAGCACGAGCGCGACCATGGCCTCGGCGATGGGCGTTGCGCGCAGGCCGACGCACGGGTCGTGCCTGCCCTTGGTAACGATCTCGGTTTCCTTGCCCGACCTGTCGATCGTCTTGCCGGGCACGGCGATGCTCGACGTCGGCTTCAGGGCGATGCTCGCGAGGATGTCCTGCCCCGACGAAATGCCTCCGAGCGTGCCGCCCGCGTCATTCTTGCTGAAGCCGCTCGCCGACATTTCGTCGCGATGTTCGCTGCCGCGCTGCGTGACGGCGCGAAACCCGGCGCCCAGTTCGACACCTTTGACCGCGTTGATGCTCATGAGGCCATGCGCGAGGTCGGCTTCGAGCTTGTCGAATACGGGCTCGCCGAGCCCCGGCGGCACATTGCTCGCCAGCACGCTGATCTTGGCGCCGATCGAGTCCCCTGCCTCGCGCAATTCGTCCATGAAGGCCTCGAGTTCGTCGAGCCTGGCCGGATCGGCACAGAAGAAGGCGTTGTCGTCAACGATGCCGAGGTCCGTCGCCGCAAGCTCGATCGGCCCGAGTTGCGAAAGGAAGCCGCGGACCTCCAGGCCCAGCCGCGTCTTCAGGTACTTCTTCGCGATGGCGCCCGCCGCGACACGCATCGTCGTTTCGCGCGCCGACGACCGGCCGCCGCCGCGGTAGTCGCGGATGCCGTATTTCTGCTGGTAGGTGTAATCGGCGTGGCCGGGACGGAACTTGTCCTTGATATCGCCGTAGTCCTTCGAGCGCTGATCGGTATTCTCGACGATCAGGCCGATCGGCGTACCGGTCGTGAGGCCCTCGAAAACGCCCGAGAGTATGCGCACCTGGTCGGGCTCGTTGCGCTGCGTCGTGTGCCGGTTGCGGCCCGGCCTGCGCCGATCGAGATCGACCTGTATGTCGGCCTCCGACAATTCGAGCCCGGGCGGGCAGCCGTCGATCACGCAGCCGAGCGCGATCCCATGACTCTCGCCGAAGGTCGTGATGACAAAATTTCGCCCAAAACTGTTGCCCGACACCTTTGATTACCCTTGTTCCGGCAGATTCCCGCCCAGATCTTCCTTCGTCAGCAGGAACACGCCCGTGCCGCCCTGCTCGAAATCGAGCCAGACAAAAGGCAACGCCGGAAACGCCGCTTCGAGCGCCGCCTGGCTGTTGCCGACTTCACACACGAGTATTCCATTGTCCTCGAGAAATCGCGAGGCATCTTTCAGGATCGAACGAACCGATTCGAGCCCGTCGGCGCCCGCCGCGAGGCCGAGCTCCGGCTCGTGGCGAAATTCCTCGGGCAGCGCGGCCATGTCGTCGCTGTCCACGTACGGCGGGTTGCTGACGATCAGGTCGTATTTCTCCCCCGCCAGGCCGCCGAAGAAATCCGATTTTCTAAGCCGCACGCGGCCCTCGAGCCCGTGGCGCTCGACATTCACGGCCGCGACGGCCAGCGCATCGTCCGAAATATCGACGGCGTCAACGATGGCATCCGGAAACGCATGCGCCAGCGCGATCGCGATGCAGCCGCTGCCGGTGCCCAGATCGGCGGCGTGCCGCACCTGGCCGCGACGAATCCAGGGCGCAAAACGGTCGTGGATGAGTTCGGCGAACGGCGAGCGCGGCACCAGCACGCGCTCGTCCACGTAGAACTCGTAGCCCGCGAAAAAAGCCTGGTTGACGAGGTAGGCCACCGGGATGCGCTCCTCGATGCGCCGGCCGGCCAGCGCCTCTATGCGCGCGCGGTCGTCATCCGTCACTGCGTCGGCGTAGACCGCGGGTGCATCGTCATGCGCGAGCCCGAGACTCGCGAATACGAGCCAGGCCGCCTCGTCGAGCGCGTTGTCGGTGCCATGAC
>DATCZJ010000135.1:0-2934 GCA_036525955.1 Woeseiaceae bacterium | reverse complement strand
AGTGGTCGACGGCCAGGATGATGCTGGAGCGCGCCGAAGCCGCCGGCGCGCCGGTCGTTGTGCTGACCGTCGATCTGAACTCCGGCAGCAACAGGGTATTGCTTGGACAATACAAACGGACCGATGATCGTGACTGCTCAGCCTGTCACGGCAGCGGCAGCTTCGAAGACTTCCTGCGCATGAACCCGATGTATGAGGGCTCACGCGTCACCTATGCTGACTTCAACACGTCGGGAATGACCTGGGATTACCTGGAACGGATTCGCGAGGCCACTGCGATGAAGATCGTCGTCAAGGGAATCGTGACCCGCGAGGACGCGGCAAGCGCCGTGAATGCGGGTGCCGACGCCGTCTACGTCTCCAACCACGGTGGCCGCGCCGAAGCCAGCGGTCGGGGCGCACTGGAGAGCCTGCCGGAAGTCGTCGAAGCCGTGAACGGCCGGGTTCCGATCATGATCGACAGCGGCTTCCGTCGCGGAACCGATATCTTCAAGGCGCTGTCCATCGGTGCCGACGCCGTGTGCATCGGCCGTGCCTACATATGGGGGCTGGCGGCCTTCGGCCAGGCGGGTGTGGAGAAAGTGCTCGAGATGCTTAATGCAGAGCTCCGCATGGTTATGGGCCAGGTCGGGGCGACTTCGATCGAGGGAATTTCCGCCAGGCACATCGGTACCAGAAGGCCTGCCTGAATCGGGACAGGCAAGACAAGATCCACGACACAGCCATTTTTGGTTCCATGTTCTCAACTGGGTCGATAGCGGCCCTTGGGGTCTCTGGCGGAACTCAAATCAGCAGAGGGGGGCGAAATTGCTCGCCCCACGTTGCAATGCCCATCCCGAAATGGCTGGTCGTACTGGTACACGATCCGGCCCCGGCCATCGACGGACAGCCGCTTAGTGGTAATTGGCGGGCCGGCAATTTAGCGGCAAAGGCCTTGCAGGCGGCTTTATTGATATGCTTCACAAACGGAGGCGAGTCGCAGTGTAAAGCCCGCCGCCTTGGTCAGCAGGGGAATATTGGGTCTCTATTCCATCGGCGGGGCGGCGTACAGGGTAAGAGCCTTGCGCCCGGCGGGGGGACCGATGGCAATTCGACAATGCACGGACGCAGTTTGCCGACACCCGGTTTAAACCATTTGCGATGGATTGGAATCCAAGTGTAAATAGCAACCATTGAGCTTGGAGGGTCGCCGCCAGCAGCTATTTCGCGTGGAGGGCGTGGCTCATGACGAGTACAAACCGAGATTTCTTCGCTGCCATAGCAGTGACGGCACTTACCTGGATGATGCCGGGCGTTGGTCTGGCCGGGCACTCCGACACCGATATTTCGGCCAACCTGGATCAGTTGCCGGGGATCTGGGCTTCGGAGGGTTACGGACAGATCGTGGTTATCGAGAACGGCTCGCCGATGCGGTTCGAGCGGTACGAAGTCAGCGCCGTCCATTGCCTGTTGTTCGATTCCGGCCCGCTAGAAGCTTTGCAGAACCGAGTTTCGCACGTCCTCAGGAATGCCGGCAGCACGCGGATCAGCTACATGTATCCCGGAAATGTCACGACCTATGCCTTCAATCGCCTGGATACGGTGCCTACACTGTGCAGAAATGGCGGAACCGGCACGAACTCCGATCCGCTGGTCAATTTCGACGCGTTCTGGGCCACCTTCCAAGAACAATACGCATTCTTCAATGAGCGGGGCGTCGACTGGAACGCCCTGGGTGAGGAGCTGCGCAGCCGACTGACCGCCGACAGCTCCGACGAAGCGCTTTTCGAGGTGTTGTCCGAGATGGTGATACGGTTGTGCGACCCGCACGTGGAAGTTGTGAGTCCCTTCGCTGAATTCAGCGCCGGAGTGAATCCCACCTGTTTGGCCGACAACCACCTGTTCCAGGAGATCATCGCGGAGTTCAGTGATCAGTCGGAATTCGAAGACCCGTTCGAGTATTACCAGCGGATTTTCCGGCCTTCCGTTTTGCAGATCATCGAAGAGAGCTATTTCGTCGGTGCGATGTCATCAGCGGCCCGGGACAAGATTCACTGGGGCAGACTGGGTGACGGAGTCGCTTACCTGGGTGTCCTGCAGATGACCAATTATGCTAGCGACGAGGCGACCCCAGACGAGGATCTCGCCGTGCTGTCTTCGGTGCTGGACGAAGCCCTGGCGTACCTGTCCGATGCAGATGCGCTGGTGATCGACATCCGGACGAATACGGGCGGTTACGATCACGTTGCGCTCGATCTGGCCAGCCGTTTCGCCGACCGGCCGCGGGTCGCCTTCACCAAGAAAACGCGATGGGACGACGGCTACACCGCAAAACAGGTGTCCCTGCTGGACCCGTCCCGCGAGTTTCAGTTTTCCGGGCCAGTCGTGATACTAACCAGCACGCTGACCGCCAGCGCGGCGGAAAATTTCCTGCTGGCCATGAAAGCGCTTCCGCAGGTGACCATCATCGGAGAAACGACCGTGGGAGTTCACTCTGACGTTTTTCCACGCAGGCTTCCCAACGGGTGGCGCTTCACCCTGTCCAACGAGGTCTACCAGACTGCCGACGGGACGCTATTCGAAGGCCGTGGCATCGAACCGGATACGGAAGTCGCCGCGTTGCGCGCCGCCGACCGCAGCGCGGGGCGTGATGCAGGGATCGAGGCCGCACTCGCACGTTTGACGACGCCTACCATCGACCCTGGACTCGGCGGCGTGTGGTGGAACCCGGATCGGTCGGGCGAAGGGTTCATGTTCCATTTCTTCGACGTCGGCGAAAGCCGCCATCTGTTCGCCACGTTCTACACCTACGACGGGAACGGCAACCAGGCCTACCTGGTGGGCAGCACGACTGACTTCGCGAGCCCGGTCACGCTCGACGTGGGGTTGACCGAAGGCGGCGTATTCGGACCCTCCTACGATCCCGACGATCAGATTCTGCTTCCATGGGGAACC
>DATCZJ010000134.1:0-13794 GCA_036525955.1 Woeseiaceae bacterium | reverse complement strand
GGATCGCGCCTACGGTATTGCCATTGCGATCCGTCGTCTGGATGGCGATCACGCCCTGTCCACCGCGTCCCTGTACCGGGAAATCCTCTACCGGCGTACGTTTGCCATAGCCGTTTTCGGTCGCCGTCAGGATCAGGCCATCGCGAATGATCGTGAGTCCGATCACCTCGTGGCCATCCGGCAGCTTGATGCCGCGAACGCCGGCCGCCCCGCGTCCCATCGGGCGCACATCGGCTTCCTTGAAACGGATCGCCTTGCCGTGGCTCGCGACGAGCAGGATTTCCGCGTTGCCGTCCGTGATGGCAACGTCGACGAGCTTGTCCTCGCCGCGCAGATCGACCGCGATGATGCCGCTGGCGCGTGGCCGCGAAAACTGGCTCAGCGGCGTCTTCTTGACGGTACCGCCGGATGTCGCCATGAACACGAAATGGCCGTCCTCGTAGTCGCGAATCGGCAGCACCGCGTTGATCCGTTCGCCTTCCTCCAGCGGCAGCAGGTTGACGATCGGCTTGCCCCGAGAGCCACGACTCGCCTGCGGAACCTGGTAGACCTTCAGCCAGTACATCTTGCCGCGGCTGGAGAAACACAGGATCGTGTCGTGCGTGTTCGCCACGAACAGCTTGTCGATGAAGTCCTCGTCCTTGACCTTGGTCGCGGACCGGCCGCGGCCGCCGCGCTTCTGGGCCTGGTAGTCGCCGATCGGCTGGGCTTTGGCATAGCCACCATGCGACAGCGTGACGACGACTTCCTCCTCCGGAATCAGGTCCTCGACGCTCAGGTCCGAATGGTCCTGGACGATTTCGGTGCGCCGCGCGTCGCCGAATGCATCGCGCACCTCGGCAAGTTCGGAGCGGATGACGTCGAGCAGCAGTTCCGGGTCTGCAAGAACATCAGAATATTCTTTAATTTTGCTCAGAATCTCTTTGTATTCATTAACGATTTTGTCTTGTTCAAGACCGGTCAGGCGATGCAGTCTGAGGTCGAGAATCGCCTGCGCCTGGACCGCCGACAGGCGGTAGCCATCCCCGGTCAGGCCGACCCCGGCCTCGAGCCCGTCGGGCCGCGTATCGGAGTCTCCGGCGCGTTCGAGCATGCCCGTGACCGCGCCCGGTTCCCAGAACTTGGCCATCAGGCCTTCCTTGGCTTCGGCGGGCGTTGCCGAGCGCTTGATCAGGTTGATGACTTCGTCAATGTTCGCGAGGGCAACGGTCTGCCCTTCCAGGACGTGCGCGCGGTCCCGCGCTTTGCGGAGATCGAAGATCGTGCGCCGGGTCACGACTTCGCGGCGGTGCGCCAGGAACGCCTCGAGCACCTGCTTGAGATTCAGAAGCTTGGGCTGCCCCTGGTGCAGCGCCACCATGTTGATGCCGAAAACGCTCTGCATGGGCGTGTGCTTGTAGAGATTGTTCAGCACCACGTCGCTGACTTCGCCCTGACGCAACTCGATAACGATCCGCATGCCATCCTTGTCGGATTCGTCGCGCAGCTCGCTGATGCCCTCGATGCGCTTGTCGCGTACGAGTTCCGCGATCTTCTCGATCAGACGGGCCTTGTTCACCTGGAAGGGCAACTCGGTGACGATGATCGCCTCCTTGCCACGCGCACTGATGGTTTCCACCTCGGTGCGGGCCCGGATGTACACCCTGCCGCGACCGGTGCGGTAGGCCGAGTAAATCCCCTGGGCGCCGTTGATGATCCCGGCCGTCGGGAAATCCGGTCCCGGGATGTGCTCCATCAGGCCGGGCACGTCGATGCCGGGGTCCTCGATCAGTGCGAGGCAGGCGTTGACGACCTCCGTCAGGTTGTGCGGTGGGATGTTGGTCGCCATTCCGACAGCGATGCCGGACGAGCCGTTGACCAGCAGATTCGGGATGCGGGTCGGCATGACCGACGGTTCCCGCTCTGAGCCATCGTAATTCTCTACGAAGTCAACAGTCTCTCTATCGATATCGGCGAGCAATTCATGCGCCACCCGGGCCATGCGGACCTCGGTGTATCGCATTGCCGCCGGGGAGTCTCCGTCGACGGAACCGAAGTTACCCTGACCATCCACGAGCATGTAACGCATGGAGAACGGCTGCGCCATTCGCACGATCGTGTCGTACACCGCGGAGTCGCCATGCGGGTGGTACTTGCCGATGACGTCACCGACGACGCGGGCCGATTTCTTGTACGGCTTGTTGTAATCATTGCCGAGTTCGCGCATTGCGTGCAGCACCCGCCGATGAACGGGCTTCAGCCCGTCCCTGACGTCGGGCAGCGCGCGGCCGACAATGACGCTCATCGCGTAGTCGAGGTAGGACTGCTGCATCTCCTCTTCAAGGCTGACGGTCAACAGTTCCTGGGCTACTTCAGACATTATTCTGGCTTTCCTGGCTCACAATTCGAGGGTCATCCCGCTCCGAAAAGCGGAATTACTGGCATCGAAATCTCTGGATTCGGAACGGCTTCTTACGTTCGATCTTACGGCTCAAAAATGGCCCTTCCGCACGTCCCTTTCTGGGCTTGAATGATATCACAGGAGGCCCGGAAACAGCAGCGTTTAGGCCCTCGAAACGGCGCTGGAATGCAACGGTGGCGCTGTTTCCTGCGACGCGTATACTGCCCCGACTATGCAGCACTGTGACACGCTCATTGCACCGCGCTGGTGCGTCCCGGTCGAGCCCGCGAGTACCGTCCTCGAACACCATGCCGTCGCTGTCAGCGAAGGGCGAATCGTCGAACTCATGCCGACCGCCGACGCGCTCCGCAAGTACCAGCCCAGCGTGCTTGTCGAGAGGCCTGAACACCTCCTGATTCCGGGGTTTGTCAACGCCCATACCCACTCCGCCATGACCCTGCTGCGCGGCTACGCAGACGACCTGCCACTCGAATCCTGGCTCCGCGACCAAATCTGGCCGGCGGAGCGGCGCTGGGTCAGTGCCGAAATGGTCAGAGACGGCACCGAACTCGCGATCGCCGAAATGCTGCGCGGTGGCATCACCTGCTTCGGCGACCAGTACTTCTACCCCGAGATCGTGGCCGAAACCGCCGCAAAGATGCACATGCGGGTCGTCGTAGGTACGCCGGTGGCCGATTTTCCGACGAGTTGGGCGGCGGATGCGGCCGAATACCTGGCCAAGGGCGCGGACCTGGTCCATGACCCCTACGCCGACCACCCGCTCGTCTCGACCGGCTTTGCGCCACACTCCGCGCACGCCCTCTCCGACGAGTCTTTCACCGCGCTCCGGATCATGGCAGACCAGCTGGACCTGCCCATCCAGATGCACCTGCATGAGTCGCCAGGAGAGATCGATCGCGTCGTCGGGACCTGTGGCATGCGCCCGATCGCGCGGCTCGAATCGCTCGGATTGCTCAATGCCTCACTGCTGGCCGTGCATGCGGTCCACCTGTACGCGGAGGAGATAACGAAACTCGCGTCCGCCGGCGTCCGCGTCGTGCATTGCCCACGTTCGAACCTGAAACTCGGCAACGGCGTGGCCCCGGTCATCGCGATGCGGGCAGCCGGAATTCGTGTCGGGCTCGGCACCGATGGCGCTGCAAGCAACAACCGCCTCGACCTGCTGGCTGAAATGCAGGCCGCGGCATTGCTCGCGAAGGGCGTGTCCGGTAACGCCAGCGCGCTGCCCGCTGCCGACGCACTCGAAATGGCGACGCTCGCCGGTGCCCGGGTGCTGGGCCTCGATGAACGCATCGGATCCCTGCTGCCAGGCAAGCAGGCCGATCTTGCCTGCATCGACCTGAACCACCTGCACACGCGGCCGGTCTACAACGTGCTGTCTCAGCTTGCCTATTGTGCCCGCGCCGACCAGGTCTCCGACGTCTGGGTCGGGGGACGACACCAGCTGGAAAACGGCAGGCTGGCCCAGATCAATTACGACGAGCTCGTGGCGCGCGCCGACGAATGGGCGGCGCGCATCACGAGCCTTCGCAGCTAATCCAAGGCAATTACGAATGAACGAGACGACCAATTTCGACCCCGCCGAACTTGCGAAATTCGACGCACTGGCCGCAAGGTGGTGGGATACCGAGGGCGAATTTCGTCCCCTGCATCAGATCAACCCTCTGCGCCTCGACTGGATCCGGCAGCACGTCAGGCTGGATGGCCAGCGCGTTCTCGACATCGGCTGCGGCGGCGGCATCCTGGCCGAATCGATGGCCGCGAGCAAAGCCATCGTCACGGCAATCGACCTCGCAGAGGGCCCGCTCGCGGTTGCGCGCCTGCACCAGCTCGAGTCCGGCGCCAAGGTGGACTATCGCAAGATCTCGGCCGAGGCGCTCGCAGCGGAAGCACCGGGCCGCTTTGATCTCGTGACCTGCCTGGAAATGCTCGAGCACGTGCCCGACCCTGCGGCAGTGGTCCAATCCTGCGCCGAACTGGTCAGGCCCGGCGGCCACGTCGTCTTTTCAACGATCAATCGCAATCCGAAGTCCTTCCTGTTCGCGATCGTCGGCGCCGAGTACGTACTGCGGCTGCTGCCGAGGGGGACGCACGAATACCAGAAGTTCATCAGGCCGTCCGAACTCGAGGCCTGGGCACGGGCAGCAGGGCTGCGGCTCAGGCAGGCCATCGGCCTGCACTACAATCCGCTGAGCAGGGAGTATTCCCTCGGCCCCGGTCTCGACGTCAACTACATGCTCTATTGCCAGCGTCCCGAGAGTGAATAGCCTCCGTAACAACGCGGACGGCCCCTACGAGGCCGTTCTGTTCGATCTCGACGGCACGCTTGTGGACACGGCGCCCGACATGGTGGCAGTGCTGCAGGCGATGCAGCGCGCGTACGGACACGACCCGATTCCATACGACCTTGGCCGCTCCTGCGTATCCAACGGGGCTGTCGGTCTGCTGCGCATGGGGTTTCCGGGCCGGCAGATCGAATTCGGTGACGAACTCTACCGCGACTACCTCGACCGCTACGCCTCGGCCATCTGCGAGGACTCACGCGTCTTCGACGGGCTGGCCGAATTGCTGGATCGGCTGGATGCCGCGGGAACGCCCTGGGGCGTCGTCACGAACAAACCGGCGTTCCTCACCGAACCGTTGCTCGACAAGCTCGGCCTCGCCCGGCGCAGTGCCTGCATCGTCAGCGGCGACTCCCTGCCGGCTCGCAAGCCGGATCCGGCACCCCTTTTGTTCGCCTGCGAAATCGCAAGGCTGGACGTGTCTCGTTCAATCTATATCGGGGACGCCGCGCGGGATATCGAAGCCGGCCTGAGGGCCGGCATGGCTACGATCGCCGCTGCCTACGGTTACATCATGTCGGACGACGATCCGCGTGCCTGGGGTGCCCACTCGATCGCAAACGACACGCGTGAACTCGCCCAAATCATCCTCAAAGCGGTTAACCTTGAGGACTGATGGAATCACTGAACCTCAATCCTGTTTACCTCGAGGTCGGCGCGCCGGCGCTGGTCATCGGCATTGTACTCGGCGCCCTGATCGCATGGCTTATCGGCAGGCGACGGGCGGAAAAGCTGCAACGGGAACTGTCGGATCTCGGTGGGCGGCTGAAAAGCCAGGAGGCCCTGCAGACGGAGCGCGAAGCGGCCTTCGAACTGGCAAACGCGCGCCTGACGCGCGCGTTTTCCGAGCTCGCCAACCAGTCGCTGCGGTCCAACAGCGAGCATTTCCTCAAGCTCGCCGAGCAAAACCTCGGTACGCAGCAGGAGAAGGCCAAACGCGAACTCAGCGAACGTGAGAAGGCCGTGGAGGCCCTCGTCAAGCCGATCCGGGAGGCGCTCGACGCCTCTCAACGGCAAATCGCAGAGCTGGAAAAGGCGCGCAGCGAAGCCTACGGCGGCATAAAAAGCCAGCTGGAGGCGATGCAGCTGGGCCAGAAGTCGCTCGCACAGGAGACTCAGAACCTGGTGAAGGCCCTGCGCCGGCCGGAGGTTCGCGGACGCTGGGGCGAGATCACGTTACGCCGACTCGTCGAACTCGCGGGCATGGTGGAACACTGCGATTTCGTCGAGCAGGTGCACACGGTAGGCGCGGATCAGGTCATTCGGCCGGACATGATCGTGCGGATGCCGGACCAGCGTGAGCTGGTCGTCGACGTCAAGACGCCGCTGGATGCCTACCTCGGCGCCGTGGAAGCCGCGGATGACGCACAGCGGCAACTGGCGCTCGAGCGCCATGCCAAGAACGTCCGCGCCCATATTCGCATGCTGGCTTCCAAGACCTACTGGGACCAGTTCGAAATGAGCCCCGAGTTCGTCATCCTGTTCATCCCGGGGGACCAGTTCCTGAGCGCTGCGCTCAATGAGGAACCCGACCTGATCGAGTACGCGCTGTCGCGGCAGATCATTCTCGCGACACCCACCAGTTTCGTCGCCCTGCTCAAGGCCGTCGCCTATGGCTGGCGCCAGCTCTCCCTCGCGGACAACGCACGCGAGATCCGCATCCTGGCCGAAGACCTTTACGGCCGCCTCGCCACTTTTGTCACGCACATGAACCGTGTCGGCCGGCAACTGGCCAGCAGCGTGGAAAACTACAACAAGGCCGTCGGCTCGCTGGAGCGCAGCGTATTGCCCGGGGCCCGGAAATTCACTGAACTCGGCGTACACGCGAAAAAAGAGATCGAGAAACTCGAGTTTCTCGAGCCGGTGCCGAGAACCATGATCGAGGGCAACGACATTGACGATTGAGCCGCGGACCTACGCCTATCGCGACGACATCCTGAAGGACCGCATCATCCTGATTACAGGCGCCAGCGACGGCATCGGGAAGGCGCTTGCGTTGCGGGCAGCGAAACTCGGCGCCCAGGTCATCCTCCATGGCCGCAACGTCACCAAACTCGAGAAAGTCTATGACGAAATCGAAGGCATCGAAGGCGCCAGGAGACCGTCGATCGCCGTGATGGACCTTGCGTCGGCCAATTCCGAGTCCTACACCTCGCTCGCCAGCAACCTCGAGGCCGAATTCGGACACCTCGACGGCCTCGTTCACAATGCAGGCATCCTCGGCGACCGGTTTTCCATCGAGCAGTACGATGCGGTGACCTGGCAGAAAGTCATGCATGTCAACGTGACGGCAGCCTTTGCGCTGACCCAGGTGATGCTGCCCATGCTGCTTGCGGCGGAGGATCCCTCCGTCATCTTTACGAGCAGCGGCGTCGGTCGTCTTGGCAAGGGGTTCTGGGGCGCCTACGCCGTATCCAAGTTCGCGACCGAAGGGCTGTCCCAGGTGCTCGCCGACGAGCACCGGCATGGCAAGCTGCGCGCCAATTGCATCAACCCCGGGGCGACACGCACCGGGATGCGTCTTGCAGCCTATCCCGCTGAGAATCGGGACGCGCTCAAGAAGCCGGAGGAAATCCTCGCGGCGTACATTTACCTGTTGGGCCCGGACAGTCGCGGCACGACGGGACAGAGCGTCGATGCTCAGTAAGAAATAAAATTAATTTTATCTCTTAAATCTTTGTTTTTTTAGTCTTTTCTTCTTCGCAGCCGAAGCGTGCGCGTCAGGCGGACGCAGCCCGGCGGCCAGGTAAAGCGCCCTGATCTGGCCCGGCGTCAGCGCCTCGTACCGACCGCGGGACAGCTTGCGAGGCAGCGAGACAGGCCCATAGGCCGTTCGAATCAGGCGGCTCACCTCATAGCCGACAGCCTCCCAGAGGCGCCGGACCTCGCGATTCCTGCCCTCTTTAAGCGTCACGTTGAACCAGCGATTGGCTCCCTCGCCGCCCGCGGGCTCGATGCTGTCGAAGCTCGCCGGCCCGTCCTCGAGTGCGACTCCTGACAGCAAGCGGTCGATTTCCGCCTTCGACGGGTCGCCATGAACGCGGACCGCGTATTTTCGGACGATTTCCGCGGACGGGTGCATCAGCGCGTTCGCCAGGGCCCCGTCCGTGGTAAACACCAGCAGCCCGGTCGTAGCGAGATCCAGGCGCCCGACGGCGACCCAGCGCCCACCCTTGATCTGTGGCAGCGCATCGAATACCAGGCGACGCCCTTCGGGGTCTTCGCGGCTCGTGACTTCGTCCGCGGGCTTGTTGTAGATGATATGGCGATGTGGCTGCGCCGGCTCGCGGAGGCTCAGCGCCTTCCCGTCGAGCGCGATCTTTTCAGTCCCCGCCACGTGGTCGCCCAGCGCGGCAGGCCGACCGTCGATGGTAAGCCGGCCCTCGCGAATCCAGGCCTCGACCTTGCGCCGCGACCCATGGCCCGCGGCGGCAAGCGCTTTTTGAATGCGCTCAGCCAACCGGGTTCGGCCACTCCGCTACCACCAGCTCATCCTCGTCGGCATCGGAATCTGCGGTTTCTCGATCCGGCAACTGCGCTTCGTGCTCCGTCGCCCCGGCCGCTTGTTCGGCGCGCGTCTCCATGGCCTCCCCGGCGGCCGCTCGGGATTCGTCCACCTCATCCTCTATGCTCTGCGCCGCATCGTCGTCGCCCATCGGCTCGTTCGCGCCTTCCGGATACAGCACGGGCAGATCCCGGGCACTTGCCCCTTCGGCGCCCTCACCATACCGCTCTTCCACCTCGGGCAGATTGAGCTGGACCCGCAGGCTCTCCCAATCCGAAAGGTCAGCCAATGGCGGCAAGTCCTCGAGCTTTTTCAGCCCGAAGTAATCGAGAAAAATACGGGTCGTGCCGAAAAGCTCCGGGCGCCCCGGCACATCGCGATGCCCGACTACCCGGACCCAATCGCGCTCGAGCAGCTGGCGGATGATGTTCGAACTGACGGAAACGCCGCGAATCTCCTCGATATCGCCACGCGTGATCGGCTGACGATAGGCAATCAGCGCGAGCGTCTCGAACAGGGCCCGCGAGTATCGCGGTGGCCTTTCCTCCCAGAGCTTTTGCAGGCGGTCCGCCATCGCAGCCTTCACCTGCATCCTGAACCCGGACGCAACCTCAGAAATCGAGATTCCGCGCGGCTCATATTCCTCGATGAGCGCCACGATCGCATCCCTGATCTCGGATTTTTCGGGCGCCGACCTGCCATCGAACAGTTCCTTCAGCTGGTCGATGCTCAGCGGCCGACCTGCAGCCAGCAAGGCGGCTTCCACAAAGTATTTTATTTCCAGAGCTTCCATTGATCTCGTCTGTTGGGCTTCAGTCTTCAGGTTGTGACGGAACGGTTTCGCCGCCGTCGGAAATGAGGTGCACTTTCGAGGCAGCGCGCACGTGCAGAGGCGCGAACGCCTCGGACTGCACTACCTCGATGATCGCTTCGCGCAAAAGTTCGAGAATTGCGATAAATGTCACGGCCACGCCCATACGGCCCTCTTCCGGGTCGAACAGGTCCACAAAGTTGGTGAATGTATTGGTCTTGACGCGCGACAGGATTTCACTCATCCGCTGACGTACCGACAGCGGTTCTCGCTGCATCCGGAGATTCGAAAACATCTCCGCGCGCTTCAGCACATCATGGAAGGCAAGCAGAAGCTCCTTCAGCGTAGCGTCGGGCAATTTCTTGACGACCTTGCGCTCCGGCGCTTCAGCGCTTGCGACGAATACGTCGCGCTCCAGTCTCGGCAATGCGTCGATATCTTCTGCCGCTTTCTTGTACCGCTCGTATTCCTGCAGCCGACGAACGAGTTCCGCCCTCGGATCTTCCTCTTCGGTCTCCTCAGCCTGCGGTCGCGGCAGCAGCATTCGCGACTTGATTTCCGCCAGCATGGCGGCCATGAGCAGGTACTCGCCGGCGAGATCGAGCTGCAGGTCTTTCATCAGTTCGATGTACTGGACGTACTGCTTCGTGATCTCCGCGATCGGAATATCGAGGATGTCGATATTTTGCCGGCGAATCAGGTAAAGCAGCAGATCGAGCGGTCCTTCAAATGCTTCCAGGAACACCTGCAGCGCGTAGGGCGGAATGTAAAGATCCTGCGGCAGCGTGGTGATTGGCTCCCCGTCGACGACGGCAAACGGCATTTCCGCCTGCGCAGGCGACTGCTTCTCGTCCGGATCGGGCTTGGGCGCGTCCGCAGGGCTGATGACTGTCAGATCGGGTTTCATGGTTTTTCCGGCGAAGTTCGGCGCATTCTAGCGCATCTGGCGAAGCTCAGGCGAACTGGCTGACATCGCCGCGGCCCACCCGCAAGACCTCTGCCGTGCCACTCGAAAGGTCGAGAACGGAGGTCGGCTGTATGCCCGTTGGCCCCGCATCGATGATGGCGTCGACCTGGTGCCCGATCCGTTCCTCGATATCCATCGGGTCCGTCAAGGGCAGATCGTCGCCTGGCAATAGCAGGGTCGAACTCATGATTGGCTCGCCGAGCTCCTCCAGCATCGCCGAAACCAGCGGGTGATCCGGAACCCGGATGCCAATTGTGCGCCGCTTGGGATTCTGCAGCATTTTCGGCAACTGCCGCGTAGCAGGAAGAATGAACGTATAGGGGCCGGGCGTCAGCGACTTGATCAGGCGATAGGCCCAGTTCTCGACCCGCGCGTAAATGCTGATCTCCGACAGGTCCTCGCACACAAGCGTGAAGTTGTGATGCTTGTCGGTTCTTCTAATACGATGAATTCGATCGATCGCCTTCTTGTCACCAATACGGCAGCCGAAGGCGTAGCTGGAGTCCGTGGGGTACGCGATCAGCCCCCCGTCCCGGATAATCTGGACGATTTGCTTGACGCGCCGCGGCTGCGGATCGGTCGGATGAATTTCGATGAGTTCGGCCACGCGCGGATTGTAGGTTAGCGGCCGCCCGCGGGATAGCCGTAATTACATGGTAACGGACGCTGAATCTGGGCTATTATTCGCGGCCCTGAATGCTTCCCTGCTGATTCGATGCACGCTTTATTCGAGTTTCTGCCCCTTATCCTGTTTCTCGGCGCCTTCCTGTACAAGGACATTTATTTCGCGCTGATCGTGCTCATGGTTGCCATGCCGATTGGTCTTGGCGTCAAGTACTTCCGCACGCAGAAGCTCGACAAGATGTATTTCTGGTCCACGACATTCCTGCTGGTCGCCGGGACGCTAACCCTGTATTTCAGGAATCCCCTGTTTCTCTACTGGAAGCCGACAGCCTTTTACTGGGCCGTCGCGGTGGCGTTCCTCTGCAGTTTCTGGGTCGGCGAGAAAACGTTGGTGCAGCGCTTTTTCGGGATGATCGGGGAACTCAACCTGGAAAACGTAACGAGCACGCAATGGCGACGATTGAATATCGCCTGGATCGCGTTCTTCGTCGCGGCGGGCATTTTGAATATTTACGTTGCCTACAACTTCAGCGAAGCCACCTGGGTGAAGTTCAAAGTCTTCGGCCTGATGGCGCTCACATTCGTCTTCATGATCGGGCAGACCTTCTGGCTTGCCAGCCTGATCAATGCCGGTGGCGCGGAAAACAAACGGAGCAAATAGCATGTGGTATGCGGTCATTTGCGAGGACGTGGCTGGATCGCTCGATAAGCGCAAGGCTGCGAGGCCCGCTCACCTGGCCCGCCTGACCCAACTGCGAAATGAAGGCCGATTGATGCTCGCGGGTCCGTTTCCCGCAATTGATTCGCAAGACCCCGGTGCTGCGGGATTCACAGGCAGCCTGATCGTGGCGGAATTTGAAACGCTCGCAGAGGCGACGGCCTGGGCGGACATGGACCCATATCGGGAAGCCGGTGTATACGCAGGCGTTACGGTAAAACCATTCAACCGAGTGTTGCCATGACCACTGACCGCGTGACATTAATCGAACAGGCCCTGAAGGCCGCCTTCGAGCCCGTAGACCTGCTGGTCAAGGACCAGAGTCACTTGCATGCAGGTCACGCCGGTGCGCGGGACGGGCGCGGACATTTCGATGTTCGCATCGTTTCAAACGCATTTGAGGGCGTCTCGCCGCTGGCACGGCATCGGATGGTCTACGAGGCCCTGGGGCCATTGATGCAAACCGACGTACACGCGCTGCAGATTCAGGCACGAACGCCCGCCGAAGCCTGAAAAATCACGAGAATCACGATTCCGTCGGAGCAATTCCCCCGAATTCCTTGTCTAATCGGCTATTATTCAGCAGTTTTTCACAGAGGACATACCATGCATTCCAAATCTCGTCCCGGACGACCCGGGGCACTGCGCATTGCCGCGTTGGCGGGCGCGATCTCTTTAGCTCTGTCGGGTGTTGCCCTGGCACAGTCAGCAGCGGGCGCGTCTGACGTCCAGTTCAGCCAGGACGCGTTTAACATGTACCTGGAATCGCGTATCCAGAAGCCGGCCGCGCAGGCGACGGCGGAAGAAAAGGACGCCGTTCGTGACGAACTGACGGATCTGTACCTGCTTGCAAAGCAACCCAGGGCCAAGGAACTGCGGGAAAATCCCCGCCTGAAGGCGCAGCTGGAACTTCAAGAGCATGCATTGCTGGCCCAGGCGGTAGCGACAGACTTCCTGGCGAAAAATCCTGCAACGGACGAGGAAATTCAGAAGGTATACAGCGAGCAGGTTGCCTTGGCACCGGAAAAGGAATTCAAGGCTCGCCATATCCTGGTTGAAACGCAGAGCGAAGCGCAGGACCTGATCGGCAAGCTGGATGGTGGTGCCGATTTCGCGACCCTCGCGCGCGAGAACTCGACCGGGCCGTCGGGGCCGAACGGTGGAGATCTCGGCTGGTTTGCGCCCAGCCAGATGGTTGCCGAATTTTCTGGCGCCGTTCAGGCATTGAGCGATGGCGCGTACACGAAGGCACCCGTGCAAACGCAGTTTGGCTGGCATGTGATTTTGCGCGAAGAATCCCGGGATGCGACACCGCCGACGCTCGAAAGTGTCCGCGACGTCATCAAGCAACGCGTCGAACAGGACAAATTGCAGGACTACATTGAAGGGCTGCATGGCGCGAATTGAGGGAATCGACTTTACTTAATCCACATGTTTGAGTAGCAAAGGGCGCCGCACGGCGCCCTTTTCTTTTCGGCGTCACGATTTGTGAAGCTGGTCACACCACTGGCTGATCAAGGTACCTAGTATTGCCCTCGAGTCGTCCCTAATCGCTCGGGGGCGGCTCCTCCAACCCTCGCATCTCCTTCAATGGTTGATACGAGAACTAAGTCGGCAGGGACGCCGACTTTTTTTTGCCTGCGTGATATGCCCTCAAAGAAAAAGGCCACCGAGGTGGCCTTGTTCTTATTGCGAGAAAGGATCGCGCAGCCGTGACTGCTCTCGGATGAGCGCTACCAAGTCTCCCCGTCTCGCATTTCGACTGATGTTTCTACCATGTCGAAACGAAAGTCCTGTCGGACACCATGACGCCATTCGTCGACGGGCGAATTCCCTGGAAGGCCCAGAGGTCGCCAGCAGGCAGCGCGCCGCCGCTCAGGCTCGGTGTGTAGTCGATCGTGAGGCGACCCATGCGAGCCGTTCCACTGGACAGATCGATCGAACTGAGCATGCCCGTAACGAACACCTCGCTCGATCCCGGGACATAGCGCTCACCCGATACGGTCAACGTATCAGCGTATAGCCAACCAGACGAAACGATCGAGCCTTCAACGGAAACGTAGTCCCCCACCCGAAGGCTTGCGAGCATGTCCTGGCTTGCCATGACGAACTGACCCAATGATTCAAAGACGCCGTTACCGCGATCAATTGAATCAACCGGACCTGCGAGCACCATTGCAGGGGCATCTCCGCCAGAGATCCCGAGGATGTCACCGCCGGAAATCCCGAGGACGTCACCACCGGAAATCCCGGTCAGGTCACCGCCAGAGATCCCGAGGATGTCACCACCGGAAATCCCGGTCACGTCACCGCCGGAAATACCAAACGCATCACCCCCGGATATACCGAGCGTATCGCCACCACTAATACCAACAACCGATTGCGCTTGATTTGCCGCAAATCCTGAAATCGGTAAAAGCATTGCA
>DATCZJ010000133.1:0-9483 GCA_036525955.1 Woeseiaceae bacterium | reverse complement strand
GCAATTTTTGAACAGGATCCGGCTGAATTCGCGTTATAGTGGCCGCAGCTGACCACAGGGACGCATGCCATTGTCAGGATCCAGCCAGTTTTCGCTCCTTCGCCAGCGCCGCTTCGCCCCGTTTTTCGCCACCCAGTTCCTGGGCGCGCTCAACGATAACGTTTTTCGCAACGGGCTCGTGATCCTGATCACATTCCAGGGCGTCCTGGTCGCGGGCCTGGACCACACGCAGCTCGCGAACGTGGCTGCGGGCCTGTTCATTCTGCCGTTTTTCCTGTTCTCGGCGACCGCGGGACAGCTGGCGGACAAGTTCGAAAAGTCCATGCTCATCCGGCGCATCAAGATGCTGGAAATATTCCTGATGGCGCTGGCGGCACTGGCGCTCGTGTCGGAAAACTACGCCCTGCTGTTGCTTGTCCTGTTCCTGATGGGGTGCCAGTCGACGCTCTTCGGCCCGGTCAAGTACGCCTACCTGCCACAACAGCTCGCGGACGACGAACTGGTCGGCGGCAACGCGCTGGTCGAATCCGGCACCTACATCGCGATCATTCTCGGCCTGATCATCGGTGGCATCGCCGTGAGCAATGACACAGCCAGCCTGCTCGGCCTGGGCAAGCAGAAGATGCTCGCGGCCTGCCTCGTCGCGTTCGCGATCACGGGCTATCTCACGAGCAGATCCGTGCCGCGAACGCGCGCGGTCGACCCGGATCTCAGAATCAACTGGAACGCGTGGCGAGAAACATGGCACATCGTGCGTTACGCGAGAGAAGAGCGCAGCGTGTTCCTGTCGATTCTCGGCATTTCCTGGTTCTGGTTTTTCGGCTCCGCAATGACGATCCAGATCCCGGCCTATACGCTCGGCATCCTGAACGGCAACGAGGAAATCACAACTGCCCTGCTCGCGGCCTTCGCAGTCGGCGTCGGAATCGGGGCACTGCTCTGCGAAAGGATGTCGGGACACCGGATCGAACTGGGCCTCGTCCCGTTCGGTTCCATCGGTCTCAGCATTTTCGCGATCGACCTTTACTTCGCACAGCCGCATCAATACGCGGTCGCCGTGGATTCGATCGGCGCTTTCCTGGCGCGCCCTGGCAGCTGGCGGATCCTCGCGGACCTCGCGCTGATCGGCGCCTTTGGCGGATTCTACAGCGTGCCGTTGTATGCCCTGATCCAGAAACGATCCAGGCGGGAACACCTCTCCAGGATCATCGCCGCAAACAACATCATCAATTCCTTGCTGATGGTCGGGGCCGCGATCATGTCGATGGTGTTACTGAACGCCGGAATGTCGATTCCCGAGCTGTTCCTCGTGGTCGCGGCGCTGAATGCCGTTGTCGCGGTGTACATCTATGCATTGCTGCCGGAATTCCTGATGCGATTTCTTGCATGGATCGTCATCAACGTCATCTACCGCATCCGGCCAACAGGGCTGGAGAACATTCCGGCAAAAGGGCCGGCAGTGGTTGTCTGCAACCATGTCAGTTTCATCGACCCGATCATCCTGATGGCCTGCATCGGCCGGCCCATGCGCTTTGTCATGTGGTACAGGATTTTCCAGATGCCCTTCCTCAAGTTCATTTTCAGGAACGCGAAAGCGATTCCAATCGCCGGCGCGCGCGAGGACATCAAGGTCATGGAAGAAGCCTTCGAAGCCGTCGACGCGGAACTGGCAGCGGGCAACATCGTCTGCATCTTTCCGGAGGGTGGCATTACCCGGGACGGCCATGTTCACCGTTTTCGCCCAGGAATCGAAAAGATCATCCAAAGACGACCGGTGCCTGTGGTTCCGATCGCGCTCGGCCGGCTCTGGGGCAGCTGGTTCAGCCGCAGCAAGGGAGACGGCGTTCGCAAGTTCCCCGGCAAGCTGTTTGCGAAAGTCCCGGTGATGGTGGGGCAATCGGTTGCGCCCGCCGACGTGACGGCAGCGAGACTCGAACTGCTGGTCCGGACGCTGCGCGGCGATCTGCGCTGACTACTCGGACGTCCCGCCCAGGCGCGCCTCCCAGTCCGCGAGCAATGCGGCGTGCTCACCAAACAACCCCTGTCCCGCCGAACCCGGGAATGCCAGTTCGACCAGTCCGACGAAACCGTTGCGTGCAGCGGGCAGGAATGTGTGGCTGGCCGTGTCGCTGTTCGGTACGCCGAATACGATGCGTCCGCCATGCAGTGGTTTTGGCCCGAACGCGCTGTCCAGCGCAATCAAACCGGTCGCTGACGAACTCGCACGATGCACCCACCTGGCGGTGCGAAACAGCACGCGGAATCCGGTGCGGCTGAACGCCACGTCCTCCACGCGACCCGGCAATTGAATTGCCGCTTCGCCAATGCGGCTTTCAGACAACATGAACAGGCTGGCTCGGTGGCTCGCATCCACGAGCACGAGGTGCTCGCCTCGCGGCGACGGTTCCAGCCAGCGTATCGGATCCGTGCCCTGCCAGAGCTGCTGCAATGACCAGTTGCCATTCGCATCTTCGCTGATCAGTCGCAGCGCGCCATTCTCAGCGCCCAGGTAAAGACGATCGCGCGCGGCGAAGGCGATGCCCAGGTGCGGTTCGCCGAGTTCGAAGCTTGCGATGATCGCGCCGCTGCCGACGTCGATGATCCTCGCGCGGGTGGACTGCAGCAGCGCAAGCCGGCTCGCGTCGCTCGCAAAAGCCACCCGCGTAATTACCTGCCCACGCACGTCCGCAATCCATGGCAGCGGCTGACCCGTGCTCGTATCCCAGGTACGTACCGAGTTGTCGGCTGCGACGCTCGCGACGAGGCTGCCGGCAGAGTCCGCGCTCAGGAGTCGAATCTCGGCATTGTGTCCCAGGAAACTCACATCCTCCGTTGCCTCGCGCACTTCGGCAAGACCGGCGCCGATCGGAAGAATGTGCAGATCACCGGCAGGGTCACCGATCGCAATGCCCGACGAGTTCGGCAACACCAGCGTCACGTGGTCCGCAGACGGGTCCCACAACGGATGCGTGCCTTCGGTCTCGATTTCGTCGCGGACGGCTGCTTGCGGCGCCTTCCAGACCCGAACCTGTTCTGCCGGGCTGCCCGTCAGCACGAGTTGCTCGTCGAGGCTGAACGCGAGCAGGTCCGCGCGCCCGGTGGGGGCACGCGGGCCGAGCGCAGGCCCTATCAGGCGTCCGTCGTGGCTGGCGTACAGCTGGAAACCCACCTCCGGGCGTCCGGCGAGCGCATGCGCGCCGGTCGGCGAAAAGACGACCTGCCAGTTGCCGTCCCCGAGTTCCTGCAGTAGCGGAGTCGAAGGCCGGGCGATGCGCCAGAGCGATACACCCTGGTTGCCGTAGACGGCGCCGGCCGTTTCGCCGCCCGCAGCGAGACTGATCGCGCTCGGCTGAACCGGCAGGTCCAGTTGGGCCACCAGTTCGCCACTGGCAAATTCCCAGATGCGCACGGCGCGATCGTAGTCGGCAACCGCGACGCGCTTGCCGGAGGCGTCGATGGCGACCAGCGACGGCACGCCCGCAACGGTGATGCCTGCAGTCTTCGCGCCGCTTTCGATGGACCAGAGTTCGAGCTGCGTCTCGACGTCGCTGCGCCGCTCGATGAAAACCTGTCGGCCGGCGTCAGTCAGTTTCGCACCCTGGCTGCCGGCGCCGGCGCCGATCGTAATCACACGATCGCCCGTCGCCGTATCCCAGACGTTGATGCTGTCCTGCGTCGCCGTAACGAGGTGTCGTGCGCCGGCATCGAGCCCGATGAGCTGCTCGCTCTCGTTCACCGCGATCGCCCGAACCGGTTCCGCGAAAGCGAGGTCCCAGATGCGCGCACTGTCACTCTGCATGGCGCGCGCCACCGCGTATCGGCCGCCGACGTCGAACCAGAGATTGTCCGTTTCCCGTTCGATCGGGTCCGGAATGTTCAGGCCGCGCTGAAAATCCTCCAGCGCGCCCTGCGAATTGAGTTTCAGGTTCCAGCCGACGAGCTGCCCGGCCACGCCGAGACTCTCGTCCCGGACGCTGATCGACCAGGTGCCCTCCATCGATTCGCCGACGAGGTCCTGGAGCTGCGCGGCGGGGATGCGGATGTCGATGTTGCTGGAGGCGCGCTCGAGCCCCGTTTCGATCTCCACGGCACGGCCCGACGGCGCGATGATCTTGATGCGCAGGTCGGTCAGCCTCGCATGGCTGATGTTGAGGGTCAGGCCGATGCGGCTGATGACGCCCTTCCGGTCGATGATCACACGCCGCACCAGCGGCGTGACCTCGAGTGCGGTCACCGTCCAGTCGTCGCGGCGCTGCACGGCCTGCGACGCGAGCGACCATTGCGAAATTCGCGAGCCCTCGGCCGACGTCAGCAGCATCGCGCCCGGGTCAAATACGGTCGTGCCGCCGGGCAGCGGCGGCAGACTCGCGATCAGCAGCGGGTAATCCTCCCCGATGAGGCTCGCTGCGACCTGCCGCCGGCGGGTCGTCGGCAGCACCAGCGCACGAATCGAAGCGAGCAGCGCTGCGTCGCGGCGCTCCGCACGCATCGCAGTCATCGCCTTCCGATCCCAGAAGGTCGCCCTGAGCGAGTCAGGCAGCGTGTCCGCGTCCGGGATATCGGCGGCGGCCAGCGCAATCGCCTCGATATCGCTTTCGTCGTCGATGATGTGCGACTGCTGCTCGACATAACTGCGGAACAGGCTGTCCGCCGTCTCGGCATGACCCGGGAACGACCGGAAATTCTCCCAGGCTGAAACGGCGGTCGGCAGATCGGTCTCCTCCGCGATCAACAGGTCGAGATACGGCCCGGGCAGCCACTGGGTATACCAGAACGGCACGAGCAGGAAGAGGAAGATCACGCCGGCGACCATGGCGGGCACGCGCAGGCGAATCGGCAGATTTTCGTTGGCCCATCGCGCCGTGAAGACAGCGGCGTACAGTCGGTTGCGAACCCTCAGGATACGCTCGTTGTCGATCTCCACCAGGCCGACCGCCATGAGCCTGCGCTGCAGCGGGCAACCCAGGTCGGCGGAGACTTCGACGCCCTTGCGAATCCTGCCGTACAGATTCAGCAGTGGCTCGCGCCGCTTTTCATCATTCACGATGACGCGATGGATATGGCTCATGTGCGGTTCGTTGTGCAGCGCGGATCGGCCACCGAGCTGCTGCGTCGCCACGCGGTCGATGAACTCCTCGACGTCGCCCTCGAGTTCCTCGCGCGCCACCGCCCTCGCAAGCTTCTGCGACAGGTAAGGCTGTCCCCGGGTCCAGTGATAGATGCGGTCGAGCGCGATTCGCGCGCGCGCCGCGT
This sequence comes from Woeseiaceae bacterium, assembly GCA_036525955.1. Lineage (GTDB taxonomy): Bacteria > Pseudomonadota > Gammaproteobacteria > Steroidobacterales > Woeseiaceae > UBA1847. Next base: position 4,230 of record DATCZJ010000133.1, on the reverse strand, counting down.
CGAGGTTCAGTTCCGTGGCAAACAGATCGAGCTGCTCGCGCGTGAAATCCTCGAGCGGGATCGCCTTCGTGACGTTGAAGGGCGAGAGCTCCGGCTCGCTGATCAGGCTGACCGGGTCGCATTCCCCGAGCAGCACGAACACGATCCTGGAGAAATCCGGATTGGTCGTGCGCGAATTATGTGCCGCACGAATGCTGGCGAGCAGCTGGTCGGCGAAGGGCAGATCCTCGATGCACTGGATGCCGTCGAGGAAGATCACGATACGCTCGGGTATGAACTCGAGGATGATCTCGGTGTAGAAGTCGAGCAGTCGCTGCCGGTTGCTGAGTATGGATTTGTCCTGCCACCAGGATTGCAGGTCGTAGCGTATCCGGAGCTGCCTCATGAGCCGGTAGACGACGTCGTAGTACCAGCGACCGGCATCGGTGCCGTCGCGGTCACCAATCTGTTCGAGATCGAGAATGGCCACCTTGCAGCCGTTGTTCTCGAGGCGCGCCGCAGTCGCGGCAACCAGGCTCGACTTGCCGCTGCGCTCGGGCGCCAGCACGTGCGCGAATCGGCCGGCCATCGCGGCCTCATACAACAGGTCGTCTGCCTTGCGCCGCACATAACCCGCGCGGACGGCGTGCAGCGGTACCCCGACGCTGAAGAACTCGCCGGTTGCGTCGAGCTTCCTGCGGTCTTCCGCTTCCTGAATCTGCGGCGAATCTTCGCTCATGGTTCAATCCGTCTCGAACGCGCTCATTGTGGGCATTTCGCAGCGCCGACGCCAGTATTGACCCCGGGAATCGTCATCGCGCTCGCGGTATGCTTCGCAGCATGACCGACGTGCGCATATTGAAACAGGACCTGTTCGGCGAAGTGCGCCTCGAGGCCGACGGCACGGTGTCATCCGTCGTTCGGGATACGCGCGCTGCGCGCTGGTGGCTTGCGCCGCTGGCCCGCTGGCTGATGCGGCGGGAGGCGGCGGCGCTCGCCATGCTCGACGGTATCGACGGCGTGCCGGAGCTGCTGGCCTTCGACCGGCATACGCTCAGGCGCGGCTACCTCGACGGACAGCCGATGCACGTCGCGCGGCCCCGGGATCGGCGATACTTCATTGCGGCAGCACGGCTGCTGCGCCGGCTGCACCGTGCTGGTGTCTGCCACAACGATCTTGCGAAGGAGCCCAACCTGCTGGTCCGGCCGGACGGTTCCCCGGCGCTGATCGACTTCCAGCTCGCGACCTGCAGCCGCAGGCGGCACCGGCTGTTCCGCGCCGCGGCGAGGGAGGACATCCGGCACCTGCTGAAACACAAACGGCAATACCTGCCCACGCAACTGACACGGCGCGAACTCGACATACTCGCCAGCCCGGCGCCCCTGTCCCGCGCCTGGATGTCGCTGTTCAAGCCCGTGTACCTGTTCATCACGCGCCGACTGCTGGGCTGGGCAGACCGGGAAGGTGCCGGCGACCGGCGCCATCAGCGCTGACGACGGCGGTTCAGCGCGGCGGCTCTCCGATGAAAAGATAGAAGTTCGATTGCCCGCCTTCCGCGAAGCCGGCAGCCAGGTAAACCGGGCCGATGATCGTGTCGAAGCCGGCGAAAAGGCTGCCGTTGAACATGAGCGAGTCGGCATCGATATCGCCGCGATCCTGCCAGACATTGCCTGCCTCCGCCGACGCGCCCAGGTAGACGGGTACCTCGAACAGGCCACCTGTCGAGTCACCGACCTGCCGACGATACACGAGCCTGCCGAGTGCCGCGTGCGGCCCGCTGAGCGCGCCCCGCTCGAGACCCGACAGCCGCAGGAAGCCGCCAAGTGGAAAGTAATCCTGCACCAGCGTGTCCTGATCGAGTGTCGTCGAATAGGAAAGCCCGAGCTGCAGGCTGCTCCTGCCCCGGCTGACCGTCGTTTCGAATTCCCCTTCCAACGTGTCGAATTTACGGTCCGCCCCGAGGGACGGCCGCGACCCTGTCCAGAGGATGTCGGAGCGCATGCCGCTGCGCGGGAATTGCGCGTCGTCCGCAGTGTCGAACCTGAGCAGCGCGAACGCGCCGCCGGTATTGAAATCGATGTTCCCCAGGCCCGGGTCGCCGACCGTCAGGTGAGCGTCTCCGGTGCCGTGGAACACGCCTGCTCGCAGCTCGCCAAAGGTTCCGATTTCTCGCCCGACGTCGAGACCTGCGACAGCCTCCGAAACCCGGTAACGGGCAATGGTCGACTCCGTCTCGAATGCATTCACGCTGCTCTGCTGGAACAGGACGTGCGGCGCGATGAAGTACTTGGTGTCGAAACTCAGCGGCTGGTAAAACTCGGAAAACAGCGCGGGGTCCGTGCCGAGACGCAAGTCCGTTCGCCATTCGGCACCGAGACGATTGATGCCCGCGCGCGTCATGCGCGCCGCAACGTTGAACGCAGTGGAGCCCTCGAAGTCATCCTCGAGGCTTACGCCGAACTGCAGGAAGTTGGGGCCCCAGCTCTTTGACGTCGCCCGGAAGACGACGCCGGTGCCATCCCCCTTGTCGACCAGGCTGTAGCCCACGCTCTGGTACAGCTGCAGCCCGTAGAGCCGATCGGCATTCTTCGCGAAGACGGCTGCGTCGATGGGATCGCCGGCGGCGACGCTGAGCCTCGACTCGAGCACTTCGGGCGCGAGCTTGCCGTCATGCCGTACGCGCACGAACGCAAGCGTGTCGTCGACGCGCGGCATCGCATCACGGCGGGCAGCGAGATACGCTTGCCACTCGGCATCCTCCAGCGCCATTTCCGACAGCCTGGCAGCCTGCTGCCGCGTCGCGGCCTCGCCGGGCCCGATGGTATTCAGGATGTTGCCGAAATCCGTGGAGGCATAGACGCCAAGCTCCGGTCGAATCAGCACGTCGCGCTCGCCGAGCCTGTCGATCTGCCGCAGCGTCTCCTTGCGGATCAGTATCGTCAGCATCTGCTCCGAAATCGTGACGGCGGAATCGAGTTCGTCCCGTTCGTAGAGCGGAAATTCGACGTCGACGGCGATGATGATGTCGACCCCCATGTCCTGCATGATGTCGACCGGCAGATTACCCACGATCCCGCCGTCAACCAGCAGATGGCCGTCGAGACGAACCGGCGCGAAGGCGCCCGGGACCGACATGCTCGCCCGGATCGACGCCGCGAGGTCGCCGCCGCGCATGACATGGATCTCGCCGCGCTCGATGTCGGATGCGATCGCGCGAAAGGGAATCGGCAACCTGTCGAAGTCGTGGACATGGGAAGCTCCCAGTGTCAGTTCCCGGAGCAGCAGGTCCAGACGGTGCCCCTGTATGACGCCCGCCGGCAACACGAGGTCCGTCCCGCGAACGCCGAGTTCGAAATCGATCGGGTACTGGCGGTCGTCCTGCTTGCGCCGGAAACTCAGGTCCTCCCGGTCGGGCTTGTCGCTGAGCGCGCCAACCCAGTCCAGCGAGCCGACCAGTTCCTCGAGGTCACCGGCGCTCATCCCGGTCGCATAAAGCCCGCCGACGATCGCGCCCATGCTGGTTCCCGCAATGGCATCGATGGGCACTTGCAGCCGTTCGAGTTCTTTCAACACGCCGATGTGGGCCGCGCCGCGCGCCCCGCCACCGCCAAGCACCAGGCCGACGCGCGGCCGCGCCGCGTCGTCGCGTTCGGGATGTCGCGCCGCATCGTCTGCCAGGGCCAGCCCGGCAAGCAGAAAGGCGGCGGCGGCGAGCGCGCAGCGCAGGGTCGGGGAAATCGTCATGTGCGAGGTATCCGCTTAGATATCTTGAGTGTCCGGCTGATTATAATGGCCAGCCTGACCGGGGGTTCAATGAAACGTCAAGCCCACATCGCGCTGACCGCGACAATGATCGCGGCAATCCCGATATTTACGTCGCCGGCCTGCGCCACCGGGACCGACGACGACTTTCTCGAGGAACTCGTGGTGACGGCTGAGCGTCGCGCACAGCCCGCGCTGCGCCACACGGGCAACGTCGCCCTGCTCACGTCGGAGGAGATTACCGACGTCGCGCACCAGCATATCTACGACATCATGACCCGCGTGCCCGGCACCTGGCTCAGTCGCGGCAGCGGCCAGGAGCATCTCACGGCGATACGTTCGCCCGTCCTGACCGGACCCGGCTCCTGCGGCGCCTTTCTGACGCTCGAGGATGGCATTCCCTCCCGGCCTGCGGGATTCTGCAACGTGAACCAGATGTTCGAGCTGTTCACCGAGCAGGCGGATTCGATCGAAGTCATCCGCGGGCC
>DATCZJ010000132.1:0-23852 GCA_036525955.1 Woeseiaceae bacterium | reverse complement strand
CGATGGCGTTGCGGAGCTTTCCGGGCGGCAGGTCCGATGCGTCCGCAAGCTCGATGACGAGCCCGACGGCCTTCCTGCGACCGAAAGGAACGAGCACGCGCGAGCCCGGCACCGGTAGGGCGCCCGTCGCCGGGGGGCGATAGTCGAACAACCGTGACAATGGGACGTTCACGGCGACTCTGAGGATGGCGTGGGGCTTTATCGGGCTCACGATTGACCATAATCTGCCCGCATCTTCGCCGCAACGTGTCAACGCGGGCGGCCGTCGGGCGTTAACGAGGTGAGACAAGTTAGAGGACCGCGTGACGGAGTCAAGGGATATGCGCGTCGATAGCACTCTGTTTACGATATCGTGGGTTGGCGAACAGGCGACAGGGGCCCGAGCACTGCAACAGGAACGCGAATTGAACCGGTTTCTTGCCGACGTCGAACGACGCGCCCTGCGCATCGCGGAGATCGCCGTGCGTGACCGGGATGAGGCGCTCGACCTGGTGCAGGACGCGATGATCCGGCTTGCTCGCAATTACGGCCGGCGCGACAGTGATGAGTGGGCGCCGCTGTTCTATCGAATTCTGCAGAACGGGATTCGTGACTGGCACCGGCGCCAGGCGGTACGCCGCCGGGTGCTGGTCTGGTTCGGCCGCGGGCAGGGTGATGACGATGACTATGACGCCGTCGCGGCCGCCCCGGATCCGAACGGCAGGGCGCCCGACGAAGTGCTGCAAAACCGGGAGGCCATGCGCGACCTGGAAGCGGCCTTGCGCGGATTGCCGGCGCGGCAGCGTGAGGCGTTCATGCTGCGGACCTTCGAATGCCTCGACGTCGCCGGCACCGCGACCGCGATGGGTTGCTCCGAGGGCAGCGTCAAGACACATTACTCCCGCGCAGTGCATGCCCTGCGCGGACAACTGGAAGCACACGGGCCGGACCTCGTGAGGCCCATGGAATGAACGATATGACGGATAAGGACGAGAAACTCGGGAAACGGGCCAGGTCGCTGTTCGATGCGTCGGTTGACGGGCTCGACGCCGCGACGCTGTCGAGCCTCAACCGCAGCAGGCGGCGCGCCATTGCCGAGCTCGGGCGGCCGGGCGCTGCCTGGATGCGCTGGGTGCCCGCGGCAGGCATGGCGACCGCCATGCTGGTCGCGGTCATGCTGATCGTGCCCGGCCCGGGGCAGCAGGAGCAGGCGCTGCCGACATCGGTCACCGACATGGAGATCCTGCTCGGCGACGAGGAGTTCGAGATGCTCGAGGAGCTCGAGTTCTACACCTGGATGGACCTGGCGGAGGACAACGACGATGTCACCTAGCCTTCGAATGGCGGCGCTGGTGTGCGGCATTGCGCTGTGCACGCAGTGGGCATTGGCGGCCGACGAGGCGGAAGAGGCGCCGCCCGATGAGGAATTTCTCGAGTACCTGGGGCTGTGGGAGGAATCGGACGAGGAATGGCTGCTCTACGAAGAGATGCTCGCGGCTGGCAAGGATGACAGGGCCGACCCCGAAACCGAGGTACCGGCCGTGAAGGAGGACGACGATGAAGGCTAAATGGATCGTTGCAATGATTGCCTGCTTCGCGATGAGCGCGGCGTTCGCACGAGACGAGGCGATCGGCTGGGCTGAACTGAGCGACGGGCAGCGAGAGGTGCTGAGCCAGTTCGCCGACTCCTGGGACAGCCTGCCGGCCGACCGTCAGGCGCATCTTTCGCGCGGTGCCCAGCGCTGGGCCTCCATGGAGCCCGATGAGCGGGCGGCGGCGCGCGGCAGGTTTGATGCCTGGCGGGAATTGTCGGCCGAGCGCCGCGAGCTGATTCGCGAGCGCGCCGAAATTTTTCGCAGCCTGTCACCCGATGAGCAGCGCCGGATCCGCGAAAACTACCGCAAGTTTCGCCAACTCAATCACGAACGCAGGCAGCAGTTGCGCGAGCGATACCGGCACATGACGCCGGAACAGAGAAAGCGCCTGCGGGACCGGTTGCAGCAGCGACCGCGGCCGCGAACCCGGGATTGACGTTTCGGAAACTCCCTATGAAAAGGCCTGCTTTCCGAGGCCTTTTTTCTTTGTAGTCGCGGAGGCCCTTCGGTAGACTGCCGCCATCCAAACGGAGGCGTAGCATGAAAATCGGTGTTCCGAAGGAGATTTTTGCGGGCGAACGACGCGTAGCGACGACGCCCGAGGTTGCCGGACAGCTGCAAAAGCTCGGATTCAGCGTCCTCGTTGAATCGGGTGCCGGCGCGGAGTCGAGTTTTTCAGACGAGGCCTATCGCAACGCGGGTTGTGACATCGCCGCGAGCGCCGATGACGTGTGGTCGCAGGCCGACATCATACTCAAGGTCAGGGGTCCCGAAGGGCAGGAAGCGGCGCGCCTCAGAAAAGGCCAGACGCTGATCAGTTTCCTGTGGCCCGCACAGAACCCGGAGCTCCTGAAAAAGCTTAGCGAAAGTGGCGCCACGGTCCTTGCGATGGACAGCGTGCCGCGTATTTCCCGCGCACAGAAGGCCGACGCCCTGAGTTCGATGGCGAACATCGCGGGTTACCGCGCAGTCGTCGAGGCCGCGCAGCATTTCGGCCGGTTTTTTACCGGCCAGATCACGGCCGCAGGCAAGGTTCCCCCGGCCAAGGTGCTCGTGATCGGCGCCGGCGTTGCCGGGCTGGCCGCAATCGGTGCCGCGAAGAGCATGGGCGCGATCGTCCGCGCCTTCGATACCCGTCCCGAGGTGAAGGAACAGGTCGAGAGCATGGACGCCGAGTTCCTGATGCTCGACTTCAAGGACGAGGACGGTTCGGGCGAAGGCGGCTACGCCAAGGTCATGAGCGAAGAGTTCATCAAGGCCGAAATGGCGCTGTTTGCCGATCAGGCGAAAGACGTTGACATCATCATCACGACCGCGCTGATCCCGGGCAAGCCCGCACCGCGCCTGATTACGGCGGACATGGTCCGCTCAATGAAGGACGGCAGCGTAATCGTCGACCTCGCCGCTGAACAGGGCGGCAACTGCGAACTGACCGAACCGGGCAAGGTGGCCGCGCAAAACGGCGTCACCATCATCGGCTACACGGACCTGCCGAGCAGGCTGGCCGCACAGTCGAGCCAGCTGTATGCGACCAATCTTCGCCACCTGCTGACCGACCTGACGCCGGAGAAGGACGGCAACATCGTCGTCAACATGGAAGACGAGCTGATTCGCGGCGCCACGGTCTGCAAGGAAGGCGAGACGACCTGGCCGCCTCCCGCGCCGAAGCTGTCGGCGGCGCCCGCAAAGGCGAAGCCGGCACCTGCGCCGGTGAAGAAAGAAAAAAAGAAGCCGTCGGTCCTCGGTTCGGTTGTGGGCATGGCCGTGGCCGGCCTTGCGCTGCTCGGACTCGGCGCGGTTGCGCCGCCTTCGTTCATGGCGCACTTCACCGTTTTCGTGCTGGCCTGTTTCGTGGGCTACATGGTGATCTGGAACGTAACAGCCGCGTTGCATACGCCGCTGATGAGCGTCACCAATGCGATCTCGAGCATCATCGTGATCGGCGCGTTGCTGCAGGTCAGTTCGGACGTCCCCATGATCAAGTGGATCGCGGTGGGCACCGTGCTGATAACTGCCGTCAACATCTTCGGCGGCTTTGCGGTTACCCGTCGCATGCTTGAAATGTTCAGGAAGTGAGGTCGAGATGTTTGACGTAAACGAAGGAATCATCCAGGTCTCGTACATCATCGCGACCATTCTGTTCATCCTCGCTCTCGGTGGCCTCTCCAACCAGGAGACCGCAAGGCGCGGTAACTGGTACGGCATCGTGGGCATGGGGATCGCGCTTGTCGCGACCCTCGTGGGTGACGTCACGCAGAACTTCCCCTACCTTTTCGCGGCGCTTGCCGTGGGTGGCACGGTCGGCATCATTGCAGCCAGGCGCGTGCAGATGACGCAGATGCCTGAGCTGGTGGCAATCCTGCACAGCCTGGTCGGTCTGGCGGCGGTCGCGGTCGGATTTGCGAATTTCATGGATCCGGATCGACTGGTCCACTACATCGGTGTCGAACTGACCATTCACGACGTCGAGACCTACCTCGGCATACTGATTGGCGCCGTGACGTTTTCGGGCTCGGTCATCGCCTTCGGCAAGCTGTCGGGCCGCATCAGCGGCAACCCGATGATCCTGCCGGCGCGCCACTGGCTCAACCTGATGATCCTGCTCGGCGCGATCTGGTTCGCCTACGAGTTTGTGGTGCAGTCGGCTGCCGGCGGTGGCCTCAACCCGCTGCTGATCATGACCGTGCTTGCGCTGCTGTTCGGCATTCACATGGTCATGGCGATCGGCGGCGCCGACATGCCGGTCGTGGTCTCGATGCTGAACAGCTACTCGGGCTGGGCGGCCTCGGCGACGGGCTTCATGCTCGGCAACGACCTGCTGATCGTGACCGGCGCGCTGGTCGGCTCGTCGGGTGCGATCCTGTCCTACATCATGTGCCGCGCCATGAACCGGAAATTCCTCGCGGTCATCGCGGGCGGTTTCGGTACGGCGGGCGGTGGCTCGGCGGCAAAGGGCGACGAGGAACAGGGCGAAGTCGTCCCGATCGATGCACACGAGACCGCGGAGCTGCTGGCAAACGCCAGGGAAGTCATGATCATCCCGGGTTACGGCATGGCCGTTGCCCAGGCTCAGCATACGGTGTTTGAAATCACGAAGACCCTGCGCGAGAAGGGCGTCAACGTGCGCTTCGGCATCCATCCGGTCGCAGGGCGCATGCCCGGCCATATGAACGTACTGCTCGCAGAGGCCAAGGTGCCTTACGACATCGTGTTCGAGATGGACGAGATCAACGAAGACTTCCCGGACGTCGATGTATCGATCGTCATCGGGGCCAACGACATCGTCAACCCGTCGGCCCTGACCGATCCGGACAGCCCGATTGCCGGCATGCCGGTACTCGAATGCTGGAAGGGCGGTACTTCGATCGTCATGAAACGCAGCATGGCGACCGGTTACGCCGGCGTGCAGAACCCGCTGTTCTTCCTCGAGAATACGCGGATGCTGTTCGGCGACGCGAAAGAGATGCTCGACGAGGTGCTCAAGTCCCTATAGCGAAAACGCTACAGCGTCTTGGCGCTGTAGCGTAGTTTCGTCATAATGCGAGCATAACCGTCGCGCTTTCGGGGACGGGAGTCCCCGAAGGGGATTGAATATGCTCGCTGGTCTTGCTTCCGACATTTCGCAACAGGTTCTCAGAACCGATGTTGCCGGCATGCCGCTCGAGTGGATCGACTACCGCGAAGCGGTGCGTCTTTACCATTCCGAGCAGGTGGCGTATGACTGTGGCACCCACCTGTACACGGTGTTTGGCGGCTACAGTTCGCTGCACGGTTGCCGTAGCCATATCAAGGTCAACTCGATCATCGCGACTCGCGGGACCAGCCAGAGCCTCGCGAAAAATCGTGACCAGTACGTCCCGCCACTGAACAACCGCACCCTGTTCAAGCGCGACGCCAATCTCTGTCTCTATTGCGGCATGCGTTACATGACGCGCGACCTCACGCGGGATCACATCACGCCGGTGTCACAGGGCGGCAGCGATTCCTGGACCAACGTCGCGACGGCTTGCCGGCGCTGCAACAATTTCAAGGGCGGGCGGACGCCGGAGCAGGCAAGGATGCAACTGATCGCCGTACCGTTCACACCGAATTACGCGGAGTACATCTACCTCAAGGGACGACATGTACTCGCAGACCAGATGCAGTACCTGCTTGCGCATATCCCGCGGTCCAGCCCGCTGCATGCGCGACTTTCGGGCCACCTGTCCAACGGCGAAGACATCGTCGAAGTGCACTTCCACGATTGATGCAATATCTCATCGACGCCAGCGTGTACGTTTTTCGCGCGTATTACTCGATGCCGCCGGACATGGTCGACGATGCGGGCAACCCGGTGAATGCGCTATACGGATTCTGCCGCTTCATGGGCGACTTCATGGAGCAGGTAACGCCGGAGTATGTCGCGGTGCTGTTCGATGAAAGCCTGACCGGGTCGTTTCGCACCGAGATCTATCCCGAATACAAGGCCAACCGTGATCCGGCGCCGCCGGAGCTCAAGCGACAGTTCGAACAATGTCGTCGTTTCGTGCGCGCGCTCGGTCTCATGGAAAGCGCGAGTCCGCGCTACGAGGCCGATGATCTCATCGGCTCGCTGGTCGTGCATGGCCGCAGCGTCGGCAGGCCTTCCACCATCGTGAGTCGCGACAAGGACCTTGCGCAGTTACTGTCCAAGGACGACGTGTTCTGGGATTTTGCCGGCAAGGGCAAGCTCGGCTACCACCAGATTCCCGGCAATTTCGGCGTGCTGCCGGAACAGATTGCAGATTTTCTCGCGCTCGCCGGCGACGCGGTGGACAACATCAAGGGTGTGCCCGGCATCGGCAAGAAGACCGCAACCGTGTTGCTGGAGAACTTCGGCAGCCTCGACGGCATCTATCGGAATCTCGATCGCGTGCACGAGGTCAATGTACGCGGCGCGAAGACGCTTGCCGCGAAGCTGACCGAACATCGCGAGGCCGCAATGCTGGCACGACGGCTGACGGGCATCGCCTGCGATGCGCCGTTCGAAGACCTCGAATCCGCGTTGCGGCCGTCCGCGCCGCGCCTCGGCGAGTTGAACGCATTGTTCGACGAGGCGGGCATCGGCATGGCGCTGCGGCGGCAGGTCGAGCGTGTATCGGACATCTATCGGCACTGAGCCGGGACGCATGCCGGACTGGTCCGCCATTATTGCCGCGCTCGGAGATGCTGGCGTCATCGTCGATCCTGCCGCGGTGCCGACGCCGGTTGCAGGCGGCGACATCAGCCCGGCGTGGCGCCTGGCGTCACGGGGTGGCGATGTCTTTCTGAAGACCGGCCCGGCGAATACCTGTGACATGTTTGCGGCGGAGGCTGAAGGCCTTGCCGCGCTTGCCGCGGCCGCGGCGATACGCGTGCCGCGCCCGTTCGCGGCGGGGGTCGCCGGGGCTACCGCGTTTGTCGCCCTCGAATGGCTCGAACTCCGCGGGGGCAGCGCGGCGACGGAAGCAAGACTGGGCAGCCTGTTGGCGGAACAGCACCGCAGCACCGCGGATCGATACGGCTGGCACCGCGACAACACGATCGGCCGGACCGCGCAGCCGAATGCCTGGAGCAGTGACTGGGTCGAGTTCTATCGTGACCGGCGCCTCGGTTACCAGCTCGAGCTCGCCGCCCGCAACGGGTTCGGCGGAGAGCTGCAGCGGGAGGGCGAGCGGTTGATGCGGCGGTTGCCCGTATTCTTCGAGCGTTACAGGCCCGAGCCGTCACTGCTGCACGGCGATCTCTGGGGCGGCAACTGGGCGAGCTGCGACGGCGATCCCGTGATTTTCGATCCTGCGGTGCATTACGGGGACAGGGAATGCGACATCGCGATGACGCGCCTGTTCGGCGGTTTCGGTCACGCGTTCCACGCGGCCTACGAGACGGCATGGCCGCTGGCTTCCGGTCACCGCGAGCGACGCGATCTGTACCAGCTCTACCACGTGCTGAATCACCTGAACCTGTTCGGCAGCGGGTATCATGGGCGGGCGCTCGAACTGATACGGAGGCTGCTCTGATGACGCGTGCCGCAGTCGGCGGCCTGTTGGCCATTCTGCTTTTCCCGGTATCGGCCACAAGCGCCGACCCGGCAGGCGAGGGCGCCAGTTTGCTCGCGCCTTTCAAGGCCGACCTCAAGGCCGCGCTCATTGCGGGACTGGAACAGGGTCCGGCGAACGCGATAGAGGTCTGCAGGACAGAGGCGCCGGGCATCGCGGCTGCGCTGTCTTCCGACCAGGTTCGCATGGGCCGCAGCAGCCACCGGCTGCGTAATTCCGTCAACGAGGCGCCGGAGTGGGTCGCCCCGATCCTCGCAACCTGGGCCGCGGCCGACGCCGAACGGACTCCCGTGGCGATCGACCTTGCCGACGGTCGCGCGGGCTATGTAGAGCCGATCATGGTCCAGCCGCTGTGCCTGGCCTGTCACGGCGAGACGCTGGCCGAAGACGTTGCGGCGCGCATCGCGACGCTGTACCCGGAGGACCGGGCGACCGGATTCAGCGTGGGCGACTTCCGCGGCGTGTTCTGGGTCGAGTTTTCGAAGCGCGATTAGCGCTCAGGGCGCGAAGCCGGGGGCGTCGTCATGCTCGGCGACCTCGTAGCGCTCGCCGAGAAAGTCCGACTTGAACAGGTAGAGCATGGTGCCCTCCGGCGCGCGCAGCACGCCGAGCGCGCCCTCGAACCCGGGGAACTTCTGGAAAGCGAAACCATGTTGCTCGACGAGCTGCATGAGTGTGTCGCGGTCGTCGCACTTGAAACAGAGCGACGGGGCGGTCAGCGCGATGCTCTCGGAGATTCCGAGCGGAATGCCGCCGGCGTCGAAGCGCATGTGCGTCGTGGGCTCTTCCCGCATATCGAGCACCGCGGGCGCGAGCGGCGCCCAGAACTTGGCGGAATGCAGCGCATCGCGTACCGGCAGGGTCAGCTCGAAAAAGGCACCGCAGGCGGAATTTCGCTCCGACTCCTCGCTGCGATTGAAGGTTCGAGCCTCGACCATCGAGATCATGTGCCCGTCGCGGTCATGGAAGCCGAGTTCGTTGAATACGTCGCCGTCGAGTCTCAGGTACCGAAACTCGAAGCCGTGGTCGGTCATCGCTCGAGCGTGCTGCGCGAGTTCGGGATGAACGAAGGTGACGGCAGGCGCTTCGAAATCGACATCGTGCAGGCCGATGTTGAGCTCACCGTCGGAAACGACCGCGTACTTGTGCGGCCAGACGTCACCGATTTCGAGCTCCGTGAACCCGAGCAGCTTGTAGAATCGCAGCGACTCGAGGATATCCGTCGTGCGCACGGAAAACTCGAGGAAGCGGCCGATGATGGTCACTGTGGCGCTCCCATCGCAAGAGCGCGCTCGCGGCTTTGCGGGTCATCCTCGACTGTGGATGGCCAGCCGAGCATGTGGCGCGCCGCGAGCGAGGCAAGAAAGTCGAGATGGTCGCTTCGTGCATTCAGTGCGGCAATGTAGCGCAGCGTGCCGCCGCCCGCTTCCGCGAAGAACCCCGCATTCTGCATCGCGATCTCCTCGAGCGTCTCGAGGCAATCCGTGGAAAAGCCGGGGCAGATCACATCCAGCGACTCGAGACCCTGCTGGCCGAGCTGCCGCACGGTTGCGTCAGTGTACGGCTGTAACCAGACTTCGCGACCGACGCGTGACTGGAACGACAGGATCCACTCGTCTGCGCCGAGGCCGAGTGACTCGGCAACGAGTCGCGCCGTCTTCTGGCACTGGCAGTGGTACGGGTCGCCGCTTTCCAGCGTGTAGCGTGGCACGCCGTGGAAGGAAAACAGCAGCCGTGCGCCGCGCCCGTGTCGTGACCAGTGCTCCCGGACCGTGTTGGCGAGGGCGTCGATGTAGCCATCCTCGTCATGAAACTGGTTGATGAATCGGGTCTCGGGCACCCAGCGCAACTGCTGCAAATGGCGGGTAACGGCATCGAATACCGACGCCGTCGTGGTGCCGGAGTACTGCGGGTAAAGCGCTAGCACGAGCAGTCGCCGCGCTCCGGCTGCGCGCAGTCGATCGATCGCATCGGGGATGGAAGGGCTGCCGTAGCTCATGCCGAGCTGCACGCAAACGGCCCCCTGGTGCGTGTTCTGCAGACGTTCCGCGAGCCCGTCCGCAATCGCCTGCGAATGCAGCATGAGCGGCGAGCCGCGCTCGGTCCAGATCTTCTCGTAGGCTTCTGCCGATCGGGCGGGCCGAATCCTGAGGATGATGCCGTTGAGAATCAGCCACCACAGCCAGCGCGGATACTCGACGACCCTCGGGTCGGACAGGAACTGCTTCAGGAACCGCCGCACATCGGCCGCTGAGGCAGATGCGGGCGTGCCCAGATTGACGACCAGCACGCCCGTGAGAGCGGGTGTGCCGTGCTGAAACTCATTGGTGGCTTGGTAGTCGGGCATTTTTCGGGCAACGGTTTGTCAACGCGCACACACTACTGCAACGGCAGGTCATTCGCCAGCAAAAGCGCTATAATTCCTTGTCTGGATTGACATTTGTTCACAAAAGCCACTATGACGGAACCGCTCGAAAAGCCGCCCGAGGCACCCGAGGCACCCGAGGCACCCGATCGCTGGACCCTGATCCGCGATCTCCTCGTGTTTCAGTTCAAGCTCGTCGTCGACGGGTTGCGCGACTTCCTGCTCGTGCCGGCCGCGTTCGTGGCGGCCATCATCAGCGTGTTCTCCAGCAACGACGGCAGGCCCGGCCCGCAGTTCTACCAGTTGATGGCTTTCGGTAAAAAAAGCGAGCACTGGATCAACCTGTTTGGCGGCTTGAAAAATGCACCGCCCGAGGCGGACGCCGACGAGTCTTTTCCGGGCGGCGATATCGATCAGTTCGTCAGTCGCGTCGAGAACTTCGTCGTGGATGAATATCACCGCGGCGGCATGACCGCACAGGCCAAGGAGCGCTTCGACAAGGCCCTCGACGTGCTGCAGCGCCGCAACAGCGACAAGCGCTGACTGCCTGCGCGCCGCAAGGTCCGGCTTACGCGGCTTCCATGATGGCGGCGACGCCCATGCCGCCCGCCGTGCATACCGAAATCAGTCCGCGTCCGGAGCCTTTCTCGTTGAGCAGTTTCGCCAGCGTCGCGATGATGCGCGCGCCGGTTGCCGCAAACGGGTGTCCGACGGCAATGCTGCCGCCCTTGACGTTGAGGCGGGCCAGGTCGATGGGGCCCAGGGGCTCGTTGCGCCCGAGGCGGCCGCGACAGAACTTCTCGGATTGCCATGCCTTGAGGGTCGCAATGGTCTGCGCCGCAAAGGCCTCGTGAATCTCGTAGAAATCGAATTCCTGCAGCCGGAGGTTCGCCTGTTTCAGCATGTCCGAAACCGCGTATGCCGGCGCCATCAGCAGGCCTTCGTCATTGATGAAATTCACGGCGGCGACCTTCGCGAACGTCAGGTAAGCGAGGATCGGCAGGTTCTTCTGCCGCGCCCACTCTTCCGATGCCAGCAGCACGGCGGCCGCGCCGTCGGTCAGCGGCGTGCTGTTACCCGCCGTCATCGTACCTTCGCCGCTCTTGTCGAACGACGGCTTCAGCGCCGCGAGTTTTTCGAACGTGGTGTCGCGCCGGATGTTGTTGTCTTCCTCGCAGTCCAGAAACGGTACGACGAGATCCTCATACCAGCCCTCGTCATAGGCGGCCGCGGCTTTCATGTGACTCGCGAGCGCGAGCTGGTCCTGGTGCTCACGCTGGACGTCCCATTCCTTGGCCATGAGCTCGGTGCTCTCGCCCATCGATAGCCCCGTGCGGGGTTCCCTGACCCCGGGGTACGCAGGTTTGAAGTGTTTCGGGCGAATCCGGAACATCGGCTTGATGCGTTGCCAGGCGGACGGCGCCCGATACATCTCGAGCAGGATCTGCCGGTAGTCGTCGCGGAACACGATGGGCGCGTCGCTGGTGGTGTCCGTGCCCCCGGCGATGCCGGAATCGATCTGGCCCAGCGCGATCTTGTTGGCAATCATGATCGCCGCCTCGAGGCTCGTGCCGCAGGCGCGTTGCAGATCGACGCCGGGCGTGCGGATCGACAGGCCGGATTCGATAACGCTTTCGCGGGCCAGGTTGAAGTCGCGGGAGTGTTTCACGACCGCGCCGAGCGCGACGTCCCCGAGCGTCTGTCCCTTGAGGTCGAACTTGTTGACGACGCCGTTCAATGCGGCGGTCATGAGATCCTGGTTGGAACAATCCTTATAGACCGAATGAGAGCGGCAGAAGGGGATTCGCGAACCACCGACCACGGCGACCCGGATAGAGCGACCATCGTTCAACATACCTGTCTCCGTTGGACTTTTGATACTGGGAGCGTCGGCAACTTTACACCATTGCCGCCGCCGACCGTAGGTTAAGATGCGTTCCATGACGGTGCATCGCCACAATGAATGGCGTCCCCAGTTCGTGCGCATCCTGCGCCTCGGCGGACCCCTGGTCGTGAACAATCTCGCGGTGGCGGGGATGGGTTTCGCGGACGCGGTGATGGCCGGGCGGCTCGGTGCCGAGTCGCTCGCGGCCGTCGCCGTCGGCGGCAGCTTATGGTTCCTGGCCTTTACGCTGGGTCTCGGCATCCAGATGGCGATATCGCCGATCGCGGCGCGCCTGTGGGGCGCGCGGGATTATCACCTGATCGGCAGCTACACGCGCCAGGGCCTGTACTTTGCGCTGGCGTTCGGACTGGTGGTCATCGTCGCCGGACGCGCGATCGGCGAGGCCGTGCTGACGAAGATAGGCATCGACCCGGGGTTTCGCCACCTGACCGTGTCGTATTTCGAGGCCATCATATGGGGTGCGCCCGGTATCCTGATGTTTCTCGCGCTGCGGTTCACGACCGAGGGTATCGGCCACCTGCGCCCGATCATGTTCACGTCGATCCTCGGTCTCGTGAGCAACGTATTCCTGAACTACACGCTGATGTTCGGACACTTCGGCGCGCCGGCGCTCGGTGTCGCAGGCTGCGGATACGCGAGCGCGATCTCGATGTGGATCGTCATGTTCGCCCTCGGAGCCTACATTGTCCTGAATCCGCGCTACCGGCCGCTCGAGATCTTCACGAAGCTCGCGCCGCCGCGCCTCAGCATATTGCGTGAAATCGTCGTGCTGGGACTGCCGATCGCGATCATGGTTACGGCCGAAGCGGGCCTCTTCAACGCGATCTCCATTCTCGTCGGCACCCTGGGTGCGAACATTACGGCGGCACACCAGATTGCGATCAACTTCTCGTCCACACTATTCATGGTGCCGCTCGCCCTCAGTTCCGCGACGACCGTGCAGGTCGGGCAGTTGCTGGGTGCGGGGGACCGGCGGCTGGCGCGCATCGCGGGCGCGACCGGGATCATTACCTGTGCCGCATTCATGACGCTGTCCGCAGTCTCCCTGCTGTTGTTCAGGGACAGCGTCGTTGCGCTGTATACGGACGACGCCGCTGTCAGAGAGATCGCGATCAGCCTGTTGCTGATCGCGGCGATCTTCCAGGTCGCGGATGGCGTACAGATCGGCGCGGCGTCGGCACTGCGCGGTTACAAGGACACGCGCGTGCCCATGGCGATCAACATCTTCTCTTTCTGGGTTGTCGCTTTCCCGCTGGCGTATCTCGCGGCCGTCACTTTCAAGGCGCCGCCAAATTACATCTGGGGCGCATTTGTCGCCGGACTGGGACTCGCGGCCGTCCTGCTGTCCTGGCGTTACGCGCGCCTCTCCCGGGTCTAGCCGCCCTGCCCGAAATCCGGGCTGTCGCTCGTGAGGTATTCGTCTTCCTCGGGTGTGTTCTTGCGGCCGAGTAGCCTGTTGCGGTGCGGAAAGCGCCCGAACTGTTCGATGATGTCCGCGTGCAGCTCGGCAAATTGCGCGACGGTCAGGAAGGTTTCCTGGTAGGTCGGCGAGACGGCTTCGGCCAGTTTCTGGAACAGCTCCACCGACTTCGCCTGCACTTTGCGGGACTCCGCGTGCTGCAGTGGCATGTAGAAGAACACCTTCTGGATCGGCGTAAGACCACGGTCCTTCTTTTCCATGGCGCCCTCGACGCAGAGCTTGAGCGCCATCCTGTCCCTGGCAAACGCATCGGCCGTGTTGCGATAGATGTTGCGGCGAAACTGGTCGATGAGAAGTATCAGCGCAAGCCGGCCGCGTGGTTCGGCGGCCCAGTGGTCCAGCTTGCCCTCGGAGGCCAGCTCGACATCGCCCAGGAATGACTTCTTGATCTCGTGATCGAACACCGGGTCTTCGCCGAACCAGACATCCATCCGACGATCTATCTGCGGTGCGGACAACTGCTGTTCCTTGAACCAGAACGCGATGATGGCATCGATGCGTTTCTGGTCCTCGTCAGTAATCGTTGCGCCCTTGCTTTCACTCAATAATTTGACTGGCATCGTCGGATATCCCGGCCGTGCGCCCGGCCAATGGCGTTGCAAAGTGCGAACCTCGTCACAAATCAGGCTGATTTGACCGATTCTGACGAACTCTGGCAGTAGACTCTAGCAGATGATGGACGCGGCAATGCGAACACGATCCAGGAAATACGCCCGGGCAGCAGCGGCGGCCGTTACGGCCCTGCTGGTTGCCTGCGGAGGTCCGGCGGTGGGCCCGGAAGAATCGCTGCGGGCCTGGGTGGCCAAAGGCGTCGCCGCCGCCGAGGCGAAGGAGCGGCGCGAGCTGGTGGCCATGATCGCTCCGTCCTACGCCGACGCGCGCGGTAACGGACGGGATGACATCGAGAACCTGTTGCGGCTCTACATTATGCGGCAGAACCGGATCGCGCTGCTGACGACCATCGACGAAATCACGATCTACGATGACACGGCCGCGCGGCTCGACCTGACGGTGGGCATGGCGAGCACCAACGATCGCGCACTCGGCTTCAGCGCGGATGCGTATCGTTTCCAGTTCGAAGTCGAAAGAGACGACGACGACTGGCAACTGATTTCGGCGCGCTGGGGCGAGCTGGGGCAGGAATTACGCTAGCAACCGGCATCGAAGCGGGAGGTGGGCATGCAAACGAACGGACGAAAGACTTTCGCTGGTCTCGCGATCGTCATGCTCGTGCTCGGCGGTTGTGCGACGGCGGTCGAAGAGGTCGTCAGGGCGCCGCGCGTCGAACTGACCGGCATCCAGGTCATGGGCCTCGGCTTCAACGGCCAGACCTTCCAGCTGTCGTTCACGGTTCACAACCCGAACCCGTTTTCATTGCCGATCGAGTCTATCGATTACGACATCCGGCTCGCGGGCCAGCGATTCGCGAGCGGTGGCACGGTGTCGGCGTTGTCCGTTCCTGCGGGCGGTGACAGTCGCTTTGCGATGAGCGTAGACCTCGACCTGTTGCAGACGGCGCCGCAGCTGCTGTCGATCGTGCGCGACGGCGTTCGGAAGGACATCCCCTACGAGCTTCGGGGCGAGTTCGGGCTGGACCTGCCGCTCTCGCCGGCGGTGCGATACCGGACCGACGGCGCGATCCGACTGCGCTCAGACTCATTCTGAATCCGCAGGGCGTCGGTGCTTGGTTTCTGACGCAACCAAAAAAACCCCGCAAAGCCGCGCGAATTTTCAATATCGTGCTTTATACTGGCTGCATCCTGGCGTTATGCGCCAATTCATCGATGATTTTCCAATGACGGGGCTGCCCACAAGCAAGTCCGACGGTGCGTATGACAGAGCAAGTCGCGAAATCCCTGCTGGATCCGGAGCTGCACCGCGACAGTTGCGGCTTCGGCCTTATCGCGAACCTCGACGATCTGCCGAGCCACTGGGTCGTTGAAACGGCGATTTCCGCGCTTGCGCGCCTGACTCACCGCGGCGCAGTCGCGGCCGACGGCAAGACCGGCGATGGCTGCGGATTGCTGATCAAGTTTCCGGAAACCTTCCTGCGCGCGGTCGGCATGCAGCTCGGCTTTAGCCTCAACCAGCGATTTGCCGCCGGCACGGTATTCCTGAGTCGCGACGAGGCCGCCGCCGCCGCCGCCCGCGAGGCGCTCGAGAAGGCTGTCGCCGACACGGGACTCGACGTCGCCGGCTGGCGCGAAGTGCCGACGGATCCGAGCGCGTGCGGCGAACAGGCGCTGAAGACGCTGCCGCGCATCGAGCAGCTGTTCGTCAATGCACCGGACGGCATGCCGCGTGGCCGCTTCAATCGCAAGCTGTTCCTGGCGCGACGCAGGGCGGAAAATCGTTTCAGCGACGCCGACACATACGTCGCGAGCCTGTCGTCGGTGACGATCAGCTACAAGGGCATGATCATGCCGGCGGCGCTGCCGCAGTTTTATCCCGACCTTCGCGACCCGCGGATGGAGTCGTCCGTGTGCGTCTTTCACCAGCGATTCTCGACGAACACGCTGCCGCAGTGGCGCCTCGCGCAGCCCTTCCGGTTTCTCGCGCATAACGG
Organism: Woeseiaceae bacterium; assembly: GCA_036525955.1. Lineage (GTDB taxonomy): Bacteria > Pseudomonadota > Gammaproteobacteria > Steroidobacterales > Woeseiaceae > UBA1847. The sequence goes on along the minus strand of DATCZJ010000132.1, from coordinate 7,905 downwards.
CGAAATCAACACGATCCAGGGTAACCGCAACTGGGCCGTGGCGCGTGCGCGCAATTTCATCTCCGACAAGCTCGACGACATTTCCGACCTGGATCCGATCATCTCCCTCACGGGTTCCGACTCGTCGAGCCTCGACAACATGCTCGAGGTGATGCGCGCGGGCGGCATGGACGTCATCCAGGCGATGCGCCTCCTGATCCCGCCGGCATGGCAGACCGTGGACAACATCGATCCGGACGTGCGCGCATTCTACGAGTTCTACGACTGCCAGCTCGAACCCTGGGATGGTCCGGCCGGCATCGTCCTGACCGACGGCCGCTACGCAGCCTGCTGTCTCGATCGCAATGGTTTGCGGCCGGCGCGTTACATCATTACTCGGGATCGGCACCTGACCGTCGCGTCCGAAGTCGGCGTTTATGACTACGACGAAAAGGACGTGATCCGCAAGGGACGCCTCGGACCCGGGGAAATGCTGGCGGTCGATCTCGTCAACGGCGAACTGCTCGACAACGACGAGATCCACGACCGGCTGAAAACGCGCGCGCCCTACAAGAAGTGGCTGAAGCGCGGCATCCGTTACCTCGACTCCCTGCTGGTCGATACGCGCATGGCGGCCGAACCGATGGAGCCGGACACGCTCGCCACCTACCAGAAGATGTTCAACCTCACGCGCGAGGAAATCGCCGAGGTCATCGCGGTATTGGCCAGGACCGAGGTCGAGCCCGTCGGCTCGATGGGCGACGACACGCCGATGGCCGTCCTGTCGCAAAAGGTCCGTTCGCCGTTCGATTATTTCCGGCAGCAGTTCGCGCAGGTCACCAACCCGCCCATCGATTCGCTGCGTGAACGCATCGTCATGTCCCTGCAGACGAATATCGGCCGCGAGTACAACCTGTTTGAAATCGGGCCGCGGCACGCGGAGCAGGTCATCATCAATTCGCCCGTGCTGTCGCAGGCCAAGCTCAGGCAGCTGCTCGGCCCGGACATGTTCGAGGACAGCCACACGTTCATCGACCTGAATGTCGATGAGAACCTGAGCCTGCCAGCCGCACTCGACCAGATTTGCGCGGCGGCGGAAAAGGGCGTTCGCGATGGCAACCTGATCCTGATGCTGTCGGACCGCTATCTCGAGAAAGGCAAGCTGCCGGTACACGCGCTGCTCGCGACCGGTGCCGTGCACCATCACCTCGTGCGCAAGGGACTGCGCTGCGACGCGAACATCGTCGTGGAGACGGGCGTCGCGCGCGATGCGCACCAGATCGCCTGCCTCATCGGCTATGGTGCGACGACGGTCTATCCCTATCTCGTCTACCAGTCGCTCCACGATGTTACGCGCCGCGGCAACATCGACCGGCAGCAGCAACTCGGCCGCAATTACCGGCGCGGCATCCGCAAAGGCCTGTTCAAGATCATGTCGAAGATGGGCATTTCTTCGATCTCCAGCTATCGCGGCGCGCAGCTGTTCGAGATCGTGGGGCTCGATGACGAAATCGTCGAGCGCTGTTTCCGCGGCACGCCCTCGCGCATCCGCGGGGCGACTTTCGAGGACCTGCTCGAAGACCAGAAGAAACTGGCCGCGGCCGCATGGGAGCCGCGCGAGTCCATCGAACAGGGCGGACTGTACAAGTACGTCCACGGCGGTGAGTACCACTGCTACAACCCCGACGTCGTCACGACGCTGCAGTCCGCGGTGAGGACCGGTGACTATGCCCAGTATCGAAACTATGCGCGCCTCGTCAACGAGCGCCCGGTCGCCACGCTCCGAGACCTGCTGGCGCTGAAGGCCGCCGGCCCGCCCGTGCCCCTCGACGAGGTCGAGTCCGTCGAATCGATCCTGCCGCGCTTCGACAGCGCCGGCATGTCGCTCGGCGCGCTGTCGCCCGAGGCGCACGAGGCCCTCGCAATCGCGATGAACCGCATAGGCGCCCGCTCGAATTCCGGCGAGGGTGGCGAGGATGCCTCGCGCCACGGCAGCGAGCGCAGGTCGAAGATCAAGCAGGTGGCGTCGGGCCGCTTCGGCGTCACGGCCGAGTACCTCGTCAACGCCGAGGTGATCCAGATCAAGATTGCACAGGGCGCGAAACCCGGTGAAGGCGGGCAGCTTCCCGGCCACAAGGTCAACGACATGATCGCGAAGCTTCGCTATGCGAAGCCGGGCGTGGGGCTGATCTCACCGCCGCCGCACCATGACATTTATTCGATCGAGGACCTGGCCCAGCTGATCTTCGATCTCAAGCAGGTGAATCCGCAGGCACTGGTGTCGGTGAAACTCGTTGCGGAGCCCGGCGTCGGCACGGTCGCCGCGGGCGTCGTCAAGGCCTACGCGGACCTGATCACGATCTCGGGCTACGATGGCGGCACAGGCGCCAGCCCGCTGAGTTCGGTGAAGTACGCGGGCAGCCCCTGGGAGCTCGGGCTGTCGGAGACGCACCAGGTACTGCGCTCGCAGAACATGCGCCACCAGGTGCGGCTGCAGACGGACGGGGGCCTGAAGACGGGGCTCGATGTCGTCAAGGCAGCGATGCTCGGCGCCGAGAGTTTTGGTTTCGGTACCGCGCCGATGGTCGCGCTGGGTTGCAAGTACCTGCGTATCTGCCACCTCAACAACTGCGCGACGGGTGTTGCGACACAGAACAACGTGTTGCGCAGCGAGTACTTCATCGGGCTGCCGGAAATGGTGATCAACTTCTTCCGCTTCGTGGCGGAGGAAGTGCGCGAGATCATGGCGTCGCTCGGCGTCCGGACCTTTGCCGAGCTGGTCGGGCGTACCGACCTGCTCGAGCGGCAGCCCGGACAGACGGCGCGGCAGGCGCGTCTCGACCTGTCGCCGATTCTTTCGGATAACGGTCTTGCCGCCAGCGTTCCGCAATTCTGCACGGAGCCGCACAACGCACCGTTCGACAAAGGCGAGCTCGCCGAGCGCATGGTCCGGGAGACGCTGCCTGCGATCGAATCGAAAAGCGGCGGCCGCTTCGAGTTCCGGGTGCAGAACTTCAACCGCTCCATCGGCGCGCGGCTGTCCGGAGAAATCGCGCGGCGGCACGGCAATCACGGCATGGCGGATGCGCCGCTGGATATCGTGCTGCACGGCAACGCGGGCCAGAGCTTCGGCGCGTGGAACGTCAGCGGACTGAACCTGCTGCTGCGCGGCGATGCGAACGACTATGTCGGCAAGGGCATGACCGGCGGGCGCATCGTGATTTATCCGCCGGACAACGCGGGCTACGTGGCGCGCGACACCGCGATCATCGGCAACACCTGTCTCTACGGCGCCACGGGCGGGCAGCTCTTCGCGGCCGGACGCGCGGGCGAACGTTTCGCGGTTCGCAACTCGGGCGCGACCGCCATCATCGAGGGCGCGGGCGACCATTGCTGCGAATACATGACGGACGGCGTCGTCGTCGTGCTCGGCAGCACCGGCGTCAACTTCGGCGCGGGCATGACGGGCGGCTTTGCCTACGTGCTCGATATCGACCGCGATTTCGTGGACCGGTACAACCATGAACTCATCGACATTCATCGCATCACGCCGGAGAGCATGGAGGCGCACCTGCACCACCTTCGTTCGCTGATCACGGCGCATGTCGAGGCGACGGGCAGCGCATGGGGTGAGGCGATACTCGACGACTACCGCACTTTCCTGCAGAAGTTCTGGGTTGTGAAACCCAAGGCGGCCGAACTCGGTTCCCTGATCGAGTCGCTGCGGCGGGCCGCCTGATGCCGAAGCATCCACTGCAATTCCTCGAGGTGCCGCGTCGCAATCCCGACAAGGAATCGCCCGAGGAGCGCGTATTGCATTACGGCGAGATTTACGGCGCCTACGACGGCGCGAGCGCCGCGGCACAGGCCGGCCGCTGTCTCGCCTGCGGCAACCCGTATTGCGAATGGCAGTGCCCGGTACACAACTACATCCCGAACTGGCTGGCGCTGATCGAGGAGGGCAAGCTGTTCGAGGCCGCCGAGCTGTCGCACCAGACGAATTCACTGCCGGAAATCTGTGGCCGCGTTTGTCCGCAGGACCGACTTTGCGAGGGCGCCTGCACGCTGGAGGAGGCCAATGGTGCCGTGACGATAGGCAGCATCGAGCGCTACATCACGGACGAAGCCGTGCGCCAGGGTTGGCGGCCGGACATGTCGAACATCGAGGACACCGGCAAGACCGTTGCGATTGTCGGCGCGGGGCCCGCCGGGCTGGCGGCCGCAGACGTGCTCGCGCGAAACGGCATCCACGCGGTCGTGTATGACGCGTACCCGGAAATCGGCGGTCTGCTGACTTACGGAATCCCACCTTTCAAGCTCGAGAAATCCGTGGTTCGCACGCGGCGAGCATTGCTCGAGGGCATGGGTGTGAAATTCGTGCTCAATACGCGCATCGGCAGAGACAAATCTTTCACGGAACTCGTCGACGAATTCGACGCTGTGTTTCTCGGCATGGGGACCTACGCCTACGTGAAGGGCGGTTTCCCGGGCGAGGACCTGCCCGGCGTCCACGATGCGCTGCCTTACCTCGTTGGCAATGCGTATCGCGAACTCGGGCACGACGAGGCTGCAGCCCCCTATATCGACATGGCGGGCATGCGCGTCGTGGTTCTGGGCGGCGGGGATACCGGCATGGACTGCAATCGCACGGCGGTGCGACAGGGCGCCGCATCGGTCACCTGCGCCTACCGCCGCGACGAGGAGAACATGCCCGGCTCACGCCGCGAAGTCGCGAACAGCCGAGAGGAAGGCGTGCGGTTTCTCTTCAATCGCCAGCCGCTCGAGATCCTCGGCGATGAGAAGGTCAAGGGCGTGAGGCTGGTCGAGACGCGCATGGGCGCGCCCGGTCCGGATGGTCGCCGCCGACCCGAGCCGATCGAAGGCAGCGAGGAGATTCTCGAGGCGGATGCGGTGATCATCGCCTTCGGCTTCAGGCCGAATCCGCCTGGCTGGTTATCCGAGCACGCCATCGAAGCGTTGCCGAGTGGCAAGCTTCGCGTCGCGGCGCTCGGGCCTTACCCATTCCAGACCACCAACCCGAAGGTGTTCGCCGGTGGCGATATGGTGCGGGGGTCCGACCTCGTGGTTACTGCAGTGCACGAGGGCCGCGAAGCCGCGAAAGGCATCGCGCGATTCCTGAAAGTCTGACCACGACGGACCGTCAGGCCGGCCGCGCATTACTGCAGACCATATCGAAATCTCGACACTGTCTGTAATGTGGCGGCACACGCCCGCCTCGGCCCACCGGCGTGACAACCGGGCAAGCGAATGTCGCCGAGCCTAGCGCGTATCGGTCGAATCCGGCGTTACGGTCGATGCGTGCAAAGTGCGCTCCAGCGAGTGCAAGGTCTCCTCGCGCCGCTCGACCACTGCCACTAAAACGTTCGCGGAATCAACAGCAAACGCTGACCTGGTCAGCAGGTCATACTGCTCCAATGCAGTGAGATAGTCGCCGAGCTCTCGAGCGACCTCGGCCAGCGCCAGGTTGCGCCTGTCGACCGTGTTCGACAGCCGAACGGCCTTTTCGAAACTCGCCCGCGCTGCAACGAAATCACCCTGCGCTTTCTGAATGATCCCGCGGTTATACAGAATCGCAGATCGATCCTGACGGCCAAGCGGCGTCACTTTCAGCGCGCGGGCACAGTAGATTGTGCTCAATGTCTCTGGCGCAGCGCCATTCGCGACATGTACGGTCTGCTCGAAACACAGCTCCGCATTGCGGTTCAGGCCGAAATCCAGACCAGCGCCGTACGCGACGCCGGCATTGATCATCAGGAGGGCTGCTAGAAAAACGATAGCTTTATGAATTCGACACATGACGGCCTCCGGTCATTAACTATTGATAGCCGGCAGCCTGGCAATCCTGGGGTCCCTCGAACTGGAGTTTCGGAGGGGGCGAGGACCCAAGGCTTTGCGTCACTGAGTTTTCTCAGGTTTGCCCTTTGCGGATGTCAATTGAACTTATATGACTCGCAGGCAGTCTCGTCAATTCTGGAACGTACCTAGGTAGACTCAGACCGGTTCCGAAAAGCGAAGCCGTTATATTGGCTAGCAACCAATACCAGGCATGGAAAGACGCCGCCACGACAAGGCAGGAAATCATCGCGAGCGTTTCAGCGGTATTCCTCTTCGATGAGCGCCTGAATTTCTGCGGCAAACTGTCGCAACCGGGGCAACTCGATATCGGGTCGTGCCTCGGCGCTCATCGCGAACTTGCGATGCATGTTGGCCAGATGTCGAAATTCGGCCAGGTCCTGAGACAGCAACGGCTTTTGCATTTTTTGCATACGCTCGAACAGGCCCGTCTCCCTGAAACGTGTGATGCGCTCCTCGATATACTCAGGTCCGAAACCATCATCCCAGGAAAGGTACTCCTTGAGCCCCTCGATGTCGTAGTTGAGATCGACCAGCCTGTTCGTCAGGTCGAACATGTCGCGCGCCGATTCTTCGTCTTCGCGGTAGTCCTGGTCGAGGTGTTGTGTCAGTGCGTCGTAATCGGAAATTCGCTCCGCGAGACGCTTGTTCCGCATCTGCCGCAGCCCCCCGGCAGACTTCAGCTGTTCCAGGGCGGCCCGATTCCACGCATAGGGGCGGTAGCCGTTGTGTGTGCTCAGGAAAAAAAGCTCGGCGTTGTCCAGCTCCCCCAGAGCCCGGTGTCGCAGGTAGTTCGCCACCTCCTCCGACTGTCGGATGCTGGCAATGATCTGCATCTCCACGGGGAGCAGCATTTCCATGTCCCGCTCGATCGCGGCAGAGAGACTCAGCGCATATTCCCGAATTTCATTTTGCTCGATGCGCTCCTCGTTCCAGTTATTGATCTGCAGCGCGATGAGAATTCCGACAACGACGAGAACGAGTTCGCCAGCGGCGTAGAGCGCGTAGCTATTAGCCTTGGTGTTAGCCAGGATATCCCCCCGGATTCTTCTGAAAATGCGAAACATGGTCGTTAACTACGCCGGGAACCCGAAGACCGCCATGGGTCACTGAGCAGGATTCTACTGCAAAACCCGTCGACGGAACGCAGCGGACGGAAGCGGTCGCTCGGCGACAGACGGAACTGCTCCCCGGTCTCGAATCGACGTCTCGAGGAAATCAGAGTGTCTGTCACTCGTTCGGACTGGCGGCGACCCTCACTCGCACTCGAAGTCGTCGTCGCCGATCGCCCGGCACATCGGCGGGAAGCCGTGCTTGCGCCAGTACCTGGGCAAACCCACCTTGATCATCATCTTCTTGCGGGCCGCTGAATTTCTGAAGTGCTCGGGGTACGGGAACCACCAGTACTGCACGCCATCGCCCTGGATCTCGTCATATCGCTGGTACAGGAACAGGTAGTCGGCATTCGGCGCGCCCCACGCAGGATGCTCCTCGCCGGCCGGCAAGTAGGCGAGCTCCAGTCCGATTTTCTCGGCCTCGTAGTCGAATGCCGGGTCGACGTACGCGCGGTATTCATAAGGTGTTGCGGCGTTCACGCCCAACGAAGCGTTATTGGAAGCCGTCGCAATCAGGACCTTGTCTTCCTCGCCGGTCGCGGCATACAGGAACATGAACGCAAACGCATTGCCGAAGAAACCTCGTTGCATCGCCTCACGATGAATCGCGAGCGCGCGGTCGAAGTCACCCGCGTAAAGTGCGGAGAGCGCGAGAAACGACCGACAGATGTCGTAGGCCGGGTCGATCTCGAGGCAGCGCTGGCCGTCGCGGTCGGCACGATCGAAATAGCCCAGGTCGAGATACGCGATCATGCGCCACAGGTGAGCCGTCATGTTCTTCGAATCCCGCTGCAACGCCTCGTCGAAATATTGCAGGACCTGTTCGTAATCGATGTCCGCACCGTTTCCCTCGATTGAGGCAAGCACCGCGTACGGCATCGAGAGCTCGGGATTCAGTTTTATCGCGGTCTCGGCGGCATTGCGTGCCAGGGACGCA
>DATCZJ010000131.1:0-2817 GCA_036525955.1 Woeseiaceae bacterium | reverse complement strand
CGTGGCGACCCAGAGTGGCGCCTTCGGCTTTCTCACGAAGCCGATCGACAAGGACGAACTGATGCAGACCGTGAATAAGGCCATCAGGGTCTCGGGGTCGGTCGAAGTCGAGGAAGACTGGTCAGCGGAAATTATCACGCGAAACCAGGCGCTGAAGGAGATCCTGAACCAGGCCAAGATGGTTGCGGCGACCGACGCGCGCGTGCTCATCAACGGCGAGAGCGGCACCGGAAAGGAACTCCTTGCACGGGCCATTCACAACGCCAGCCCGCGGCACACGATGCCGTTCGTGGCGATCAACTGCTCGGCCATGGCGGAGAACCTGCTGGAATCGGAACTCTTCGGCCACGAGAAGGGCTCGTTTACCGGCGCGACGCGCAGCCACAAGGGCCTGTTCCAGGCGGCCGAAGGCGGCACACTGCTGCTCGACGAGATCGGCGACATGCCGATGCGCCTGCAGGTGAAACTCCTGCGTGTCCTGCAGGAACACCAGGTGCGACCGGTCGGCAGCACCGAGGCCATCGACGTCGACGTGCGGGTCATATCGGCAACGCATCGCGACCTGCAGGAACTCATGGGCGAGGGCAAGTTCCGTGAGGATCTCTATTACCGATTGAACGTCGTCAACATCAAGATCCCGACACTCGACCAGCGCCGCGAGGATATACCGCTGCTGGTCGCACACTTCCTGCAGCAGATCGCGCGCGAAGCCGGGCAGGAACGCAAGGTCTATGCGCCCGAGGCCGTTGAGATGCTGGTGACCGCCGAGTGGCCAGGCAACATCCGCCAGCTCTACAACGTCGTGCGTCAGAACGTCGCGCTGTCACGGTCGCCGGTCATTTCGGCGGAGCTCGTGCAGCAGTCGCTCGGCGAGCATTCGGGCAAGCTGCTGTCCTTCAGCGACGCACGCGACGAATTTACGCGCAACTACCTGTCGCAGATCCTGCAGATCACGACGGGCAACGTGAGCCAGGCAGCGCGGCTCGCGAAGCGCAACCGTACCGATTTCTACAAGCTGCTGGCACGCCACGACCTCAATCCGGACCAGTTCAAGACGCGGTAGGCCCGGGTCGCGGTTCGACAACCGCTCCTGCTGTAGGAGCGCGCCCGGGGCGCGCGATCGGGTCAGTTCGCGTTGACGACGCTCTTCTTGGTATAGGCTTCCGCGGTCAAGCCGTACTTGTTCATGAGGTCGTAGAGCGTCGGCCGGGTGATGCCAAGCAGTTCCGCCGCCTTGGAAATATTGCCGTAGCTGCGCGTCAGGGCGACGCGGATCGCTTTCGACTCGGCGCGCTGGCGGACTTCGCGCAGGTTCAGGGATTCCGGCTCCCCGTCGCCCGGTTCGAGGCCGAGGTCCGCGGCCGTGACCAGCTTGCCGTCGGCCATGATGACGGCACCCTTGATCTTGTTCTCCAGCTCACGCACGTTGCCCGGCCAGCAGTAGGACTCGATCGCCTTGATGGCGTCGTCACTGAAGCCGTTGAGCGCCCGTCCCTGTTTCTTGCAGTACTTCTGCAGCAGCGTGCGCGCGAGGATGAGCCGTCCTTCCTCGCGCTCGCGGAACGGCGGTATGTTGATCGTAATTTCGCTGACGCGGTAGTAGAGGTCCTCGCGGAACGCGCTGGCCTTGATGAGGTCTTCGGGGTTCTGGTTGGTCGCGCAGACGACGCGCACATCCACGGAGATCTCCTGGCGTCCTCCGACCCGCTCGATGACACGTTCCTGGAGGAAACGCAGCATCTTTGCCTGCAGCGGCAGCGGCATGTCGCCGATCTCGTCGAGGAACAGGGTCCCGCCGTCCGCCAGTTCGACCTTGCCGGGCGTGGTCTTTACGGCGCCCGTGAATGCACCCTTCTCGTGGCCGAAGAGTTCCGATTCGAGCAGGTTCTCGGGGATCGCGGCGCAGTTGATCGCTACGAAGGCCTTGTCCTTGCGTGGACTTAGGCGATGCAGCGATCGGGCCAGCAATTCCTTGCCGGTGCCGGATTCGCCCAGCAGCAGGGTCGTGACGTCCGTAGGAGCGACTTTTTCGATCATGCGGCATACGGCGAGCATGCCCTCGCTGGCCGCGACGATGCCGTCGAGCGGGGAGTCAGTCGCAACGTCCTGCAGCCGCCGGTTTTCCGCTTCGAGGTGACTGATGCTGAAGGCCCGTTCGACGATGAGTTTCAGCGTGTCGGTGTCGACCGGCTTCTCATAGAAGTCGTAGGCACCCTGACCGACGGCCGTAAGTGCATTGTGCTGATCGCCATGCCCCGTAACTACGATGACTTTCGTGTGCGGCGCAAGCTTGAGTATTTCGCCGAGTGTGAGGAGTCCTTCATCGACCCCGTCCGGCTTGGGCGGCAGTCCGAGATCCTGGAGCACGACGGCTGGTTCGTGGCGCCTGAGTTCTGCTATCGCCGATTCACGATCGCCGGCCGTAAACACATCGTAGTCCTCGAAACACCAGCGCAACTGGCTGAGTAGTCCAGGATCATCCTCTACGATCAGGAGTTTGTGAGCTTGCTCGCTCATTACGTCCTTCGTGTATCCCCAAGCAACTGTCATGTTGCCATGCCGGCTGGCCCCTGTGGAGGGTAGCGGTCACGGCGAAGAGTGTGAGCTTTGACGCTCCTTATGTTGCAACCTGTTTCACTACCGCGATCAGCGATCTTACATAAGTCCCGGTGCCCTTCAAAACGCCGCAAACGTGTATACGTATTTTCCCGTAGTTGCGAATCATTCTCATTTGCATTATCGTCCGAACATCGCATCAAACAAAGCTCTTCGGGGGAGCTAATGAACCACTATCTGAACCGCGCCGTCCGCGCCGCA
>DATCZJ010000130.1:0-2055 GCA_036525955.1 Woeseiaceae bacterium | reverse complement strand
CGGCACCATTGTCGGCGCGGCCGAGGCTCACACGCGGGTCAATACGGATGACGTCGCGGATCTGGCGCTGGATGCTCGGCATCGACTGGATCTCCTCGATCGAGAATGAGGTTCCCGGTCCGATGGCCAGTTCCATACTCTGGACCATTGCCGCGGTGACGACGATTTCCTCGACCTCGGTCTGTTCCTGCAGCTGGACATTGAAAGCCGCTTCCTCGGAGAGTGACGTGAACACGTCCGTGATCAGCGTGTCCTCATACTGCTCGGTCTGGACGCGAATGGTGTAGGGACCGCCAACCGGCAGGCCGCGGAAGGCAAACGCCCCGTTTTGCGACGTCGACGCGGCGCGCTGTGCGCCAGTACGCGTATCGGTAATTGTGACGGTGGCACCGGGTGCCGGGCTGCCGTCCGGCGCCATGACGACGCCGCGAACGCGCGTCGTGGTTTCCTGTGCGAATCCTGCAACAGGGATGGTTATGAGGAGAAAGGCAATGGCCGCAGATCGCGCCAGGTTTCGGCGCCAGCTGAGCGGCACGCCGAGGATCGTTCGCTTGTTTCGCATTGTTATTCCCCGAGGGTTTGGATAATGGGCGGAATATTAGGCCAGGAACATGACCGTTTTATTTCGCCAGTTGGATAGCTGGACTTAAGCCGGGACGCTAGTTTCCGGCCTCTCCCGCCGGTTCTTTTGCGGCTAATCTACTCCGGCAAAAAAGCTAATTCAATAAAGGGCTTATATCGAAGAATTGAGCCACCGGCATATCCGCAAATGCCGCAAAAAGGCACTCGATCGAAACAAGATTACGATAGCGTTCCAAGGGTTTGTTTCTACTTGGATTCGATTGTGATCACCACGGGCCAGTGATCCGACACGCCGGCACCGCCCGGCATCTCGAAACGCCACGGCGTGCCATCGGGGCGCCGCTGGCCGGGTGCGGCGTTCGCAATCCGGACCGAATCCGCGCGCAAATTCCATGTTGCGTTTTCGCCACGATCGCTCGCCGGCGACCACAGGATCATGTCGAGAAACGACCAGTCGTCGCGACGCGCGTAGTACGAGGTTCCCTTGCAGCCGTCACAACGAACTTCGTGCGTGACCGTCCAGAAAGGCCGCGCGAACCGCCCGAGCATGTCTTTCTCGCCATCTTCGCGTGAGGTCGTATTGAAGTCGCCCGCGGCGAACGCGTCCCGGTCAACCGGCAACCCGGCCCGCAGGGTATTCAGGGCACGGTAGGCGGCTTCACGCATCTCCGTGGGATGGAACGGTGCGGGGAAGTGGACCGAATAGCCCGTCAGCAGGGTGCCGTCGGGACGCACGAAGGTCGCCTCCAGGATACCGCGGGTGTCGTAGACGCGATCCTCACCGACGCCGGTGAAGTCAATGCGGTGCAGTGTCGGTGGTTCGGCCAGTTCCAGCCGGGTCAGGAACGCGACGTCGATACCACGCAGGTCGTCGCCTTCGATCAGGATGCCCGGCCCGTAATCTGCCGCCGCGAGATACTCGGTGCGCAGGCGCTCGAGGATGCCGATATTCTCGATTTCCTGCAGCGCGACGATGTCGGGACCGCGGCCGTTATCGACCTGCAGGATGACACCGGCAACGACGCTCAGCTTCTGCTCGATGATGTCGTCGCTCCAGTCCCAGTCGAGGCACTGCTCGCGCCAGCGATCCACCTCGATCTCCGCACAGGCGGCCTTGTGTTCGTCGGACTGCTTGTCGGTCAACGCGAGATAGGTGCGATCTTCCTTGCCGGGGTCGTCGATGTTGTCGAACAGGTTCTCGACATTGAACGTCATGATCGTCAGCGAGGCTTCGGCGGGCGGCGCGACCGGCGCCTGATCCTTGCCCGTCGCGTTGTGATTGCAGGCGGCCAGTGCGGCCAGGCCGATTGTGACGAACGATAGTCTCAGGGGCGATGCAGTGGCATTCATTCGGGGAGCGCTCCATTGATGTCGATGCGCAGCAGGGGCGCGTGACGCCCCTCCAGTGTTACGTAGATCGATTCACTGTCCGCGCTGAAAGCGACGGATTCGGCGTTCCGGAAGTTGCCGAGG
>DATCZJ010000129.1:0-69624 GCA_036525955.1 Woeseiaceae bacterium | reverse complement strand
TGATTTTAATAATTTTTATCTTTTGGCACGCTTCCTGCAATCAATCCAAGCATAACGGCCACACGGCCAGACGATTTTTACCGAGCGGGCAGCGGGCGCTGCCCGTATATGTGCAGGACAGTAACATGAAGACACGGAAATTCGAGAATGGACTCGCAGTGCTTGGCGCACTGGTAGTAATGCTGGGCGTAACCGCGGCCGCAGGGTCAGCCCTCGCCGCGGACAACGACCAGGTGACATCGACAGCCGTCGCGGTTCACACCGCAGGCGACAACACGGTAGTGGATGCCGGCAAGGCGAACGCGGAAACGGCTGAGCGCGCGTTGCGCGCGCTGGAACTTTCTACATTGATCGACCTTGATATCGCGATCACAGACCGCAAATCAATGCAGGTTGCGGAAGCCCTCTAGGCTAACCCGCGAATCCCCCCGGGATGCCGGCGGGTCAGGTTTCTCTCTCCCCCCAATGACCTGGCCGCCTGCTCCCGGAAATGCCGGAGCGGACTCTGGCGTAAACGGACCAGGATGGTCCGGCGGCATCCCCCTGCCGTACCCTTCAGGGCGCTGGAGACCGATCCGTGTCGGTCGGCCCGCTGAGTCACTTCAAGAATTCAGTTCTCCGGCGCCCTTTCTTTTTATTCTTCACCGGAATCGACGGCCCGATCACGCTGGGCTGCAGCACGCTTGGCGCGATTTTTCGAATTGGCGTTGCTTATCGACTCGCGAGCGCGCTTCAGCCATTGCCGCGCCCACGTGAACTCGATGCTCAGGATCGCCAGCCCGACCGGGATGACAACGAGCGCGGGACCCGGGGTCACGAGCATGACCACGCCGATCAGGAGCACGGTCAGGCCTACGACGGCGATGACGATCCGGCGCGCGGCTTTATACGTGAAATGCACGGCTCTATGGATCATCCTTCGCCCTGGTCCTTGATTTTGTCTGCCCTTGACGTAGCCTTGGGCGCCTTATGCATAAAAGAGTTCCCATTCTACTCCCGATCCTGGCCTCGATACTGCTGTCTGCGGGCAGCAGGGCCGACGTGGCGGTCGAGGTCGCCGAGGCCGAGGTGGCGATCGAGCCGCGCAAGACATTACGCGCCGAGATCCGCCTGCCGCCGGTTGCCTTCCAGATTGCCGCAACGCTGAGTTGTGCCGGACAACCCGTGTCGTTCACGCTGAGTGTCGCCGATGCGTACCAGACCTGGCGGGGCGACCAGCTCAATGAAGCAGGCGTTATCGAAGCTTCGATCAGCGTCCCGCCGCGGCAACTGGCGCTGGTACTCGCGGGCTCGCCTTTCTGCCTGGCCGACGATCCTGCCGGCCCCGAGTCCCTGCTCGTACCCGGCGTTGCGACCGCGCAGGCAGCGCTGCAGTGCGTCTCTGAAACGGGCACGACATTACATTACGCCAGCGCGCCACTCCCCCTGAGGCTGCTCTGTCCGAGCGCCGCCGATCAGGTGCCCGACTTGTCGGCGCCCAAGTGACGGGAAAGAAACTCCAGCGTCTTTGACCAGGCGTCCTCGGCGGCGGCCTGGTTGTAGTTTGTCCCGGTCGGATTGGCGAAGGCGTGCCCGACACCGGGATAGATGTGAATTTCATGGTCCTTGCCGAGGTCTTCGAGCGCGGACTCGAACCCCTCCACGGACGCAACCGTGATGCTTGCATCCTCGGCCGCAAACAGGCCGAGGATCGGCACGTTGACAGGTGCGAGCCTGTCCTGGTCGCTGGTGACATGACCGTAATAGATGACGGCTGCGTCAAGATCGTCTGGGAACAGTTGCGCCGTTCCCAGGGACCAGCCCCCGCCGAAGCACCAGCCGAGCGACGCGATTCGCGGCGCCCCCGCTGCAGTGCTGAGAAACTCGTACGCGCTCCGGAGGTTCTTTTGTGCCGCTTCCGGATCCTCCACAACGCGCAGCATGAGCTCACGCGCCGCGGCGGGCGATGCCGCAACCTCGCCGCCGTAGAGATCCACGGCAAGCACCATGTAGCCCTCGCCGGCAAGCCGGTTGGCCATCGCGCGCACATTGTCGTTCAGCCCCCACCATTCATGGATCATGATGATCGCTGGCAGCGGCTCGAACAAATCGGATGGCGCGACGAAATAGCCGTAGACGAGTTCGTCGCCGATTTCCGCATACGGCATCCGATCGTCGGAAACGACAGGCCTGGCGGGCTGCGCTTCAGCGGCCGGGCTTGGTGTCGCCGTGTCGGTTGCATGTTCACGCGACATGGACTCAACGTTGGCGCGCCCGGCTGCCTTTTCCGCGGTATCAGCGGCTGGCTGGTCGCCGCCACAAGCCGCAACGCCCAAACCGACAAAAAAAATCGCGATGAGACCCCAACCGGGGCGCCTGGCTGTATACATGTAAACGACCTGCAGTATGCTCTCGATTGCCTGGCGGACCGCAGCGCGGCGGATCCGGAATCGTAGTGTAATCGAAATTGCCATTGGTACCCACTCATGACATTGCTGACGGAATCCCTCGTTTTCCTCGTTGCGGCCGTGGTATGCGTGCCGATCATTCGCCTGCTCGGCTTTGGTTCGGTACTAGGCTATCTCGCCGCGGGAATCCTGATCGGGCCTTTCGGTCTCGCATTCATCAGCGATGTCGAACATATTCTGCACTTCGCGGAACTCGGTGTCGTATTCCTGTTGTTCCTCGTCGGACTCGAACTCAAACCGGCCAGACTCTGGGTCATGCGACGCCTGGTATTCGGTCTGGGCGCCATGCAGGTCCTCGCCAGCGCCGCGCTCATCGGGCTCATCGCATGGTTGCTGGGCCTGCCGATGACCGCGGCAATCGTCGTCGGCCTGATCCTGGCATTGTCCTCGACCGCCTTCGTCCTGCAGATGCTCGCCGAGAAAAAGCAGCTCGGCAGCCTGCACGGACGCGCGGCCTTTTCGATCCTGCTGTTCCAGGACCTTGCCGCGATACCGCTGATCGCGCTGCTGCCGATGCTCGGCCAGGGCGCCGATGCGAACAGCGCGTTCGACGTGACCAGGCTGCTCATGACAATTCTGTTGCTGCTTGCCCTGATCGTCGGTGGCCGGCTCGTCCTGCGCCCCGTACTGCGGGTCGTCGCCCGCTCGGAAACGCCTGAAATATTCACCGCGACCGCGTTGCTCGTCGTCATCAGCTCGGCCCTGCTGATGGACACGGCAGGCATGTCCATGGTGCTCGGCGCGTTCATCGCCGGCATGCTGCTCGCCGAGTCCGAGTACCGTCATCAGCTCGAGGCCGACATCGCGCCGTTCAAGGGACTCTTGCTCGGCCTCTTTTTCATCGCGGTAGGCATGTCCGTCAACCTGGGACTGCTGATGAACATCCCGGGGAGAGTCGCGGTGATCGTGCTGCTCCTGACTGTCGTCAAAGGTGCCGTGCTGTTCGGCCTCGCGCGCCGCTTCGGCATGTGCGACGTCCGCGCCGCAACCAAGCTTGCGGCAGCGTTGTCACAGGGCGGCGAGTTCGCATTCGTACTGCTCGCGATCGCAGCAGCTCAAAGAGTGCTCGAACAGGCGTTGATCGACGAACTGATTCTGGCGGTCGTCGTGTCGATGATGCTGACGCCCCTGCTTTACTGGATGGCGGAACGCTTCGGCGCCCGCCAGGTCGAGGAGGAGACCAGGGAATTCGACGTGCCCGAGAATCCGGAAAACGACGTCATCATCGCCGGATTCGGCCGTGTGGGACAGATCGTGGGCAGAATGTTGACCGTCACAGGCAAGCCGTTCACAGCGCTCGAGCGCGATTCGGTGCAGGTGGATTTTGTGCGGCGTTACGGTTCGATCGTGCACTACGGCGATGCCGCACGTCTCGATATCCTGCGCGCGGCCGGGGCAGCCAACGCCAGGGTATTCGTGCTGGCCATAGGAGACATGGAGGAATCCCTGCACATCGCCGAGTCTGTCAGCAGGCATTTCCCCAATCTGCTGATCGTCGCGCGCGCCCGCAACCGCCGTCATGCACACAAGCTCATGGACCTGGGAGTGAAACACATCTTCCGTGAAACGCTGCTGTCGAGCCTGGCCATGTCCGAGGTCGTGCTCGAATCACTCGGCAGGACACCGGAAGAAGCGCATGCGCTGGTGTCCGCATTCCAGGCGCACGACGAGAAACTGCTGCGAGAGCAACACGCGATTCACGATTCCGAGGAAAAGCTTATCCAGTCGGCGCGAGAGACCCTGGCAGAACTCGAGTCGTTGCTGCGCGTCGATTCCAGCAAGTGACTACCACTCGTCGTCCTCCCATTCCTTCAGCTTGCTCTTGTCGACTTCTTTCCACTGCTGTTCACTGAGCCTGACATAGCGAATAACCTTGGCTATCGTGTACACGACAATTACCGCAATCATGACGAGCAGGAAGATCAGGCCTTTGGGCATGGCGCGACACCCTTCTGGAACGAAGTCCGGCCAGCTTATCACTGCCGGACGGATGCGTTAATGACGGCTGCGGCAGATCCCGGCCGCGCCGGTCCGCCTGCAGGCAATGGCTGCCATGCGGGCTGATGTCCCGCTGATCGACATCTGCAACGCGACGATCTGGCGCGGCAGCACCCGTGTGTTTGCGGGCCTCAATCTCAGAATCGATCAACACGAGCGCGTCGCCATCGTGGGGCCCAACGGCGCCGGCAAGACGACCTTGCTGAAGACCATCAACCGCGAAATCTATCCAGTTGCCGCCGCGGGTACCTGTGTCCGCATCCTTGGCAGGGACAACTGGAACGTCTGGGCGCTGCGCCGCCACATCGGCGTCGTGTCGCACGATCTGCAAATGCGTTACACGCCTGCGACGACAGCGCTCGAGGTCGTCGTGTCGGGATTCCATTCGAGCATCGGCGTGCACGGAACGCTAGCGAACCGGGTGACCGGCGCGGAGCGCGCGGCGGCGTTCGCCACGCTGGAACAGCTCGGGGTCGGCGAACTCGCGTCGACAGAGCTGCGCCACATGTCGACCGGCCAGCAACGCCGCTGCCTGCTCGCGCGCGCGCTCGTGCACGACCCGGCAACGCTGATCCTCGACGAACCCACGGCGGGGCTCGACCTTGCCGCCAGTTTCGATTTCCTGGCCAGGATTCGTGACCTCGCAGCGCGAGGCCGCAACGTCCTGATCGTGACCCATCATCTGAGCGATATCCCGCCCGAAGTCGACCGGGTCGTCCTGCTGGCCGACGGGAGGGTGGCCGCGGATGGGCCCAAAGCCGAGGTCCTGGACGGCAAGACGCTGAGCGACGTGTACGGCACACCGATCCGGGTCGCCGAAATCGACGGCCATTACCTCGCATACCCGGGGTGAGCGTTCAAAAACGTGACCTGATACGATATTTTCGTACGCTTCAGCGTTAAGCTTTGTCTTATGTTCAAAGGCCTGCGCACGCTTCTCATGTCAACGCCACTGGCGGCGTTGCCCGCGCTTGCGGCAGACGGCGTCCAGACCGGTATTACCGGCGTCAGCACGGCCATGTTCCTGTTTACAATCGCCGGCGCGCTGTTTCTCACGCTGATATTTCGCTCGGTCGCCGGTCATGTCGCTCGTGCCGTGACTTCGCTCATCGGGCGCTGGAGAATCCGCTCAGCGCTGGACAAGCGCAGCGCCAACGTCCTGCACGACTTTATTCTCCCGGGTGCGTACGGCGGACTGGCGCACGTCGATCACGCCATGCTGACCGCGGGCGGCATTCTTTGCATCCAGACCAAGCACTACAACGGCGTCGTTTTCGGCGAGGAAGACGAGGCGCAATGGACGAATGTCGATGGCGTCAGCCGGCGGCGGTTTCTCAATCCGCTGATTCAGAACGAGGGGCGGCGACGTGCACTGCAGCGCGTCGTCCCGGAGGTTCCTGTCGCGAACGTCGTGATCTTCACCGGCGCGGTCGAATTCACGGCTGCACCGCCGAAAAACGTGATTCACCTGAGGGACCTCGACAGCTTCATCGCCAAATTCGTTTTCGGTCCGGCCAGGGTCGATGACTGGGACGCTGCATGGCTGACCGTCAAGTCAGCCGCGATGACGGACGCCGATACGCGCAAGGACCTCGCTGCCCAGATCAGTTTCGGCTGACGCCCGCACGCCTTCGCCCGACCGATGCTTTATACTCGGTCGCCGGATCCAAGACCGAGGCGCGCGCATGGTACCCACTGAAGCCCTGATTTCATCACCCATCGGCGTGCTCGCCATGCTCGTGTTGGTGGCGGCTTTCTTCTTCCTGCTCGCGCAGGTCACGCAAGCGAAATTTTTCAGCTACGTGCCACCCCTGCTTTTCATTTATGCGACGCCGGTCTTCCTGAACAATTTCGGTGTCATTCCCTCACAGTCCGTCATCTACACGGGTCTCAGCCAGTACGCCCTGCCGGTCTTTATCGTCCTGATGCTCATCAAGGTCAACGTGCCGGCCGTGATCAAGGTGATGGGCAAGGGCGTACTCGTCATGTTGATGGGCACCGCCGGCGTCATGGTGGGCGGCGTCGTCGCCTACGTGATCGTGCATCCGTGGCTCCCCGACGACACCTGGAAGGGATTCGGAACGCTGGCCGGTAGCTGGATCGGCGGCACCGGCAACATGCTCGCCACCAAGGAAATGCTCGACGCCTCAGAGGCGCAGCTGGGCCTTGCCGTGATAGCCGATAACGTCATCTACATCGTCTGGCTGCCGCTCCTGCTTGCATCCCGAGATTTCGCCGACCGTTTCAACCGCTGGGCGCGCGTGCCGGCAGAACGACTCAAGGCGATGGACGCCGCGGCGAAAGTCACCGTCGAAGACGACAAGGCGCCGACGATGGCGCAGTACCTTTACCTCGCCGCCGTGGTGTTTGGCGTAACGGCAGTGGGGCATGCGGCATCGCCCGTGATCGCGGGCTGGCTCGCCAGCACGTCGCCGGATCTTGCCAATATCTTTTCAGAGACGACCACGCGGATCCTGCTCGTCACGACGATCGCGCTGGTCCTGTCAACGACGCCGATATCGACCCTGCCGAACTCCACGGCCATCGGCACGGCGCTCATCTATATCTTCGTCGCCGGCATGGGTGCGCGGGCATCGGTCGCGGGACTCGCCGATGCGCCTGCTTTCGTCTTGGGCGCTTTCATCTGGATCTTCATCCACGGCCTGTTCATGCTCGCGGGAGCCTGGCTGTTCCGCGTCGACGTGCACAGTGTGGCGATTGCCTCCGCCGCTAACATCGGCGCGGCGGCTTCCGCGCCCATCGTCGCCGCGCATCACCGGCCCAACCTCGTGCCAGCATCGATTCTGCTCGCACTGCTCGGCTACGCGATGGGCAACTATCTTGCGCCGGTGACGGGCCACCTCGCCCGGATTGCCGCCGGCCAGTAGCCTTATGTGGCGGCGCCGACTCAAGCTGACGGCATTGACCGTGGTGTGCGTGGCCTCGTTCGTGGTGGCCACGATCATCTGGATGTGGAACGACCGGCCGTCGATCGAAGACATCGCCTGGCAAGCGCCGCCCTCGCCCGGTGACAACCGCGGCACGGTGATGGTGACGTGGCTCGGCGTCACGACGCTGCTGTTCGACGACGGCGAAACGCAGATTCTCATCGACGGATTTTTTTCGCGACCCACGCTGGCCGACATCCTGCTGCGGCGTCCCGTCGACAATGACGCGCCGATGATCAATTTCGCCATGAACGAATACCGCATGCGGCACCTCGCGGCAATCATCCCCGTGCATTCGCATTTCGACCATGCGATGGACATCGGCGAGATTGCGAACCGCAGTAGCGCGTCGGTTCTGGGCTCCGAGTCCACCGCCAATATTGCCCGTGGCGCGGGCGTCCCTGAGGACCAGATCGTCCTCGCCGAACCGGGGCTTGCGTACACGTTCGGGGAATTCGAGGTCACGCTGCTGCCATCGCGACATGCGCCGATCGGCTGGCGCGGCGCGGCGCCCCTGCCGGGCACGATCGACGAGCCCCTCGCCATGCCGCAAGCGGTCAGCGCCATGCGGGAAGGCGGCAGCTACGCGGTGTTGATCAGGCACCCGCAGGGCACGGCAATCGTGCAGGGCAGCGCGGGGTTCAACAGCGAGCCACTCGAAGGCGTGCGTGCCGACGTCGTGTTACTCGGCGTCGGCGGAATCGGCACGCTGGACATGGCGTTCGCGGAACAGTTCTGGCATGCGCTGGTGACATCGACGGGCGCCAGGAGCGTGTACCCGATCCATTTCGACGACTTCACGAAACCGTTCGGCGAAGTGGTCCCGTGGCCCGGCTTTCTCGGCGACCTGGGCGAAATCGCCGAATGGATGGAAACATTCCGGGATCGCTGGGACGAGGATACCGCGCTGTACCTGCCCCGATTCGGCGTCCCGATCGCGCTTTACGAGCAGTCTTCTTCGAGGACCTGAACCGGCGCGAGTAAGTCGAGGCGCGAACTGCCGCGAATCAGTGCTTCCTTGTCCTGCCGCGGCAGGCGCTTGACCCGGTATTCGAGTCGCGACGCCTCTGACCGGCTGCCAACTTCGGCACGAAACACGATTTCGATCGGTCCCTTGCCACGCAGGTATTTGGCCCCGCGCGAACCCGAGACGTGCTCGGCGACGCGCTTCTCGACGTCGATGGCAATTCCGGTATAGAGCGTGTCGTCCGCGCAGCGAACGATGTACAGGCTGAATGGCCGGGCGCCCGCCCCTTCAGGCATTGCCGCCCACGAGCGAATCGCCGAAAACACGGAACGCACCCATTTCGATGGCGTCGAGATTTTCAGCGGTTTCAGAAAACGTCAGGACGATCTCCGAGACATTGCCGAGTTCCCGGGCGGGCTGATGCAGCCTCAGCGTCAGCACGTTGCCCGTCAGCGCTGCCTCGCGAATCAGGTTGTGTCCGCCGAACTGCTGCTCGTTGATCTCGATATAGATCGATTCTTCGAATTCCTCGTCGACCGTGCGCATCAATAACAGGTAGTCCTTGATGTCGCCAGCGTCGGACGTGCTCGCAAAAAACAGCATCGTTGCATTGTCGCGGACGTCAAAGGCCACGGTGTCATAACTTCGCGTTTCGCTCATAACCTTTCCTCCGCCTCGATCCTTTGTATCAGTTCGTCCTTCTCTTGCCAAACGTCACCGAGCCATCGGTGTACCTTTCGGCGAAATTCGCGATCATCTTCGTAGTCGCCGCTGACGAGCCACTGCTCGACGACGCGCTGCCGCACGTCGACAATGACGTCGACGTCGTGACCACAGCACATCGCCCAGAATTGCGGCACGCTGCCGCGGTACACGAGGGTCACGTCGAGTATCGAGTCGAACAGTTCGCCCATGGACGACATCGCGATCGCGAACCCGCCTGCGCGCGGCGGCAGCAGTCGCTGATACGGAGAATTTCGCTGCCGGCATTTTTCCTCCGTGACCCGCGTCCCTTCGAGGAAATTGATGACGGACGTCGGGATGTCGCGGAATTTTCGGCATGCCCTGCGCGTCGTTTCGAGGTCCTTGCCTCGCATCTGCGGGTGTTTCGCGAGGTAGGACGTCGAATGCCGCTTCATGAACGGCATGTCCAGCGCCCACCACGCAAGCCCGAGAAACGGAAACCAGATCAGCTGCTGCTTGATGAAGAACTTGAGAAACGGGATGCGCCGGTTGAAAACGCTCTGCAGCACCAGGATATCGACCCAGGTCTGGTGATTCGACATGACGAGGTACCAGCCGTCCTGGCGCAGGCCATCCAGCCCTCGCGTCGTGATGCGCTTCGCGCAGGCAAGCCGGACGATGATGCCATTCACATCGATCCACTGTTCGCCGATCCAGGTCAGCATCCGGGTCAGCCTTCGCCGTATCGGCGCGACAGGCAGAATCAGCTTGATGATGGCCAGCGCGAACAACGGCACAAACCAGAAGATCGTATTGGCCGTGAATCCCGCGAACACCACGGTGCCGCGCAAGTTACGCAAGAAGCTTCGCAAAAATCCGGTTCCGCTGCGACGGGACCGGCATTCTAGCCCGAATCGGGCGCGAGAACCCATCCGCTGCGGCTTGCCGGCGGGTCGGCCTGTGGCGTAACGTGTCCGCATGCAAGGTCGAATGACACCGGCGCAGGCGATGGACGCCGTCGCCGCCTCCGCGGACGGCGAGTACGGCATCCTGCTGCAACGCGGCGCAACACAAATCGGCTACTACCGGCCACGTGGTGAAGACCGGCAGGCCCCGCACGACGAAGACGAAATCTATATTGTCCACCGCGGCAACGGCGCATTCATGCTGGGCGGCGAACGACTGCCCTTCGCAGCCGGCGACGTTTTCTTCGTGCCCGCAGGCACCGTGCACCGCTTCGTCGATTTCAGCGACGACTTTGCGGCGTGGGTTGTATTCTGCGGCGCCGCGGACGACGACGCCTCCAGATGAGGTTACCCCCCTGGCGCAACGCGCTGGTTCTTGCTGTCGCGTTGTCGAGCATTGCGGCTGCCGCCCTGCTGCAGCCGATCGCACAGGACCTCACTTATCATCGATTCGCCGATACGCGCCCGCTGGCCGGCATGCCGAACTTCGCCAACGTCGTATCGAATCTGCCGTTCCTGCTGATCGGCGTCTGGGGGCTCATGATCACCTGCCGCCTTGGCAGCAAGCACCCGCTGCGACTCGCCTGGCGCATATTCTTCGCCGGCCTCTGCGTCACCGCCGCGGGCTCCGCGTTTTACCACGTGGCGCCCGATAACCCGTCGCTCACCTGGGATCGACTGCCGATGACCATCGCATTCATGAGCTTTTTCGCGATCGTGATCGGCGAGTACGTGTCGGTTACCGCGGCCCGGCGCCTGCTTGCGCCCTTGCTGGCCGTCGGCTCCGCATCCGTCCTTTACTGGGCGCACACCGAGGCGGGCGGCGCCGGCGACCTGCGGCCCTATGCGATCGTGCAATTCCTGCCCATGCTGCTGATACCGCTGATCGTCCTCCTGAATCGCGATCGCAGCGATCTCGGCAGCGCGATCGGCTGGATGATCGTGTACTACGCGGCGGCGAAACTCGCCGAATTTTTCGACGCGCCGATCCTGGCTTCCACCGGCCTTGTCAGCGGGCACACGCTGAAGCACGTTCTGGCAGCGATCGCCACGCTTTGCCTGTTGCTCTGGCTGCGCCGGCAGCCGATCGACGCGGCAGTGAATTCCGGCCGTCGCGGGTAGCAACAGCTACTGTCAGGCGGTACCATGCGCCCGCCTGCCCCCTCACGGAATGCGACGATGACCACAGCAAAACGAATCGACGGCAAAGCCAAGGCCGAGGCGCTTGCCGAATCCATCACCCGGGAAACCGCCGAACTGATCGACAGGCACGGCATCCGTCCCGGACTCGCAGTGGTCATCATCGGCGAGGATCCGGCGAGCCAGGTCTATGTGCGCAACAAGAAGCGTCGCGCCGAAGCCTGTGGCTTCTACTCGGTGCAGCATACGATGGCCGCGGACACTTCGCAGGACGACGTCCTCGAACTGATCCGGTCGCTGAACGACGATCCCGCCATTCATGGCATCCTCGTGCAATTGCCGTTGCCGAAACATCTCGACGAACAGACCATCACCCAATCGATCGTTCCGTCCAAGGACGTCGACGGTTTTCATTTCGTCAACATCGGCAAACTGACCGCAGGACACACCGCGGACGCTTTCGTGCCCTGCACGCCGGCCGGCTGCATGCTGATGATCGAGGATGAACTCGGATCCGACCTCTCCGGCAAGAATGCCGTCGTGATCGGGCGCTCCAACATCGTCGGCAAGCCCATGGCAAGCCTGCTGTTGCAGCGCAACGCGACCGTGACAGTGACCCACAGCCGCACGGCCGACCTGCCGGGCACCGTGCGCAACGCCGACATCGTCGTTGCCGCGGTCGGGCGCGCCGAAATGGTCAAGGGCGACTGGATAAAGCCTGGCGCGGTCGTGATCGACGTCGGCATCAACCGTGTCGAAACCGATATCGACGGTGAGCGGAAATCCCGGCTCGTTGGCGACGTGGATTACGACAGCGTTTGTGCGGTCGCGGGCGCCGTGACGCCTGTTCCGGGCGGCGTGGGACCGATGACCATCACCATGCTGATGTTCAACACGCTGCGCTCTGCGCGGCTTGCGGCAGGACTCGCGGGCTGAACCCCTAGATCACGCCGCGCTCGGCCAGTTTCCGGATTTCCTCGCCGCTAAACCCGGCCGCTTCGAGCAGCGCGACGCCATGTTCGCCACGGGCCGGCGGCGGCGACGCGATTGCTGATGGCGTTTCGCTGAAGCGGGGCGCCGGGGACGGCTGGCCGATCCCGTCGACCGTCGTGAAGACGCCACGCGCCCTGTTGTGCGGATGCGCCCGCGCCTCCTCGAAATCGAGCACGGGGGCAAAACACGCGTCCGTGCCTTCCAGGAGCTCACACCATTCCGCCCGTGATTTCGTTCGCAACAGGGCGGCGACGCGCGCCTTCTGCGCCGGCCAGCGCCGCGCATCGAACTGGTCGTCGAAATCCGGATCCGCGGCGAGCCCCAGCCTGTCGATCAGCTGCCGGTAGAACGCAGGCTCCAGGGCCGCGACCGACACGAACTTGCCGTCCGCGCACTCATAGGTGTCATACCAGGGGGCGGCGCCGTCGAGCATGTTCGCGATGCGCTCGCGGCGCCACATCCCGGCCGCATACAGCGCGGCGATGAGCGTCGTAGCCAGCGCGGAACCATCGACAACCGCCGCGTCGACCACCTGGCCCCTGCCTGTGCTTTCGGCGCCGATCAGCGCGGCCAGCAACCCGATGACCAGCACCATCGCGCCGCCGCCGATATCGCCGACCAGGGTAGGAGGCGCAGTGGGCGGGCTGTCGGCCCGGCCGCCGTACCAGGCGGCGCCGGACAGCGCGATGTAGTTGAGATCGTGCCCGGCCGCCTGCGCGAGCGGGCCGTCCTGGCCCCACCCGGTCATGCGGCCATAGACGAGGCGCGGATTCACCGCGTGGCACACGTCCGGGGCGAGTCCCAGGCGTTCCATCACGCCGGGCCGGAACCCCTCGATCAGCCCGTCGGCGCCTGCGACCAGCCGCAGCACCACGTCCACGGCACCGTCTGCCTTGAGATCGATCGCAATCGAGCGCTTGCCGCGGTTCATGATCGCGAACCTCGGATCGAGGCCGTCGCCTGCCGTCCCACCATCGCGTGTCTTGCGCTCGACGAGCACGACGTCCGCGCCCATATCCGCGAGCATCATGCCCGCGAACGGGCAGGGACCGATGCCCGCGATTTCGACGATACGCTTGCCTGCCAGCGGCCCCATGCTTCACTCTCCCCGCTCGATCGGGTTCAATGCGAGTCACCGCTCACGTTAACAAAACAGGGATCACCGTACACGTGTCAATGAATGACTTCCGAACGATCTGGCTGAAGCCGGACGACGCCACCGTGGTGCAG
Source organism: Woeseiaceae bacterium (assembly GCA_036525955.1). Classification (GTDB taxonomy): domain Bacteria; phylum Pseudomonadota; class Gammaproteobacteria; order Steroidobacterales; family Woeseiaceae; genus UBA1847. The sequence goes on along the minus strand of DATCZJ010000129.1, from coordinate 56,252 downwards.
ATCATCGATCAGCGCCTGCTGCCGCACGAATACCAGGTTCACGAACTCAGAACATGGCGCGACGGCGTCATCGCCATCGCCGACATGTACGTGCGCGGGGCACCCCTGATTGGCGCGACGGCGGCCTGGTCGCTGTATCTCGCGGCCGCCGAGGATCCGCGTCCGCAGGCGATGCAGGCGGCGATGAGCGGTTTGCTGGCATCCCGCCCGACGGCCGTCGACCTGCGCTGGGCGATCGACAGGATCCGGCGTGTCATCGATGCCGGTGAGCAGAGCAGCCTCGCAGCGCGCATACGCCGCGACGCGGAGGCCATCTGCGAGGAAAGCATCGCGACCTGTCGCGGCATCGGCGAGCACGGAGTGACGCTGCTGGAGGCGATTTCGCGGCGCAAGGGCGGCGCGGCCGTCAACGTGCTGACGCATTGCAACGCGGGGTCGCTCGCGACGATCAACTGGGGCACGGCGACGGCGCCGATCTACGTCGCGCGGGAGCGCGGTATCGACGTTCACGTCTGGGTCGACGAAACGCGGCCCCGCAACCAGGGCTCGCAGCTGACTGCCTGGGAACTCGCGAGGAGCGGCATCCCCCATACGCTGGTCGTCGATAACGCCGGCGGCCACCTGATGCAGCACGGCATGGTCGATATCGTCCTGACCGGCACCGACAGGACGACCCGATCCGGCGACGTTGCGAACAAGATCGGGACCTATCTGAAGGCACTGGCCGCGCACGACAACGGCATTCCCTTTTACGTCGGGCTGCCGTCGACGACGATCGACTGGGCTGCGCGAGACGGTCTGCGCGAGATTCCGATCGAGGAACGCAGCGCCGAAGAAGTCAGTCACGTTCAAGGCATGGTCGATGGCAGGCGCGTGGCGGCCCGCACGACGGCGCCGGGCACGCCGATCAGCAACTTCGCCTTCGACGTGACCCCGGCGCGACTCGTGACGGGCCTGATCACGGAGCGCGGCATCTGCGCGGCGTCCGAGTCGGGCCTGCTCGGCCTTTTCCCGGACCGGCGCGACACATGAGTTTCGATGAAGGCTATATCAAGTACAGCAGCCACTGGACGCCGGGCCCGCCGGTCGATGCGGCTGTCGCCGCGGAACTCGACGCGTGGCGGCGGCCGCTGTTCGAGGCGGGACTGATCGGCCAGTACCGGGACCTCGGCATCGGCTACGGCAACCTGAGTGTGCGCTGCGGGGAAACCGGTCGGTTCGTGATCAGCGGCACCCAGACGGGCCACCTGCCCGTCACGACGCCCGAGCACTACGCGCTCGTCACGCATTGCGATATCGACGCCAATACCGTGAGTTGCGAGGGCCCCGTCAAGGCCTCCTCGGAGGCCATGACCCACGCGGCAATCTATGCCCTCGACGATCGCATCGGCGCCATCGTGCACGTTCACAGCGCGCCACTCTGGAAACGCTGGATCGATGTTCTGCCGACCACCCGGACGGAGGTCGCCTACGGTACCCCGGAGATGGCGCGCGAATTCGGCCGGCTGTTTGCGACCACGGATTTTTCGCGCAAGGGCATCGCCGTCATGGCGGGCCACGACGAGGGACTGATCAGCTTCGGCGCCGACCTCGAGGAAGCAGCGACCCGAATGCTGGCGCTCGCCGGTTAGCCATCGTCCTTTTCGACGGGCTCGAGCGAGAACCGAAACGTCCGGCATGCCTTGATCGGCGGCACATCGACATGTTTCGGCAGTGGCTTGAAGGTCGAGGCGCGAACGGCGCGCTTCGCCGGTTTCTCGAACAGCCGGTGGGTACTCCTGCGTACGGCGATGCGTCGCGTCTGTCCTTCGCGCGTGATCTCGAAACAGACCTGCACTTCACCCTCGATTCGGTCGCGTCGCGCCACTTTCGGATACTCCGGGATGACCGTGTGCACCGGCGTACGATCGGTGTCGCTGTCGAATTGCTGAACCGCCATCTCCGAATACGCCGTCCACGGTAACAGCACGGCGCACAACGCCAGTCCCGACAGTGTCAGGCGTTCAGCGCGCATCACCGGGCGCCGGTTCGTCCATCGCATCGCGCCGCTCGTCGACCTCCACGCGCTCGGTCACGGGCTGGGTTTCGTCGAGATACATGCCCTTGACGATCTTGAGCGTGGTGGACTCCGGTCTGAGCGCCTGCCCGCGACGGATGTCTGCTTCCGCCTCCTCGAGCCGGTTGAGCGCCAGGTAGGCGAGCGCCCGGTTGTTATAGGCGCGCCAGTAGGTATCGTCGAGCTCGATCACCGCGTCGCAATGCTCGAGCGCCTTGCGCGGCAGATTGAGCATCATGTAGCCCGCGCACAGGTTCGAGTGGGCGATTTTGAGTTCGCGGTTGCCCTGCGCGGTTTGCAGGCCCCGGAGCGTGAGCCTCACACCCTCGGCGGCGTCGCCCGCCAGCAATGCGTTCGCGCCGTCGGCGAGGTCGATATTGCGCGGACCGATGACCGTCTTCGAAGACTCCTCGCCAGCGGAGGCGCTTGGCACCGACAGCAGCGATGCCAGTACGACGAGTACGATGCTGCAGCGCCGCCCGGTCACCCCAACCTGTCTGCAAAGAACCCGAGCGTTCTTTGCCACGCCAGGTCCGCCGCGTCCTTGTCATAGCGGGGCGTCGTGTCGTTGTGAAAACCATGGTGCACGTCCGGATACTCATGGTTGACGTAGTCGGCTCCGGCAGCAACGAGCGCTTTCTCGAATGCCGGCCAGCTTGCGTTGATGCGCTCGTCGAGACCCGCGTGGTGCAGCATTAGCGGTGCATGAATTGCTGCCGCCTCGGACGGGTCGGGATGTCGCCCATAGAATGCGACCGCGGCGCCGAGGCCCGGCATACGCACCGCCAGCCGCATCGCCATGCCACCGCCAAAACAGAAACCGACCGCGCCCACCCTGCCCGTACTATCCGGGTGCTCCATGAGGAATTCGGTTGCCGCGAAGAAATCCTCGACCATCTCTGCGCCGTCCCGTTGCCGCTGCAGTTCGCGTCCCGCGTCGTCGTTCCCGGGGTAGCCGCCCAGCGGCGTCAAAGCGTCAGGCGCGAAGGCAATGTAGCCGGCGACGGCGAGGCGCCTGGCCACGTCCTCGATGTAGGGATTGAGCCCGCGATTTTCGTGGATGACCACAACTGCCGGCAGCTTGTGCCCGGCGACCGCCGGCCGAGCGAAATAGCCCTGCATCACCCCCGCTCCCTGCGGCGACGCGTACTTCTTGTAGCTGACGGAGATCGACCTGTCTTGCGGATCCACCTGTTGTGCGAGCGCATAGTTCGGGCTGAGCGCATTCAGCAGCGCCGCCGCGCTTACGGTCGACGCGGTGAACGAGGCAACCCGGTCCAGAAATTCCCGGCGGCTCAGATTGCCATGCACATAGCCGTCGAAAAGCCGAAGAACTTCCGGGTCGATCGGCGTCTTGTCGGCCATAACGCTTCCTCGCCTAGCCGCTGATGTAGTGCTCGAGATGCTCGATCGCTTCCTGCTGGTCGGCGATGATGGCCTGCACGAGGTCACCGATCGATATCAGACCGATGACCTTGCCGCCTTCGACCACCGGCAAATGACGGATGCGCCTTTCGCTCATCATCGTCATGCAGTCGTAGACCGTCTGGTCGATGCCGGCGGTAACAACGCTGGTGGTCATGATCTCCCCGACCGTCGTCGAGTTCGACGACCGGCCCTTGACTATCACTTTGCGGGCGTAATCTCGTTCCGTGACGATGCCTGCGAGCTCGTCGCCATCCATGACGAGCAGGGATCCCACGGCGCGATCAGCCATGATCTTGATCGCTTCGAATACCGATGCTTCGCGACCGATGGCGATCACTTCACGCCCCTTCCGGTCGAGCAGGTGCCTGACTAGTCTCATACCCCCTCCCGTTTGCCGTGACCGGCTGTTCTTCGAGAAGATATTAGCAGATGCAGCCTAGTCGTCGTGGAGAACGGTCCCTCGAATATCGTTAAATTCGAGGCTGCCGCTGCCGTCGTCAACAATGACCAGGTCACCACTGACGTCCCGGACGCGGATGCTGCCGGATCCATCGTCGATCGTCACGGTTCCGCCCACGGCAGCGATATCGATTTGGCCCGAACCATCATCGACCATCACGTCTCCGGCCACGGTTTCCACATCGATCGACCCCGAACCGTCGTCAATGTCGAGGCTGCCGACATTGCGGATGTCGACCGCCCCCGATCCATCATCGACGTCCACGGCGCCCTGGATGTTCGCGATGTCGATGAAGCCCGAACCGTCTTCCACCACCAGCGCGACCCGTGCCGGAACGCGCACGTCGAGATCGATCCGTCCATACGAACTCCACAACCCGGATCTGAAATCGGCTTTCAGTAGGATGTCCTGCCGGTCCCGTTCGAGTTCCAGCCGCGCCTTCTTTTCGGCCTTTGCCCGGCCCTTTTCCTCGTCGGTGTCCGGTATCGTGATGGTCGCGACGACCACGACCCGGTCAAGGCCATCCTCACCGCGTACCGTCAACCCGCCCGCACCGGCCCATATCTTCACGGTCGCGGCATCTGCCGCATCGACCGAGAGATTGCGGACCTCGGTGTAATCTCCGGCCATCGCGGTGCTTGATGCGAGAAACAGAAAAACGTTGACGATATGGCGCATGACTTTCCCCTCAGGAATTCGCAGGACACCTGTATTGGATGCCGCTCGCGCGCGATTGGATGCAATTTACCGGCGCATCAATCAGCGCTCACAAACCTGTCAATGCGCGCCTGCAACGCGCCGGCAGGATACCACCGGCCCCGCAGCATGACGCCATGGATGCGCCGGGTGTTGGTCACGTCCAGAAGCGGATTGGCGTCCAGCAGCACGAGATCCGCATCCCGGCCGACCGCAATCACGCCCGTATTCAGGCCGAGGAATTCCGCGGGCGCGGCCGTCCCGGCGCGCAGCGCGGCAAACGGGCTCAGTCCCGCCGCAACCAGCAGTTCGAGTTCCCGGTGCAGCGAGAAGCCCGGCACATTGAAGACCTGTGGGGCATCCGACCCGAGCAAGAGACCGGCGCCCGCTTTGTCGAGCTCCCTGATCAGCGCACGGCGAAGCGCAATGGCGCGAGCCGCGAGTTGTGAATCGAAGCCGTGCTCAGCCTGCTGCGCGTTCTTGGCCTGTACCCAGTCGCGGACCGTCGCCCTGGGCATGTAGCGCATTTCGGGCCGATTGCGAAGATCGCCTGCCGGCGTGTCGTTGACGAACTGCTCGACGAGCGTCTCGGTCACGACATTCCACGTCCCGGCCTCGGCGGTCGCACGTGCGACCACCGGTATTTCGCCCGCTTCGACCTCGCCCGCGAGCATCACGTCGAAGAAGCCGCCGTAGCCGCCCGCGCCCTGGCTATCCGGTCGCAGCATTGCGGCAAAATAACCGTCAAGGTGATCGATCGTCGCCATCTTGAGTTCCAGCGCACGGTAGACGCCGGCCGCCACCGGTACATGCCCTGCAAAAGGCATTCCGAGGCCGGCCGCGGCTTCGGCAATCGCCGTGAACTCCTCGGCCTCGAGCCCGGGATGAATCTTGATGAAGTCGTAGCCCGCCGCATGCTGTTCGGCAACGAGGCGCCTCGCCTGGTCGGGACCCGTAACGGACCTGCCGTTCAGGGACGGCCCCGAAGTAATGAGCCTCGGCCCGAACACCGCACCGTCAAGCAACTGTTGCCTCAGCAGCAGATGCGACGGACGGCCCAGCATGCCGCGTACCGTCGTGACGCCATTCGCGACGAACAGGCTGAAGTCCCGGTCCAGTTCCGCGGCGTCCGCATCCGGCACATGCGCATGCATTTCCGCGAGCCCCGGCATCAGGAATCGATCGGTGCCGTCGACGACGTCCGCATGCTTCGGAATCGGGATTTCGTCAACCGGGCCGATGGCGATGATCCGGCCATTTTCGACGAGCACCGTCTGTTCCTCGATGAGCGAGTCGCCGGACATCGGCAACACGTTCACGTTGACGAAAGCAACCGGCGCGGCAGATACCGGCGCAAACAGGAATATGGCGAAAATGATGAGGGCCGAGCGCATGATCATGTTGGTAAACCGCCAGGTCAGTTTTCGAAACGATAGTTGAGATCGACGCCGGATTCCTTGCTGCCGGACGACGCCTTGATACCAAAGCTCTTCGACAGGTCAAATCGGGCGCTGATAATGTTCTCGCGCTCGAATACACCGACGCCGTAACTCATGAACAGCCGCGGCGCAATGTAGGTGCCGAAGTCAATCGCGCCGACGCCCTGTTCATAATCGAAGTCCGATCCGGTGACGAGCAGCGTGAGGGCTCGTTCCTCTGTCGTCAAAGGCTGAGTATAGGCCTCCACGGAAGGCCTTTTCAGGGGGCCGTCGACGAGGACGCCCGCCCGCTTGATCTGGGTATTGCCGTAGATCTCGCGCTCCGCGTGGATGCGAACGAGGGGATTATCGGCACGAACGCCGGGGAATCTGACGGAACCCTCGGAAATGTCGAGCACCTGGCCGAAAGCCGAGATGGTTCCTGAAATATCGTAGCGCCCGTGCGCAAACGGCATCGCGTCGCCCTTCCAGTCGAACCGGGTAAGGCCGGTGACGCGTGCGCGCGCAAGATCGAGGTCGATGATGATGTTGTCGCCGAGCGCGACACCGAGCGATCCGCCGTAGCGCAGACCATTGCCCCTGCTGATCTCCACCGGGTCCGGCAATTCGCCCGCGACGATCTCGACATCCTGGCTTTCGAAAACCCGCGACGTGGACAGGTTGACTGGCGTCACTCTTGCCATTGGCACGAGCACCGCGCCATTGATCGTCAAGAGCTCGGGTTCGAGGCCGAACCGTACGCTCGGCGTGATCGTCATGCGCACGTCCGGGACGTCAACCAGCAGGAGGTTTTCGCCGCGCAAGTCGACCTGCAGTCTCGGCCGATCGAAGTCCGCGTATTCCGCGAACGCATCGATCTCGCCGCGCCCTTCGCCCGCAGCGAACGTGCCGCGCAACTCTCCCCGGTAATTCTCATCGAGGCGGCCTTCGAGATCGACGTCCGCAAGCCGCAAGCCGATCGGCGAATACTCGAGGCTGCCGTCTTCGATCCTGAGTTCGCCCGTCATCAGCGGTGCAGATACCGTGCCGCCGACACGGACATTGGTGATCAGTCGCCCGCCGGCCGAGTCGATCTGCGGCAATAGCTGCGACATGATCGCAATCTCTGCGATGTCCAGGTGGAAGTCACCGCTGATTGGACTGTCCATTGCCTCGCCGATATCCTCGATGACGAAGCTCCCATGGATTTCACCGGTACCGGGCAGCGGCAGCACCAACGCGCCGGAGAGCAGCCGATTATCCTCGATGTCGAAAGCGATACTGCCGTCACCGGTGGCAAGCTCGAGCGCGGCGTCGTCCATGCTCGTAACGTGTCCGGCCCTGACGAGCAGATTGCCGCTACCGCTCGGACCTGTCTCGGGCCGATAGGCCCACTCGATCGAGCCGTTCAGCACCTGGTCGAACGCGAGCCGAAAGTTTGTAAAGTGTTCGAGCAATCCGACGGGAACGTCCAGCAACGCGGCTTTCGCAGAAAAATGACCGTCAGTGTTCCAGTGGCTCTCAACGCATAAACGGGATTCGTCTCCACCACCAAGGCATGCTCTGCCGAGGTCGATCTCGGTCATCGAGAGCACCATCGGCGGCTTGTTGACCAGCCTCACAGCATGTTGATCGTCGAGCGCGAATTCCAGTTTCTCCAGGGCTCCGCGCCAGACGGTCGTCGCCGGAGCACGCCAGTCGTCCATCGCGCCGTCCAGCGCCAGCGTCAACCGGCTGCCGCGAATGGCGATGCCCGCCTCCACCGTCTGCCGATCTTCAGCGACGCTTGCGCGAACCTCGATATCCGACAGGCTGCGGCCGGCAGCACGCAATTCTTCCGCGCTGAGGCGGATGCCCGCGATCTGCCCGTCCTCCCGCACATCCTTTATCGTCAGGTTCGTGAACTGGATGTCCCTGTATTCGAGCACGTCCGACTGGAGGTCCAGCGACAGGAACGGGTGCTCGCGCGTCAGCCTCGCGACGCCGCGCGCGGAAAACCGGCCCGCCATCTCGGGCAGGTACTGACGCGCACCGACAACCACTGCATCGAAGGACAGGCCCGCGTCGGCCTGTGGCGCGCCGTCCACGCGCAATGAGGAATCGCCATGCGTCACGGAAAAACGATCCGCGGACAGCGCTCCGTCATTTAGGGTCAGCCCGCCGGACGCGCGCAGCTCCGCGCCGCGCAGCACCCCGGTCACGTCGTCCAGGCGCGCACGGATCATGCGCGGCCTGCCCGTGCCGTTCGCATCGACCTTGCCCGAGAGGCGGCCTGGCCAGCCCGGGACAATCGGTGCGGTCTCGATTGACGCGAACGTCAATGCTGCCTGCCACGCCCTGGCGCCCCGCCAGGAGTACGCAACTTCTCCGGCCAGCGAGCCGCCTAGCATCTTCGCGTCGAGTACCCTGGCAAACGCACCATCACGACTGCCGCCGCCGTCGATGTCGAAACTGCCATCCGGCATGTCTCGCGTACCGACGTCGATGCGACCGACGACCGTCCATGCATCCAGCGACCCCGTCACGGACACGTCCGCGGCGTCGCTTTTCACGATGAAATCGTCACCGGCGATCGGCCAGCGAAGATTCTGCCAGCGCAAGGTCCCGTCGACAGCATTGCTGGCCCGATCAAGACTGGCGTTCACATGCACGCGAGCCCCGGTTCCCGGCACTTCCAGCGTGCTGTCCGTGATATCCAGACGGGCCTCGTCGAGCGCGGCCCTGACAGCGCCGCGAATCGGCTGCCCGTCCGGCCATTCCTCGATGAACGGCGCCGGATCGAAATGCGCAATCTCGAGATCGGTTGACGCCATGCGCTCGCCCGACCACACGACCCGCGCCGAGCCGGAGGCATCGACGCCGTCACCGCTGATGCGAACCGCACGACCGACGAAGTTCTCTGTCGTGCCTTCGCCGTCGATACTGACCGCGGCAATGCCTATCCCCGGGTACTCGATGTCCGCGTCGGCTCGCAGCGTGTAAGCGTCGAGGTGTCCTTGCGTACGCACGAACAGGTTGCGAATGTCGATCGTGCCGCCATCCCGGGTCCACGCGTACCGGGGCACCGCGATCTCGAGATCCCATTCGGGCACCTCGAGCAGGTGCCGCAGCTCGCCGCTGATGCTGGCATCAATATTGTGCACATCCAGTTGCAGTGCGAGTTGCCGGTGGCTGCCCTCGGATGCCAACGTAAAGCTGAGCGGCTCGTGGTACCCGGTCACTTCCGGCGCGATCCGCACGGTAACTCTGCCGACATGCGCAAGCTCGCGCGCGGGATCGATGTCTGCCTCGAGCTCGACGTCGATGCCGTCACTTTCGACCCGCAGCCGCTCGATGCCGATGTCCTCGTGCCAGGTACCGCCAAACTCGAGTCTTTGCAGGTTGCGCGTAAAACCCGGTGTCTCGATCGCCACGGCCTCCGCCACCAGGTCGCGGATGCGCAGCGAAAAAGGCAGGCGCAGTCGCTGCACGACCGCAGTGGCATCCCCGCCCGGTTGCGCCTGCGCATCCGCAGCGGCGATCTTCACAGACACGCCGGCGAGACGCGCCGTGCGTATGTCGACCGCGAACGGGAACAGCCGAAAATCGGCCGTGACGTGCACGGATTCGGCGGAGATATCCACGTCACCGCTCCGATAGTAGACGTCCCCGAAGGAGAGTCCGGACCGGACGTCACCCCTGATCGAGGCGGTGCCGAGCGCGTCATCGCTCGCTTGCGTGGCGCGGGACCAGAGCCATTCCGCGCCGGAATTCGTGTACAGCAGCCAGGCGATGCCGGCGCCCGTCGCCAGGAACAGCGTTGCGATGAAGAGCAATAGCGCGGTACGCAGTCTCACAATAACGGCGTCCCGATCGTGAAATGCAGTCGCCACGGCTTGCCTTCGAAATCGAGCGCTCGCGCAACGTCGATACTGATGGGACCCGCTATCGAGTACCAGCGAATGCCGGCGCCGACGCCCTTGCGCAGCTCCATGGTATTCCAGTCATTGAACGCATCGCCGATATCGAAAAACGTTGCGATCGACCATTTCTGGAATATCCGCAGCTCGATCTCGGCGCTCGCGGTCACGATGTTGTTGGAGCCCACGTCGTTATTGCTCAACGCCTCGAAACCATAGCCGCGAACGCTCTGGCTGCCGCCGGCCTTGAAGCGATAGAAATTCGGCAGGCGGGTGACGGAAAGATCGATCGCCGGCAGCTCTGTTCCCAGCTCGAAACGATCGACTTTCGCCTCCGTGTAGCCGAGCTCCGCGCGCAGCAGGAACTTCCAGCGATCGCCTTTCAGGTAACTGCGCCGCGAGGAGAGGTAAATCTGCGCAAAGTCCGTATCGGACCCAATCGCATTATCGCCGACGAAAACCCAGAATCGGTCACGCCGGCCGTGTGTTTCCCATCCCTTGCCGGTCACGCCGACGAGATCCATATCGATGCCGACCGATATCGCGTTGTCGGTGTCCTTCAGCAGGTCGTCGAAAGCCGGGCCGAAAACGCTTGGCTGCGAATCACCCAGGAACTCTTTGAGTTCGAATTCACGCGTGCTGTTCAGGTACTGCACGAATAGCGTTGCAAGCAGTTGCTGATCGCCCGACTTGCGATTGCGCACCTTGAGCCTGCCGCCGCGAACATGGAACTCGTTGACCTGGCCGTTGGCGATGTTGATGTAATCCTCGTCCTCGGGCTGCCGCTTGATTTCGAGATCGAGGTTCTCGAAACGCTGAAACAGCTCGAGCGTCCAGTACTCGCGCGCGCGACTCCGGATGGGCAGGCGGTAGTTTCCGTGAATCGAGAATTCGTCGTCAGCCTGCTGCCAGCCGATGCCGACATCGAGGCGATCGCCGTTGCGCGACACCGGCTTACGGCTCCATTGCGCCTGGACGCGGGCGCCGGTATCCGTTCCCAGGCCGACGGAACCCTGGTAGAAATTCTTCGCCGTTGTTTCCAGTTCCACCCGCAGGTCGACCGCCGGTGGCTCCCCGTCGGGGCGCTCGGTCTCGATGACATCGACACTCGTAAAAAAACCGGTCTTCCAGAGGTCAAGGCGAAACTCGTTCAGCAGCCGCGTACTGAACGCTTCGCCCTTGCGAAAACGGGGCAGAAATTCGAGTATGCCGGGCTTGAGAATGTGCTCCCCGAAATCGATATCCCCGAATACGTACTGCGGACCGGTATCCAGGGTGAGCAACAACGTCGCGCGGTTTTCAACCAGGTCGATCTGGAGATCGTGTCGCGTGAATTCCGCGTGTCGATATCCCTGCGCTGCGGCCAGTTCCAGGGCGCTCTGTTTTTCGGCTTCCCAGACAGACTGGTTGAGCAGGCTGCCGGGCGGCAGTGGCCAGGCCTCTTTCCACTGCCTGAGGCGTCGCATCTTCTTGCCATCGCCCGTGATCTCGATATCCACCGCATGGACGCGCATCGGCGGACCCCGCCGCACGTCGAGCGTCAGCAGCAGTTCTTCGTTTCCGGTGCGCCGGATCCTGCCGCTGACCTCGGGGTGGTAATACCCCAGGGGCCGCAGCGCTTCGCGCGCCCGGCGGGACGTGTCGGCAATCACGCGCTCGAAGTCCCGTTCCGACAACCTTGCCTGCCGGCCCAGCTGCACCGAGTTGACCCAGCTCAGCACGTTCGCCCTGAGCTCACCGTCGATACCTGTCACCTCGTAGCGAAGTTCGTCGGCTGCCGCGGTACCCATGCCGGCCACGAGCCAGAGCAGCGCGAACAGCGCCTGTCGGCACAGTCCGCTCCGGGATATCGGGCTCATTCGGGAAATCGGGTTCATCAGGCAAATCGCGGATCGTATTGGCGGAGGTACGTCGGGACCCAGGCAGGTCATTATTCCCCCCGGCGACGAACGGCAATCCTCCTGCCGTTCTTCCTTCGGTGCATGGATGCCTATGATAACGTATGGCCATCCTTCGTAATGGTTTTGGACATGGCGGTTTGCGTTTCGTTGCGTACGCGATCAGCTGCGTGCCGGTCGCCCGCGTGACGTCGTTTCGTATCCTTCTGCTGCTGGTCGGCGGCCCACTGGCGCTGGCCGCCTGCACACCCCCGGCCGGGAGTCCGCAGGACGACGTATCGGCGGCCGTTCGACTGCAAGAGGCGGCACAGGAGAGCGCGGCACCGCTCCCCAACCCGCTCACGCAGGAGCTGCTCCCCGAGGCCTTCCGCTGGCTGTGGGAACCCTGGACCGGCGACCTGCCGGGCATCGTCGAGCGGAGAGCGTTGCGCGTCCTGCTGCCCTACGGCGGTTACCAGTTCTACTTCGAGAATGGCAGGCCGCGGGGAGCGACATTCGAAATGCTCCGGCAACTGGAACGCTACCTGAACGACGAGTTCGACCGGCGTCACATTCGCATCCATATCGTCCCAATCCCGGTCAGCCGCGAACAGCTGATCCCGGGACTGCTTGGGGGCTTCGGAGACCTCGTCGCGACCGATCTCACTGTCACGCCAAAGCGCAGCGAACTCGTGGCATTCACCCGGCCGTTGCTGACCGACATCCGCGAGGTCGTCGTGCTCGGTCCGCATGCGGCGCCGCTCGCATCGCTCGAAGAGCTGGCAGGTCGGGCAGTCTTTGTGCGACCGACAAGCAGCTATGCCGAGAATCTCGAGCAACTGTCGGTCGAGTTCGAGCGCCGCGGCCTCGAACCGCCACGTATCAAGCCGGCAGACGAGATGTTCGAGGCTGAGGACATCCTCGACATGCTGCGCACCGGCGCCGAAGACCTGACCGTCATGGACGACTACAAGGCGCGGTTCTGGGCAAAAGTGATCGACGGTGTCGAGGTCCGCGAGGATCTCGTCGTGCATGAAGGGGGCAAAATCGCCTGGGCGTTGCGCAAGGAAGATACCGAGCTTGCCGCGACGCTCGATCGCTTCATGCGAAAATACGGCAAGGGCAGCGCCTTCGGCAACGACGTTTACAACCGCTATCTCGACCAGCCCGAAAGGGCGCGCTGCTCGAGGAGCGCGCAGACCTATTCCGAGATCGAGCCCATCGTCGCGCATTTCATGCATTTCGGCGCGATGTACGACTTCAACTGGACCATGCTCGCTGCACAGGGCTACCAGGAATCGGGGCTTCGCCAGAACCGCCGCAGCCGTGCCGGAGCGATCGGCATCATGCAGATCAAACCGAGCACCGCGGCGGACCCGAACGTCGGCATCGACGATATATCGAGCGCCGAAAACAACATTCATGCGGGCACCAAATATCTGCGCTTTCTCGCGGACCGTTATTTCAGCGACCCGCAGATTTCCGACATCGATCGCTGGCTCTTCAGTCTCGCCGCCTACAACGCGGGGCCGGCCAGGATTGCAAGCCTGCGGCGCGAGACGCAGAAGGAAGGCCTGAATCCGAACCGATGGCACGATAACGTCGAACTCATTGCCGCTCGACGGATCGGCAGGGAAACGGTCTCGTATGTCAGCAACATTTACAGGTTGTACATTGCCTACGATCTGACGGTACAGCGCGGCGCCGTCTTCAACGAGCGATATGGCGAAATCCTGACCAGTTGCAGCGCGCAGGACGGTTGACTACATCTGCCCCTCGATCGGGAGAAAGCTCATCAGCCGCGTCTTGAACCGTCGCCAGACAGTGGTCTGGGGTTCCGTGGTGATAATTTCTGTCACGCCTCCGGCTCGAAGCAGCCATTGCAGCTTACCCTTGCGCGACAGCTCCAGTCGATACGCGAACTCGGGCAGGCTCGCGTAAATATCGTCCGCCATCTTTCCGGCGAGTTCCTCCGACTCTACGGTCATGCCCATTTCGGTATTCAAGTACAGCGAGCGCGGATCCAGATTGAATGAGCCGACGAAAAGTTTCCTGCGATCGACTGTTGCTACTTTCGAATGCAGCGTCAGGATCGTGGTTTCCGTGCCGCCAACATGCGGACGCAGCTCGAAGAGTTCCACGCCGCGCCTCAGGAGCGGCCGCCGATAGCGCGCATAAACCGCATGCACGCTGGTGTGGTTCGTCGACGCCAGCGAGTTGCTGATGATCACGACTCGTACGCCCGCCTTCACAAGCGCACCAAAGAATTCGACGCCCTGCTTCTGCGGGACGAAGTAAGGCGAAATCACGATCAGTTCTCGTTCCGCTGACGAGACCATCTGCTGCAGGTACTCACTGATAATCGATGTGCGCCAGCGCAAGAGGTTTCGAATCTTGTCCGGCCTGTCCTGAATGACCGTCGCATGCGCGCCAACCAGATCGAGATTCCCGCCGAGGAATCGTTCGACAAGCGCGCCGTCGATAGCGCGCAGGAAATCGGACTCACGGAAACGCTCGACATAGCGGCGACCGGCTTCGATGAAGTCGTCAACGCCCATGTGCGCGACGAGGTTTCCGAATACTTCGATCGGAATGGCCTCCGAGGAGTTCCAGTACTCGTCGAAACCATCCGATACGTCGTCCACAACGGGGCCGATCGCGAACAAATCCTCGTCGATGAATTCGCTCGCGCCGCCCTGGTGAAAGTACTCGTCCGCGATATTCCTTCCGCCGACGATCGTGACCTGGTTGTCAACCGTGAACGACTTGTTGTGCATCCGGCGATTCAGGATATTGAAGTTCGCGATCAGGCTGATCAGGCGGGAGCGGCGCCTCGGGAACGGATTGAAGACCCGGACCTGGATGTTCACGTGCCCGCTCAGCGACAACAGCCCTGAATCGATCTCGCTGGTCAGTGCGTCGTCCATCAACAGCCGGACGCGCACGCCACGATCGGCCGCCGCGGCGAGATGCAAGGCAACCAGGTTACCGCTGACGTCGTCCTTGATCAGGTAGCTCTGGATGTCGATGCTGCGCTCGGCATTGTCAATGAGACCCAGCCTCGCCTCGAGCGCCTCCCGGCCCAGGTTCAGACGGTAGACGGCTGCGGGCGCATCGTTGGCGCGGAACCACTTGGCCACTGCCCTGCCCAGGACCGTATCGGCTGTATCGACGGGCTTCCAGCTCGGCTCGCGCGCCGGCAGCCTGAAAAAGCGCTGGTATTTCGCCGGCAGGCGACTACCTACGAGTGTCGATAACATCCCCATGTGCTGCCTGTCCGAATACCTGCCGCGCGCACCGCGCCTGAATACCAGCAGACAATATAAGCGCTTTTGCGATCATGAACCTGCCTGGTTGCGGCCGATGTGCAGCGGCAGGTCGTTAAACCGGTTACGAGCGGCTTGCCGTCCTGTCGCCTCACGGTCCGAATCCATGCGTTCATGCGCTCAGGCAGGACGCGCGAAACCGCGGGCGCGACGCAGCAATCGCGCCGGACCCGCAATGGGCGACGGGCTCCCCGGCAGTTCAGTCGTGGATCGAGTCCAGCCCTGCGCGTAGCCGCAGGGCCCAGGCGCGTGCAGCGCGGCGGACCTCGGCCCGGGTCGTCACCGTGTTGGCCCTGAGCGCGACGTCACCGCCGCGATCCAAGCTGCGGCGATCCACGGCGCGATAGATCGTCTCGCCGCTCAGGGAATCCCGTGCTTCCAGTATCAGCGTCGCATCTCCGACGGACGACAGGTAGACATCGCCGCGGCCAATGTACTCGGGCGGAACGCGAGACACGATATCGTGCAGCATGCCGACGATGATCAGCGTATCCGGCCCTGCGGTGTCCGTGATCGTGAGGTGTTCGCTCTTCGCGAGTTCCTCCCGAAAAACCTCCGACACCGTGTCGACGAGTTTGTGGCGGTTCTCGTCCGAGATCCGGGATTCGGTATCGCTGCCGCGACGCACGGCAGTGCTCGTCGTGCTCCTCTTGACGGCCCTGAATTCGAATTCGGCGCGTACCGGCAGAATCTTGCTATAGGACTTGAGGTCGACGTCAGGGTCGATCCATGCATCCTTGAATCTCGAATTGTCGATGCGCACCAGGCCGTCAAACGTGACTTCGGCATCCGGGCCCTGCCGGATTGTCGGTACACCGCCGCACCCGGCAACCATCGTGGCCAGTAGCGCAACCATGAGTTTCTTCTTTGTTTTCCCCCTCAATTTCAGGCGCCGCGAGCTGCAGGAACCGCGCTTGGAATGTCCGGCGCCCGGGACTAATCAGCGCGGGATGTTGGGGCACGGCCAGGTCCCGGCCAATAGAGCGCGAGCATTAAAGGGTAGTACTTACAGCTTGTTACACCGGTCAGAGCGTCCGGCTTGAGCGAACCCCGTATGGACCGCCGGGGCTGCCGCAAGGGCGCGCTAGCGAGAGACGCAGTTCCGCATTTTACTAAATACATGGCCGTGAACGTGAGTCGTTGCGCGACCCTGATCGATGTGCAACGATTCAAGTTCGTCTGACAAAGGCACAGCTGTCGAAAGGCAGTGTCGCAAAGCTTCCGGTCTAAGGGTTCAACCTAGGACAGCGGGGCCGCCGCAAAACGATTGCCGCATTTCCTCGTTGCTGCAAACCGTCATCGTGTCTTTGGCCGGATTCCGTTTTAGCTGGAGACATCGATGCCATCACCGAGATTTCGCGACACCGGCCGTTTCGTGCACCGTCCTGCCACCTCAGGTGTGTTCCGGCCGGCGACGCTTGCCGATCTCATGCGCTGTCTCGACCCCGCCGCCAATATCGCCCTGCCGATACGGATCCGCGGCGCCGGCAGTGCTTCCACCGACTGCAACACGGCGGCGCACGGCACCGTCGTCGACATGACGGGCCTCGACCGGGTCATCAACATCGACAGCCACAACCGGACCGTCACCGCCGAAGCCGGTGTGCGTCTCGGCACACTCGTTTCCGAACTCGCGGAGCACGGCCTCGAGCTGATCGGTAACCATGAACAGATGGAGCGGACATTGGGTGGTGCGCTCGCATCGCCGTGCATGGGTCCGAGCATCGGCGGGCATGCCGCCTATCTCTCGAGCCAGGTCTCCGGCATGAAGGTCGTTACCGCGAACGGCAAGCTCATGAAGGTGTCGAGCGAAAAGCAACATTTGCTGAACGCGTTCCGTCTGAGTTACGGCGCGCTGGGCGTGATCGCGGAGGCTACCTTGCGTGTCCGGCCGCTGATGACGTTTACGGCAAGTCATCGCGGGCTCTCGATAGGCACTTTCGCCGACGTGACCGATCGACTCGCCGAACGTGATGTCGGTTTCAAGTTCTATCTGCTGCCCCACAAGGACCGTGTCTACCTGGACTTGCGGCGCTATGAGACATCTCCGGGCAGTGCATACAACGCACCCTGGAAAATCAAGGACTGGGGCGAGAGCACGGTTTTGCCGCAGGTTTTCAAATCCCTCGGCAGGATGTTGCCGATCCCTTCGATGCGCTACCGGCTCATCGATTCGATCAGCACAGCCACCTACGATCTCGTCAACACGCGGCTCGTTCGAAACGGCAACAATGTAACTGCAACCGGCCGTCACCGCCGCCGGAAGCCACGCAACCTGCAATATTCCTCCTGGTGCTTTCCGGCGACCGACTTTTCGGTAGTCATCAAGGCGTATACGGAATTCTGTCGCGAGACCTATGCCCGAACCGGTTTTCGTTGCGACCTGCCCGCGGTCGGCTTCCGCGTCAGCCGCGACAACTCGGCCCTGCTGTCACCGTCGTTCGACGAGCCGGCCATCGTTCTCCAGGCAACCACCACGCAGTCCGCGGGTTGGGACGACTTTGTCATCGACTTCTCGCAGTTCGCCGAGAACTGGGGGGGCACGCCGATTTTCAGTCAGTCGCGCGCGCTGCGGGCGGACTTTGCGCGCCAGATGTATTCGCAGCGCCTCGAGTTTTTCCGCAAAATCCGGCGCCAGCTGGACCCCAGGAACCGGCTCCTGAACCCGTTTCTGGCGCAGTATTTCGCCTGACAAGCGGTCGCAAGCGAGTCTGCCAGCCCGGGAAAATGATCATAACTGACTGTTATTCATACCCTTTTGCACGATACAAACTGAAACAGGATCCTGCTGGACTTTATATATCGGAGTGATATTATACATCGACCCGATATATAGACGGTCCGACAACCGGACCGGGACCTGCGTAATGGACGTCAAAACCGTTTGCCTCGGCATGCTCACTGATGGCGCTGCCTCAGGCTATGACTTGAAAAAGCAGTTCGAATCGACCTTCGGACATTTTTTTGCGGCCGGATACGGATCCATTTACCCGGCGCTTGCATCGCTCGCCGAGGATGGCTACGTCACCTGCGAGGAAATTCCGCAGGCAGGCAAACCGGACCGCAAGGTCTATCGCATCACCGCCGACGGTCACCGCTTTCTTGCCGCGGCGCTCGAGAATCCCTGCCCCTGCCACAAGGTTCGCTCCGAGTTCCTTGCCACGCTGTGCTTTGCACACCTGATGAAGCCGGAAGTCATCCAGCAGGTACTCGATCATCGCCTCCGGGACATTGCGAAATACCAGGCGATGTTCCGTGAGTTCGAAGCGCAGGACAGCGCGGACTGGCCCGAGGGAATGAAGTTTGTGCTCGGGTTCGGCAAGACGCTTGCGAGCGCAATGCAAAACTACATCAACGAATATCGCCACCAGTTGTCTTCCGACAAAGCAACAAAGTCGGCATCCGTATAGACAGCACGGTCGGAACCGGAATCAACGACAATGCAATTCAAATTTAATCGCTACAGATCATGGCTGATATCCGCGAGCATCATCCTGTTCGTCTCCGCCTGGCTCGCATCGGGACATTTCCAGCGGGGGCACGAGGAAGAGACGGCAGCGACAACACCGACGAGGGATCAGGACCGACACCAAAGCGTACGCGTGCGTACGCAGGCAGCGGAAACGGTCATGCGTACGATCGTCGTTAACGGCAAAACCGCGCCGGCGCGCATGGTCGAACTCGCCGCAGAAACCGACGGACGTGTCGAGCTGATCGGTGCGGAACGCGGCGCGCAATTGCGGTCTGGCGACCTGATCCTGCAGCTCGATGAGCGGGACCGCAGCGCTCGCCTCGCCGAGGCCAGTGCGACCGTCAAGCAGCGCCAGGTCGAGTACGAGGGCCGCTTGAAGCTCAAATCCGAAAGTTACGTATCCGAAGCGCAATTGCAGGAAGCCATCGCCGCGCTGGAGGCCGCAAAAGCCGAACTGACCCGGGCCGAACTCGACGTCGGCTACCGCCAGGTGCGCGCGCCGTTTGACGGCGCTTTGCAGTCGCGCTTGGCCGAGATCGGCGATTTCGTGAAACGCGGCGATCCTGTCGCCGTCTATGTGGACAATCGCAGGATCATCGTGTCGGCCAACCTGTCGGAATTCGATGCGCGTTACGTCGATGTCGGTGACACCGCCGAGGCACGGCTGGCAACAGGCGAAACCGTGTTCGGCCGCATCCGTTACGTGGCGCCAGTGGCCGACGAATCGACGCGGACATTTGTTGTCGAGCTGGAAGTCGAGAATAAGGATGGCATGTTGCGCGCCGGCGGCACTGCCGAACTCAGAATTCCGGCTGAAACGGTCCTTGCACACCGCGTCGCACCATCGTTGCTCACGCTCGATGACGCGGGCAATGTCGGTATCAAGATCGTGAACCCCGAGGGTCAGGTGGAGTTTGTCGCGGCAGACATCGCGCTGTCGTCCAGCGAAGGCGTCTGGCTTGCGGGCCTGCCCGAACAGGCGACCATCATTACGGTCGGGCAGGGCTATGTCTCCAGCGGCACGATTGTCGATGCGGTGCCGGAGACCGATGTCGAGACCGCGGTTGCCATCAAGGACGGCAAGGAAGGCAACTGATGGACATGATCGACCTCGCAATGCGGCGGTCGCGTACGGTTATCCTCTCGCTCCTCGTCGTGCTCGTCGGGGGCATGATCGCGTACGTCACGATCCCCAAGGAAGCCGAACCCGACATCGAAATCCCGATTGTCTACGTCAGCGTCGAGCATGATGGCATATCGCCGGAAGACTCGGAGCGATTGCTGGTCAGACCGATAGAACAGGAATTGCGCTCGATCGAGGGCGTCAAGGAAATGCGCGCCAGCGCCTACGAAGGCGGCGCCAACGTGCAGATCGAGTTCGACGCGGGAATCGACACGAGACGGGCACTGCAGGACGTTCGCGAAAAAGTCGACCTCGCCAAGGCGAAGCTGCCCGGAGAGACCGACGACCCGACGGTGCACGAGGTCAAGATGTCGCGCTTCGACCCGATGCTGGTGCTGAATCTCGCGGGCAATGTCCCGGAGCGTACGCTAACGACGATCGCGGAGCGGCTCGAGGAGAAGATCGAGGCACTGGGTGGCGTGCTCGAGGTCAACCTGATCGGCACCCGCGAGGAAATCATGGAAGTCGTGGTCGATCCGCTGGCCATGGAGAGCTATGGACTCGACCAGGCGCAGATCATCAGCTTCGTGTCGCGCAACAACCGTCTCGTGGCTGCCGGTGCCCTGCATTCCGAGGAAGGACGCTTCCCGGTCAAGGTGCCTGGAGTCTTCGAGTCAGCTGCCGATGTACTCGATTTGCCCATCAAGGCAGACGGTGATCGGATCGTGCATTTCAAGGATATCGCGACGGTCCGGCGAACCTTCAAGGACGCCGAGAGCGTCGCACGGCTGAACGGCAAGCCGGCGCTCGCAATCGAGGTGGTCCAGCGGGCGCGCGCCAACATCATCGATACGATTGCCGAGATCAACGCGATCATCGACGAGGAACGCGCGTACTGGCCCGCGGACATCGAAGTCGTCGCTTCACGCGACAAGTCCAAGGACGTGCATGACATGCTGACGGAACTGCAGAACAGCGTTCTGGCCGCAGTACTGCTCGTGTTCATCGTCATCATCGGCATCCTGGGCATCCGTTCGGCATTGCTGGTGGGCGTTGCCATACCCGGGAGCTTCCTGATGGGCATCCTCCTGATCGGTTCATTCGGCATCACGATCAACATGATGGTGCTGTTCGCGCTGATCATGGCGGTGGGCATGCTTGTCGATGGCGCCATCGTCGTCACGGAGATGGCGGACAGGCGCATGGCAGAAGGCGACTCCCGTCACGATGCCTATTCCCGCGCTGCCATACGCATGTCATGGCCGATCATCGCGTCGACCTGCACGACGCTCGCAGCATTTTTCCCGCTGGCGCTGTGGCCGGGCACGTCGGGCGAATTCATGAAGTACCTGCCGATCACCCTGATCGCCGTCCTGTCGGCATCACTGGTCATGGCGCTGCTCTTCGTCCCGACGCTCGGCGCCATCTTCGGCCGCACGGGGGCGAACACCGAGGAAGCCCGTCGCAATCTGACGGCCGCGGAACGCGGCGACCTCGACACAGTGACGGGTATCACCGGAAGCTATGTGCGTTTCCTGAAGCGCTCGCTCAAGCGGCCTTGGCTGAGCGTTGCCGGCGTTTCCGGCCTCTTGCTCGTCGTCTACAGTGCATTTTTTATCTTCGGCAAAGGCGTCGAGTATTTTCCCGACGTCGAACAACCCTTCGGCATGGTGGACATTCGTGCCCGTGGTGACCTGTCAACGGCAGAGCGCGACTTTCTCGTCCAGCAGGTCGAGGAGCGTGTTCTCGGCATGCCCGAGATCGAATTCCTGTACGCCAAAACCGGGAGCTCAGACCAGGGCGCCGAAGACCAGATCGGGTCGCTGACGCTGAACTACATCGATTGGCGCGAACGGCGCCCTGCCGACGAGATTCTTGCCGAGATCCGGGGCCGGACCAGCGACCTGGCCGGCATCCGCATCGAGACTCGCAAACCGGATCCCGGCCCGCCGATCGGAAAACCGATTCATATCGAGTTCACGTCGCGCTTTCCCGATCTGCTGAGCCAGGCCGTCGCGCGAGTTCGCGATGAAATGGAACGGCATCCTGGCATCATCAACGTCGAGGACAGCAGGCCGTTGCCGGGCATCGAGTGGCAGGTCAAGGTCGACCGCGCGGAGGCGGCCCGATTCGGCGCCGACGTATCCCTCGTCGGTGCCATGGTCCAGCTCGTCACCAACGGCATCAAGATCGGCGAGTACCGTCCCGACGATAGCGACGACGAAATCGATATCCGCGTGCGCTACCCGGAAGGCAGTCGCAGCCTCTCCCAGATCGACGAACTGCGGATCCCGACGCCGCAGGGACTGGTCCCGATCAACACGTTCGTCGACCGTGTGCCGGCACAGAAAGTCAGCACGATTCACCGTATCGACATGCGCCGCACACTCACGATCGACGCGGACGTTGCCAGCGGCTACCTCGTCGATCACCTGGTCCGAGAACTCCAGGACACGATGCAGTCACTCGATATCGATCCACGTGTGAGCGCAGCTTTTCGCGGCAGTACCGAAGATCAACGCGAGGACATGGCGTTCCTCGAACGCGCGATGCTCATGGCACTTGCGATCATGGCGATTATTCTCGTGACACAATTCAACAGCATCTACCAGGCCGGGCTGATACTCACGGCCGTGCTGTTCTCAACGGGCGGCGTCCTGCTCGGCCACCTCATCATGGGCAAGCCGTTCGGCGTGATCATGAGCAGTGTCGGCGTCATTACGCTTGCCGGCATCGTGGTCAACAACAACATCGTCTTCATCGACACCTACAATGTCCTTCGCAGCCGCGGCGAGGCGGCGTTCGACGCCATACTGCGAACCTGCGCAATTCGCCTGCGCCCGGTACTGCTGACGACGGTGACTACGATCGTCGGACTCATGCCCATGGTATTCGGCGTCAATTTCGACCTGATCAACCGGGAAATCTCTGTTGGCGCACCAAGCTCGCAATGGTGGACACAACTGGCGTCGTCGGTGGCGGGCGGACTCGCCTTTGCGACGATTCTCACGCTGCTGCTGACACCGAGCCTGCTCATGGTCCAGGCCAGCCTGGTGGCACGCTGGCACGCCCGGCGCGGAACCCGGGTTGACACCCCCGCCGCCGGAGCCGGCAGCCAAACCAGTTAGCCCGGCGCCAATCCAAATGACGCGCTCGCGCATCTAATAGTCAGGAGCAAGGCTAAAACACGTCTCCCGGGAACGTAAGTGATTGTTTTTCAGTGAAAATGGGCCGTTCGGCAAAATGTGAATGCCCCCACTTGCGTTATACCGAACTAGTGTTATACTTCACTACAACACCAAACGAGACAGGCGTCTAACAATGGCAAGCACAAGGATGATCATTACGGTACTGGCAATTGCAGGCAGCGCGATGATTTCGGGCTGTGGCACCGGCGAAGCCAGCCCCCCCGATGTGTCGACCCTTCAGGCGGAAAGCCCGGTGCCGGTCGAAGTCACGCAGCCGTATCGCATGGACCTGTACGCGAACTATGTCGCCTCGGCGACGATGGCCTCAGACGCGGACGCGCCGGCCGTGGCGCGCGTTTCCGGCGACGTTGTCGACCTGCTCGTCGAGGAAGGCGATTACGTAGAGGCGGGCCAGGTGCTCGCACGCCTGGATGGCGAACGCCTGCGTCTCGAAATGCTGGCGGCCAAGGCGAACCTGGACCAGGCGCGCCGTGAGCATGCCCGCTATGCGGACCTGCATGCACGCGGCCTCGTCAGCGCCTCGGCCTACGATCAGCTCCAGTTCGACCTGGAGGCGCTCGAGGCAACCTACGAACTGCAAAAGCTGAATTACGACTACACGTCGATTCGTGCCCCGATTACCGGTGTCGTCGCGTCACGCGAGATCCGCCCGGGGCAGAACGTCGCGGCCGGTGATGTGGCATTTCGTATCACCGACACTCGGGAACTGCTCGCATACCTGCAGATCCCACAGTCGGAGCTCGCGAAGATCAATGCCGGCAACCCGGCAACAATCCGCGTCGCGGCAATGCCCGACATGGATTTCCCTGCCAACATCGTTCGGGTCAGCCCGACCATCGATACGCGCAACGGAACGTTCCGGGCGACAGCCGTCATCGACAATGCCGACGGCAGGCTCGCACCCGGGATGTTTGCACGCATCACTATCGGTTACGAACAACACCAAGACGCGCTCGTGATCCCCACGAACGCACTTCTGGACGATGAGGACGAGGCGACCGTATACGTTGTCAGCGATGGGCAGGTCGAGCGGCGCGCTGTCCGGACCGGCATCAGCGCAGAGGGATACGTTGAAATTCTCGGCGGCCTGGATGAGGCGGAAATGGTGGTCGTCGTCGGCCAGTCCGCGCTTCGTGACGGCAGCAGGGTGCTCGCCAGCAATAATAATCTCGAACGCCACACGGGCTGACGCGAGCGCTGGGCGGAGCCGCAGCGGCTCCGCAGATTTGCAAGGGAGGAGTCATGAGGCGAAACCGTTTTGGGGTGCTTGCCATCATCGGCCTGTTTGTAATCACGGGCTGCAAGCAGGGCGGCGAACAGGCCGCCAAAGAGGAAGAGGACGCGCCACCGGTGCCCGTCGAGACGAGCCAGCCGATTCGTGGCGACGTCTTTGCCGTTTACACGGGCACCGCCCCTGTAGAAGCGTTTGCCGAAGCCGATGTCATCGGCAAGGTCGAGGGCGAAGTCAGGTCGATCCTGGTTGAGGAAGGCGACGTCGTCAGCAAAGGCCAGGTCCTTGCAAGGCTGGACGGCGAACGGCTGAAACTCGAACTGAGCGAATCCGAAGCAAGGCTGCGCAAAATGCAGCGCGATTTCCAGCGCAATAAGGACCTGCGCGAAAAAGGCCTGCTCAGCGAGGGTGATTTCGAGAAACTGCAATACGACCTGGAGGCACTGGAGGCATCCTACAACCTCGCCAAGCTGGAACTCGACTACACACAGATTCGCGCACCGATAGACGGCGTCGTCTCGGAGCGCTATATCCGGCTCGGCAACATGATTGCGAGCGGCACGCCGACATTTCGCGTGACGAGCTTCGACCCACTGGTGGCCTACCTGCATATTCCGGAGAGAGAGTACCGGCAAATCAGTCCCGGCCAGCCTGTATCGATCCAGATCGACGCGCTCGACGGCAATGACATTCTGGCCACCGTGACGCGCGTCAGCCCGGTCGTCGATCCCGATACCGGTACATTCAAGATGACGATGGAAATCGGCAATGCGGATCGGCGCATCAAGCCGGGCATGTTCGGCCGCATGAGCATCGTCTACGACAGGCACGAAAACGTCCTGCAGATTCCGCGCAGCGCGCTCGTTGAGGATATGGGCGAGTCCAGCGTTTTCGTCGTCGCAGACAACAAGGCCGAGCGCCGGCCCGTCCAGGTCGGTTATGGCAACAACGGAATGGTCGAAATCACGTTCGGCCTCAAAGATGATGATCGCGTCGTCACGGTAGGACAGATCGGATTGAAGCCCGGCGCCACCGTATCTGTCATCAATGATCCTGCGCCGGATGCCGACGTTCCGGAGGATGCGGAAACGTCCACGGAATCTGTTGCGGAAGGCGAATCCTGATGCGCCGCCTGATCGAGATCGCCACCGAGCGTCGCGTGACGATCGTCATGTTCGTCATTGCGATCGTCCTGTTCGGCATGGTGTCCCTGTCACGGCTGAAACTGAACCTGCTGCCGGACATTTCGTATCCCACATTGACCGTGCGTACCGAACTGACAGGTGCGGCTCCCGTCGAAGTCGAGAACCTCCTGACCAAGCCGATCGAGGAAGCCGTCGGTGTCGTCCGCAACGCACGCCTGGTTCGTTCGGTATCGCGCTCGGGTCAGTCCGACGTAACGATCGAATTCCTGTGGGGCACCGATATGGATGTCGCCGGCGTCGATGTACGCGAAAAACTCGATGTGCTGTTCCTGCCGCTCGAGGCGAACCGTCCGTTGCTGTTGCGTTTCGACCCGTCTTCCGAACCGATCATACGGCTTGGCCTGCTGTTCAGGGAGTCCGCAGCCGCGGCCGGCGATTCGCCGGAAAACCGACTCAAGACGCTGCGTAGACTGGCCGAGGACCGAATCAAGAACGATCTTGAAGCGCAGGAAGGCACGGCAGCCGTCAAGGTCAGCGGTGGTCTCGAGGACGAGATCCAGATCCAGATAGACCAGCAGAAGCTGTCACAGCTCGGTGTCGGAATCGACCAGGTTGCAGCCCGGATCCGGGCGGAAAACGTCAACCTGTCCGGCGGTCGTCTCGAAGAAGGCAACCAGAGATTCCTCGTTCGCACAATCAACGAATTCCAGAGCGTCGAGGAATTCGGTGACGCAATCATCGCCTACGTGGCGGGTCGGCCCGTTTACCTGCGGGACGTTGCAACAGTCACGCAGGGATACAAGGAACGGGAGGCGATCACGCGGGTGCGCGGCCGTGAGTCGGTCGAACTCGCCGTGTACAAGGAAGGCGACGCAAATACGGTGCAGGTAGCCAGTCGTATCCGCAACCGCATCGATCAACTGCAGAAAGATCTTCCCAACGACATCGAACTCGTCCAGATCTACGACCAGTCTACGTTCATCAGCTCAGCGGTCGCGGATGTGCGCTCCGCTGCAATTCTCGGTGGCTTGATTGCCATCTTCGTCCTGTACGGCTTCCTTCGCGACGCACGCGCAACGGCGATCGTGGGAATTGCGATACCGGTGTCGGTCATCGGCACATTCCTTCTGATGTACACCAACAACATCTCGTTGAACATCATGTCCCTCGGCGGCATCGCGCTGGCGGTCGGCATGCTCGTCGACAACTCGATCGTCGTGCTGGAAAACATTGTCCGCAAGAAAGAACAGGGTGAGGACATCATCGAGGCGGCGCGTAACGGTACGGCGGAGGTTGGCGGGGCAGTCACGGCCGCAACGCTGACCACGATCGCCGTGTTCTTCCCGATGGTTTTCATCAGCGGTATCGCGGGGCAGCTGTTCCGCGACCAGGCGCTGACCGTGACGTTTGCCCTGGTATTTTCGCTCGTTGTAGCGCTGACCCTGATACCGATGCTTGCCTCGCTCGGCGCGCGCAGCCGTTATGACGACGGCATGGAAGGCAAACCGGCTGGCTGGTTTACACGGCTGGTCGCGTTCATCGTGCGATTATTCGGATTCTTCTTCTTCGCGTTGCGCAAACTGTTCTGGGCCCTGCTCTGGGTGCCGACCTGGATCCTGCAAAAGTTTTACGGCGCCATCGCGGCCGTGTACCCGGGTTTGTTGCGCTGGGCCCTTGCGCACCGGCGCACCGTCGTGATTTCGGCGCTCGCGATATTCGTTTCGACCATGGCACTGGTGCCAAGACTCGGCACGGAACTCATTCCCCAATTTTCGCAGGGCGAATTCGATGTCGACCTGCGCCTCCCGCCGGGTGCCCCGTTGAACGAAACGGACCGGGCAATCCAGGCGGCGCAACGCGCAACCCAAGGCATCGATGCCGTGGCGCTCGACTATTCCGTAGCGGGTACCGGCAACAGGCTTGACGCCAACCCGGTCGATGCGGGTGACAATACCGGCACGCTGAGCGTTCGGTTACAGCCAGGCTCCGGACGCGAAGCCGAAGACCGGACAATCGCCGCCATGCGCGCCGAACTGGCCCGCCTGCCTGGCGTACAGTTCGAGTTCAGCCGGCCATCGCTGCTGTCCTTCTCGAGCCTGCTGCAGGTCGAAATTCAAGGCTACGACCTCGACGGCCTCGCGCAGGTCAGCCGCAGCGTCGTCGATGCGATGTCTGCGTCGCCGAGGTTCACGGACATCAAGACCACGGTTGAGCGCGGCAACCCGGAAATCCAGATTGTTTTCGACCAGGAGCGCGCAGCCAAGCTCGGGCTTGCCGTGCGGGACGTCGCGGATCGTGTTGTCGCCAACGTGCGCGGCGAACTCGCGACACGATACACCTGGCGTGACAAGAAGATCGACGTCCTTGTTCGCAGCGTCGACACGCGCAATTCCAGTATCGACGAAATCAGGCGACTGATCGTCAATCCCACCTCGGAACGCCCCGTTACGCTCGACGCCGTCGCGGATATCAAGGTGTCGCAGGGCCCGGCCGAGATTCGGCGTGTCGCCCAGCAGCGGGTTGCGATCATCACGGCGAACATTGCCTTCGGCGACCTCGGCGCCGCCGCACTGGAAGCAGGCAACATCGTCGGCGCCATCCCCATGCCTAACGGCATTTCCGCAATCGTGTCCGGACAGAGCGAGGAAATGGAAGCATCGTTCGAGTCGATGCAATTCGCATTGGTGCTCGCCGTCTTCCTCGTGTATCTCGTGATGGCTTCGCAGTTCGAATCACTGATACACCCGTTCGTCATCCTGTTTACGATCCCGCTTGCGCTGGTCGGCGCCGTGCTGGCGCTGTTTATTACCGGCACGACAATCAATATCGTTGCATTGATCGGCGTGATCATGCTCGCTGGTATCGTCGTCAATAACGCCATCGTTCTTGTCGATCTGATCAACCAGTTGCGACAGCAGGGCAAGAACACGCATGACGCCATCATGGAAGCAGGAAGCGCGCGTCTGCGACCGATTCTCATGACTTCACTGACAACCGCGCTGGGATTGCTGCCAATGGCGCTCGGCTTCGGCGAGGGCTCCGAAGTCAGGACGCCGATGGCCATCACGGTGATCGGCGGACTCACGGTTTCGACGCTGCTGACGCTGGTCGTGATCCCGGTCGTCTATTCCTACATGGACCGCCGGCCGCAGCCGGTCGCCGTGCCCGACGCCGCACGATGAAACATACGGAAGTCGCATTGCGCAGGCCGGTGACGACAGTCGTCGTGTTCGTCGCCTTGTCGCTGGTCGGCCTCATTGCCGCGCGTCTTCTGCCGCTGGAAAAGTTTCCCGATATCGAGTTCCCGGGGATTTTCATCCAGATACCGTATGACGGGTCCACACCCGAAGAGGTCGAGCAGCTGATCACCCGGCCGGTCGAGGAAGCGCTTGCCACCTTGTCCGGCGTCGAACGCATGTTCTCGAGTTCCCGCGAAAACCAGGCGGAGATATTCCTGCAATTCGGCTGGGATCAAAGCATGGGCGCGAAAGGCATAGAGGCTCGTGCGAAGGTCGACGGCATTCGCAGCCGGCTGCCCGACGACGTCCGCAGGATTTTCGTCTTCACGGGCTCGCTTGGCGACCAGCCGGTTCTGCAACTCCGAATCTCGAGCGAGCGCGACCTGTCCGACAGCTTTGACATGCTGGACCGGCTGCTGAAGCGACGCCTCGAGCGTCTCGAGGGCGTGTCGCGCGTCGACCTCCATGGCGTGGATCCGCGCGAACTGCGCATCCTGCTGGATCCGGATCGCCTCGCGGCCTACGGTGCTGATATTGCGACAGTTCGCGATATCCTGATCCGCAGCAACTTTGCAGTCAGCGCGGGCAAGGTCACGGCCGGCGGTCAGCGATTCAGCGTCCGTCCGAGCGGCGAGTTTTCGTCTCTCGACCAGATCCGCGATCTCGTCATCAACGCTGAAGGCCTGCGACTCCGCGACGTGGCCGACGTCGAACTGCGCGCGCCCGACCGCAACTATGGCCGGCACCTCGACCGCGAGTACGCGATCGGTGTGGCCGTCAACAAGACCACGGGCTCGAACCTGGTCGACGTGACCGATCGCGTCATCGCGGAAGTCGAGGCTATCGGCAAACTTCCACAAATGCGCGGCATCAACATCTTCGCGCTGGACAACCAGGGCGACAGCGTTCGCGAGTCGCTGAGCGACCTCATGAGCGCCGGCCTGCTCGGGGGATTGCTCGCGCTCGTGGTGCTGTATCTCTTCCTGCGACAGGTGACAACGACCCTGATTGTCACGGCGTCGGTGCCGTTCTCGCTGATGATTACGCTGGGCGCCCTGTATTTCTCGGGGCTGACGCTGAACATCCTGTCGATGATGGGGCTCATGCTGGCGGTCGGCATGCTTGTCGACAATGCGGTGGTCGTGACCGAAAGCATTTTCAGGCACCGCGCGGAGAGGCCCGACGAACCTTTCAAGGCGACGCTCGACGGCGTCAACGAGGTCGGGATGGCAGTCATCGCCGGAACCGCGACGACCATCATCGTCTTTGCGCCGATCATCTTCGGCGCCAAGGTGGACATCACGATCTTCCTGACGCATGTCGCCATCACGATCATCGTGGCACTGGTCGCGTCGCTGCTGATCGCACAAACGCTGGTGCCGATGCTCGCTGCCAGGATTGCGGTGCCGCCGCAACCCAAGGCCGGTGCTTTCATGGCGCGGCTGACGGACCGCTACGCGCGCAGTCTCGAGTGGATCATCAACCACCGCTGGTGGACGGCGCTCGGCATACTGCTGATATGCGTGGTCGGCGTACTGCCGATGGTGCTGCAGCTGGTCAAGTTCGACATGTTCCCGCAAGACGTTGGGCGACGGCTGTACATGCCCTACCACATCGAGGGACAGCATCCGCTCGAGCGCGTCGAAGCAACCGTGGATACGATCGAGGAGTATCTTTACTCCCACCAGGAAGAATTCAATATTCGGTCGGTCTACAGCTATTTCGACCAGGGCCGCGCGGAATCGACATTGTTGCTGACAGACGAGGAAGACGCCACGCTCTCGACGAAGGAGATCATCGAGCGCATCGAGAAAGACCTGCCGACAATTGCGATTGGCAAACCCAGTTTCCAGTTCGACCAGCAAGGCGGTGGCGACGGCTTTTCCGTCCAGATCAGCGGCGATTCGACCGAAGTACTCAATCGACTGGGCGTCGAAGTCGCGCGCGCACTCGAATCGGTCGAGGGATTGAAAGACGTGCGCAGCGACAGTGAGTCCGGAGATCGCGAGGTACGGGTCAACATCGATCGCGAGCGTGCCGCCGCAGCGGGCCTGACGACAGGCGAAATCGCACAGTCGGTCGCGATCGCAATGCGCGGAGAAAACCTCCGGGAATTTCGCGACGATGCGGGCGAAATAGAAGTCCGACTCGCGTTTCGCGAGGACGACAAGCAGAGCGTCGAGCAGCTCGCCGAACTGCCCCTGTACACGTCGACGGGGCGCCGTATCACGCTGGGCAGCGTTGCCAGCATGCATATCGCCAAGTCGCCCGACACGATTCGGCGCACTGATCGCCAGACCGCAGTCGTCCTGACCGCGAACCTGGAGGACGAGGTTACGGCAGACCAGGTCAGGCCGCGCGTCAAGAACCTCATGGAGCAGCTCGAATTGCCGCCGGGCTATAGCTGGAAGGAAGGCCGGGGATTCGAGCGCCAGGACGAAACTGCCCAGATGATGGCGACCAATATCCTGCTGGGCATCGCCTGTATCTTCCTCGTGATGGCAGCCCTGTTCGAGTCGCTGTTGCTACCGTTCTCGATCATTCTCGGCTCGATCGTCTTCTCGATTTTCGGCGTCTTCCTGTTCTTCGCCGCTACCGGCACGACGTTCTCCTTCATGGCGATGATCGGCATCATGATCCTGATCGGCGTCGTCGTGAACAACGGCATCGTGCTGGTCGATCATGTCAACAACCTGCGCATATCCGGAACGCCACGTGACCAGGCCATCGTGCTGGCCGGTCGCGACCGGCTGCGTCCCATCCTCATGACCGTCGCCACGACCATCGTCGGCCTCACGCCGCTGGCCATGGGCAGCACGCAAATCGGTGGCGACGGTCCGCCGTACTACCCGATGGCCAGGGCGATCATAGGCGGGCTCGCATTCTCGACGGTCGTGTCCCTGCTCGTCGTGCCTGCGTTGTACGTTTACTTCGACAACCTCGCCGCATGGGGCCGAAAAGTCATGCGAACGGCGAGAAGAACGAACAGCAGGACCCAGCTTAAGGACCCGCCACCGCCCGAGTTCACCACGACCTGAGTCGCGCCGCCCGACGGCGCATCGCGTTCTGCGTCCTCAAGCGGAAGCATCGCAAGGTCAACCGCTTCGTCGGGCCCGATGAAGGCCAGCAGCGTACTGTCCCACGCGTCGTAAAGCTCGATCAGGATGTCATAGCTGCCTGTCGGATATCCGGCGACCAGTTCCGTCTCGATGATGTATTCGTCGCTGCTGGATGTCCCGAACAGCGTGAAGTCTTCGGTTTCCGCATACTCGTTCCAGGGACCGTATTCGTAGCTCAGGTAGACGACTGCATATACGTCGGCCGCAGAAAAGTTAGTGTCTGCGTCGAACAGCAGGTCGATACCATGGAAGTAGCCGTCCCTGTCGAGATCCGAAAACAGCTGAACGTCGACGTCGTAGAACCAGAAATCGGTATTCGGCGTACGCGATTCGGTGACCGTGGACTTGCTCGCATCACGCGTGTTCGCGGGCTTTGCTCGAGTACCCGAGGTCAGCAACGGATCGTGACTGTTGTAAACCAACCTGCCTTCACTGATGCCACCGCGCTGAATGCCGATACCCGACGAGGTCAGGCTCTCGCGCGTTTCGGGTCCCTCGGCATAGACTGTGGCGGCCACGAAGATCGATATGATCAACAGCTTACTGGCAATGCATTTGTTCATGATCACTCCCTCCGGTTGTGATGGCTCTATTACACGATGCCGTCACTGAATCGCGCCTGAATCGCGCTAGGTATTTGCGTCCACGCGTGAGAACATGTCGCGTCCCAGGCATGGCCGACATGGTCCGGTTCAGGAATGATTCAGGAAACGCCGCACGAGGAAGTGATCAGGGCAGCGCTCTGGCTGCTGCTGGGCGTGCTCGGCGGACTCGGACTCGACCTTTGCGCAAAAGAACTCCTGCAGAGCTATACGCTCGGGCAGTTCATATTCCTGCGTAGTCTCATCGGCATATTGATCCTGCTTGCGATCACGCCTCGATTCGGTGGGCTTGCCGCCCTGAAGACCCGCGAAATCAAGTGGCACGTTATCCGCGCGATCTTTGCCGTGGGCGCGATGTTCGGATTCTTTTTCGGACTCGCCAACATGCCGTTGGTCAACGCGCTAACGCTCGGCTATACGGCGCCGCTGATCGTCACGGCGCTTTCCGCGTGGTTTCTCGGCGACAGGGTCGGATGGCGACGGTGGCTCGCGGTCGGCATCGGATTCCTCGGCGTCATCGTCATGCTCAGGCCCGGCAGCGGGGAGTTCACTTTCGCAGCCGCGGCCGTTCTGGTTGCCGCATTCTGCTATGCATGCCAGGCGATTACGGCCCGCAAGCTCAGCAACTCCGAGTCGACGATCTCGCTTTCGTTCTGGGTAATTTTCGGCCCGTTCCTGGTCTCGACCGCAACACTCGACACGGGTACCTGGCTCACGCCGGACACAGCGGGCTGGGTGCTGTTCATCAGCGCCGCCGCCTGCTCGGTCGTCGCGTGGTTCGGGTTCGTCAACGGCTATCGGGCGGTATCGCCCGCCCATCTCGCACCTATCGAATATACGGCACTCGTCGGCGGCGCCATCGCCGGCTACTTGATATGGGACGAGGTACCGGACCGCTGGGTCGTCATCGGCGCAATGATCATCATCGTATCGAGCCTGTTCGTCGTGTATCGAAGTGACAGGCAATCAGCACCGGCAGTCCCGCCGGCCGGGACAGGTGAGGTGGTCTAGTCGACGTTCCCTGCCGTCAGGCCCGCGATCTGTGCAGGTGTCACGTTCAGGGCGTCGACAACATTATTGAAGAAGTCGACTTCCAGGACGCTGACGTTCTGGTCGCTACGGAACACGTCAGCGAGCGCATGCACGACCTCGGTGCAGTGGCTGTCGGTGAGTCGCTTCTGGGCGCCACGCAGGTACTTGACCAGGGTCGCTTCCGCGTAAAGTTCTTCGCGCGCGGCAACACGGATTTCCGCCGAAGTAAAATCGATGCCCGTGTGCTTCTTCAGAATTTCCTGGATGCGTTCGACTTCGACATGCTGGATGCTGACATCCGCATTGGCTGCCCTCGCAAGCGTCATCAGCAGAACTTCCTTGAACAGTTCCTCTTCGTGACTCGCGCCGACATCCGCACCGCCAAAAAGCCGCTGTACATACTTGAGATCTGAGATAGCCATCGATGTTCTCTCTTTATGGTTTTAGGTGTTACCGCACTATCTGCAGCCTGTGCGAGCCGAACAGGACACTTTCAAGGAGGCAGGCCAGTAATGATAACCCACAAAATGTACCGAATTGAAGGCGTTTCCCGGGGAAAAATTTGTCTTGGAATTTATGGGCTTACAGGACATACTGGACCCGGGCCAACAGCTGAAAGGAGGTGATCCATGTCTCGTGAGATAACAAGAGTATCGGGAAAACCAACGGGTCTCAGGCGAAAGATGGAGCACCACACCGCCATTCGCTAACCCTCCTTTTCAGATACGAAATCTCACGGAAAGCCGCAGCAATGCGGCTTTCTTTGTTTCGGGAATGCGCAAGACTGCCACTTCAGCGGCCGAACAGCGCCGACAAAGACGACAGCAGCTCGTCGATTTCGCCATGCGTATTGTAGTGCACCGGCCCGACGCGAACGACGCCGCCCGACTCGAGCAGGCCCAGCGAGCCGGCCAGTTCCACGGCATAGTTGTGGCCGTTCCAGACGAAGATATTCTGAGCGGCAAGATATTGCGCTATCTCCGCGGGCGCCAGCCGCTCGTGGGTGAAAGACACCGTCGGCACGCGGCGCCGCATCGCGCTCGGTTCGGTAATCCCCTGCACGGTCACGCCTTCCATTGCGGTGAGGCCCCGGACCAGGTGTTCCGCGAGCGACAGTTCGTATTCGAATAGCACGTCAAGGGCATTGTGGACATGCAGCCTGCGGCCCGACATGCCGAGCCAGCGGTCCGCATCGCGTGACCCGAAACATTCGCCGATGCTCGCGAAATAATCGACGGCAGCCGTGATGCCGGCGAATCCTTCGTGGCTTTGCGTACCCGTCTCGAACCGTTCCGGGCCGCTGTCCGCGGCAGGGCGAACCTTGTACGGCTCCAGGCGGTCGAGGGTCTGCGCTCGCCCCCAAAGGATCCCCTGGTGCGGACCGAAGAACTTGTATGCGGAACAGACCAGAAAATCGCATCCGATCGCCTGCACATCCGTGGCGATGTGGGGCGCGGACTGCACGGCGTCGACGTAGGTCAGTGCACCGGCTGCGGCGGCCTTGCCGCAGATTTGCTGCACGTCATTAATCGTGCCCGTGAGGTTGCTCGCGCCGCCGATGCACACCAGCCGGGTACGGTCCGTGAGCACCTTGTCGATGGCATCCGGCGCGAATTCGAAACTCCCGCGATCGAACGGCAACCAGCGGATCGTCAGCCCGAGGTCCTGCGCGAGCATGACCCAGGGCCAGACGTTAGCGTCATGATCCATACGGGATACGACGATCTCGTCGCCGGGCTTGAACAGTCGTCCGATCGAACGCGCCATGTGGAACGTGAGCGTCGTCATGTTCTGCCCGAACACAATTTCGTCCTCAGACGGCGCGTTGAGAAAATCCGCCATGGCCCGTCTCGCAGCGTCGATGACCCCGCCGGCCTCGGCAGACGATGCAAAATAACCGCCGACATTGGCATTCGTTTTCAGCAGGCAGTCGGCCACCGCACTGGCGACCGATTCCGGCACCTGCGTACCGGCCGGATTGTCGAAATAGATGCGGCGCTTCCCGGCATCCGAAATTGACAGGGATGGGAAGCGGGGTCTTACGGAAACTGGATCGAAGGGCAAGGGTTATTCCTCTGGCTTGCCGCCCCACTTTTCGCGGTGCGCGTCTTCGGCCTGCTGCCTGACCGACGCGTGACGACGTGTCAGCAGCAGTGAACCAGGATCGCAGACTTCAGGTTTGATGATTCCGAGGTCACTCGCGGCATCGAACAGGCTGGGATACCAGCGTTCCCAGTCCGGCAGGAGTGTTTCAACTTTTTCCCGGAGCGTCATGCGCTCAATGTAACCGAGCCACCAGGTCGTTACAACGGCGTACTACTCCTCGATCGTACGCAGTCCCAGCATGCAGGCGGCGAGTAACATTGCACCCAGAATATAGGTCGACAAATGCGGCAATGCCTGGCTGGCCGATGCCAGCATGTCGTCCGGCACAAGCTGCAGAATGCCGGCGAGCATCGCCGCGAGTCCGACCAGCGGTTTGAACGCAACAGCCGCACCGACAACGACGGCAATCGGCATCGCCAGCCGTTTGATCCACAGCCGCCGGCGGATCCGGCGCATGACCATCCTGCTGAACCCATTGTCCGCCACCGAATCCGTGCGGAACACCGATTCCAGAAAACGGTCCTCAGCGTCTTTGATGATCTCAGCCATATTGATGATCTTTGATGTCAAAATTCGTCCTGATCTTATCTTTAGCACGGAATATCACCGATTTCACGCTTCCGACGGGCATCGAGGTCGCATCGCTGATTTCGCGGTGCGACAGCCCGCAGGCATACGACATAACCATGATCGCGCGTTCCTCCTCGTCCAGCACCGCGAGCAGTTTCTCCAGGTCAGTCACCTCGTCCGCGGGCATCGAGTGGTGACGAGACTCGTCGACCATCGATTGTCCCACGTCCTGCAGAATTTCCGCGTAGCGCTTCGAGCGTCGTCTGGACTGCAGGAAAGTCGTATAGGCGATCTTGAGCATCCACCCGATGAATGACCCGCGACCCGAAAACGTCTGCAACTTGTCCCAGGCATGCATGAACGCGTCCTGCGCGAGATCGTCGGCCAGCGCGAAATCGCCTGTCAGCTTGCGCAGAAAATTCCTGACCTGCGACTGATGCCGGCTGACGAGTTCGCCGAACGCGTGCGCATCCTGGCCGGAAACGACGCGCGCGACGAGCTGATGATCTTCGCTGCGAGTCAAGGCCGCGGTCCCGACTAGTCCTTACTGCCCGTAACCTTGTAAAGCAGCAGGTACGCGAGACCAATGGCCACTGGAAATGCAGCACCTGCGAGGCAACCGCGCAGGGCCTCGGCACCGGCATCGGGCGCGATAACGACGCCGATCAGCGCCAGGCCGACCGCCAGGGACAGCCAGATGACGCCAAGGCGCAGATCCCGGAACTTGCTTTCCTTGGGATGTCCGAGCCGGTCAATGATCTCCGGCGTCAGCTCATGGCCCTTGTCGAGCGCCAGGCGGATGGTCTGCTGCATTTCGCTGCGCGCCCGGAAACGGAACCAGAACAGCGTACAGAATACGATAGTCAGGCCAGCGAACATTACGATGGGAATGAATTCTTCTGCCACGTCAGTAACTCCAATTTTGTGAGAAGTCTTGCTTTCGGGAGGTAGATGCTCCACGGATGGCATTTGGATTCAGAAATTTTAAGATACTGATTTTAATAGAATATTAGCACACATTATCGATGCCGCCAGCGGCGGAAAAGCACTATCTGGCGCCGGCCGCCGCCCCGGGCAAACGGCAGCGGCGTTCGCCGGCCGCGAAGGCCGGGAATTGGCGGGCAATCGGGGTGGGTCGCCGCGGCCAAAATATCGCCCCGTTGCGGGACGGATGCCGTGGCGCCCATGGCGCTGGAACTGGGCGCCGCCCTTGCGAGTTCTCGGCGGCGGCCATCGGGAAAAGGGATCCGTGACCACGAGGGCCACCGATATCGGTCTAGCGATAACGCGCCTGAATCTGTTTCAAGCCCGCGTTGCCCGGGTTCAGGCCTTCGTAGGGAAGCTTCGCCAGTGGCGTATCGACGTTGCCCATCAACTCATGCATCTCCTCGCGATGCTCGTTGACGTACAGGAGGCCCGTCGTGATCTCGCCCGCATTGAAGCGGTCTCGAAGGTAGGCGAATGCCGAGGCGCGGCTGGTCGGGTCGTACTGGTTGTCGACCTTGCGAAGCACGATGACTTCACCGCCATGCAACTCGACGGGCATGGCCTCGCCGGCCTCATAGGATGCGCGGATTTCCTCGGTGGGCTGGACGTAATCGATGTTGGTCACGTGATGGTAGAACTCCCGCGTATGCGAGTAGCTCTTGGTCGAGCCTTCATGGTCATTGAAAGTGACACAGGGGCTGATGACGTCGACGAGCGCAAAGCCGCGATGCATCAGTGCGCCCTTGATGAGGGGAACGAGCTGCTCCTTGTCGCCGGAAAAGCTGCGCGCAATATAGGTCGCGCCGAGACTGAGCGCCGTGCTGGCCGGGTCGATCGGTTCCTGCTGGTTGGCCATGCCCTTCTTCGGCTTGCTGCCGATATCCGCGGATGCCGAAAACTGTCCCTTGGTGAGGCCGTAAACGCCGTTATTCTCGATGATGTAGCACATATTGAGGTTGCGGCGAATCGCGTGCACGAACTGGCCGACGCCGATCGACAGCGAATCGCCGTCCCCGGATACACCGATGTAGGTCAGTTCGCGGTTCGCGGCGTTGGCGCCCGTCGTTACCGACGGCATGCGACCATGCACGGAGTTGAAGCCATGCGCCTGGCTCACGAAATAGGCCGGGGTCTTGGACGAACAGCCGATGCCGCTCATCTTGGCCATCATGTGCGGTTCGATGTTCAGCTCGAAAACGGCCTGGATGATCGCCGCGGTGACCGAGTCGTGACCGCAGCCTGCACACAGGGTCGAAACCACGCCCTCATAGTCTCGCTTGGTGAGGCCCA
This sequence comes from Woeseiaceae bacterium, assembly GCA_036525955.1. GTDB lineage: Bacteria > Pseudomonadota > Gammaproteobacteria > Steroidobacterales > Woeseiaceae > UBA1847. The sequence goes on along the minus strand of DATCZJ010000129.1, from coordinate 17,967 downwards.
GCTCGTTCTTCCTGAGGCTTGGATGTGAGACTTTCGGCTTTGCAATGTAAGTCACTCTGGTGCTCCGATCAGGCCGCCTGGCCCTTGGCAATTTCTTCGAGGACCCGCTCGACCACGAAGCCGGCATGCAACGGCATGCCGTTGTAGTGCAGCAGTGGCACGAGTTTCCTCTGGTCGGCGTCGATGTCATTGATCAGAAGCGTGCGCAGCTGTGCGTCCCGGTTCTGCTCCACGACGTAGACGACCTCGTGCTTGTCGATGAATTCACGCACGGCGTCCGAGAACGGAAACGCCTTGACGCGGCAATAGTTGAGCCCCACTTTCTGCTGCTGCAGTCGATCGAGCGCCTCCTTGCACGCACCATCGCCGCTGCCTATCGTCAGGATCGCCGCCTTGTTGAACTTCGAGTACCGAATTTCGGCCTCCGGCACCAGCTTGCGCGCGGTCTCCCATTTCACGAGCAAGCGATCCAGGACGTCCTGGTATTCGGCGGAATCCTCGGTATAAGCACCGAGCTTCGTGTGGCCAGAGCCACGCGTGAAATAGGCGCCCTTCGGATGCACGCCCGGCAGGGTCCGGTACGGAATTCCATCGCCGTCAACATCCAGGTAACGATAGAACTTGTCGATCTTCTCGAGTTCCTCCGCACCGAGAACCTTGCCCCGGTCCGGAACATAATTGTCGTCCCATTCGAGCTCCGGGATCATCCAGTCGTTCATCCCGATATCGAGGTCGGTGAGCATCATGACGGGGGTCTGCAGTCGTTCGGCCAGGTCGAACGCAACCGGCGACATCCAAAAACACTCGGCCGGATCGCCGGGGAACAGCAAGACGTGCCGAGTGTCGCCGTGCGACGCGTAGGCACAACTGATCAGGTCGCACTGCTGCGTCCTCGTCGGCATGCCGGTCGAAGGCCCGACCCGTTGCACGTTATAGATCACGGCAGGAATTTCAGCGTAGTAGGCAAAGCCGATGAACTCACTCATCAGAGAAATGCCGGGCCCGCTCGTGGGCGTAAACGATCGCGCGCCTGCCCAGCTGGCGCCCAGCACCATGCCGATCGCGGCCAGTTCGTCTTCAGCCTGGATGATCGCGTAGGTGCGCTTGCCGGTTTCCGGATCGACGCGGTGTTTCGCACAAAAGTTCCGAAACGCGTCCATCAGCGATGTCGACGGCGTGATCGGATACCAGGCGCCGACCGTCGCCCCCGCATACATCGCGCCCAGCCCTGCTGCGGTATTGCCGTCGATGACGATGTGACCTTTGGTCTTGTCCATCTTCTCGACACGCACGGGCAGCGGGCACGGGAAATTCTCCCGCGCGAAATCGTAACCCAGGCGTATCGCTTCCATATTGGAATCGACGAGATGCTTTTTCGCGGCAAAGGTCTCCTCGAGGAGCTGCATCACGACGTCCAGATCGACATCGAGCAGTGCCGCAATCGCGCCGACATACGCAATATTCTTCATCAGGATGCGTGAACGCGCGCCCTCGAAATGCTCGTTGCACATTCTCGAGAGCGGGATACCGATGATCGTAATGTCGTCCCGGTTCAGCAGGCTGCTGCGCGGCCAGGTCGAATCGTATACCAGCCAGCCGCCGGGCACGACGTCAGCCATGTCGCGCGCATACGTCTGGGCGTTCATGGCCACCATGACGTCGACGCGATCGGCGCGCGAACTGTAGCCTTCGCCCGTGACACGAATCTCGTACCAGGTCGGCAGACCCTGGATGTTCGAGGGGAAATAATTCTTGCCGACCACGGGCACGCCCATGCGGAATATCGACTTCCTGAGCAGGCCATTGGCGCTGGCTGAACCGGTGCCGTTTACCGTTGCAATCTTGATGACGACGTCGTTGACCCTGGTCACGTGTTTCCCTCTAACCGCGAGTACCGCCTGCCACGGCCGCGGGTTGCTCATCCGCCGCCTCGTCCGCGGCATACGGAATCAGGATCTCGGATTTCTGCATGTCCCACGCGCCGGTCGGACAACGCTCGGCGCATAAGCCGCAGTGCACGCAAAGATCCTCGTCTTTCACCATGACTCGGCCGGTCTGCGGCAGGTCCTCGGACACATACAGCGCCTGTTCGAGATTGTCCGCGGGCGCCGACAGGCGCTTGCGGAGGTCTTCTTCTTCGCCGTTTCTCGTGATCGTCAGGCAGTTGACCGGGCAGATATCGATGCAGGCATCGCACTCGATACAGAGATTCGCAGCGAAAACCGTCTGGATATCGCAGTTCAGGCAGCGCTCGACTTCCTGGATGGTCTGCTCGAGTGTGAAGCCGAGTTCGACCTCGATGTCGAGCTTCTTGAATCGCTTCTTGAGATCGACGTGCGGCATCAGGCGACGCGACGCCGGATCGTAGGCATTCGAATAGCTCCACTCGTGCATGCCCATCTTCTGGCTCGCGAGGTTGATGCCTCTCGGCATCCGCTCCCTGACGTCTTCGCCCTGGCAGTACTTGTGGATCGAAATTGCGGCCTGGTGTCCGTGCTCGACCGCCCAGATGATGTTCTTGGGGCCGAACGCTGCGTCACCGCCGAAGAACACGCCGTCGCGCGTGCACATCATCGTGGTCTCGTCAACGACCGGGCAGTCCCATTCGTTGAACTCGATGCCGATATCGCGCTCGATCCATGGAAACGCGTTGTCCTGACCGATGGCAAGCACGACATCGTCGCAGGGAATGATTTTCTCGCCGGTGACCGTGCCCCGGTCGATGCGGCCGTTTTCGTCGATCTTGTACTCCATGAGCTCGAACCGCATGCCGACGAGCTTGCCGTTTTCCAGCACGAACTCCCTCGGGGAATGGTTGACGAGAATCTCGACGTTTTCTTCTTCCGCATCTTCGAGTTCCCACTCGGATGCCTTGAAGAACCCGCGCGGCTTGCGCGCCATCACCTTGACGTCCTCCGCGCCCAGGCGCAGCGACGTGCGGCAGCAGTCCATGGCGGTATTACCGACACCGATGATCAGCACCCGCTTGCCGATCTTCTCGATGTGACCAAAAGCGACCGACTCGAGCCAGTCGATGCCGATATGAATCCGGTCCGAATCGTAACGACCCGGAATTTCCAGATTCTTGCCACGCGGCGCGCCGGAGCCGACGAATACCGCGTCGTATCCTTCTGCCAGCAGGGCCTGCAGGCTTTCGATGCGGTGGTTTAGCTTCAGGTCGGCGCCCATGTCGAGGATGTAGCCGATTTCCTCATCGAGGACTTTCGGCGGCAGCCTGAATTGCGGGATATTGGTGCGCATCAGGCCGCCGGTCGTCCCGTGCGCTTCGAAGATCGTCACCTCGTAGCCGATCGGGAGCAGATCATTTGCGACGGTCAGCGACGCGCAGCCGGCTCCGATCAGCGCGACGCGCTTGCCGTTACCCTTTTCGGGCGGTTTCGGCAGACGCTCTTTGACGTCCCCGCGATGATCCGCCGCGACGCGCTTCAGGCGGCAGATTGCTACGGGCTTGTCTTCGACCCTGCCGCGGCGACAGGCTGGTTCGCAGGGACGATCGCAAACGCGGCCGAGAATGCCCGGAAACACGTTCGACTTGCGGTTCTCCATGTACGCATCCGTAAACTGCCCCTGGGCAATCATCCGGATGTAGGCGGGAACGTCGGTGTGCGCCGGACAGCCCCATTGGCAGTCCACGACCTTGTGAAAATACTCGGGATTACTGGTATCTGTCGGCTTCATTAAAGTGACATGTAGGCCGTGTCCGCGTCATTACGCAGACAGGGGGGCAAGTGCTTGGCGCTAGCATAGCGGGATCGACCGGAAAGTAAACAGTTTCGGTCCTCTTTACCGGGCGCGGCCGAACTCCAGCCGACGGCCGGCAATCGCGCCGGTGAGACCGCCGCCGCGCCATGCGATGGTGCCGTTGACGATGGTCGTATCGATCGAGGAACCGAATTCGTGGCCCTCGAAGGGCGACCAGCCGCATTTCGCGAGCACGGCGTCCCGTGTCACCGTACGAGGTTTCGCCGGGTCGACGATCACGAGATCCGCGAACCAGCCCTCGCGCACATAGCCACGCTCCCTGACGCCGAAGATGTCGGCGGGCGCGTGACATGCCCGCTCGACGAGCAATTCCACGCTGAGCTCGCCGCGGGCGACCAGGTCGAACAGGACCGGCAACGCATCCTGGACCAGCGGCAGTCCGGCCGGCGCCTTGAAGTAGGTGCCGGCCTTCTCGGAAAGCAGATGTGGTGCATGATCGGTCGCAATCACGTCGATGCGTCCGTCAGCAACCGCGGCGACCAGCGCCTGTCGATCCTCCGCGCGCTTGATCGCCGGATTGCATTTGATATGTGCGCCGAGCCGCGGGTAATCGCCCTGGTCGAACCACAGGTGATGCACGCAGACTTCGGCCGTGACACGCTTGTCGCGACGATGCACGGGGCGGAACAGGTCCATTTCGACCGCCGTGGTCAGGTGCAATATATGCAGCAGCGCGTCGTGGCGTGTCGCCAGGTCCAGCGCGATACGCGATGATGCGAGGCACGCCTCTGCCGAGCGAATCCCGGGATGCTCGGTGAACGGCACTTCCTCACCGAAAGCGGCGCGCGCTTTCGCCTCGTTTTCGCGAATCGTCGGGGAGTATTCGCAGTGCGTCACGACGATGACGGGCGCATGCTCGAACAGTTTCTCGAGGACAGCGGGATCGTCGACCAGCATGTCACCCGTCGACGCACCCATGAATGCCTTGATACCGCAGGACTCGTCGAGCTTGAGCGCCTTGATTTCCTCGATGTTGCTGTTGGTCGCGCCGAGGTAAAAGCCGTAATTCGCCGAGCAACGGCCGGCGGCGGCGACGTATTTGTCGGCAAGCGCCACGCGCGTCGTCGTCTGCGGGTTGACGTTCGGCATATCCATGAAACTCGTGATGCCGCCCGCGACGGCGGCTGCCGACTCGCTCGCGAGGTCGCCTTTCTGCGTCAGGCCGGGCTCGCGGAAGTGCACCTGGTCATCGATCATGCCGGGCATCAGGAACTTGCCTTGGGCGTCGATCACCTCGCAGCCCGCCGGTGCCGCGATGCCCGTACCGATTCGAACGATACGCTCGCCGTCGACCAGTACGTCGGCGTCTCGCACCTCGCCCTCGTTGACGAGGCGCGCATTGCTGATGAGTAATTTGCTCACGATGGTGTCGGGAATTCCGGTTGCGTCTGGAAGGACCGCAATTATGACAGCCCCGGCAATGATTACCATCGCAACAATCGGGATCTTTGCGGTGCGCCGTGTCGTATGCGATAACCGCGCCATGAGTACGCCCGATTATCCCGCACTGATCCGCGATGCGCGCGTCTACGACGTCGCGATAAAGACGCCGCTGGAGCTGGCCAGGAACCTGTCCCGCAGGGTCGGCAACCGGATCCTGATGAAGCGCGAGGACCTGCAGCCGGTCTTTTCATTCAAGCTCCGCGGGGCTTACAACAAGATTGCCCATTTGAGCGACGCGGCGATCGGTGCCGGCGTGATCTGCAGCTCGGCGGGCAACCACGCACAGGGCGTGGCGCTGGCGGCCAGCCAGCGCGGCGTGCGCGCCGTCATCGTCATGCCGGTCACGACGCCGACGATCAAGGTAGAAGCCGTCCGCGCGCTGGGCGGCGAAGTCGTGCTCAAGGGCGACGCCTACGACGACGCTTATGCGCACGCGATCCGGCTCGCGGAGCAGGAAAACCTCGCGTTCATTCATCCGTTCGACGACCCGCTCGTGATCGCCGGGCAGGGAACCATCGGCGTCGAATTGCTCGAGCAGGCAGGCGACGGTCTCGACCTGATTTTCGTGCCGATCGGCGGCGGTGGGCTGATCGCGGGTATCGCCGCATGGGTGAAGCACCTGCGCCCGGACGTGCGCATCATCGGTGTCGAGCCGGACGATTCGAATGCCATGCGCCAGTCGCTGGAAAAAGGCAGTCCTGTCACGCTGTCGCACGTCGGCATCTTTGCCGACGGCGTCGCTGTGCGGCGGGTGGGCGACGAGACGTTTCGCCTGTGCCGGGAATTCGTTGACGAGGTAATTACGGTCGGTACCGACCAGGTCTGCGCCGCGATCCGCGACATTTTCGAGGATACGCGCTCGATCGTCGAACCCGCCGGCGGCCTCGCGATCGCGGGCGCGAAGCAGTACATCCGGCAGCACGATCTTCGCGACAGGACCATCGCGACGATTTCCTGTGGCGCCAACGTCAACTTCGACCGACTGCGGCACATCGCCGAACGCGCAGCCGTCGGCGAACAGACTGAAATGCTGCTCGCCGCGGAAATTCCGGAGGAACCGGGCAGCTTCCGGCGTTTTTGCAAGGCGGTAGGCCGGCGCGGCATTACGGAGTTCAATTACCGCTATGCCGATGCCCAGAAAGCACATATTTTCGTCGGCGTTCAGCTACGCCAGGGCATGCGCGAGCGGCTCGTTATTCTCGAGACCCTGCGCAATGCGGGATTCCCGGTCGAGGACCTGAGCGACAACGAAATGGCCAAGTTGCATGTGCGACACATGGTCGGCGGTCGCTCGCCCGGCATCCGGAATGAGCGGCTGTTTCGCTTCGAGTTCCCCGAACGGCCCGGTGCACTGCTCGATTTTCTCGACGCGATAGGCAACGACTGGAATATCAGCCTGTTCCACTATCGCAACCACGGCTCCGACTACGGGCGCATACTCGCAGGCATCGACGTGCCACAGGAAGAAACCGACGAACTCGAGGCGCATCTGGCCGAGCTGGGCTACCCACACTGGGAAGAAAGCGACAATCCGGCTTACGCCATTTTCCTGGGCTGAAACCACGGCTCGAGGCCTGTCGGCGGAGCCAATGCAACCAAATGCCGCGCCGGGGCATCTCAATAACAGACGCTGACGAGACAACCTGATGATCCCCCTTATGCAGGACTTGCGTCTCGACTGGCGGTGGCCCCTGGCCACCGCTTTTTTTTCACCACATCTCGCGCATGCGCGCCGCAACGTCGATCTCCTTGTCGGAGCGGACCCGGAAGTGGCCGCCATCGGCATCGCAACGCCCGGCAAACCGTCGATCCAGCGTCGCGAGCAGGCTCTCGGTCAGAAACCGGCTGCGGGCACCGTAGACGTGGCGATCGCCGTCCCGGTGCTGCTGCGTGACGTGGTAACGCAGCGGCGCAACGAGTGACAGCGATTCGCGCGCCCGCGTCATCGCAACATACAACAGGCGGCGCTCCTCCTCGATGAGCTCAGGCTTGCCGGCCGCGAACTCGGACGGAAAGTTGCCATCCGAGACATTCAGAATGAACACTGCATCCCATTCCTGGCCCTTGGCCGAGTGTACGGTCGACAGGATCAGGTAGTCCTCGTCCAGCAGGGGGTCGCCGGCGAGGTCTCCTGCCGCGCTCGGCGGATCCAGGGTCAGTTCGGTCAGGAAGCGCTCCCGCGTCGCATAGCGGCCCGAGATTTGCTCGAGCTGCTCGAGATCGGCTTCGCGCGTGTCGAGGCCATCGTAGAGCCGCTCGAGATGCGGCTGGTACCAGCGCCGCACCAGCACCAGCTGCGACTGCCAGCCCTGGTCATCCAGGCCGGCACCCGCCAGTGTTTCGAACAGGCTGCAGAATCCCGGCCAGCCCTCGCGGGCAGCCGCCGGCGGGCGAAATTCGCGCAATGCCGAAAACAGGAAGTCGCGGGCGGCAAGCTGTTCGAAACAACGCGCGGCCAGGGCCGGCCCCATGCCCGGCAGCAGCTTCAGCACCCTGAAGGCCGCCACCTCGTTGCGCGGGTTTTCGGCCCATTTGAGGATCGACAGCAGGTCCTTGACGTGCGCGGCCTCGAGGAACTTCAGACCGCCGTATTTGACGTACGGAATGTTGCGGCGCACGAGCTCGAGCTCCAGCCGGTCACTGTGATGCGACCCGCGAAACAGGACAGCCTGGTCCTTCAGCTGCATGCCCGTTTCGCGATTCTCGAGGATTGCCGCGACGACGAACTCGGCCTCCGCGTCGCCGTCCTCGACGGTGACGTAGCGTGGCCTCGCGCCGCCCTTGCGGTCCGTAAACAGGCTTTTCCGGTACTGGCGCTCGCTCTCCGCTATGAGGCAATTCGCGCTGTCGAGGATCGGCTGCGTCGAACGATAGTTCTGTTCGAGCGTCACCACGCGCGCCGCCGGCACGTACTGATCGGGGAACCCGAGTATGTTTTCCACCTCGGCGGCCCGAAACGAGTAGATCGACTGGGCATCGTCGCCGACCACGGTCAGGCCGCCGCCGCTCGGCTTCAGCGCCCGCAGGATATCTGCCTGGACAACGTTCGTATCCTGGTATTCATCGACGAGAATATGATCGAACCAGGCGGCGATCTCCGCAGCGAATTCGGCCTCCGCGACCAGGTGGCTCCAGTAGAGCAGCAGATCGTCGTAGTCGAGCGACTGGTTCTGCTGCTTGCGCTGCACGTAATGGCGGAACAGTTCCCTGAGTTCGTCGCTCCAGTCCGCGCACCACGGATAGGCCTGCTCGAGCGTGTCGGTCAGCGGCTTCTGCGTGTTGACGCAGCGCGAGTAGATCGCGAGGCAGGTATCCTTTTTGGGGAAGCGCCGTGACGTCCGGGTCAGCTTCAGCTCGTGGCGTACGACGTCCATGATGTCGGCCGAGTCACCGCGATCGAGTACCGAGAAGCCGGGGTCCAGCCCGAGATTGCGCGCATAGCGGCGCAACAGCCGGTTGGCGATCGAATGAAACGTGCCGGACCAGGGCAATCCGCCTGCCGGCAATGGCGCCCGTCCCTGCGCTGCGCTTCTCACGATGGCCTCGACCCGACGCGTCATTTCGGCGGCGGCACGGCGCGTGAACGTCAGCAGCAGGACCCGCTCCGGACTGACACCCGAAAGCACGAGGTGCGCGACGCGGTGCGCGAGCGTCATCGTCTTGCCGGTGCCGGCACCCGCGATGACGAGCAACGGGCCCGACGAAAACCCGCCGTCAGGGCCGGTCTCGCCATACTCCGCCGCGAGCCGTTGCGCCGGGTTGAGCATCCCGAGGTGGTCGATTTGCTGTTCCGCTGCCTGCACCGGCCGGGCTCCTCGCAAATCTGTATTTTTATACAGTACTGGATGGATTTACAAGAAATCGCCCAGGAAAGCTTCGATCACGCCCGCGAGCTCTGCCGGCCGCTCGAAATGCAGCATGTGGCCGGCACCCTCGATCAAGGCCGACCTTGCCGCCGGCAGCGCGGCCGCCAGTGCACTGTAGCCCCGTTCAGCCATTTCGCTGTCCGCGCCGCGCACGAGCAGGACATCGGCCGCAATCGCACGCCAGCAGGCTTCGGCCTCGGCGCGCCGGTACAGGACCGGGTTCGGCAGCTTGTGGCGCGGGTCGGCCCGCAGCACGACGGTGCCATCAAAGCGTTCACGAGCCCACTGCCGGGCGACGAAGAGACTGCGGCCGGCGTCCATGCCGCGATGGCGCTTTGCGATGCGCGCTGCCAGCGAACCCATGTCGCGATAGGTCGAGAACGACTCACCCGCACGCACGCCCTCGATCCAGGCCCGGTAGCGGCCCGGCGCTTCGGCCGGATCGGAATCCGGCAGGCCGAAGCCCTCGATATTGACGAGCGCCCGCACCCGCTCCGGCATCGCGCCGGCATACAGGGCGGCGATGTTGGCGCCCATGCTGTGGCCGACCAGCAGCACCGGCACGTCCGGCGCGTAAATCTCGAGCAATTCGTTGAGGTCCGCGAGGTAGTCCGGGAACCAGTAGGATGTGCAGTCGCAGTCGCTGCGACCGAAACCGCGCCAGTCAGGCGCGACCACGTGCCACTCCCCGACGAACTCGTCGACGACGAACTGGAACGTCGACCCGGTGTCTGCCCAGCCGTGCAGATAGACCACGAGGGGCGCGCCAGGATCGCCCCACTCCGTGACATGACAGCTAACGCCGCGTATGCCCTGCTCCGAACTGCGCGGCAGTCGCCTGGAACTGTAAATGACCGGATCGCCCATAGATGAAGTGTTGCACAGTCCGCCACCGGCCTGCATGCCCCTGACGCTTTTGTTTCACAGGTCGTGTATAAACGTGGTGAATTCGACAAGCGGCTATCCTCTACTGCAGCATGACGCTCGAGATCGCACTCGTACTCGGAATCCTCGCCATATCGCTGATCCTGTTCATCAGCGAAATCATCCGCATGGACCTGGTCGCGCTGCTCGTGCTGGGTGCCCTGGCCATCACCGGCCTCGTCGATTCCAACCAGGCTTTTGCGGGTTTTTCCAACAGCGCCGTGATTACGGTCTGGGCCATGTTCATCCTGAGCGAGGGCCTCACGCGGACCGGCATCGCGGACATCATCGGCCGCCAGGTCATGCGCATCGCGGGCCGCCGCGAAATCGCGATGATTGTCGTCATCATGATCACGGGCGCCGTGCTGTCGGCATTCATGAACAATATCGGCGTTGCGGCCCTGATGCTGCCGGTCGTCGTCGAAGTCTCGCGACGCACCCGCATCCCCGCATCTAGGCTCCTGATGCCGCTCGCGTTTTCCACGCTGCTCGGCGGCCTGATGACGCTCATCGGTACCCCGCCGAACCTGTTGATCAGCGAGTCGCTGGTGCTGAACGGCTATGAACCGTTCGCGCTGTTCGACTTCACACCGATCGGCGGTGCGGTGATGATCGTCGGCGTCGCGTTCACCGCGCTGATCGGCCGCCTGATGCTGCCGAAGCAGCGGGGCGAGCGCGATCGTCACATCTCGCAACGCAGCCTGCGGAAACGCTACAAGCTGCAGGAGCGCACCTTCATCATGCGGGTGCCGCGCGACTCCGTGCTCGTCGGCAAAACGCTCGCGGAAAGCCGTATCGGTTCGTCGACCGGTCTCATCATCCTGGCGCTGCAGCGCGACGGGCGATCCGAAACGCTGCCGAGCCGGCAGACCGTGATTCGCGGCGGCGACGGGCTGCTCGTGCAGGGTCGCGTCGACCAGTTCCGGGAACTCGGGCGCTGGAGCGATCTCGTCATCGAGCGCGAGGCCCCGGTACTGAAATCCATGGTCGCAACGCGCATCGGCTATGCCGCGGTGACCATCGCGGACGGATCTCCGGTCACGTCCGAGCTCGTCCGGCACGCGGCGTTTCGTTCGCGGTTCGACATTACGGTGGTCGGCGTCTGGCGTCGCGGCGCCTATCGACTGACGAATCTCGCGTACGTCCCGATCAGGACTGGCGACAAGTTTCTTGTGCAGGGCGAAGTCGATGCGATTGCGCAGCTGGAGAAGTTTCCGGACTTCAGCGAGGTGCAGGTGTTCACGCCGGAGCAACTCGCCGCGGAATACCAGGGCGACGAGCGCATGTTCGTCGTCCGGCTGCCGAAGAGCAGCGACCTGGCCGGCGAGACGCTGGAAAAAAGCCGCATCGCGGAAGTATTCGACTTCCGCGTACTCGCGATATTTCGTGATGGTGAATTGCGGGTCATGCCGCGCGGCGCCGAGGTCCTGGTCGGAGGAGACCTGCTGCTGATCGAGGGACAACCGGGCGACCTCGACGTGCTACGCGGACTGCAGGAACTGGAGATCGACACGTCGGTATCGAGCAATACCGCCGCCTTCGATTCGGAACGACTGACGCTCATGGACGCGACGCTCGATCCCCGCAGCTCGCTCGCCGGAAAAACCGTGGGCGAGCTCAATTTCCGGGAACGCTACGGCATCGAACTCGCGGGCATCTGGCGCGAGGGCCAGACAGTCGGCACGGATCTCGCCGACGAGCGCCTGCAGATCGGTGACGCATTGCTGCTTCTGGGGCCCCGCGATCGCCTGCAGCTGCTGTCCTCGGATTCCGACTTCCTGATCCTGACGCCACTCGGCCAGGAGCCGCCGGATACCAAGCGCGCACCGCTTGCCGCCCTGATCATGATGGCGGTCGTGGTGACCGTGATGCTGGGCTACTCGCCGATTTCCGTCGCAGCGGTCATTGGCGGAACGCTGATGGTGCTGACCGGCTGCCTCAACATGGAACAGGCCTATCGCGCGATCGACTGGCGCGCGATCTTCCTGATCGCCGGCATGTTGCCGCTCGGTACCGCCATGCAGGAAACCGGCGCCGCAACCTATCTCGCCGATCAGGTCATGCGCCTCCTCGGCGACGCGGGCCCCTGGCCGGTGATCATGGGTCTTTACATCCTGACCGCGATGGCGACGATGATCATTCCGACGGCGGCGCTCGTCGTCCTGATGTCACCGATCGTGCTGTCGGCAATGAGTGACATGGGACTCGCGCCGGAGACCGCGATGATGGCCGTGGCGATGGCTGCGTCTGCCAGCTTTACAAGCCCGATTTCGCACCCTGCGAACATTCTCGTCATGGGCCCCGGCGGCTATCGCTTCGTTGATTACATCAGGGTCGGCGTGCCGCTGACGATCGTCGTTTTCATCACCGTCATGGTGCTGCTGCCGATCCTCTGGCCATTACAGCCCCTCGCATAACTTGCCGCGCCGAAGGCGTCGCGGATCGTCCGGGAGAATCGCTTGATCGAAAAAATCGTAATTGTCGGAGCCGGACAGGCCGCGGGGCAGGCCATCGTCAGCCTGAGACAGAACGGTTTCGCGGGGTCGATCGTGCTGATCGGCGACGAAGCCTATCTGCCCTATCAGCGCCCGCCGCTGTCGAAGAAATACCTTGCGGGCGATCTGCCCGCGGAGCGGTTGTTTGTGCGACCGGCCGAATTCTATGACGACGCCAAGGTCGAACTCCGCCTCGAAACACGCGTCGCGGCAATCGATCGTGAAAACGCCTGCGTCGTTACGACCGACGACGAACGCATCGCTTACGACAGGCTCATCCTCGCGACCGGGTCACGCGTCAGGCGACTGCCGGTCGTCGGCACCGAACTCAATGGCGTTTACTACCTCAGAACAATCGCCGATGTCGATGCCGTCCGCGCCGCCTGGAGCAAGGGCGGCAGCCTTGTCATCATCGGCGCGGGCTATATCGGGCTGGAGGTCGCCGCCGTGGCGCGCCAGGCCGGGCTGGATGTCACCGTCGTCGAGATGGCCGATCGCGTGATGAGCCGCGTCGTCTCACCCGAGATTTCAGATTTTTACCAGATCGAACACACGAACCACGGCGTCCGCTTCCGACTGTCGGCGGCCGTGGCAGCCATTCACGGCAAAAAACGCGTCAAATCCGTCGAAACCACCGATGGCGAGACGATCGCCGCCGACTTCGTCGTCATCGGCGTCGGAATTCTGCCAAATTCGGAACTGGCCACGGCCGCCGGGCTCGAAGTCGACGACGGCATTATCGTCGATGATGGGTGCAGAACGAGCGACCCGGCGATTTTCGCGGCCGGCGACTGCACGTCACACCCCAGCGCAATCTACGGCAGGCGCCTGCGTCTCGAATCCGTTCACAACGCACTCGAACAGGCGAAGACTGCGGCAGCGAATCTTTGCGGCGGGGAAGCGCATTACGCCGATGTGCCCTGGTTCTGGTCCGACCAGTACGACCTCAAGCTGCAGATAGCGGGACTGTCCGCGGGTTATGACGACGTCGTCATCCGGGGGAATCCGGCCGAGCGCGCCTTTTCCTGCCTGTACCTCAGCGAGGGTCGGCTCATCGCCGTCGACGCGATCAATGCGCCGCGCGATTTCGTTCAGTCCAAGTCACTGATCGCGACGGGCAGGAGAGTCGCGGTGGAGCAGCTGGCCAATCCGGATGTCGCGCTCAAGGACCTGATCGCACCGGACTGAGCCCATGGACCATCGCCCTATTCGATGCTGGCCGAATCGTCCTCATCGGTCACGACCGGCAGTTCGATGACGAGCCGGCCTTCGGCCGACAGCAGGCCCCTGGACGTGGAGAAGGCTGTCGCCGTCAGCGATTCGATCGCGTTCATCTCGAGCCCCTGCAATGCTCCGGACCCGCCACTGGCAGCGGCCATGCCAAGCGCGTGTGGCCCGGCGGTCGTATGGCCCATCCACTGGCCCTTCCAGTTGTTGGCTGGACTGCGATAGGCGGGCAACACGATATCTCTCAGGTACGACCAGAAGTTTTCACTCTGTTGAATGAACACGCTGCCGCGCTCCGGCAGATAAACATGCCAGACGCTGTCGACCAGGGCCTGGCCATCGAGCAGGCTCGTCCGCTCCGACCTCGAGGAGAACTTGATACCGATGCCGGCCGCGCGGCCACGGGCATCGAACAGCAAGGTCGCCATGACGCTGGACGAACGGATCGGCGCCTCCCAGAGCTGCAGCACTTTCTCCGGATGCGGCCTGTCCGAGGACTCGCCGTTGTTCGAGTAGACGATGGTTTCCGACGGGGCGGCGCTGAAACCGAGCGACATGATCTCTGCGTCGCTGACCGACAGCGGCGATACGCTGCTGTCTTCGAAAAACGGGTTGTATAGCAAGCCGCCGACAAACAATACGATGCCAATGACGAACCCGAGCGACAGAGAAATCACGTACTTCATTGCAGCGACTCCGGCTGTCCGACATAGCTTGCCATGAGTTCGATGCGCCCGGCCGGGGCGTCCTCTTCTCCGGACGTATCGGCAACCCAGCGTTCCGTCAGGACGCCGGTGAGCGGCGCGAACTCGTGAGCACCATTCCGCAGGTCTCCGAGACGGAAACCGCCTTGCCGCGGCGTCGGATCCATCGTCACGTACATCGAGCCACGCGCCGGCAGGTGCAGGACCCACTCGATCACGTCCCTGTCGCCGCTTTTGGCGGCAACCCGGGAGGCGATCCCGACGACGATGTCGCGCTCGTTACGAATCTTGAAGATTTCGGCACGTACCGTCGCGAGCACGTCGTCGGTCGGCCAGTCGAGGCCTTCCGGCACCGTTCTCGCCTGTCCCGGCGCACCGACCATGATCCGGTCCATCGGCACGTTGATGTGGAAGGCCTCCCGGTTTCCGCCGTTAACCGCGACCGAAATGATCGACGCTTCGCGGTACAGATCGACGGCCGGAAACGCGTACAAAGCGGTGGCGGCAGCAACCACACCGAGTACGATACCTGCGAGGAATGTCTTCACCAAGACTGCTCACCCTTCATCTGATCCATCCCGAGCCCGTCATTCAGGCGGCAAGTTTAGTTAAATTGAAAGGACTGTCATACCAGATGCCACTCATTTTGTGACGAAACGCACAGGAACGACCCACCGAATGCGACTTCGCGCGGCAGGCTGGTGCGGCTACAATTCCCGGGCGACGCTGAACCTACGGAAGAAAGACGATGACGAACGCCATCTGCCTGTGGTCCGGGCCGCGCAACGTGTCGACGGCGCTCATGTACAGCTTTGCGCAAAGACCGGACATTCGCGTGGTCGACGAACCCCTTTACGGGCACTACCTGCGATTCAGCGGCGCAGAACACCCAGGAAGCGATGCCGTCATCGCGGCGATGAACTGCGATGGCAACGCGGTCATGGCCGGACTGCTCGCTCAACAGGCGCAGATGTCCGATCAACGTCTGTTCCTGAAGCACATGGCGCACCACCTCGTGTCTCTCGATCTCGGCTTTCTCGCTGCCACCAGCAATATTCTGCTCGTCCGGGACCCGTACGACATGCTGCCGTCGCTGACGATCCAGCTGCCCGACGCCGGGCTCGAGGATACCGGCCTCAGGAAACAATGGGCGCTCTATTGTCACCTGCAGGAGCTTGGCCAGTCTCCCGCGGTCCTCGATTCGCGCCAACTGTTACTGGACCCGGAAGGTGTGCTCTCCGCGCTGTGTCACCATCTCGATCTGCCCTTCGATGACCGCATGCTTCAGTGGCAAGCCGGGCCCCGGCCTGAAGACGGCGTATGGGCTCCGCACTGGTACCATGCAGTGCACAAGAGTACGGGCTTCGCGCCCTACCGGGCCAAGGCGGAGTTCCCGACGCACCTCAAGGGACTGCTCGCGGAATGCGTCCCGTGGTATGAAAAGCTATTTGCCGTCGCACTGCAGGCTCGTCCCCAAGGAGAAACGCCGTGAACCTTCCTGACCCCCGCAATGCGGACATCGTTGTTCATGTCGGCGGCGAACTGAAGCCCCGCGGCGAGGCGCGCGTATCGGTCTTCGACAGCGTTGTCCAGGGCGGCGACGCCGTCTGGGAGGGACTCCGCGTTTACAACGGCCGCATCGCCGCACTCGATGCGCACCTGCAGCGATTGCAGGATTCGGCCAGGGCGCTGGCATTCCGCCAGGTTCCGAGCAACGACGACATCAGGGCAGCGATATTTGCGACGCTCGAAGCAAACGGCATGCGCGACAACGCGCACATACGCCTGACGCTGACTCGCGGCGAAAAAGTTACATCAGGGATGAACCCCAGGTTCAACCAGTCCGGTTGCACCTTAATCGTGCTCGCCGAATGGAAACCGCCTGTTTACTCGGATGACGGCATCCGCGTGATTACAGCGTCGACGCGCCGCAATACGCCTTCCTGTCTCGACTCGAAGATTCACCACAACAACCTTTTGAACAACATCCTTGCGGCAATCGAGGCGAACGTCGCCGGTGCAGACAGCGCCGTGATGCTGGACCTCAACGGATTCATTTCGGAGACCAACGATACCAACCTGTTCATCGTGCGCCACGGGCGCGTCATGACCCCGCATGCCGATGCCTGTCTGCCAGGACTGACGCGACGCATGGTGCTCGATCTTTGTGCGGCCGAGGGGATTGACGCGACCGAGCGGAACCTCTCCCTCACGGAGCTCTACACCGCCGACGAGGCCTTCACCAGCGGTACGATGGGTGAGTTGACGCCGATCCTCGAAGCGGACGGGCGCGTCATCGGCGACGGCAAGCGCGGGCCGATGACGGCAAGGCTGCAGGCGCTGCACCGGGCTTTCGCATACGAGCATGGCAGTCCGCTGCCGTTCTGATCAGCAACGACTGAAATAACGGTCCAGGTATTCGTCGAGCGAAATATCATCGGCAGCCTCGATAGCCGCCTGGCGCTGCAGCGATTCCTGCGCTTCCCTCTCGAAGAAGGCCTGCCGTTCGGGTTCCAGCGGCGCGATCGACGCAAAGTAGTCTCGATGACACTTAGCCATATCCAGTGCGTACGCGAAAAAACTGCTGTCGGTCGCCTCGAGTTCGGCAAGAATCTGTGCCGACGGAGTGAGCGCAGGATTCTCCACACGACTCTGCATGCGATTGACTGCCGCGGCATAGCCGCAGCATTCGTCACCCCCGTCAATGGTCTCCGCCACAGCGAGGACCTTGTCGAGTATTTCCCTGCCCCATGCACGCAAAGCCACCGGTTTGCCGTCACGCTTTAGCATGAATGCCGGGTCTCTGCCTCGCCGTGCTGTCTCCGAATGGTTGTCACGTGCTTCACCCATCGCGACGGCATCAAGCCCGGGACTATCTTCGAGCAGGCAGTAAATCAGGAACGCCTCTGCAAAGCGCATCGTATTCTGGTTGATGCCGGCAGGGTCGAACATGTTGATATCGAGAGAACGCATCTCCACGTACTGAATTCCGGCGCGCCGCAGCGCGGCTGTCGGGCGCTCGCCCGAACCTGCAACTCGCTTGGGCCGGACAGGAGAATAGAACTCGTTTTCGATTTGCAGCAGATTGGCATTGAGCTGCCGATACTCCCCATCCACCTTGACGCCGATTTTTTCATAGGCAGGTTCGGGCGCGCAGATCGCATCGCACAGGTCGCGCACGTATTCGTCGAGGCTGTTCAGCGAAATGTTGATTCTCGACTGATTTTTGTTGCTGTAACCCAGATCGCTCATCCTGAGCGAAGTGGCGTAGGGCTGATACCAGGTATTCTCGTTCAGCGACGGCAACGACACCGCCCCGTTCTTTGAAAATGATTTGCAGAGTGCAGGAGACGCGCCGAACAGATACAGAATGAGCCAGCCCATTCGCCGGACATTGCGTATCATCCCGAGATACTGTTCGGACTGGAACTGTGTGGCATCGCCCGACTGCCGCAGGACCTCCGCGTAGACGGGCCAGAAAGTCTCCGGCAGCGAGTAATTGAAATGCACGCCCGCTATTACCTG
>DATCZJ010000128.1:0-2327 GCA_036525955.1 Woeseiaceae bacterium | reverse complement strand
CGTGCATGAAGAAATACTCGGTGCACTCCGCAAGAACGGCATCGAAATCCCGTTCCCGCAGCGCGACCTGCACCTGCGTTCGGTGGATGACAAGCTCACCGCATTCAAGCGTGATGGCAACGACAAGGACGACCCGGCCGACTGAAGAGTCTCTTTACGGTCAGGGCTTGAGAATGACCCGGCCTGCAAAATCGACCCGGCCCATCAGCGGACGGATGTCGTGCGCCGCGAAGTACTCGTCGACGGCCTTTCTGGCTCCCTGCCAGTACCCGTAGTCGTCCAGTATCAGGACGCCGCTTTTCACGAGCAGCGGATAGAGGTGCCGCATTTCGTGGCGCGTCGACTCGTACCAGTCGGTATCGAGACGCAGGATGGCTACCGGGCCGGCCGGCAAAGTGCCGGGAATGCTGTCCTGGACCTTGCCTTTGACGAAGTGCACCTTCTCCAATGGATACCCGGTACTTTCCAGATTGAGGCGAACATCGTCGATCGGCGAGCGGCACCACTCGGATGAATCTTCGCTCAGCTGGCGCTGCGAAAATTTCTTATCAGCGGACTGGCCGGCAACGTCGACGTCTTCCTCCGTCGGCGCGCTCATTCCTTCATACGTATCGTACAACCACAGTTCGCGGGATGTGTCGCCCAGCTCCTTCAGCGCAAGTGCAGCCGCCATGGATGAGCCGCCGCGCCATACGCCGCACTCAATGAAAGCGCCCGGAATATCGTTCGCGACGACGTAGCGGACCGCCTCGATCAATGCCGCAACCCGTTCCGGGCTCGTCATCGTGAACGGATTGACGGCGTTGAAAATCCGCGTCGTCTGCTCGTCGAAATCGGGCGGCAGCTTTACCGAACGCTCGCGCGTGCGCTTTATGCCCATCGCACTCTGGAGCTTCTTGAAGCCCGGTCGCACGCGCGTGTAGAAGAAATTACTCATCGCCTGTCGCCTGTTTGTAAAGCTCGAGGTATTTTGCAGCCATCGCGTCGGCTGTAAAGTCGCGCGAGAACTCTTTGCCCCGGGCGCCCATTGCGCGCCGCAGGTCCGGGTCATCGTAAAGCCGAAGAATAGCGCGCTCCAGCTGATCCGGGCTGCGGGGATCGATCAGGATTCCGTTCTCACCATCAATCACGATCTCCGGTAGCCCGCCGACACGGCTCGCGATGATGGGGAGCGCACGATCCATCGCATCCAGCAGGATGCCGCCGATGCCTTCCTTGTTGGACGGCAGAATAAACAGGTCGAACGCCGCGAGATAGTCTCCCACGTTATCGACCCAGCCGGCGAAGGCTACATTAGGCAGATCCCTGCCAAGTTCCCGCAACATTGCCTCGTCATCACCACCGCCGACGAACAGAAACTGGAATTCGGGATGCGATTCCTGCATCCGCCTGGCCACCTCGATGATGTATTCCTGACCCTTCTGCGCGTTGTCCAGGGCGCCGACGTTGCCGATGATCCATTTGCCCGGGAATCCGTCCCTGATCGATTTCGCGGTTGCCGGGTCTACGGGCAGGCCGCTGCTGCTGCTGTGAATCACGCAGCTCCGAATTCGATCATCGAAAGTCTGCACGATCCGCGCAACGTCAGCCGCAACCGATGCGACGAAGGACGCGCGCGTATAGGCCCTGCGCGTCAGCCAGCTGTCGCCGAGTGGATTATTGACGCGGCGGGTAACGACGTACGGCGTACCAGAAACCTCTTTGCGCAACCAGGCAGCATAGACACCGCGGCCTTCATGCGAATGAACGACGTCGACGCCGCGCGTTGCCCGGAAAGCCGACAGCAGCCCCCGGCAGTGGCGAATCTCGACATCGGCATCCACGAGACGTTCCGAGAGGGGGCAGTTCGCCCGCGCGATCAACACCTGCTCCAGCTCCAGTGCCGACAGCGCTCGAATCAGCAACTCCGCCTGGCGCTCGCCACCGCGGTAGCCTTTTGCAAGGTTGATGTGGGCGATCCGCATGTTCATTGTAGCCCGCCGGTCCGGAATGGCCGCTAGCCTATCACGCTGGCAGCGGATGCCGGCATGCTTCGTTGCGAGGCGTCGGGCAAGCGAATAGAGTGTTCAGTTAACGGCACCGCCGGGAAACAGGAAACTCAACATGTGTGGCTTCGTCGGCGGGACGGACCCCTCCTGGGATTACACGGCCGCGCTCGCATCCATCGAGCACCGCGGTCCGGATGATGGCCGCCTGCATCTCGATGGTCCGGTCCGCGTGGGTTTCCGGCGACTGTCGATCATCGACCTGGATGCGGCCGCGATGCAGCCCATGTTCGCCGACGACGGGCAAACGTGGATCGTCTTCAACGGCGAGATCTACGATTT
>DATCZJ010000127.1:0-2663 GCA_036525955.1 Woeseiaceae bacterium | reverse complement strand
AAGACCGACCGCGCCGCGTCGAGCGCAATGACTGTCCCGCGCTGGTCCGCCGACATCAGGCGGGCGTAACCGGCGACATCGGCGGCCAGAACCGCCGCGAGACGTTGCTTCAGGTCGGACTCGCGCAAGACGCACCCCCTGGGAAGTGCTACGCGTTCACAGCTATGTTACCGCTATGCGAGGACGAAACGTATCAGCGACGGATAGGACGTCAAAACGCCTATTTCTACCGGCGGACGGGCGCGAGCCCGTGTACTTCGGGCGTGGGACGGCGTTGGTGCGACACTGAGGCATCGTTGACCGGTTCGGGGCGTTATAGAGAAGTCGCTAGGCAATCCGGAAGCGCCTCAATTTGTTGGGAATAGTTCGCATTGGAACGCGCTGTAGTCCCGTACGGGAAAGTGTCTTCGGCAGTACCGATTCGTCGCTAACACGTCTGCGTCGGGTCGTTAGCGGACATGTCGACGCGGCTGGGGCGGGTCTACCGGCTAACGTCAGTTACCGGCCGGAAGCGATCGTAGCGGGAGCAAACAGAAACCCCGGCGCGTGGCCGGGGCTCCGCAGTCGGTTCAGGCCTTTCCCGGTCAGGCGTGCCCCTGCCAGAAAGGCAAGACCGGCGACGCCTTGCCAGCCCGGCCCGGCCCGGCCTTACGGCCCGACCGGGTCGGCCGACAGAAGCTACGGCGTCAGTCTCCCCAAGTCGCCACGCGTCGGTACATCTGGATGCCGACCACCTTGCGACCCGGGCCCACCTTTGCGGTGAACGCGGCGAAGGCGTCACTCCCAAAGAGCTTGTCGAGGTACTCGTTGACAGCCTTGAAGTCTGATCCGCCGATCAACACTGCGTGTGTCGCAGCCATCGTGCCAGTGCGGAACGCGATCAGCCGCAGGACACCCGGGTTGCCGACCGCCTTGTTGAGGTCGGCGATCGCCGCCCGGTAAGTCGCGGGGTCAGTGGTATTGATGAGGTAGGCCGCGAGGTAGCCAGCGCTGCGCCGGGCCGCGCCGTGGTCGTCGACGACCATCGCCAGGTCACTGCCGACGTAGTGCGCGGATGCGCTCGTGTCGAGCAGGTAGCGCGTCCAGCCCGGGCTGGCGAGGCGCTTCGCCGTCGAGTCCATGTACTCGGCATAGCTGTCGAAGTCCTGAACGACGAGGTGCGCGGCGCCCCCCTCGCCGAACTCCCGCGCGTAGAGCGTGAGCTTGGCGCCCTTCATGGCCGGGTCCGTCATCAGCCCCTCGAGGGCGGCCTCCGCCTGACGGGCATCGGGATAGTTGATGGAGTGCACCGCCTCGAACTTGTCGGCGAGCGACGGTGCCGCCGCGAACAGCACCGCGGTTGCTGCCAGAGTCGACAGAATTGTTGTCTTCATCGTTTTGCTTCCCCCTGATTGCGCTGATGCGCGTATTGGACGTGGCGTCGTGCCAGCAAGTCCTCCCCCCTCTGGGAAGACCCGTGCCGCAGTATAGACACAATGGCCACCTCGGCAACGCCTGCCGCAAGCCGCCGGCATCGCGTCAGCATGCCCACCACGGCATCCCGCTTGGGGAACGCCAGGTCATCGCTCCGGGATGGCGGCCAGTTGCCCCGCCGCTTCCATCTGCCGGACGCGCGCCAGCTGGATCGACATGTCTCGTTCTATTTCAGCCGTCATTGCTGCGAACTCGGGTTCATTGCGCAGGGCAGCAAGCTGTGGACGCAATTCGACCGGCAGCCCCCAGCTAAACCGCCACCCGGCGTCGATCGCTTGTCGCAGCGTCGCCAGGGCGGCATCGGTCCGCCCGAGGCTGGACTGGGCCTCAACGTCGGTAATGCCGAAGCCAAAGCGCCCCATCCTCGGCATGCGCGATGTAACGCTGAGCACTCCCTCGAGCAGGCGTGCAGCGCACTCTCGTTCGCCATGCTCCATTCGCGCCAGCGACAGGTTGATAGCTTGACCGATGTTCCGGCGGCTGACCCCCGTCTCAGCCGAGCACGACAGTTCCGGGTATAGATCGGCGCCGACATCCAGAATCGTCTGGTAATCGCCCAGGTACGCGCTTACCGCCAGCGACAAGCCGTCCATGCGCCAGATTTCACGGAGTCGACTGGCTCGCGCCAACGAGTCGGATTCGCGATGAAGCCTCGCTGCGAGCAACATTCCCGCAGCGACAGGCATGTACTGGTGCGGGTTTTGCGCCATGGCGCGGTCCATCCAAAGTGCGGTCTGCTGCAAGTCACCCAGTTCCAGGTAGCTGATCGAAATGCTGCCCTGCACTGCCGCATTGCCTGGATCGCGGGCGATACTCTCGCGATACCAGCGCACGGCCTCGTCGAGCCGTCCGTTGACGAAGCGTTCGAAATTGCCGATCAGGAAGTAACCCACCGGGGACGCCGCGTCGATCTCGAGAATGCTCTCGTACTGGGATCGTGCTTCGTCGAAGCGCCCCAGCGCCTCCAGCACCTGGCCGAGCGTGGCAATCACGGCTGGCGACAGCGGATCCAGCTCCACGGCGCGCTGAATCAACGCCAGCGCGCTCTCGGGCTGGCTCCGGTTCAGCAACAGAACGTCGGCATACCAGTGGAATGCGACGGCGTTGTTGTGATCGAGCTCGATTGCGCGCCGAAAGGCCGCCTCCGCACCTGCGGTGTCGCTGCTCTTGCTGCGGACGGCGCCGATCGC
>DATCZJ010000126.1:0-6055 GCA_036525955.1 Woeseiaceae bacterium | reverse complement strand
AATGACGTGCGCACCTGCGCGTTTTCATGACGGCTGGCGAACACGGATGCATTGAGCTGCAGCGTTTGCGCCAGCAGCGACGTCTTGATACCCGCCTCGAGGTTGTACAGCGTCTCGGAATCGAACGTCCGGTATTCCTCGGGCACGGCCAGTCCGAGGTTGAAGCCATTGGCCTTGTAGCCCTTGGAGAGGGTGACGAAGCTCGTCACTGCATACGAGTGGTCGAAACTCAACGCGACCTCGCCACCCCAGAGGGAATCGTCCGGCGACGTGACGAGACCGGCAGAATCTTCGTAGCTCGTCGAACGCCGTTCGAGCCGCAGGCCGACCGTCAATGTCGCGGCGTCGGTGATGGCATGATCATACTGGCCGAACGCAGCCACGTTGGTCGCCTCATAACCGCTGCTAAAGAGATCGTCCAGGCTATCGGCGAAGTCATAGCCCGGATCGTAGTATTCACCCTGGTTCAGCGTGCTGGTGTCGTCGTCGAGCCGCAGCGTGTAAAAACCGAGCAGCCAGGTGTCAGCAACCAGCCGAAACTCCTGGCTCAGCGTCTTACGTTGCCGGTCGCTGACCGAGATGTAGTCATACAGGACCGGCGCCCAGGCATCGTCGTTGCCCCAGTCGGCATCGAAACTGAACTCGATGTCGGAGTCGGCGACGCTTGTGATCGAGGTCAGCGTATAACCGTTGGCCCCGTCAACGTCGGCGCGAAAAGAGACACCAACACTTTCCTGCGCATCCTTGCCCGGCTTGTCCGACAGCATCGTGAGGCTGTTGTCGATGGCGAACGCGTCGTAGCCATTGTTCGTGTCGATATAGAGGCCCGCGAGGTTGAAAGTCCAGTACTCGCCGGCCGACCACTTGAGACGACCGCGCAAGGACGTCTCGTCGCGGCCGTTCGTGTCGTCGCGGTTCAGGTAGGTGTTCTCGCGAAAGCCGTTGCTCTCGTGGTAATGGACGCTGATGCGGCCCATGACCGTATCGTTGGCGTTGAGCCCGCCACCGACCGCGACGCCGCCGGCAAGCATGCCGTCGTCGCCCGCCTGCAACTCGGCGCGGCCGTTGAACTCCGCGGTAGGCGCTGCGCTGCGCATGTAGACCAGGCCTGCCAGCGCATTGGCGCCGTAGCGAGTGCCCTGCGGGCCACGCAGCACCTCGACATGCTGCATATCGAAGAGCGTGGCAATGCCACCGATGCCGCTAAAGTCGATGTCATCCACGAGAAAACCGACCGACGGATTCGGGGCGCCCTGGTACTGCTCGAGCTCGCCGATGCCACGCATCTGGAAGTACTTGGCACGATGCCCGTCGCCCGACCAGTTGAAGTTCGGTATCGCGCCGATCAGTTCTTCGAAATGCTGTACGGCCCTCTGCTCGATCTCGGCGGCATCGAGAACGGTGACACTGGCCGGCACGTCGGAGGCGGCGCGCTCGCGAAAGTCCGCCGTCACGACGATCTCGTCGATCGTTTCGGCCGGCCATGCCGCTGCGGAAAACAGGCAAAAGAATGCGGCGACAGGCCGCAAGAGTTTGATTTTTATCATGATTCCCTTCCTACGCCGGCATTACCCGGATCAGGTTCTAAGGGTTCCCGATTAGGATCTCAGGCCGTGGGGCCACCCCTGTTGTGGGAATTATACGGCTTTTTAGTTGAAGCAGTCCTTGATCTCGAGGCAAAGATTGTCGCCGTTCAATGGCAGATGCCCCGTCTTGTCCAGAATGCCGGACATCTGCAGATTGGCAATGTGGGCCCCATCCTCGTCCACCGTGACCCACACGACCTGGTCCACGGCGAGACCGCTTTCGGGCTGAAACACGCCGCCCGTTGTCGCCAGTCGGATGTAATCGCGCCCGCTGCGTTCCTCCAGCTGGTAAGCGTGCCGGTGCCCATGAAACACTGTGTAAGGGCGGTCGGCCAGGTATTTTTCAATCAAGTTCCAGCTGCGCATGTCGCCGTTCTTCCACGGCGCCTTGTGCATCAACAGGAACGTCCAGCGAACGTCGGCATGATCCGCGAGTGCACGCACCATGTAGTCAGACTGCAGCTGTGAAATGTAACCCGCCTCATCCTCGGGCATGCGAGCATAGGGTGTTCGGCGGAACGCATCCCAACCCTGGCGAGCCGCGACAAAGCGCGGCGACCACCCACAGGGCTAGTGTCGCGATTGTTCCTGTTCTCATCATTCACTCCTTTATTGCAGTGTGTTCTTGTAGATGACCCCATCCTTCATAATGATGCGAATGGTCTCGGGGCTATTCGGTCGCGGCTCTGCACCGAACCACTTGTCGCCGATGCCTACCACGGAAAAATCCTCGAGCGGGTTGCCGTCGACGATCAGAATGTCGGCATAAGCGCCCTCCTCGATCACACCGAGCTTGGCATCAGGATAGGGGTTCATGAAGTCGCCACTAAGCGCGACAAGTTCGCCGCCGACCGATGTCATCGTGACGAGCGATGCATGCGGCCCGAAGAAGTCGTTGTTCAGCTTCTTCTCGTAAGCAATCTGGATGTTGCAGGCGGTAACGGAACCGACGCAATCGGTCTGGAATGCGCGCTTCACCGGGCACTTCTTCATGTTGGGTACGTAGTTTGCAAACGTCGCCGAAGCCGATTTCGCCTTGGCAAGACTGGCCGGGACATTGGCAACAGCAGGAATATCAAGAAGCCCGGGGTCAAAGGCGGTGAGATTCGTTGTGATATAGGCGTCCTTCTTTTTCATGAGTTTCGCGATCTCGCAATCGAACGCGAAACCATGCTCGATGGACCGTACACCCGCATTCAGCGCCGTCATGATGGCCTCCTTCCTGTAGGAATGCGCCATCACATAGCTGCCGTACTCATTGGCAACTTGTACGGCCGCCTCGATCTCCGCCTGTGATCCGGCAAGCAACTGCCAGGGGTCGAAGGCAGAAACCACCCCACCGGACTGCATGTACTTCAATTGCGTGGCGCCCATGCGGAAGTTATTGCGGCCGAATTTCTGCACGTCGGCGACACTGTCAGCCTCCTGCGCCATGTTCAGGCGGCTGAAATTCGTCGATTCTCCGACCGGTGAGGTGAAATTTGCGAAATCCGCGTGCCCGCCCCGGGTGCCGATAAACGCGGCCGAAGGATAGAAGCGCGGCCCGACGATCATGCCCGAATCAATCGCGCGGCGCAGACCGGCGTTCGAACCACCAGCATCGCGCACGGTCGTGAAGCCCTGCATCAGGTACATCTCGGCCATCTTGGTCCCGTGGATCGCAAAATCTTCCCAGGTCGTATTACCTTCCATGGCCGGTAAGGACGGGCCCATTAGCATCAGGTGGGCGTGTGTTTCAATGAAACCCGGCAACAGAGTGCGTCCGCCACCATCGATAACCATCGCTCCTGGTGCCGAAATTGACTCCTCGCTGATTTCTTTAATCAGGTTGTCTTCGACCAGGACGTTCATGCCCATCGCGAGTTCTTCTGCATGCCCGTCAAACACGTTCACGTTAGTGAACAGGGTCTGGTTCGGCGCATCATCCTGTGCGAACGCGACAGACGGCCCACACAGCACCATTATCGAAACGATCTTCAATACGGACTTCACAACTGCTTTCATTACTTTCTCCTGCTTGCGGTATGCACAATGGCGCAACGATAATCGTCGCCTGCGGATGAAGCATAGCAATGCACGCCGATTGTTTTTTTGCAATCCGGGCAAGCGATCGCAAAATATGTGCTGAATTTGCAAAGACATGACCGCAAGGGGCCAGTATGGTCACTCCAACGGCCCTGAACCGATAGACCGGGATACAGATCGATGCGCATATTCACTAAGTTGTTAATTTCCGGGACATTCTGTATTTGCCCGCTGCTATCGGCCGCTCAAGACGCAGCACAGGACTCGAACCCCCGTTTCGGCGGCCCGGACGCCGTTGAAAGCCAGCTGGAGGAAGACCGGCTGACCTGGAACGAGCGGCGCAACCAGTGGAAGGACAAGTACGGCTTCGGTGTGAGCTTCGACTACACGTCGGTCATCCTTACGGCCAATGAGACTTTTTCTGACAGCACCGGCATGGGCGGCATAGCGCGCTTGTATGGTGCCTGGGACCTGGTTGGCGAAGGCGCCGGGGCCCTGGTCTGGAAGTTCGAGCACCGGCACGCCTATGGCGATACGTCACCGTTCGATTTCTCCCTGGGCCAAATGGGCTATGTCGGCCTGCAGGAACCACCGTTCAACGACAGCGACTTTCGCACCCAGAACCTTTACTGGCGGCAGCGGTTTGACGGGGGCCGTTCCACGCTGATCGCCGGCGTGCTCGACGTCACCGACTACGTCGACGCGTTTGCGTTAGCCAGCCCGTGGCTGCATTTCATGAACTTCGCGTTCAGCACGGGTAGCGCCGCGATTGGCCTGCCGAACGATGCGGCGGTCGGCGTCGCCTACGGCACGATGCTCAACGACAATATCTACGTGATTGGCGGTATCACGGACACCAACGGCGATCCGTCCCGGCCATTCGAAGGCTTCGACAATTTCTTCAGCGACAACGAGTATTTCAAGAGCGTCGAGATCGGCTGGACAACCTCGCAGGACAGAATCATCTTCGACAACACGCACCTGACGCTTTGGCACAAGGACCGCCAGGACGAACTCGGTGTTGCCAGCGGCTGGGGCGTGGCGTTCTCGTACTCGCGCTACCTGAACGAGAACTACATGCCGTTCATTCGCGGCGCCTATACCGACGAGGGTGGTAGCCTGCTGCAGAAATCCCTGAGCGTCGGCATGGGCCGCCAGATGGAGGCATTCTCCGGGCTGCTCGGCGTCGGCATCAACTGGGGCGAGCCCAACGAGGACACTTTTGGCCCCGGACTCAGCGACCAGTATGCCGTCGAAGCGTTTTATCGCATTCCGCTCGGCAAGCGTTTCGCCGTTACAGCGGACGTTCAATACATCAAAGACCCGGCACTAAACCCCGACGAAAGCTCGCTGTGGATGATGAACGGCCGCGTACGATTCGCGTTCTAGGCTATGGAACGCTCGACAATTGCAGTCACTGTCGCTTTGTGCCTGCTGGCTCTGGGCTCTAACAGCTTTGCCGATGACGACAGGGGCACCGGCCAGGCGGGCTACGGCGACGTGCCCGACTTTGGCGGGCCTGAGAGCGTCGCAGGGGCACTGAAAACAGCGGACGAAGAGCGCGACGCCATCAACGACTGGGCGTTCTTCGACGGCTATTTCAAGTGGAAGGGCGACATCCAGGAAGACTACGGCGTCTCGTTCGGCCTGCATTTCTACGGCCTGTACCAGCAGGCAGGTGACGCCCTGCCCGGCGAGGACGATGACGCCTTCGGCAATATCTTCCGCTTCCTCGGCAACTGGACGGTTTACGAGAAGGACAACGGCAACCTCGGCCGCATCGAATGGCGCGTCGAGAGCCGCTCCAACTGGTTCGGCCGGCAGGCGCCGGGTTCGCTCGGGGGGGCAACAGGTGTTGCCGCACTGGCTCCCGGGTTCGCCTATTCCGACAATTTCGACATGGATCTCTCGGTCATCAACTGGACGCAGGGATTCGCGAACGGCAAGGCGGGTTACGCCGTCGGTCGCCTCGCATTCGACGTCTACCTCGACGCATTTCCTTTCCAGACCTTCTCGCGCGGCTTTATCAATCGCTCTTTCATCCTGAATCCAACGCTGCCGACGACCGGCGTCGGCGCAATAGGCGGCGTTGCAAAAGGATATGTCAGCGACAATTTCTGGATCGGCGGGCAAATGCATGACGCCAATGCCGCAAGCGGAAAGTTCGACTTCGACACGGTCAAGGAAGGCGAATGGCTCAAAGCCGTCGAGGTCGGCTGGACGCCGTCCTTCGGCCAGCGCAAGACACACCTGGTACAGTTCACCTACTGGGACAAGGATGAGCGCACCGAGGCTGGCGTCTCCGATGGCAGCGGCTGGGCCGTCAGCGCCGCCTGGAAGCTCAATGACACGTATTTCCCGTTCGTCCGCTTCGGTAGCTCGGACGGCGGCGGTGGCGTCGCGGCCGAGGAGGCATTCAGCGCCGGCGTCGAGATTGCGCGGCC
>DATCZJ010000125.1:0-2066 GCA_036525955.1 Woeseiaceae bacterium | reverse complement strand
TGAACTGAAGGGTTTCCGGCGCGTGCGGCTCGAGCCCGGCGAGACTGTCACGGTCGACTTCGAGATCGGTAGCAGCGATCTCGCGTTCTACGGGCGTGACAACATGCTGATCGTCGAACCCGGCGAGTTTAACGCCTGGATCGGCGGCAGTTCCGACACGGATCTGCGGACCGGGTTCTCGCTCGTCGGCGCGGAATAGGGGAACAGGATGCAGCCCGGCACACGCTATACGGCCACCATCGCGCTCATCGTCGCGCTGGGCGGCTTCCTGATGGGATTCGACGCCGCGGTGATCGCCGGCGCGGTCAGTGCGATCGAAGTCGAATTCGCGCTCACGAAGATCCAGCTGGGCTGGTCGGTGTCTTCCCTGTCGCTGACCGCGACACTGGGCATGCTGTTTTCAGGCCCCCTGAGCGACCGCATCGGTCGCCGTCTGGTCCTGAAGATCGCGGCCATCATGTTCGCGGTGTCGGCCGTCGCCTCGGCCGTGGCGCCCGACTTCCTCACCTTCGTGCTGGCAAGGATGCTGGGCGGCTTCGGCGTCGGCGCAGCCCTGATCATTGCGCCGATGTATATCGCCGAGATGGCGCCGCCTCATCTTCGGGGGCGCATGGTCTCGCTGAATCAGCTGAACATCGTGATCGGCATCTCGGCCGCCTTCTTCAGCAATTACCTGATCCTGCTGCTCGGGCAGTCGGACGCCGCATGGGCCGCGGCGTTGCAACTCGACGAGTGGGGCTGGCGCTGGATGCTGGGCGTCGAGGCATTGCCGGCGATGGTCTACTTCTTCGCCTTGCTCGTCGTTCCGGAGAGCCCGCGTTGGCTCGCGATGCAGGGCCGTGACGACGAGGCCGTGGACGTGCTGGCCCGGGTTGGCGGGCGCGACCAGGCTATTCAGGACCTAGGCGCCGTCAAGGGGGCCATCGAGGCCGAGAAGAAGCTGGGCAAGGCCAAGCTTGGCGCACTGTTTCATCGATCGATGCGCCTCGTGCTGACGATCGGCATCACGATCGGCATCCTGCAGCAGATAACGGGCATCAATGCCGTGTTCTTCTATGCGCCGATGATCTTCGAGCAGTCGGGCATCGGCACGAATGCCTCGTTCATGCAGGCGGTGCTGGTGGGCCTCATGAACGTCGCCTTCACGGTCGTCGCAATCCTCTATATCGACAAGCTCGGACGCCGCCGGCTGCTCGGGGTCGGCGTTACGGGCATCGCGGTCTGCATGTTCTTTTTGAGCTACGGCTTCGGCAGCGCGACATACACGCTCGACCGGGAGGCGATCGACAGTTTGCCGACGGAAATCAGCCGCACCGAACTCGAGGCGCTCGACGGCGTTACGTACGAGAGCGACGTAGAATTTCGCGAGGCGGCCTACGCCGCGATCGGGGAGGAGACCTACAAACAGCACGAGTCGGCTATCGTCACGCAGGCGATCGCGATGAACCCGACGCTGATACTGGTCGCCATACTCGGTTTCGTCGCCAGCTTCGCGATGTCGCTGGGGCCGATCATGTGGGTGTTGTTCTCGGAGCTTTTCCCCAACCGCGTGCGCGGGGTTTCGGTATCCTTCGTGGGCTTCGTCAATTCGACGATCGCTTTCCTGGTGACCTTTATATTTCCATGGGAACTCGCCACGATCGGCAACGCGGCCACCTTCTTCATCTATGGGGTCTTCGCCGTGGTCGGTCTCGTGCTGATCATGCGCATCCTGCCCGAGACCAAGGGCCGGTCACTCGAGGAACTCGAATCCATCCTGATCAAAGGCTGATATGCGTTATTTCCTTTTCCTCGCCACCCTGGTGTGCGTCATGACCGCCTGCTCGCCCGAGCCCGGGGCGCCGCTCTCGCCTGTGAAGGTCGAGGTCGTCGAGATCGCGGACGGGTTCCAGTTGCTCCGGGCCGGGAAGCCGTACGTCATCAAGGGCGCCGGCATGGTCGTTGACGACGTCGAACGCTTCGCCGCGCACGGCGGCAACTCGATACGCAACTGGACGACGGTCAGCGATCACCAGGACACGCAGGCGCTGCTGGACGCGGCGCACGAGCACGGCGTCACGGTCGCG
>DATCZJ010000124.1:0-7895 GCA_036525955.1 Woeseiaceae bacterium | reverse complement strand
CTTCGGCGACGGCACGATTACGAATATCTTCGGCTGGAAGGACTATTCGGGCACCGCGTTGAGCGACATCGACGCGCAACCGACGTGGATGTTCCATGCCCCGGCCTGGAGCACCCAGGAGCAGACCAGCAACGAACTGCGTTACAACGGCACTTTCGGTAATGCAAACATCACGACCGGCCTGTTCTGGTTCACGCAGGAAATCAACTATCACGAGCGCCGCGAACTGCTTGGCGAGTTGCTACGCCTTATTCCGCCGTTATCCGCGTTTTACGGAACAGCCCCGTATTTGCAACAGGACGGCGGGGGTATCTACGAAGTCGATTCCGTCGCCTGGTTTGGTGAGATGGACTACGCGATCAATGACAGCTGGTCGCTGACGGCCGGCCTGCGGTACACCGAGGAAGAGAAGGACGCGCAAATAGCATCGCTGGTTTTCAACCAGAGCACCCCGCCCACAGGCGTCGACAACTCCTGCAACGTCGTGCTAGGCAACACCTGCGACTTCGACTTCGTCGACAGCAAGAGCTGGGATGCCTGGTCCGGGAAGCTCGGGCTCACCTACAACTTCAGTGATTCCGGGATGTTTTACGGCACGTACTCGCGCAGCCAGCGCTCCGGCGGTTACAACCTGCGCAATACGGCCGTCGATACCGTCAACCTGGGTCCCGGTCCGTTCGACGAAGAGGTTGTCGATAACTTCGAGATCGGTTTCAAGACCGACTTCGAAAATGGCGGGCGTCTGAACGCGGCGGTCTTCTTCACGACGGTCAACGACATGCAGCGCGAGGTCAACCTTTCGGACCCGATCGCCGGTGTCGTCCAGGTAATCAAGAACACGGCGGACGCCGACCTGAAGGGCTTCGAGATCGACGCCATCTACCCGCTCGGTGGAGCGACCGTCCTGAATGCGGCGATCGGCTATACCGATTCCGAGTACACGAAGATCCTGTTCGACCTGAGCAGTGATGGTGTGATCGACGAAGACGACCTGGCGCTGCAGCTGCCTCGCGCGCCTGAGCTGACCTACAGTGTCGGCATCACGCATGACTGGCAGTTGTCCGGCGGCAGCGCGCTGTCGTTCCGCGGCAACTACGCGTTCGTCGACGATGCGTTCTATACCGACAACAACTTCGGTACCCTGAACTCCCGCAAGAATTTGACGGCGGGCATCGACTGGTACTCGGCGGGCGGGCAGTGGGTCCTGTCGCTGTACGGCCGTAACCTGCTCGACGAGGTGGGGCATGGTGGCGACACGCAGCTGCCCACCCAGCTGGGCCCGCTCCCGCTCGGTGGCACGTTCTCGCCGCTCATGAAGGGTCGCGTGGTCGGCATAGAAGTGACGTTCAATAACTAGTCTGTCGCGGCAGACCAGCTGCAACAAGGGGCCGCAATTCCGGGTTTGACCGGGGTTGCGGCCCTGTTCTTCGGGGGCAGTTGCGGGAGCCGGCGGCGTCTCCGCTGCGCCATTCGCGCACGTCGCGGGACATGCGATTGAACGGATCCTGCGCCGCTTTTCTTTTGCGGAACATCTTTCGTACACTCGGGTAGCACCGGCTAGCCCGTTTTTCAATTCACCGATCAGAGAGACCGAACTATGACCATTCGTAAACTGCAGCTTGCCTGCATCGCATCAGCCCTTAGCCTGGCGTCGCTCGCCCTTGCCGGTGACGACCCCGTCGAGCATCGCCACGAACTGATGGAAAGCACGGGTAAAGCGGCGAAGCCGATCGGCCAGATGTTGAAGGGCGAAGCGGATTTCGATGCTGCCGTCGTCATGGCCTCACTGGAGACCTTCAGCGAAGTGTCTGCAAACTTTGGCGACCTTTTCCCGGCGGGCAGCGAAAATGGCAAGGACAGCAAAGCGGCGCCTGCGATCTGGGAAGACCGGGCGGGCTTCGACGCCGCGCTTGCGAAGTGGCAGGACGCGGTTGCGGCCGCCATCGACGCGGCACCTGCGACCGTCGAGGATACCAAGGCTGCTCTGGGCCCGGTGTTCAATGCCTGCAAGGGATGCCACGACAGCTATCGTCTCGAAGACGATTAGGCAGCGGACTGCACACTGAGACAGCCGCTTGAAACTGCGTAGCCGTAGCATCGCCGCCGGAATTCTTGCGGCGATGCTGCTTGCGGCGTGGTGGATCACGGCGCCTGTGCCTTTGACCGCGGGCGACCTGCCGCAACACCGGCCGGATGCGGCTGCGGGCGAGCGCATCTTCTGGGCCGGCGGCTGCGCGTCCTGCCACGCGACGCCGGTCGACGGCAAGCGCGCGAAAGGCGAGGACAAGCTGCGGCTCGGCGGCGGCATGGCGCTCGAGTCGCCCTACGGAATTTTCCGCGTGCCGAACATCTCGCCGCACGAACAGGGCATCGGCGGGTGGTCGATGCTCGACTTCGTCAATGCCATGCAACGGGGTGTCTCGCCGCAGGGACGCCATTACTACCCGGCCTTTCCCTACGCGTCGTACGCAAAAATGGCCACGAGCGATGTCATGGACCTCAAGGCCTTCCTCGACACGCTGCCGCCGGTCGAAGGGCGCGTCGGGTCGCATGAGCTGGGATTTCCCTGGTCGATCGATCGCGGTCTCGGCGCCTGGAAGCGCCTGTATCTGGACAGCGGGCCCGTCATCGAGGTCGACGCGGCTGAGCCGCAACTGGCTGCCGGCCGGGCGCTGGTGGAAGGGGTCGGGCATTGCGGCGAGTGTCATACCCCGCGGAATCGACTGGGGGCGCTGCAGGCCGGGCGCTGGCTGGCCGGCGCGCCAAACCCCGAAGGGAAGGGGCGAATCCCCAATATCACGCCCGCCGGCAAGGACATCGGGTCCTGGTCGGCCGCCGACATTGCCTACTACCTCGACAGCGGCTTCACGCCGGACTTCGACACGGTGGGCGGGTCGATGGTCGCGGTCCAGGAAAACCTCGCAAAACTCAGTGCCGCGGACCGCGCGGCGATAGCGGCCTATCTCAAGGCAATCCCGGCCGTCGAATAGCGACTGGCGCGGTGCAGGCCGCGTTTCCGGTATGATGAGCGCCCCATCACCCGTCCGGATGCCGCATGTCCGCAGTGCGAACCCTCTACGATTACGACCGCTACTGGGCCGAGTGCTATGGCACCTCGCCGTTCCTGCCGATGTCCCGTGCGGAAATGGATGCGCTCGGCTGGGACTCCTGCGACGTGATCATCGTGACGGGCGACGCCTACGTCGATCACCCGTCATTCGGCATGGCGATCATCGGCCGCCTGCTCGAAGCGCAGGGCTTCCGGGTCGGCATCATCGCGCAGCCGGACTGGCGCTCGAAGGATGCGTTCGAAGCGCTGGGCCGCCCGAACCTGTTCTTCGGGGTCGCCGCGGGCAACATGGACTCGATGATCAATCGTTACACGGCGGATCGGAAGGTCAGAAGCGACGACGCCTATACGCCAGGCGGCGTCGGCGGCAAGCGCCCGGACCGCTGTTCGCTCGTCTACGCGCAGCGCTGTCGCGAAGCGTTCGGTGAGGTGCCGATCGTGCTCGGCGGCATCGAGGCTTCGCTGCGGCGCATCGCGCATTACGATTACTGGGACGACAAGGTACGCCGCTCGATCCTTGTCGATTCACAGGCCGACCTGCTGCTGTATGGCAACGCGGAACGCGCCGTCGTCGAGGTCGCTCACCGGCTGGCGCGCGGGGAACCCGTCGCGGCCATCAGCGACATCCGCGGCACGGCGTTCATTCGCGAGGACACGCCCGAGGGCTGGTGGGAAATCGATTCGACGCGTATCGATCGCCCGGGCAAGATCGATGCGATCGTCAGTCCCTATGTCAATACGGCGGACGCGTCCTGCGCCGAGCGAACCGATACAGACGATGCTGGCGCCGGGAACGTGCTGCGTTTCGTGCCGGAAGCGCGCAGGAACCGGGGCCGCACCGTTATTCGCCTGCCGTCCTTCGAAAAGGTTCGGAAAGACCCGGTGCTGTATGCGCATGCGAATCGCGTGCTGCACCTCGAGACGAATCCCGGCAATGCGCGTGCGCTGGTGCAGCAGCATGGCGACAAAGAACTCTGGCTGAACCCGCCGGCGCTGCCCCTGTCGACGCCCGAAATGGACTACGTGTTCGGCATGCCGTTCGCGCGCGTACCGCACCCGGCCTACGGCGATCAGACAGTGCCGGCCTACGAGATGATCCGTTTCTCGGTGAACATCATGCGCGGCTGTTTCGGCGGCTGTACGTTCTGCTCGATCACCGAGCACGAAGGACGCATCATCCAGAACCGGTCGGAGCAGTCTATCCTCGAGGAGATCGAGAAGATCCGCGACAACGTGCCGGGATTCACGGGCGTCATCTCCGATCTCGGCGGGCCGACCGCCAACATGTATCGGCTCGCCTGCAAGAGCCGCGAGATCGAAGCTGCATGCCGCCGGCCGAGCTGCGTCTTTC
This sequence comes from Woeseiaceae bacterium, assembly GCA_036525955.1. Classification (GTDB taxonomy): domain Bacteria; phylum Pseudomonadota; class Gammaproteobacteria; order Steroidobacterales; family Woeseiaceae; genus UBA1847. The sequence goes on along the minus strand of DATCZJ010000124.1, from coordinate 3,474 downwards.
CGGGCATCTGCAGCAACCTGAACACGGATCATTCTGCGCTGATCGGCCTGTACCGCAAGGCGCGCGCCCTGCCGGGCGTCAAGAAAGTGCTGATCGCGTCCGGCCTGCGTTACGACCTCGCGGTCGAAGATCCCGAGTACGTCAGGGAGCTCGTCAGCCACCACGTGGGCGGCTACCTCAAGATTGCGCCGGAACATACCGAGCGCGGTCCGCTCGACAAGATGATGAAGCCGGGTATCGGCAGCTATGACCGGTTCAAGGCGCTGTTCGAGCAGTATTCGAAGGAGGCGGGCAAGGAGCAGTACCTCATTCCCTATTTCATCGCGGCGCACCCCGGCACGACCGATCTCGACATGGTCAATCTCGCGTTGTGGCTGAAGCAGAACGGTTTCCGCGCCGACCAGGTGCAGGCTTTTTACCCGTCGCCGATGGCGACCGCGACCGCGATGTATCACACGTCGAGAAACCCGCTGCGCAAGGTGACGTACAAGAGCGACAAGGTTGACGTGGTCAAGAGCCCGGCCAAGCGACGCCTGCACAAGGCGCTATTGCGCTACCACGACCCGGACAACTGGCCGCTGATTCGCGAGGCCTTGATCGAACTCGGGCTCGAACACCTGGTTGGCGACGGCCCCGGCAAACTCGTGCCTGCCCGGCAACCTCTCGGTCACAAGCACAAGGCGCCACGCAGGAAGAATACGAAGGAAGCGCATGACAAACGCGTGCGTCGCGGCAAGGTGCTGACCCAGCATACCGGTCTTCCGCCGCGTTCGGACTAGGCGCGCCGGCACGACCGGGCACCGTCGTCATGGCATCAGTCCGTCAGGACGAATGTCACCTTCAGGTGGACGCGGTACTCGGTGATCTTGTCGCCCTGGACGACAATCTCCTGGTCCTGGATCCAGGCACCGCGCACATTCTGCAGTGTCTTGATGGCGCGGTCGATCCCGACCCGGATGGCATCGTCGAAGCTCTTTGCCGACGCGGCCGTAATTTCCGTGACACGTGCTACTGACATTGCATGTTCCTCCGCACGAATGAGCGCGCCGACCTGTTTACAGCGAAACGTTCACCGAATCGATTCGGGGAACTGCCTAAGCGATAGCTCTTATAGACAAGGGGCCGCGAAAGGCGGATCGTGTTGCCGGTACGCAGGTCGGTGTCCGTACAAGTCGCAATTGCCGCGGCGCATGTCGCGCGTACAGTAATGGCAGGGGTACCTGCCCGCGCCTGCGGGCACCGGAGGTGGTCATGACTGTCATTAACACGCTGATCATCGTTGCGCTCCTTGCAACGGTAGTCGTGCTGGGGCTCGGCCTTCGCTCGATGGCCAGGGGCGGCGATTACGATCGCGAGCACGCCGAAAAATTCATGTGGGAGCGCGTCGCACTGCAGGCGCTGGTCGTTTTCGCGCTGGTTGCGGCAACCATCCTGCTGAATGCCTAGGGTGCCCGTAGGTAGTTCTCCCAACTGCGACAATTTCGGGCTTTCAAATATCGTCCATTCGGTAGGAGTAGCCAATGCCTGTCGGGACGCCATTTCATCCGCGCACGTCGGAATTATGCACCAGCCTTTTTTACAAGGACTGGGCCGGTTATTACACGATCCGTTCGTATGACACCTGTCACGAGCGTGAATACTATGCGTTGCGCAACGCCGCGGGGCTGATCGACGTCAGTCCGCTGTACAAGTACGACGTTCATGGCAGGGATGCGGAAGCTTTCCTGACACGCGTCATGGCGGGCGACGTTTCCCGTTTGCCGGTCGATCGCTGCCGTTATCTTTGCTGGTGCGATGACCACGGCAAGGTGCTCGACGATGGCACGGTCGCGCGGCTCGACGATGAATACTTCCGCGTCACCGCCGCCGAACCGTCATACGCGTGGCTGCTGCAGCAGTCGCGACGCTTCGACGTTGTCATCGAAGACAGTACCGACCGGCTCGGCGTGCTGTCGCTGCAGGGGCCGACGTCGCGCGACATACTGTTGCGCCTCGGGGGCTCACGCATCGCGGCACTGCGTTACTTCGGCCTGGCGAAGACCCGGCTGGACGGCGTCGAAGTCGTCGTCTCGCGCACCGGCTACACGGGCGACCTGGGCTTCGAAATCTGGGTCGATCGTGCGCATGCGCTGCAAATCTATGATTCGATCATGGAAGCCGGCCGCGATTTCAGGATCCAGCCGGTCGGACTCGACGCGATGGATGTCGCGAGGATCGAGGCCGGTTACATCATGAACGGCGTCGACTATTTCAGCGCGAATACCTGTCTCATCGAATCGCGCAAGTCCACGCCTTTCGAAATCGGGCTCGGCTGGACGATCGATCTCGAGCGCGAGCCGTTTCTCGGGCAGGCGGCCTTGAAGGCCGAAGTCGCGAGCGGGCCGGCATGGGCGAAAGTCGGATTGGTGTATGACTGGCCGGCTTTCGAGCGACTGTTCGCCGAATACGGCTTGCCGCCGCAGTTGCCGGGCGGCGCGTGGCGCAGCGCGATCCCGGTTTACAGTCAGCAGGGTCAGCAGGTCGGGCAGGCGACCAGCGGTGCCTGGTCGCCCATCCTGAAAGACAATCTTGCGATTGCCAGCGTGCGGCCGAACTGGGCCGCGCCCGGCATGATTTTGCAGATCGAGGTAACGGTCGAGTACGAACGCCATCGTGTGCCGGCGGTCGTCACGCCGACGCCGTTCTTCGATCCGCCGAGGAAGCGCGCGTGATGGCGAAGATGACGTTCAGGACAAAGCCGACGAGCGCGCGTTACGACGCGATCGTCGTGGGTGGCGGCCATAACGGCCTGACCTGTGCCGCCTATCTCGCGCGCGCGGGTCATCGCGTGCTGGTGCTCGAGAAGCGGCCCGTCGTCGGCGGCGCAGCCGTCAGCGAAGAAGTATTTCCCGGCTTCACCTACACGAGCTGCTCGTACGTGGTCAGCCTGTTCAGGCCGCACATCATGCGCGACCTGCAACTCGCGCGGCACGGCCTCGAGATCATCCCGCTCGAGGCGTCATTCCTGCCGCTGCCGGACGGCGATTCGCTCTGTCGCTGGAGCGACCCGCACCGGACACGGCGGGAGATTGCGCATTTCTCGGCGAAGGACGCGGAGGTCTACCCCGAGTTCTCGCTCGCGATGTCACAGCTTGCGCGCTTTACCAAGTCGGTCATCGACAACCCGGCGCCCGATCCTGCATCGCTCCGTCCTCGAGAGCTGTCGCAGGCGCTGCGCGCGAGTGAAGGCCTGCGCATGGCGAATGCCGACCAGCGCTTCCTGTACATGAAGCTGCTGACCATGAGCGCGGCTGATTTTCTCGATCAATGGTTCGAAAGCGACGTTCTCAAGGCGCCGATGAGCGTCAGCGGCATCATCGGCACGTTCCTCGGCGTGCGTTCGCCGGGCACCGCCTACGTGCTGCTGCACCATTACATGGGTGAAATCGACGGCGCGATGCGGGCCTGGGGATTTTCCAGGGGCGGCACGGGCGG
>DATCZJ010000123.1:0-3689 GCA_036525955.1 Woeseiaceae bacterium | reverse complement strand
CGACACGTCGCCCGCCAGGGGGACGAGGAGCTCGCCGAAAAGTTCGTAGACCTGCTCCTCGCCGTCGACCGACGGGTCGGCACCCCAACCCAGCGTGTCGTCCGACAGCAGCAGCTCGTCCGCGACATACCGGCCCTCGTCCTTGCGCCACTCGCCGCCGATCACGGCCTCGACGGGGCCGGCCCAGTTCCGGAACAGCTCACCGCGGGCGAAGCCGCTGGCGGCGAACTGGTCGCGAAACGTGACGTCCACCATCGCACGCTGCCGCAGGAACGCAATGGCTTCCGGCGATGTCTTTCCGGGACCGAAGATGTCCACGGGCAAACAGCCACCCGACGGATCGAAACATTCGCCGGTCGACGGATCGACGAGCAAACCCTGCTGCAGACGCGACCAGGAGGCCCCGTTCAGCTTGTCCTGGTGCTCGTCATTACGCGTGTAGGTCAGCCAGGCGTCAAACTCCCAGTCAGCGCCAAGGCCGCCACGCAGGCCGGTCAGGAGCCGCGTGTATTCACTCGTCAATTCGCTGATCCTGGGGCCGAGTTCCTCCAGCCGTTTGCGGAACAGCCCGAGTCCGGTGTCATTCGTCCACGGAATCAGGTTATCGACAAAAAACTGCTGCGTGATCGGTGTCAGCACCGGGTTGTCGTAGTTAACCTCGAAGAAGTCGACGGTGGGGACAGGCGCCAGAACCCGGCGCGTGGAGCTTTCGGAATAAGTCGCCTCGACATACAGCTCCGCACGATCGGTCAGGTCGTAATTCAGAATCACGCCGCCGTTGTAGCGGCGCATCGGCAACTGCAGGTAGTTCCAGGGTGCATAGTTATAGAGATCTTCCGGATAGCTGAACTCGCGTGGGTTGCCATCGGCATCGAATATCGTTTCCGTATTGCCGTTGCCGAAGTCGACGCTGGGAAAGACCAGTGCGCCCTCCGGTACGCTGAAACTTCCACCCTGCTCGAGTTCGCCAGTCTCCCAGTTATCCAGCCACGGCACGGATGTGAAAGCCCGAGCGTCCGCATAGGTTTCTTCGCGATCGTAGTAACCACCGAATAGCGTGACGTTGCCTCGACCGTCCGCGAAATTATGGCCCCACGCCAGGCTCAGATCGTAGATGTTCGAGTCGCCTTTTTCGGTCGAGTAGGCGCTGATATCCATGCCGAAGCCATCGAAGTCCTCGCGCAGCGTGAAGTTGACGATGCCGGCGACGGCGTCAGAGCCATAGACCGATGAGGCCCCGCCCGTGATGATCTCTGCGCCGCTGATCAGGGCCTGCGGCAGGTTGTTGACGTCCACCGCCGTGCCAATGCCCGAAGGTCCGAGTCGCCGGCCGTTTAGCATGACCAGGGTTCGATGCGGCCCCAGGCCACGCAGATTGATCTGGGCTCTGCCATTACCCGGGTTATTTGCCGTGCGATCGAAATCAGGGATGAACTGGGGCATCTGGCTCAACGCCGATTCCAGCGTCTTCTGGCCTGTCGCCTCGATGTCCTCGCGAGTCAGGGTTGCTATCGGGCTTGGCGCGCTGAAATCACGACGCCGAAGTCGCGACCCGATGACGACTATCTCCTCGATCGACTGATCGGTGGCGACATCTTCATCGTCCTCTGCGAGCAATGGAGCCGGCAACAGGCCACACGATGAGATCGCTGCAACGACCGCAGCGGTTCGAACTCGATGCACAGACTCGTGAACGAATCTGGTCACGTCCCTGGCCCCTGTCTCGGACGGTCGCGCCGTCCTTTTTCTTATTCGCAAAAATCTTATAACAGAAAACCACTCCATGACGAATCGCGCATGGTTATAAAGTACATCGGGAATGCGAGATAGACTTATTCCTTCGCGAAACGCAGCAATAGCGCCACTTCGTCGACAGGAACGGACTCAATCTTGATACTATGCGGCCAGGCCCCCTTGGTGCCGCGATAATCATAATTCCAACAGCCGGCCAGGAGTCTGCCGATGAACCAGCAATCGCCCCCCGAACTGACACCGCGCGCCATCGTGCTCGCCATCGTGCTTGCCGTGATACTCGCAGCGGCCAACGCGTACCTCGGACTGTTCGCCGGCATGACGATCGCGTCCGCAATCCCTGCCGCGGTCGTGTCGATGGCGATACTGAAACTGCTCGGCGGCGGGCACATCCTCGAGAACAACATCGTCGCGACGGGCGCGTCGGCCGGCACGTCGATCGCCACGGGCGTCATCTTCACGATACCCGCGCTGATCCTGCTCGAGTACTGGACGGACTTCCGTTACATGTGGGTCCTCGCGATAGCCGGCCTCGGCGGATTGCTCGGCGTCCTTTTTTCGGTGCCGCTGCGACGGTCGCTGATCGTCGACCAGGGTCTCGCGTTCCCCGAAGGCAAGGCGGCAGCGGAAGTGCTGCGCACGGGCGACCGGCCCGGCGAAGGATTGAAAATACTCGCCGGCGCGGCGGCGCTCGGCGGCGCGATCAAGCTCGCCGCGGGCAGCGGCATGCGCCTGATTCCGGACACGGCAGGCGTTGCGGCCTGGTTCGACAAGACGGTCGGCTACTTCGGCACGAACCTGTCGGCCGCCCTGTTCGGCGTCGGCTACATCGTCGGCCTCAACATCGGTGTCGTCATGCTCGCGGGTGGCGCGATCGCCTGGGTCGTCGCGATTCCACTCTACAGCACCTATTTTCTTGCGGCCGACCCGGTCCTCGGCGTACAACTCGCGGGCGCAAGTGCCGAGGACGCGGCCTATGCAATCTGGTCGACCCAGATTCGCTACCTGGGCGTCGGTGCGATGCTGACCGGCGGTGTCTGGACACTGATCTCGCTGCGCAAATCGCTGATTTCGGGCATCCGGAGCGGTCTGTCCGCCGAGCGTGGCGCCGCGGGCGAAGTCGTCCCGGCGACCGAGCGTGACCTGCCCATGCGCCACATCCTGATCGGCACGGTGCTGTTCGTATTGCCGCTGCTGCTTCTCTACCAGGCCATCGTCGGCAAGTGGTGGGTCAGCATTCCGATGACGATCATCATGATCGTCGCCGGATTCCTGTTCGTCTCCGTGTCCGCGTACATGGCCGGCCTCGTGGGCTCATCGAACAACCCCGTGTCCGGGCTGACGATCGCGACGATCCTGTTCGCGGCACTCGTGCTCGCCGTCCTGCTCGGCCGTGATTCACCGATCGGCGCCGTGGCGACCATCATGATCGGCGCTGTCGTCTGTTGTGCGGCGTGTATCGGCGGTGACAACCTGCAGGATCTCAAGTGCGGTTACATACTCGGCGCGACGCCCTGGAAACAGCAGGTGATGCTCGCGGTCGGCGGCGTATCGAGTGCATTCATCATGGCGCCGGTGCTGAGCCTGCTGGCACAGGCCTATGGCATCGGCGTGCCGACCGCCGAACACCCGAATCCGCTGCTCGCGCCGCAGGCGAACCTCATGGCCTCGGTGGCAAAAGGCATCTTCGGCGGCGAACTGCCGTGGACGATGATCGGTATCGGCGGGCTGATCGGCGCAGCCATCATCATCGTCGACGAGATGCTGAGGAAATCCGGCGCCGCCTGGCGCGCGCCGGTACTGGCCTGCGCCGTCGGCATCTACCTGCCGATCGAATTGAGTGTGCCGATCTTCGCCGGCGGCCTGGTCGCACACCTCGTCGAACGCAAGTTTGCACCGGGCGAGGCGGAAGGCGATCGCGAACGCCTGCACCAGAA
>DATCZJ010000122.1:0-8083 GCA_036525955.1 Woeseiaceae bacterium | reverse complement strand
ACCAGGCTCGCCTGCGTCGCGTCGCTGCGGGCCTGTTCGAGGACCTGCTTCGCTTCCGCGTTGTCGCCTTCGTCAACGCGCTTCGCGGGTCCGGCACTGCCGACCATTCGTTGCAGCAGTACGAGCTTCTGTTCGGCCTGCTTGATAACAGCCGGATCCTCGCTCGGCGTGCAATCGACCGCCTGGGCAGCTGCCAGCTCGCCGAGAGCCAGCAGCAATACGGCATTCAACACATTTTGCGACTGGGTGATTCCGCTCAACTTAACGTCCCCCGGTTTCAGCCTGCAGTTCCCAGATGATTTCCTTGGCGCGCGGTAGGTGCCGCTCGCCGTCGTCGGCGAGGTGTGTGTAGGCCTGCATGGCCGCGAGCGCGCCCTCGTCGTTGCCGAGTTCTCGCTCGGCCAGCGCCAGCCCGTAGTAGGCGTTGTGCAATGACGGACGCAGGTCGGTTGCGCTGTGGAAGAAGTCCGTGGCGGCCGCGGCTTCGCCGGCACCCAGCAACGCGTAGCCCATGTTGACGTGCGCCTCGGGCAGCCCGGGATAGATCGCGAGCACCTCGTGAAGCGCAGTCACGGCGTGTTCGAACCGGCCCGCCTGCAGCATCGCGACGCCCTGCTGGAAACTCTGGTGTGCGCGGCGCGCCTGCTCGTCTTCCAGGAACGCGTGTGCGCCTGCGGTGACAGGGACCTGCGCTGTATCCGGGACTGCCACATCGCGCGACACGATCGCGTTCAGGAGCGCGCCGCCGGCCGCTGTCACGATCAGCGCCAGCGGAATCATCGTAAGCCGCTTGTCCCGCCGCCGCCTCACATGACCCCCTTGTGCGGGGCGACGCTCAGGAACGGCACGCCGAGAAAGGTCAGTATCGCCAGTCCGAAGATCGCAACGACGGCGGACCAGCCGTAGGCGACCGGCATGCGCCGGAAGGTCACGCGCGCGTGCAGCAGCAACGCTATGCACAGCCAGGTGATGAAGGTCCAGGTCTCCAGCGAATCCCAGGCCCAGTAGCGGCCCCAGGCGCTGTGCGCCCAGATCGCGCCGGCAATCAGCATGAAGCTGTGGCAGACGAAGGCGAGCGACAGGGCCAGCCACACGGCGGCGTCCATCTCGCCACTGTCCGGCGCGGCGCTTGCCCTCCTCCCGAGCAGCAGCGTCGCGGTCGCTGCCGCCGCCAGGCACAGGCCGAGGAACAGCTTGCCGGCCGTCACGTGCAGCCACAGCCAGGGATTGTCGAACGTCGCCGGCAGCGGGACCGCCTCGGCCGATACGGTTAGCGACCATACGCCCAACACGCAAAGGAACCCCGAAACGATGGCGGATGCCGTGCGCAATGCCGGCACCAGCCACGCAGCGACGAGATAGACCAGCGTCAGGCTGAACAGGTTGCTCAGCAGGACGTCGTAGAGTGTCAGGAACGGTCCCTGCGATTCACGCAGCCAGCGGCCTGCAACCGCTACGGTCAGCAGCGCCATTACGATCGCGAGCCCGCCGCTCACAGTCGGCCACGCGGGCTTGCCGCTTCTCCGCAGCAGGACATCGAGCGCCAGCACCACCGCGAATCCCGTGACGGCCGCAACGAGCGTCGTCCTTTCCATCGCCATGCTCATGCTGCCTGCTCCCCCCCGGCAGCCACCGCGGAATCTGCGGCCCGGGGTGCGGCGAACTTCTGTGCCATGTGCACGCCGAGCGCGGCAAGGGCCAGGAACGCCGCCGTCAACAGCCACGGCAGCAGCGGGTCGTAGTCTATGCGATAGCCCATCCAGAGCCTGAGGTCGACGATGGTGATCTCACCGCCGGCTACGGCGACCGACTGGCCGGGCCCTGCCGTTGCTTCAAACTGCCCGGAGCCGACGATGCCGACCTCGTAGTCGACGTCACGACTGCGCAGGAGCCAGGGCCTATCCTCCGGGATGCGGTCCGCCAGTTTCAGTTCCAAAGTAAGCGATTCGCCGGCAGGCGTGATCCACTCATTGCTCTGCTTCCACTCGAACTCGGGGAACGAGGGCAAGTTCACAGCGCCGATTGTTTCTCGGCCTGATAAGTCACGCCACTGAACGAGGACAGAGTAGCCCTTGTTGAATGTAGCCATAAAACGGTAGCCATTTGAGCTAAAGCCCTGCCGATCGCCGATGTCCCGCTCGATCTCCGAGCCATCCGGCCGGGTCAGGAACACGCGGCTATGGGTGGTATCGCGCCGCAAGCCCGACAAATAGCGCACTTCCAGCGGACCTTGCACAAACTGCACCTCGTCGAGCTTATCCGAATGCAACCAGCCGGTGCCTCTCGGCGTAACGGTGGCGGCATCGAACGCGGTGCCTTCAACCACTTCGACGCTGGCATCGAAACGCAGCAGAACGCCGGCGGCGACTAGCATAAGCAAGACGAGCAGGCCAACATGGAACAGCAACAAAGCCGCCTGCTGGCGGAAAGCGTGCCTTACCAGCAATGCTGCCAACAAATTTAACGCAAGCACTGACAACGGCAGCACCAACCAGGGAATCGCCGCGCCCGGCCACTGGCTGACCGCAAAGGCATTGGCGATCAGCAAGACGAGCCCGACAAAAGTCAGCTTGAGCGATGCGACAGATTTAAGGAGCAGTGTCATGGCGGATTCGAACACACGTTACCCATCCAGTCTTTGCCGGTCCCTTGCTCACCACTCGCCGAGCCGCAATCCGCGTCCTGCCAGTTGCCGCTTTGGGCAAAATTAAGGACCTTCAGCTTGGCATTCAGGTAGTAGGGGCCCTTTGTATAGAACGCGGCATCGTTTACGATCGAGATCTCCGTTCCGGCCGTGAGCCCGGCTTCCGGACCTACGTCGTTGAGGTTTACCAACAACGCTTTGTTCTTCCAGCCGTGCGGTACCGCCACGTGGCACCAGGTGCACTGCAGGTTCCCAACCTGTTTCGCATGGTACGCATGCAGGTTCGTATCACGGTCCGGCCCGCCAAAGCCGCTTTCGAATCCGCCCCGATCTCCTTCATTTGCGTCTGTCGCATAATTGGTGTGGTTATGACAGCGGAAACAGATGCCGTCCGCGTTAGTGCCGGTAGTCTGGTCCCAGGTGCCCTTGAGAAGGAAGTCATTCTCCGAGCCGTGCGGACCCCAGGGGCCGTTGCCAGGCGGCACAACGGTGCCGTTCGCCGTGTTGCGACCATGGCAATCGGAGCAGTACATCGTCTGCGTACCGATGTTCTCCGCACCATCCCACGGCTGCAGGAACATATTCGTGGAAGCACTCATGTTGCGAGCGGCTGCGCTGCGACCAGTGCTGTCAATGACAGGATGCCAGGAGCGGTGATTGCCGCCGGGCTCGCCCCGATCCCCCAAGGGAGCCTGGAACTCCATCGCCTGGTTGGTGTACTGGTCCAGGTCGTTCGTACCTGCCAACGTGCCTCCACCCGAGTCGCCGAGATTCGGACGGGAACCGATGGGATAAACGTTGTCGTCGTCGTACCCGTAGTCCGAATGACACTTGAGGCAGACTTGGTATTCGCGCGTGACGTGCGGGCTCGTAACCGCATCACCGGCACCGGTGCCGCCATCTCCCTGCTTTACCTCGTAGATGAGCGGCAGCGACAGGAAGTCCGTATCGCCGTATAGAGGTTCGACCCCCCAGGAACCGCGAAGCGCGCCGGAAGCAATGTTCGTGTGGCCGGCAGAGTGATCGTGCGCGCTGAGTGTCGGATTACCGGCACCATTGAATAACGAATTTCGCATCACGCGATGGGGATTGTGACAGTCGGTGCACTCGGCATGCCGGTTGACCAGGTTGCCGTTACCCAACAAGGCTCGGGGTTCGGTCAGGTCTCCGTCAACGATATCGTGAGCTTCCAGAGACGCGCGCTGGTCGATGCCGTTGATCGGCATACGAATCCGAAGGCCGAACTCACTCTCGATGTCTTTCACGTCGCTCGCCCCGTTGGTGACGATGGGTGCGCCCGAGTGGCACTGGTAGCAGGTTTCCTCGATGGCCGAGTTGCCACCCGACTTCGGCGTCCCGACAGCGTCCGTGCCCTCGCGCAGCAGCCTGCGCGAACCGTGGACGCTGTGCGTATCGTGGCAATTAAGACAACCTGCCTGCCAGACGGGCAGGCCCGGCGGGAACTCCCGGAGCTGCGCCGGAACCGTCTGGTAGCTCTCTGTCGCCTCGGCCGAGTCAGCGTGTGCAGACGTTGACCAGCCTTCCTTCTCGTGGCAGGCGAGGCAGTTCATGTCCACGGTCTCGTCAAACACACCAATGCCCGGCTGCGTCTGCTGGAATCGATTGAGACGCAGGAACTTGTTGGTCGGCGGATTATCCAGGTTTATGACGTGCGGGTCGTGGCAGGTCGCGCATTGCACCTGACCTGAACCTCCGGGCCCGGTATCTTCGAGCGGCACCGGCGGCCGGACGCCGGGACTCCGGATGGCGATGTGCGCCTCCGTCGCAGGATTGCGAAGCTCGCCGTCATTCGTTGCCAGCGTGGTGTCGTAAGTCAGCGAGATCGGGTGATCGTTGGAGAGATCGGTGCCGAGATTGCGAGTGAAGCCTGTTTGCAGCCCTTCGCCTACCGGCATGGTGTCGCCGGGACCAGTACCGGTCATCGGTACGGTCACGTTGAGCTGCCCGCCCAGCACGTTTACCGAACTGATGGCGAGCGTGCCGTCGTGACAGGACAGGCAGAGCTTCGAACTCCCTGCCGGCTGCGCGAGCTGTCCCGCGATCGTCTCGGCATCGATCGACGACGACATGTAGGTCGTGTAGGTTTGCCCGGACAGCGCACGATTCCAGAGCGGTGCACCCGGAGAGTTGGTCGCCCCGTGGGGCGTATGGCAGAAGACACACACCTGCGTCTCGCTGGTCGCCCTGACGGTTCCCGGGCCGCCTGCGGACAGGTTGTGCAGCGTGTTTGCGACGTCGCTGGTCGATTGCGCGTGTGCCACCAGGTAACTGGCTGATCCACACGTAAGGACCGCCAGGCCCAGCCAGCGAGCCGACGGACTCACGTTGCATCTCCCAGGTAGTTGAACACTACGACGCGACCGTTGAACATGTCGGCGACGAACAGGCGCCGGCCGTCATCCGTCCAGGCGCCTGCCGGCAGGAAAAACTGCCCGGCCTCCTTCCCCGTGCCGCCTATGGGCAGCAACAACTCACCGACATCGCTGAACACCAGTATGTGGTCGTAATACGACTCAATGACATAGATGTGACCATCCCTGTCGGTCACCACGCCTTTCGGCCTGACAAGGTTGCCGACGAACAGGCCACGCTGGCCGACGGCACTGAGCGGCTCGCCCGCCGGCGACAGGACCTGGACCCGCGCGTTCAGCGTATCGGTCACGTACAGTCGGCCAGCCGCGAAACTCAGGTGCGTCGGGCCATTGAATTCTCCAGGCGCGACACCGCGGCGACCAAGCGTTCTCAGCAAGGCGCCCTGCTCATCGAAGACCTTGACGTCGTGGGCGGCAGAGTCGGCAACGTAGATTTCGCACGCGACCGGATCGCGACCGAGCCCGGTCGGCCGCTGCAGGATGTCACGTCCCAGGCTGCCGTTCGGGTTGCCATCACCATCCAGCCTGATGACGTATCCAATATCGGCATCGGCCACGAGGTAGCCACCGGCACCGTCTTCCGCAATCCCGACCGGGGACAGGAAGCCGCGCCCCGGTTCGGCTTCGTCCCAGACGCTGAGCGTTGCTTGGGCCTCATCGAAGACGATGACCGCCTCGCGACCTGCATCGGTAACGAGTATCCTGCCGAACGCGTCGACGACGCCGGACTGGGGGCGAATCAGCTGTTTCTTGCGGTCGTTCGCGCCGGTGATCCCTGCGATCCAGCGTAGTACGCGGACCGCGGCACCTTCCTCGAAACCTTCCACGGTGCGAAAATTCTCTTCGCCGATGAGTTCACCGGCATAACTCAGACGAGCGATGTCAGGCGGGCCCGGCCAGACCAGGGCGCTCTCTGGCGCCCGCCCTTCCGGGAAGTAATGCATCTCCGTCGGCGCCGTCGCACAACCTGACAGCGCAATAGACAGGACTGTAACAGCTGCAGGCTTCATGGCCCCATGCAGGGCGGATCGACCGCCATAACGTAGACACCCAGGTTACCCGCGGCTACATACAGCATGTTGCCGTCAATCCAGAGATCGGTCACGGCAGGAGTCAGCTCTGGTGGCAGCGCAGCGCGCGAATTGCTGCCATAAAACTCGGGCGACGAGATAAACAGGCCTCCCGGATGCCCATCGGCGACGAACAGGCGCTGGCACTCGTCGACGGCCAGCGCTACCGGTGCCAGCAAGGCATCTTCGCCATAGGTCGCGACCGGGCGGCCGTTGATATCCAGCTGTGTCACCTCTCGCGACGCGACATCGAGTACGAACACGGAATCGACCGTTGCGGCAATGGCCGTGATCGATGCCGCAACCGCGACCGGGGACAGCGTTGTCGTGAACAGTCCGGTCGGGTTGGACATGGCGTCGAACATGGCCAGGCGCTGGCTCAGCCCGTCCGCAATCAGGATCGTCGAGCCCCAGTTAGTCTGCGTCACATCGACGGGCGTCGGAATCAGCCTGCTGTCAATAAAACGTCGCCGCTCCCGGCCCGACTGGTCGAGCTCGACGACAGCACGATTGTGACGGTCGACGACCTCGATGATCTGATCGACCGAGACGTACAGGCCGTTCGTGTTCGCGTCCTTCAACGGACGCAATACGCGAACCTCCGACCGGGCGGGGTCAATCTGGACGAGCGCAGAGGCTGCGCTGTCAACGACGTAGACCAGGCCGGCAGAAACCGCCACGGCCGCTGCGTAGCCCAGCGGCACGCCACTGGTTGCCGGAATCGTGGACGTCGCTCCGCCGCCGAATACGTCGATAGGCGTAAGCGTCACGTCGATCCCGGCCGTCATCGGCTCACCGCTGAACCCGGAATCGAGAGCGCATGCACTCAACAGCCACGCGCCAAGCATTGCCGCAACGAGACCTGTCCTCTGCGGGAAGCACGACTGGCCATGACGCGAACTGCCGCTACGATGATTCAATGACACACCTCGTCAATAGATACCCGGACCGGTGGTCTGGTGGCCACCCTTGATGCCCGTCTCGAGCCCGGGCATGCCCGAATGACACAGGTCACAATTGTCGATCGACCACGCGGTACCGCCATCATGACACGCGCCACAATAGCGTCCGTCGATCAGGTCCTGCATACCGATTCCCGTCGTCCCAGCCCCCATCTTGATCCCGAGTTCGACGTGGCAAACCGAGCACTGGAAGCGAATCCTGTGGAACCAGTGCGGGAATATCACGGGCGCCACACCCTCCGCCTCGGAATTCGTGTTCAGTACTACGTCTGCATATTCGGCCCAGGCAACCAAGGCAGGCATGAGGCATGCGGCGACAATTGCCGGAAATAACAGCCCCGACCGCCGCTTCATGATCCTTCGTCTCGCGCGGGAGCAGTTGCCGCGCGCCCCACGGTCGACGAGTCAGTGTTGTGGCAGCGATCGCACTCCGTCAGCGGAAATGCAACCGCACCGTGACATAACCCGCAATACTCACCATTGAGGATCTTTCCCATGTTTATCGGGTTCGCGTCGACCTCGGCAATAAAAATCCTGTCGTGGCATGTCTCGCAACTCATCCACTGTGTATGCGTCTTATGGGGGAATCTTACATACCGCAGTGGCCTCGTGTTTGTCATCAATACGGTGGATTCGAGCACCTCCGCTTCGTATTTGCCGTCTATGCTGCCTCGCGGCTTGATGAACCCGTACTCGAGGGAGCGGGCCCAGTCCACCATGTTGCCCGCGGTATCCACCTGCAGGACGCTCAGCGCGTCAGCGGGTTCCTGCAATACCTTTATCGCCGGGTTTGCCGGATCGTGAATACCGTCCTTCTTGAGTGGTTTCCACTTGTCCGCCGCGATACCCGCTGACGCCACAGCCAGCAGAGAAGTGAACAACAGGATGATTCGATAGCGACTCACGATACGTTCAACCGGGGATGTAGACGCCCGCGCTTCTTATCGCCCGGATGAGTTCCTTCGTAGACTCTTCCAGCAACTCAATCGCTTCCTCGTACCTCTCCTTGCCTGC
>DATCZJ010000121.1:0-3931 GCA_036525955.1 Woeseiaceae bacterium | reverse complement strand
AACGCGCCGACGCCGTTTATTATCGCCAGCCCGACGATGCCCCCGGCAATGCCCAGCGGAATTGTCGTCATTATCAGGAGCGGATACCCCCAGTGTCGAAAAATCGCAACCAGCAGCAGGAAGACAATGATCAGTGCCACGGGGTAATTCGCGGCGAGAGCGGCTTTCGTCGCATCAAGCTGATCACTCGCGCCCGAAATGTCGACATTGACACTTGCCGGCAGTCCGCCGGACTCGCGCAAGAAAGCAACCACGTCACGGCGCACTATTTCTACGCCCTCCTCGAGCGCAATCGACCCCGGCGGTATGACGTTCAGGGTTACGGTACGTCTGCCGTTAATGCGCCGAATTGAATTCGTGTCGATGGTCTCTCGTATCGTCGCCATCGCATCGAGCGGGAGCACGCCGCCCAATGGCGTATAGATCGGCAGGCCGCCAAGGCTATCGAGATTGGTTCGCCCGCCCGTGGTGCCGTAAAGGTAAATATCTATCTTGTCATCCGCCTCGAAAAACTCGTCGACGAATGCCCCATCGGTCAGCACGGCGACAGTGTAGCCGACGTCGTTCGCCGCCATGCCGAGTTCGGCAGCGCGGGTCCAGTCTGGCCGAACCTCGATCAGCGGCTGCGACAGAGACAGTGACGACGGGATCGACTGGATACGCGGATTCCCGAGCACCTCCTCTGCACGCCGATAAGCAGCCAGCGCCGCCGCATAGATGACGCTCAGGTTCGGTCCGGAAATATCGAGGTTGATGCTGCGGGTGCCGCCGTCGTTGCTCGAGATGATCGAGCCGCGCGCTGCGAACGCACGCATTCCCGGATACTGGCGGTAGCGCGTCGTAAACGCATCCATGAGCTCGTCGATATCCGTATGTCGCACCGGCTCGGAGATAATGCGCATGCCGTCCGGGCTGATGCTGACGTTCAGGTATTTTATCGCCGGCACGCCAACCTCTCCGCGGTGGAAGCGATCAGGATCATCACCGACAAACTGCAGAAAGTAGTCCTGGACCTCGAGGCCGATCTCGGCCATCGTCTCGAGGTTATAGCCTGGCGGCGCGCTCATCGCCGCAAATGTTTTCGGCTCCTCCCCTTCGGGCAGGTACTCGGCTGGCGGCGTCAGCAGGATGATCACAGCGGCGCTGGCGGCAATCGTTACGGCCATTGTCGTCATCCGGCTTTTTGGGGTCGCAATCAGCGTGTCTATCCGTGCAAGCAGGCGATCGCGAAACCCGATGTCCGTCTTGGTACGGTTTTCCGTGCCGAATGACAGCCGGGCACTGGCCGTCGGAATCAACGTGACGCCGACGAGCATCGAGGCGAGAATCGAGGCGGAGATGGCAACTGCCACGTCCGAATAAAGCTGCCCGGCCTCTTCGACAATGAACAGCACCGGCAGGAAAACGAGTATCGTCGTCAGCGTCGACGCGAGCACGGCAGACCAGACGCTGCGCACCCCCTCCACGGCAGCGCGGAAACGATCGAGACCCTCGCGGCGTTTGAGCTCGATGCTTTCGATGACGACTATGCTGTTGTCCAGCGTCATGCCGATCGCAAACGCGACGCCGGCCAGGGAAATCACGTTGATCGTCCGGCCCGCTGCGAGTAGCCCGATGAACGCGGCAATCGTACAGATCGGGATACCAATTACGCCGACGGCTGTCGCGCGTGCGGACCGAAGAAACAGGTACATGACGGCCGTCGCGAATACCGCGCCCAGCCCGAGGTTGAACCACACGTTTCGAATCGACGCCTCGACGTAGCCCGCGTCTTCGGCCGTCATCCGCATCACCATGCCGTTCGGTTCGAGCACCTCCCGGTTGACCCGGTCGACAGCGTCGAGCATCGCGTATTTGATGTCGATGACATTGGAACCAGCCTCGCGGCCGACGGCCAGTGAGATCGTCGGCTTGCCGTCTGAAAAGGACAGTTGCCGGATTTCGAAATGATCCAGCTCGACCGTTGCCAAGTCGGACAGGCGGATGAGTGAGTCACCGCGCCGTTCAATGATCAGGTCTTCGAGAGCGCTTACGGAATCGAAGCGGCCCACCGTGCGCAGCAGGTAGCGGCGTTTGCCACTATTGATTTCGCCGCCCGATACATCGCGGTTTCGCGAGCGGATCGCATTACGCACATCAAGAATCGTAAGCTGACGGTCGGCCAGTTTCGCCGGGTCCAGCATGATCTTCACCTGCCGATCGGCGCCGCCCCAGACATAGATCTGCGCCACGCCCGGCACGCCGGACAATCGTGTGCGGACATTGTCCTCGATGAAGTCCCGCATCATATCCATGTCCAACTTGCGGGGATTGCCCGGCAGCGGCGAGATGACAAAAAACATGAACGGATTGGCCGAGAACGAACTCGCATATACGCGTGGCTCGTCGACATTCTCGGGGTACGACGGCACCTGGTTCAGCGCATTGTTGACCTCGATCAGCGTCTGCGTCATCTCGACGCCGAAGGGGAAGTCGAGCTCTATGACCGCGCTGCCGGAGGATGCCGACGATTCGAGACGCAGCAGGTTAGGGAGCGTACGGAGATACTCCTCCTGCTCGATCAGTATTTCCTTCTCGACATCCTGCGGGGTTGCCCCGGGCCACACTGTCTGTATCGATACGGTGCGAACCTCGAGATCCGGAATCATCTGGACGGGCACGCGAATTGCGGCCATGACTCCGATGACTGAAATGATCAGGGCGGCGACTGTCGTCAGAATGCCGTTGCGGACAATGGCTTCGAACATGCCTACGGTCCGCCGTCGAGAATTTTGATCGTCTGGCCTTCCTGCAAGGATTCATTGCCGTGAGTAACGGCCCGATCGCCTTCGGAGAGGCCCGCGCGGATCTCAACATAGCCATCAAACTCGAGCCCGGTGCTGACTGCCTGTTCACGGACGACGGACAAGCCGTCGCGTGAGTCCACGACCCAGGCCGTGACCCGACCATCCGGAAAGCGCAGAATTGCGTCCCGCGACACCGCAATGCCTGAGCGCCCGGCGTCGAGGCTGAACGCGGCGCTGGCTGACATACCCGGGGAGATCGCTAGCGACGCGATCGATTCGCTCGCGTCCGCGAGTACGCGGACGAGGAACGTCCTGGCACCGGGATCCTTGACCGGCACGATTGCGCTCACCCGGCCCGACAGTTTCTGGCCCGGCAAGGTGTCCAGCGTGATCTCTACCGGCGCATTCTCTTTGATCTCACCGAAGAAATTTTGGGATACACGGAAATCGAAACGCAAGTTGTCGATCGCCACGAGTTCGAGCAGCGCGTCGCCGGGGTTCACCCACTCGCCGAGTTCCGTATAGCGTTCGCTGATGACACCTGCGAACGGTGCTCGCAGTCGGTGCCGCTCGACGATTGCGGCCTGCTCGCGCGCGGCAATGCGCGATGCCTCCAGCGATGCCTCTTCGCTGGCTACCTCGGCGCGCAGAGATTCGATCTGAGTACGCGCGATCCCGCGCTCGGGCCCGACCCTCTCGGCTTCGTCCAGCCGGCGCCTGGCGTCGGCAAGGGCTGTTTCGCGCTGACGCACTTCGGCGAACGAGCGCTCGAGAGCCAGTTCGGCGAGCTCCGCATCCAGGCGCAGGATAGCGTCGCCAGCCGCAACCCGGCGGCCCTCGTCTACCGTAATATCTGCGACCAACCCGGCAACGGCGGTGGATAAGACGGCGGTTCGGGGTGATGTAACCGTGCCAGTCACGCTGACCCGTTCGACGATCGTGCGCGTCGACACAGCCTCAACGCGTACCGGCGCCTGGGCAACGGCGGCGGTTGCCCAAAATGCGGCTATCATAAGGCTCAACGTTCGCAATCCGGCTTTCATGCGCTCTCTGGCTGGTGGCGAAGCGACTGCTTCTCGATCAGAGCTCATTGTAAGGCGATGGCCATGTTTGCGGTCAATTTTGTTCGAGACCTGCGGGTCAGG
>DATCZJ010000120.1:0-12299 GCA_036525955.1 Woeseiaceae bacterium | reverse complement strand
CGGCATCCCGGTGAAGGAGATCACGGGCACGGTGTACGAAGGCGGTGCACGCGGCGACCTGGACGTGAACCTGAAGGTGGAGGTGGAAGGCGAGTTTGATACGGCGGGCGTGCTGAACGCCACCAAGATCGAGATCAAGAGCGCGACGGCCATTCGCGTGGTCGCTGCGCTGGATGCGGTGGATGGCAACCTGCTGTCGATTCTCGGCATCACGATCAACACGGACAACGTGAAGACGCGCTTCGAGGACAAGACCGATGTGGGCGCCAGCCCGCTGCTGCCGGCGCTGACCCCGGGTAACTACCTGGAGGTCCGCGGCCAGGAGCTGCCGGCAGGCGAGATCACGGCGCTGATCGTGGAGCGCGATGACAAGGAAGCCCGTGTCGAGCTGCGTGGCTTCGTCGAGGTTGACGGTCTGGACAAGATCAACCGTACCTTGCGGGTCCTGAACGTGACGATCAGCACCTCGGCGGCGACGGAATACCGGAACGAAAGTGACCTGCCGATGAGTGAGGGCGCCTTTTGGGACGCAGTGACCGCGGGCCGCCTGGTAAACGTACGTGAAGACCGACGCGACGATCCGGATCCACAGTACCAGGATTTCCCGCTGCCCGGCATCACGACCATAGACGCGACAGAATTGCAACTGGAACTGGAGTAAGCGCAAACGCGCATAGAGTTAGCGCAAATGCGCATACGTTCGGCAGTTTAATGGGGAGGTCCCCGGCCGGCTAGAGCGGCCGGGGACCTGCCGAACCCAGAGCGATTGAAAACAATGAAAAAGAACGCGCTGATGTACTGCTGTAGCAGCGAGAAGCACTCGGGACACCTGGTCCGAGCCGCAGAACTCGCCGCACGACTCGCAGACACCTTCGAGTTGACGATTCTGCACGACGACGAGGTACTGCCGGATCATGTCCGGATACCGGAGTCAGTGCGTACCGTTCGCCTGGCCCCGCTCGATATCGACCCGGATTCCAATATTTTCGAGTTTGGCAAATCGCTTGATCTTCGCGACAGCATTGTCGCGCGTCGCGGCCTGATCCTGGACGAGTTCGAAGCGCTGAAGCCCCGCGTCGTCATCGTCGACAATTTTCCGTTCACGCAGCATCGCCTGCGCGGCGAGGTGCTGCCGCTCGTGGAGCGCGCGCGCAACGGCGTCTATGGAGAGACGCTCGTCGTCTGTACGACCGACGGCATCATCGTCGATGACTCCATCAGGAGCGAAGACCGTGCCGACCAGGCGGCAGATTTCCTGGACAAGTATTTTGATCTCGTTGTGGTCCAATCGGACCCGATCTTCGCGAGGCTCGAGGAGTTTTTTCAACCCGCAGATACGCCACAGACGCCGGTCTACCACACCGGATTTATCGCACCGGCGGTCGCGCTCGAGCGACCGCCGGTGGAAAAGCGACAGGATATGATCCTGGTTTCCGCGAGCGATGGGCGGCACGGCGGCAGGCTGTATCGCGCGGCGCTCGAAGCGCATGAGGTGTTGTGGCCCCGTCTGGGCCTTTTCATGAAGATCGTTGCGGGGAGCCAGTTGCCAGACGATGAGTGGCGGGAACTGATCGAGCAGACGCGCGGGCAGGACGGCGTCGAACTGGTTCGTTCCGTGCCCGATATCCGGATCGAAATGGCGAAAGCGTCCTGGTCCGTGAGCCAGTGCGGCTATAACACGGCTATCAACGCAATTTGCGCGCAGACGCCGTCGCTGTTCATTCCCTGCAAGGAGCGCGAACGGCGCGAGCAATTCGTCAGGGCGCAACGGCTGGTTTACTGGGGCGCCGGTCGATTGCTGACGCCCTATCACCTGAACGGCGCGTCGCTCGCCAACGAGATCAACCAGTTATTGCAGATGCCGCCACGCAAATTCCGATTCGACCTGCACGGCGCCGAGAACGCGGCGAACCTGATTGTGCGCGCGGTATACAACAATGAGTTACTGACAAGCGCTGGCGATGCTCAATCAACCGATATGAAGCCACCGAATTGAATACTGGTCTTGAATAACGCGGACCATTAGTCGAGCGACTTGAGGGTGCAAGCGATCAGCGGCGGGGGGTTCCCGGCCCTGATCCCCCAATGAATACGGTCAAAGGCTGCCGGCCGTATCGTGGCCGGGCCCGCGAGTGACCCGGGCGTACCCGGTCTGCGGACGTCGACCTGGGTGCCTTTCACCCTGATCGGTGCCGGTATCGGGCCGGGCGGCATGGGCCTCTTTGGGCTGCAGACCGTGTTTTTCGGCTTCGGCTTCCACTTTTGAGCCTGCCGAGCCGGGATTGCCGGCAACCGGACTTATGTCAATGAAAACCTGATCGAAAGTGGGGTTCAATATTGACGCCCGGCGGCGTACTCTGAATGCCTAAAAAAAACTGCGGAAAATCGGTATGGCAATCAAGATCTTCAGGATCGCGGCGCATTGCGCGGCGCTGTTCATTCTGGCCTCCTGCGCGAGCACGCCGGATACCACCCAACCCGTCGCATCGACCGTATTCGAACCTGCGGCTTCCGAAGTTGCCGCAGTGGTGGATGTCGCCAGTCCGGATTCCGGCAATACGGTCGGGAACCGGAAAGACCAGGACAAGGTCGTGCTGGGCACGGGTCAGTTCGTGCAGGCAGCCCGCGGACCCGAGCGCGCCGTGCATGCCGGCGAGGACGGCGTCACCCTGAATTTCGAGCAGGCCGACCTCCGCGAATTCCTGAAGGTCATCTTCAACACCATTCTCAAGGAAAACTACATCGTCGATCCTGCGGTGTCCGGTGTAGTGACGCTGCATACGACGCGTCCCATTACCCAGGACGCAGTCCTGCCGACGGTCGAGTCGGTACTCCAGATGAATGGCCTGGCAGTGCTGTATGACGACGGCGTCTACCGCATCGTGCCGCTGGCCGCGGCGGAACAGTCGACGCGGTCACCGTCTGTCGGGCAGTACACGACCGGCAAAAATGTCGGCTACAGCACGCAGGTGGTTCCGTTGCAGTATGCATCGGCCACCGAGATCCAGAAGATTCTCGCACCCTTCGTCGCCGACGGCAGCGTATTGCGCGTGGACGCAGCGCGTAATGTGCTGATCCTGAGCGGGCCGAAGTTCCGCCTCGAGGAACTGCTCGCGACAGTGCGGACATTCGACGTCGACTGGTTGCGCGGCATGTCGTTCGCGATGTTCCGTCTCGAGTACGCGGATGCCGTGACGATGGTCGAGGAGCTGGAGCAGATCGTCGGCGCCGACAGCGATACACCGCTCGCCGGTATCGTGCGCCTTCTGCCCATCGAGCGCCTTAACGCGGTGCTCGTCATCACCCATCGCCCCGACCACATCGCGGACGTGCGCAGCCTGATCGAGGAATTCGATTTCGGCGTGGAAGGCAGCGGCGGTCGCCGACTGTTTGTCTACGAGCTGGAAAACGGCAAGGCGGAGAATATCGCGAGCGCGTTGCAGGAAATTTTCGGTATCAGCGGTTCGGGCAGTGAAGACCGCGGCGCGCCAGCGCGCGATCCCGGTTCCGTATTCCGACCTGCTTCCGCCGTGTCGCAACCGGTCCGGGAGCCCGGCAGTCGAATCGCGCAGGCGCCTGAGGCCCAGTCCGGGCAGTCGGGCGAGGGCGAGGGCGACGGCATCGGCATGGAGCGCGCGGGCGAAGTGAAAGTCATCGCCGACAGCGACAACAATTCCATCCTGGTGCTGGCGAGCCAGGAAGACTATCGCTCGATCGAAGCCGCAATTCGCCGCCTCGATCGCGCGCCGCGCCAGGTGCTGATCGAAGCGACGATCGCGGAAGTATCCCTGTCGGACAACCTGAACTACGGCGTCCGCTGGTTCCTCGAAGAGAACGACTGGCAGCTTGGCTTCAACGCACCGGTGCCGACGAACGCGTCCGGCGACGGCCTGACGCTGGCCTTTTTCGACTCCGACAATAATGTGCGGGCCTTCTTCGACCTGCTTGCCGCGAAATCCACCGTCAAGTTCCTGTCGACCCCGCAGGTCATGGTGCTCGACAACCAGACCGCCAACATTCGCGTGGGCGACCAGATTCCGGTGACGACGCGGAGCTCGCAGAGCACGTCGAATCCTGACGCGCCGATCGTTACCGAGGTGCAGTTCCGCGACACCGGCACATTGCTCACCGTGACGCCGCGCATCAATGCCGGCGGGCAGGTGACGCTCGAAATCAGCCAGGAAGTCAGCATTCCGGGCGCGGCCCCGGCCATTGGCGGCGGTGGCAACGTGTCAATCGCGCAGCGCACGATCACCAGCAGCGTCATTGTGCAGAGCGGTCAGACCGTCGTGCTCGGCGGGCTCATCCTCGAGAATACGACGGAGGGCCGGACCGGTGTGCCGATACTCATGGACATCCCGTTGCTGGGCAAGATGTTCAGCTCGACCTCCGAGGACGTGTTCCGCACCGAGTTGCTGATCACCGTCAAGCCGCTCGTGATCACGAACGATCGCGAAATGATGAAGGTGACCGAGGAACTGCGGATGCAGATTCGCAAGGCCAGCGAGCTCGAAAAGAGCATAAAGTCGAGGGATTCGGAATCGTGATATGACCCGGCGGTTCTGGCGATTTTCACTGCTGGTCCTCCTGGGCACGGTCGCGGTAGCGGCCGTGCTCGCTATGACATTTCGTGCCGTCGCGGAACAGAATCTCAGGGAAATGCGGGCCGAGCAGAACATCGAGCTCGCACGCTCATTGTCGAATGCGCTCATCGATGACGTCATCCTGCTCAACAACATAGCGGCAACGAGCAGCTGGACGCAGCTGCAACGCAGCCCGGAAATCGGCGAGCTGGCCGAGCGCATCCGCAGGAAGATCGAAAACCTGACCGTGTTTCGCGTGAATATCTTCGCGCTGGATGGCCTGACGCTGTATTCCACGCGTCGTGATCGCATCGGCTCCCGGGTCGTGCTGAACCCCGGCATCGAGATGGCGGCGCGTGGCGAGGAAAACAGCATGATCGTCCGGCGCGACGCATTCAATTCCTATGACAGGGAAGTCGAGCTGCGCGACATGATCGAATCGTACGTGCCGCTGCGCGATGGTTCGGGCCAGGTATTCGGCGTATTCGAGATCTACGCGGATATCACGCCGCTGGTAGCCAGGATCGATGCTACTCAGCGCACGATCATCATTACCGTCGCCGGCGCGATGGGCGCCCTGTACCTCTTGCTCGAACTTGTGTTCTTCCACACGGCAAGACAGCTGACCGAGGGTCGAGGCGGGGCGATCGGCAGGCTCTGGGCAGCAACAGGTGAGGAAGTTGACGAGGCGCAGCGCGCGAAGTCGGAATTCGTTGCGACCATCAGCCATGAAATTCGTACGCCGATGAATGCCGTGCTGGGCATGACGGACCTGCTGAACCTGACCAACCTCACGCGCAAACAGCGCGACTACATCCGCAACATCCAGAGCAGTGGCGACATGCTGCTGAGTCTCGTCGACAATCTGCTCGACTTCGCGGACCTCGAGTCCGGAGAGTTACGGCTCGTCAAGAGCGAGTTCGATTTGGTCGACCTGCTCGAACGCGTGTTGCAGATCATGGGGCACGCCGCCTACTCGAAGAAGCTCGAACTTATTGGCGTGGTCGGTCACGACATCGACCTGCGCGTTGTCGCTGACAGGCGGCGAATCGAGCAGATTCTCATCAACATCGTCAACAACGCCGTCAAGTTCACGGACGCAGGCGAAATCGTCGTCGACCTCAGCACGCTGGATGGGGCAGATGACGAGTGTCGTCTCTGCATCACGGTGACGGATACCGGCAGGGGCATTGACGAGGAGACACGCAGCAAGCTGTTCGCGGCATTTGCCAGTGGCAAGCGTCCGCAGTCCACGCAGTATTACGGGAGCGGTCTCGGGCTGACGATCTGCAAGCGCCTGCTCGACAACATGGGCGGGAGCATCGACATACTTGGGCGCGAGGAAGGCGGGACGGTGGTCACGATCGAAGTGCCTGTCGAGCGTGTCGAGTCGCCGCATGCGATACACCCGGCGGGCGGGCGGCAACGTGGCCTTGACCGGGTCCTCAGCATTCAAAAGAGCCCGTCATCGGCGCGCAGCATCTGCATGCTGCTCGAAAAATGGGGCATCGAGTGCGACACGGTTTTTGGCGCCGATGACGGCATTCACCGGCTGCGTGCCGCCGCATCGGGCGGTAATCCGTTCAGCCTGGCGATTATTGACGCCGCGCTCACCGAGGGTGACAAGCTGCGGCTTGCGCGCCGCATCCGCAGTCATGCGGAAACCGCGGATCTGCCAATTGTCCTTCTGACGCCGATCACGGAGCCACTCGGGTTCGGCGAGGTGTCCGAGCTGGGGTCTCTCGCATGCGTCAACAAGCCCGTCCTGCCGCTCGAACTACGTTACAAATTGCTGCGCGCCGTCGAGGGCGAGACGGATGCCGACGCCAAACAGGAAATCGCAGACAGTCCAGCGAATGCTGAGAGTGTTCGCATCCTGATTGCGGAAGATAACCCGGTGTCGAGTGGCCTGCTGCACAGCATGCTGCAGTCACAGGGCTATGAGGCCGAGGTTGTCGACAATGGGCCGGCAGTCCTCGAGAAAGTCGCCGCAGCGGATTTCGATCTGCTGTTGCTCGATTGCCAGATGCCGGGCATGGACGGCGATGCGGTTGCACGACAGATCCATCATAAGCCGGAACTCTATGGCGACCCGCCCGTGATCGTTGCGGTGACGGCCGACACGACGGAGCATCACAGGGCACAATGTATTGCCGCGGGCATGGACGAATTCGTTCCCAAGCCGATCCGGCTCGATACGCTGCAGGTCAACCTGCCCAAATGGATCGCGCTCGCAGCCACACGCGGTACGAGCGGCACCGAGTCGGCGTTGACCGCGCTTCGTCAGAACCTCGTGCTGAAGACCGGCCGTGATGACGACACTTTTCTCAACGATTACATCGGGCTGTTTCTGCAGGACACCGAGTCGCGCCTCGGCGCGATCGAGCTGGCGCTAGGTGACAAGGACGAAAAGCGTCTGCGTCGGGAAGGGCATGCGCTGAAGGGTTCCTGTCTCGAGCTCGGAGCCAACAGGATGGCGCGATTCTGCGAGGAACTGACGACTGCGGCACAGGGCGGAAACTTCGACCAGGCCGAAATGGCCGCCCAAAAAATCAGTCGTGAGTTCGCCCGGCTACGGCCGGTTTACGAGTCGGCAAAGAACGAACGGCGCTGACCTGCGACGGCCCCGGTAACGGGATCAGCCCATCTCGACGATGCCCAGCTGTGCCGCAATCGACACGGCCTCCGTGCGGTTGTTCGCATCGAGCTTGTTCAGGATCGCGTGCACGTGGAACTTGACGGTCGATTCCGAGATGAACAGCGACGCGCCGATGTCCCGGTTGGTCTTGCCCGAAGCCATCAGTTTGAGCACCTGTGTCTCGCGCTTGCTGAAGCGGATCGTGTCCGTTTCGGATTTCGACGAACGGCGGTTCATGTGCTTCATGAGCTTGCCGGCGACGGTTGCCTCGAGCGCGATGCCGCCCGACTGGACGCTGTGAATGGCATCCAGCAGCTCTCGCTGGCCACAGCCTTTCAGCAGATAGCCGTCGACGCCGACTTCGGCGGCCTGCACGATGCGTTCCTCCTCGTCGTGCGAGGTATAAATGATGACCTTGACGTCCGGTGCGGCCTGGCGAATCAGGCGCAGCGCATCGACACCGTGCGTATGGTCGAGCTCGAGATCGAGCAGAACGATGTCGGCGGCCGTCTCCTTTATCGTGTTGACCAGCTGGTCGACGTCTTCCATTTCGGCGACGACCTCTATGTCCTTGTCGGTGCTCAGCATTTGCCGCACGCCGAAGCGCACGACCGGATGATCGTCGACGATGATCGTCTTGATTGTCACTGTCTTCTTGTCCTTTTTTCAGCCCCTGGCGGGGGCCTGCGCAGTTCCATTTTTCCCCTGGTCAATTTACAGATTTTGGCCGCCGGTTGCCACCGTGATAGGACAATAAGTGCTTGAAAGTCTGCACATTCGTGGTGCACGCGGTCCAGCGTCGCATCGACGGGGCGCAACCATGCTGCCGGCGTTCGATACGCTTCCGGCTTTGGGGCCGGGGCGACACGATGGTCCGCTGACGCGCCGGTAGATTGGCGTGACGGCGCCGCTCTCCGCACTGCGTACAGCGCCCGCACTCGACTTTAGATCAGGTATTGGGCAGGCAATTACTACATAAGGTTGAGTCGAAGTCCGGTCTCAAGACGGGTCAACTGCCGCGGCCGATTCGTTAGCATTTCCCCACTACAAAAAGAAGGATATGGAGCTACGCCCGATGGAATCAGTAGCCGCAGTAAAAATCGGGCCTGCGCGACTCAAGGCTGTCGGTACACCGGACAGACCGCCATTATGCGGACTGCTGGTTGAGGCCGGCAAACTCGAGTCGCCGGATGTGGACCGCGCGTTGCGACTGCAGCGTGAGCAGGACAGTTGGGAGCGAATTGGGTCGATACTCGTAAAACTCGGCCTGGTCTCTGATAGTGACGTCACCGTGGGCCTTGCAGGCCAGCTCGGCCTGGCGCTCGTGGACCGTTCCGAGTATCCGGAGGAAATGCCCGGGGACACCCCGGTGACCCAGCGTTTTCTCAGGAAAAACAGGACCTTGATCCTCGGTGAGGACGAACGCGACCTGACGGTCGCGATGGCCGACCCGCTGGACGAGTATGTCATCGACGCGCTGGCGCTCTGCACCGGCAAGCATGTCGTGCCGCGCCTCGGCGTCCCGTCCGATATCGAGGCGGCGCTCGAGACGCTCTACGACGCCTCGAAGAAGCGCGATGGCATTTCGATCGAAGGGATGGAAGCCGCGCAGTACCTCGACGACGTGGAACAGCTGAAAGAGCTGGCCGGCGAGGCGCCGGTGATCAAGCTCGTCAACCAGATTATCCAGAAGGCGGCCGAATCGGGCGCCTCCGACATCCATATCGAGCCGTTCGAGGGCCAGCTCAAGGTCCGCTATCGCGTGGACGGCCTGTTGCGCGAGGTCGACTCGCCGCCGCTGCAGTCCGCGGCCGCCGTTATCTCGCGCGTCAAGATCATGGCGAACCTGAATATCGCGGAACGCCGGCTGGCACAGGACGGACGCTTCAAGCAGCGTGTCCGGGGCGTCGAGTACGACCTGCGTGTCTCGACCGTGCCGACGATGCACGGCGAAAGCGTCGTGATGCGTTTGCTGCAGCGAGACGCTGCGGCCATGGACTTCGCTTCGCTCGGATTCAATGACCAGCAGGAACAGGTGATGCGGGATATCCTCGCCACGCCGCACGGCATCCTGCTCGTCACCGGCCCGACCGGCAGCGGCAAGTCGACGACCCTGTACGCGGCGCTCCGGCATCTGAACCAGCCGGAACGCATGATCATCACGGTCGAGGATCCCGTGGAATACAACATCCGCGGCATCAACCAGATGCAGGTCAAGCCGCAGATCGGGCTGACGTTCGCGAACGCGCTGCGCTCGATCGTGCGCCAGGACCCGGACGTCATCATGATCGGTGAAATGCGCGATACGGAAACCGCGGAGATCGCCGTGCAGTCGGCCCTGACGGGTCATCTCGTGCTGTCCACGCTGCATACCAACGATGCAGCGGGCAGCATCATGCGCCTGCTCGACATGGGTGTGCAGGATTACCTGCTGACCTCTGCGGTCATCGCGATCCAGGCACAGCGACTGGTGCGCACACTGTGCACCGAATGCCGCGAGCCCTATGCGCCGACGGAAACGGTTGTCAAACGCTGGGGGTTGGACCGGTTTGCGGTCGCGGACGGGAAGTCCGTGACCCTTCACCGGCCGAAGGGCTGCGATGCTTGCGGCGACACGGGTTATACCGGGCGACTCGCGATCGTGGAAATCCTGCGAATGAGCGATCAGATCCGTGATCTCGTCCTGAAGCGTTGTGATGTCGGTGACATCGCACGTCTCGCGATGGAGGAGGGCATGGTGACGATGCGCGATGACGGCCTCGCGAAGGCGGTTGCGGGCCTGACCACGATCGAGGAAGTGCTGCGCGTCACGCCCGCTTCTCCGGAAAAGGGCAGGTAAGCATGGGCGTCTTCGAATACAAGGCGGCGACCAGCGCGGGGGAGGTCGTCAACGGCCACCTGAGCGGCGCAACGCGCGCCAACGTCATTGCACAGTTGCAGGCACTCGGGCATGTCCCGATACGCGTCAGCGAATCCGCCGAGAAGACGGAACAAAAAGCACGTTTCGAGTGGCGCAAACCGCGCGTGACGGCCGACCATGTCGGCGACCTGACGCGCGAACTCAGCACGCTGCTGCAGGCCGGGTTGCCGCTGGATCGCGCGCTCGGCATCCTGGTCTCGCTGGCCGAGAACGAGGCGGTCGGCGCGATGCTCGGCGACGTCCGTGAAAGGGTGAAGCAGGGTGGAACGCTGGCGGACGCGATGGAAGCCCAGGACGGGACCTTCAGCCGATTCTATATCAGCCTGCTGCGCGCCGGGGAACAGGGTGGCGCGCTCGAAGTCGTGCTCGAACGACTCGCCGATCACATGGAGCGGTCGAAGGAAACGCGCAACGCGCTGGTCTCGGCGCTGATCTATCCGGCGATCCTGGTTGTCGTAGCGCTCGCTTCGATCTTCATCCTGCTCGGCTACGTCGTCCCGCAGTTCACACAGATGTTTGACGGCATGGGCCAGGCACTGCCGATGTCGACGCGGATCACGATCGCGGTCGGCGAGACGATCCAGTCCTATGGCTGGCTGCTCGCGCTTCTCGTAATCGGCTTCGTCTGGATCATGCGACAGCAGCTCGCGAGTCCCGCGACCGCTTTCAAATGGCATGCCATGCTGCTGCGCACCCCGATCGTCGGGGCGATCGTCGTCAAGATGGAAGTGGCGCGTTTCGCGCATACCCTCAGCACGCTGCTGCACAACGGCATCCCGTTGCTGAAGGCGCTGACGATCGTCAAGGACACGATGGGCAACCTCGTGCTTGCCAGGGGCCTCGAGAAGGTCGCGGGCGGTCTGAAGAAAGGACAAAGCCTCGCGGATCCCCTGTCCGAGGTGCCGCATTTTTCCACGTTTGCCGTACACATGATTCGCGTTGGCGAGGAGTCCGGCGAACTCGAACAGATTTTGCAGAAGGTTGCCGAAACATTCGACCGCGATACGCAGGTCACGATCAAGCGCGCCATGACATTGCTCGAGCCGCTCCTGATCCTGTTCCTCGGCGTGGTCATCGCAGCTGTTATCATCTCGATACTGGTTGCGATCCTGAGCATCAACGAACTCGTAATATGAAGCGGAGGCATAAATACGATGTTTTTAGACACGAGCAAGCGACGTAAACGAACCGTCGGCTTCACACTGGTCGAACTGCTGGTCGTCCTGCTGATCCTGGGACTGCTCGCGGGCCTTGTCGGGCCGCGAGTCCTGAAGTACCTGGGCGGCGCGAAGACGGACACGGCGCAGTTGCAGATCGAAGAATTGGGCGCGGGCCTCGATCTTTTTCACCTCGAGGTCGGTCGTTACCCGACTTCGGAGGAAGGGCTGACCGCGTTGTCGAACGAGCCAGCCGGCGTCGACAACTGGAACGGTCCCTACCTCAAGAAAAAAGACATCCCGGTGGACCCCTGGGGCAACCCCTACCGTTACCGGGCGCCGGGTGAAAACGGCGACTACGACCTTTATTCGCTCGGGCGTGACAACGCCGACGGCGGAGAAGGCGAAGACGCGGATATCGTGAGTTGGTAGCGAGGCGCGACATACCGCGCCAGCACCTTTTCGGTTTCACCCTGCTCGAGCTGCTGGTCGTGCTGGCCATCGCGGGCGCGCTCATGGCGCTGGTCCCGCCGATGGTGTCTGCCGTCGTGCCGGGCACGCGCGCCAAGGCCGCGGCCCTGGAACTGGCCTCGACCCTGCGCGACGCGAGGAACCTGGCGATTGCGCGGAGCCAGCGCGTCGAAGTCGAATTCGACAGCGAAAATGCGCGCTACGCGATCGTGGGTGGCGAAGCCGGCGAATTGCCGCGCGGCCTCGCGCTGGTCCTGCTCGACGCAGGCGGCAAGCCTGGCCCGCTGGGCACCGAGCGGCGCCCCTCCGAGGAACCCACCTACACGCTGCGCTTTTATCCCGACGGCAGTTCGAACGGCGTGCGCGCGCAGCTGGGCGAGGAAGACAGCGGCTACGTCGTGTCGGTCGACTGGCTCCTTGGCCGCGTCAGTGTCGGCAAGGCAGGGGACGATGTGTCCTGAGCGCCGCAACCGCGGTTATACCCTCGTGGAAGTGCTGGTCGCCTTCCTGATTCTTGCGCTCGCCCTGAC
>DATCZJ010000119.1:0-54219 GCA_036525955.1 Woeseiaceae bacterium | reverse complement strand
CGAACTCTCCTATCTCGCCGAGGTCGTCTCGGCCGCGATCGAAGCCGGCGCGACTACTGTCAATATCCCCGATACGGTGGGTTACACGGTGCCGGGCGAATTCGATCGCCTGTTCCGCTACCTCAAGGAGCATGTTGCGGGCATCGACGACATCACGCTGTCGGTGCATTGCCACAATGACCTCGGCATGGCCGTCGCCAACAGCCTGGCCGCCGTCAGCGCGGGCGCGAGACAGATCGAATGCACGATCAACGGCATCGGCGAGCGAGCCGGCAACTGCAGCCTCGAGGAAGTCGTCATGGCGCTCAGGACCCGGGCTGAATTCTTCGGACTCGAAACCAGCATCGACACCACGCGCCTGTATCCGACCTCCAGGCTCGTCTCCAACGTCACCGGCATGCACCCGCCGCGGAACAAGGCCATCGTCGGGGAAAACGCGTTCGCGCACGAGGCCGGCATCCATCAGCACGGCATGCTGCAACATGCCTCCACCTACGAAATCATGCGCCCGGAAGACGTCGGGCTGTCGCGCTCCAACCTGGTGCTCGGCAAGCACAGCGGCCGACACGCGTTTCGCGATCGCATCCGTGAACTCGGGTTCGAGCTCGATGAATTCGAAACCAACCGCGCGTTCCAGGAATTCAAGAAACTGGCGGACCGCAAGAAAGACGTCTATGACGGCGATCTCGAGGCGATCGTGATGAATGCGGGCAATGCGTCTTCGGGGCCCTGGATGCTGAAATCGCTCGAGGTCCAGACGCACACCGACCAGCCAGCCACCGCGGCCGTGACCCTGATCGGCGAAGACGGTAAAGAGGTAAGCCAGTCCGCCCATGGTGACGGACCCATTGCAGCCGCCTTCCAGGCGCTCGAAAGCGTTACTGACGTCGAACTCGTGCTGCGCAATTTCGAATTGCACAGCGCGTCCATCGGTGAGGACGCCCAGGGCGAAGTCACCGTGACGGTCGAGTATGACGGCCAGAGCTTCAGGGGACGCGGCACCAGCGTCGACATCGTCGAGGCCGGCTGCCGCGCGTGCCTGGAGGTCATGAACCGGATACTGCGCCGCCGGCAACTGGGCGTGCAGAGCGATGCCCGGACAACGCGAGCCACGATCTGATCAGCGGAACCCGATAGACGTGAACCCCAAGAAAACCCTGTTCGAGAAAGTCTGGGAACAGCATGTCGTGACGCCGGAAACGCCGGACACGCCGGCGGTTCTCTACGTCGATCTGCATATCATCCACGAGGTCACCACGCCGCAGGCGTTTTCGCTGCTGCGCGAGCAGGGGTTGCAGGTCCGCCGCCCCGACCTGACGCTGGCGACGATGGACCACTCCACCCCGACGACCCCCGTGTCTTCTTTCAAGGACCTGCTCGTCGCCGGCGAAGGCGCGGCCAACCAGGTGCGGCAAATGGAACAGAACTGCCGCGACTTCGGCATCGAGCTGCACGGCTTCGGCAGCCCGAATCGCGGCATCGTGCACGTGATCGGCCCGGAACTCGGCGCGACGCAGCCGGGCAAGACCATCGTCTGCGGCGACAGCCACACGAGCACGCACGGCGCCTTTGGTGCCCTCGCTTTCGGCATCGGGACGACCGAGGTGGGTCATGTCCTGGCGACACAATGCCTGCTGCAGCGCCGGGCGAAGACCCTCGGGATCGAAATCAGTGGACAGCTGCCCGCAGGCGTCGGCGCCAAGGACCTGATCCTTGCCCTGATCGGCAAGATCGGCGTGGACGGCGGCACCGGCCACGTCATCGAGTACCGGGGCGAAGCCATCCGCGCGCTCGACATGGAGGCCCGCATGACGATCTGCAACATGTCGATCGAGGGCGGCGCCCGGGCCGGCATGATCGCACCCGACGACAAGACCTTCGAGTACCTGCATGGCCGCCCGAGGTCTCCGGCCGGCCGTGACTGGGATGCCGCGGTAGCGCGCTGGCGCAGGCTCTGCACGGACGAGGGCGCGTCATTCGATAGAAGCGTCAGCATCGATGCGTCCGCGCTGACGCCCATGGTCACCTTCGGTACCAACCCGGGCATGGTGGTCGGCATCGACGAACCGGTGCCCTCACCCGGCGCCGACGCCAGTTTCCGCAAAGCGCTCGACTACATGCAGGTGGAGCCGGGCAAGCCCATGAGCAGCAACCGCGTCGACATCGTCTTCGTCGGCAGCTGCACGAACGGGCGCCTGTCCGACATCGAGGAGGCCGCGAAAGTCCTGCAGGGGCGGCATGTCGCCGACGGCGTGCGCATGCTGGTGGTGCCCGGATCGCAGCGTGTCAAACAACAGGCCGAGGCGCTCGGCCTGGATCGAATCATCGTGCAGGCCGGTGCCGAGTGGCGCGAGGCGGGATGCTCCATGTGTCTCGGCATGAATGGCGACATTGCGGGGCCGGGCCAGCTTTGCGTCAGTACCAGTAATCGTAACTTCGAGGGTCGCCAGGGCATCGGCGCGCGCACCGTACTGGCGAGCCCCGCGACCGCGGCCGCATCCGCGATCGCGGGGCACGTCGCCGACCACCGAACGCTTCCCTGACACGCGGCCGACACCGGTCAAACCAGCGAGCCACCATGCAACCTGTCAAACGAATCCAGTCCCGAACCGTCGTACTGCCGGTGAAGGATATCGATACCGACCAGATCATTCCGGCGCGGTTCCTGACCACGACCACGCGCGAGGGGCTCGGAGACGCCGCCTTTCGCGACCTGCGATTCGATGCCAGTGGCACCGCAAGGGCCGACTTCCCGCTCAACCGGCCCGAGGCGGGCGGCTGCGCGGTACTCGTGGCCGGCAACAACTTCGGTTGCGGGTCGTCACGCGAACACGCGCCCTGGGCGTTGCTGGAATACGGTTTCGAAGCCGTGATATCGACCGAAATTGCGGATATCTTCAGCAGCAACGCGCTGAAAAACGGGCTGCTGCCGGTCATCGTCGACCAGGACACGCACACCTGGCTGCTCGAACACCCGGGTGCCGAAGTGGTCGTCGACGTCGAGACGGCGACACTGACACTGCCTGACGGTCGGTCCGTGACCTTCCCGATCGACGGATTTGCGCGCCACTGTCTCCTGGAGGGCATTGACCAGCTTGGCTTCCTCCGGGCACAGGAGGACCGCATCGCGCGGTTCGAAGAGGATCGACCATGGAAGCCCTGATTGTCCTTCTGCCCGGCGATGGCATCGGTCCCGAAGTGACCGCTGCGGGACGCGAAGTCCTCGAGGCGCTGGCCGCAAAACGCCGGCACACGTTCAGGTTCGGGGAGGCGCTGATTGGGGGCAGCGCCATCGACGCCTGCGGCGACCCCCTGCCCCCGGAGACGATCGCGGCCTGCAAGGCGAGTCATGCGGTCCTGCTCGGCGCGGTCGGCGGTCCGAAGTGGGACGATCCCGACGCAACCGTGCGTCCCGAACAGGGGCTGCTCGGCATTCGCGCGGCGCTCGGGGTCTTCGCCAATCTTCGACCCGTCAGCATCTACCCCCAGCTTGCGGCAGCGTCTCCGCTCAAACCCGAAATTCTCGAGGGCGTCGATCTGCTCGTGGTGCGGGAACTCACCGGGGGCATCTACTTCGGCGCCAAGACGCGCGACCAGGATTCCGCCAGCGATCTCTGCACCTACACCGTGCCCGAAGTGGAGCGCGTCGTGCGCATCGCGGCAGGTCTTGCGCGCAGTCGTCGCGGACGACTGTGTTCCGTCGACAAGGCCAACGTGCTCGAAACTTCGCGCCTTTGGCGCAGCGTGACCAACCGCGTGATGCGCGACGAATTTGCGGATGTCGCTCTCGAAACACTGCTGGTTGACGCGGCCGCCATGCACCTGCTCAGTCGCCCACGTGACTTCGATGTCATCGTTACCGAGAACATGTTCGGCGATATCCTGACCGACGAGGCCTCGATGCTCGCGGGATCCATGGGCATGCTGCCTTCGGCATCGCTGGGCGCGGGCAAGTGCGGCCTGTACGAACCGATCCACGGTTCGGCTCCGGACATTGCGGGCAGGGGCCTGGCCAATCCCTGCGCCATGATCGCGAGTGTCGCGATGATGCTGCGACACAGCCTCGGCCTCGAAGCCGAAGCCCTCGCAGTCGAGCGGGCCATCGCCGGGGCGATCAGCGACGGCGCGAGGACCGCGGACATCGCAGCGGGCGGCCCGTCATTGTCTACCGAGGCGATGACGCGGGAAATCATAGAGCGCCTGGACTGACCTTCAGCCGACCGCCTTGACGGCGCGCAGTGCTGACGCGCGCGTCGCCGATTCGAGCGCTTCGAGCAGGTCGGCGACGAGATCCTCGGTGCCCTCGAGACCGATCGACAGGCGCACCAGCGTCGGGCTGATGCCCGCCTCCGCCAGCGCCTCGGGCGTCAGGGGTGCATGCGTCATCGACGCCGGGTGACAGACCAGGCTTTCCACGCCGCCGAGCGACTCGGCCAGCGAAAAGTAGCGCAGGTTTTCGACAAAGGCGCGAACTTCGGCCTCGCCACCCGCGAGTTCGAAACTGATCATGCCGCCGAAGCCGCGTTGCTGACGACAGGCGAGTTCGTGCCCCGGGTGTCCCGCCAGACCCGGATAGTAGACCCGCTTCACGGCGGCGTGCTGGTCGAGCAGGTTTGCCACGACCGCGGCGCTTTCCTCGTGCTGCCGCATGCGTGCGTGGAGTGTCCGCACGCCGCGCAAGGTCATGAAGCTGTCGAACGGCGCGCCCGTGATGCCGATGACGTTGGCCCAATAGGTGAAGGTCTCGGCGAGTTCGTCCGTGGCCGCTACGAGACAACCGCCGACCACGTCGCTGTGGCCGTTGATGTATTTCGTTGTCGAGTGAATCACGACGTCCGCGCCGTACTCGATCGGGTTCTGCAGCGCCGGCGACAGGAAGGTGTTGTCGACCGCGTACAGCGCCCCGCAAGCCCTGGCAATCTTTGCAACTGCGGCAATGTCCACGACCCGCAGGATCGGGTTGCTTGGCGTCTCCGTGAGAATGACACGCGGGCCGCATTCACAGGCCCTGGCCAGCGCCGCGAGGTCGGTCTGATCGACAAAGCGCACTTCGAAGAGGCCCTTGGCCGACTGCTGCTGAAACAGCCGGAAGGTACCGCCGTAGCAGTCATGTGGCGCGATGATGACATCTCCGGGGCGCAGGACCTGGGTCAGCAGCATCAATGCACCCATGCCGGAGGCGGTGACCACCGCAGCTGCCCCGCCCTCGAGCTCCGCGAGCGCCTGGCCCAGCGCGTCCCGGGTCGGATTTCCGGAGCGCGTGTAGTCGTATTGCCGTTTTTCGCCAAACGCGGCGAACGCGTAATTCGAGGACAGGTGCAAAGGCGGCACGACGGCCCCGTGTTGCGTATCCGATTCGATGGATGCACGCACGGCGGCGGTGGCTTTGCTGGCTTGGAAAGTCATTGTCGGTCTCCGCTTCGAGTTCCAGTGCTTCTCATCGGAACCCTGCGAAGTCCGCAAGGGAGGGGTGTTCTGCCCTTCGCCCGGCCAATCCGGGTCGCTGCAGTAACCCTCATCTCTCGATGCACACGCGTTGCATCGCAGGAGTTGGCACCTTTTCAGGATGGTTAGTCCTGAAGGTTGCCCCGGCGTCGTCGGGCCTATCCCTCGACCGGTCTCGATGAGTTCCGGGGAGTGTATGCGGCCGATGCGAGCTTCGTCAAGCGTCGTAAGCCATTCATTTTGGTCGCATTTGAAACTATACGGTTTGGCCACTTGACTACTTTGTATTAATGTAATAGCGTGCTAATACATTATTACATTGGTGCAAGCATGAAGCCAAACCGGAACGACAGTGAACGCCGCCAGGCGCGGGCCGAGGAGGCCCTCTGCGAGGCCATCATTTCCCTCGAAACCGTCGCGGAGTGCCGCAGTTTTTTCAAAGACCTCTGCACGCCCGCCGAATTGCAGGCGCTCGTGGATCGCTGGCAGGTCGTCGAATACCTCGAAAAGGGCCTGCCCTACCGCAAGATTCATGACCTTACCGGTGTCAGCGTCACGACCATCGGCCGGGTCGCACGGTTTCTGGCGGATGGCTACGGCGGATACCGTACGGCTATCCGGCGGACGGCCAATCTCCAGTCTCATTAAGGATTCCCCATGGATAGCCAAGCGCAGCGCATCAAGATCGCGGTGCAGAAAACCGGTCGCCTGACCGACCACTCGATCGACCTGCTTGAACGTTGCGGCCTCAAGGTGACCAAGAGCAAGGACCAACTGATTTGTTACGGCGAGAACATGCCGATCGATCTGCTGCTGGTTCGTGACGACGATATCCCGGGACTCGTGGCGGACGACGTGTGCGACCTCGGCATCGTCGGCTTGAACATCGTCGAGGAAAGACGGCTCGAGTTGCTCAACACCGGGCGTGGCGAGTTGTTCAAACAGATCTACGCCCTCGACTTCGGGCATTGCCGCCTGGCGCTGGCGGCACCGGACGGGACCGAATACGCCGGCCCTTCCAGTCTAGAAAACACCAGAATTGCAACAAGTTATGTGAATCTTCTAAATGACTTTCTGAAGAAGAAAGGCGTCCGGGCGGAAGCCGTGTATTTCTCCGGTGCCGTCGAGATCGCGCCGAAACTCGGGCGTGCCGAGTACATTTGCGACCTTGTCTCGACGGGCAGCACACTCAAGGCGAACGGCCTCGTGGAGGTCGACGAACTCCTCCGCAGCGAAGCGGTCGTCATACAGACCCGGGCGCCGCTGGGCGATGAGAAGCAGGCGCTGGTCGACAAGATCCTGCAGCGGCTCGACGGGGTCCTGCAGGTGCGTGAGAGCAAGTACATCATGTTGCACGCCCCGCGCGCCGCGCTCGGCCGGATCCGGGACCTGCTGCCCGGTTCCGAGGCGCCGACCGTGATTCCCCTGGAAGGCCACGACGACAAGGTCGCGGTACACGCGGTGTGCCGCGAGACCGTCTTCTGGGAAACGCTCGAAAACCTCAAGGCCGCCGGCGCGAGTTCCCTGCTCGTGCTGCCGGTCGAGAAGATGCTGGCATGACCATCGGGCTCGAGATCGTCAACTGGAAGGATCTGTCGGCGGAGGTGCGCGAAGCGTTGCTCCAGCGGCCCGCTGTGGCCCTGGACGGCGAGATTCGGGCCGCCGCCGCCGCCATCATCGACGAAGTCCGGCGAGGCGGCGACGCGGCCCTGCGCCGTCTGACGAAGCGCCTGGATCGCTCCAGCATCACTGACTTTTGGGTTTCCGACGACGAAGTCCGCGTAGCGGAGCAGTCGTTGACCGACGGGCAGCTGGCTGCCATCGACCTTGCCATCCGCAACGTGCGGGCCTTTCACATGCCCCAGCGTCCGGCGGCCCTGTCCGTCGAGACCATGCCCGGCGTCGTCTGCGAGCGCGTCAGCCACCCGATCGACTCGGTCGGGCTCTACGTGCCGGCCGGGACTGCCCCGCTGCCTTCTGCGGCAATCATGCTGGCGGTTCCGGCCGCGATCGCCGGTTGCCGGACGCGCGTCCTGTGCACACCACCCCGTCCGGATGGAACGGCGGATCCGGCCGTCATCGTCGCGGCCACGCGCGCCGGCGTGCGGGACATTTACAAGATTGGCGGAGCCCAGGCAGTGGCCGCGATGGCCTACGGGACCGAGTCGGTGCCCCGCGTCCTGAAGATCTTCGGCCCGGGCAATGCCTGGGTGACTGCGGCCAAGTCGCTCGTCAGCGGCGCCCCCGACGGTGCCGCGATCGACATGCCGGCGGGCCCCTCGGAGGTACTCGTCATCGCCGACGATGCCGCGGACCCCGAATTCGTGGCAGCGGACCTGTTGTCGCAGGCCGAGCATGGAACGGACTCCCAGGTCGTGCTGCTCACCACCTGCAGGAGCCTGGCTGAGCGTGTGCTCACTGCAATCGAAGAACAGCTGGCGAAGCTCGGGCGCGCGGAGATTGCTGCGGGTGCCCTGCGCCACTCACGACTGATCGTCGTCGAGGATATCGCCGCGGCGATCGAGGTCAGCAACCGCTACGCGCCGGAACACCTGATCCTGCAGACCCGCGATGCCAGGCAACTGCTGACGTCACTCCGAAATGCCGGCTCGGTCTTCGTTGGGCCGTGGACACCGGAATCCGTGGGCGATTACTGCAGCGGCACGAATCACGTGCTGCCGACCTACGGGTTCGCGCGGACCTACAGCGGGCTCGGCGTCGATCAGTTCATGCGCCAGATGACGGTACAGGAGCTGACGCGGTCAGGGCTCGAACAGCTCGGCCAGGCCGTGATCGAACTCGCGACGCTCGAAGGGCTCGACGCCCATGCCGCAGCGGTAACCCGGCGGCTACGGAGCAGCTCGTGAGTATCGTGGGCCTTGCCAGGCCGGGCATCCGTGCGCTGCATGCGTACGAGGCCGGCGAGCAGGTGGACGGCACCGTGCGCCTCAATGCCAACGAATCGCCCGACTCGCTGGCTGCCGGACGCTTCCGGCGGCCGCTGAACCGGTATCCCGAAGTCCGTCCGCAAAAGGTCGCGCGGCTGCTCGCCAGCCGATTCGGCTGCGACCCGAACGAGTTGCTGGTCACCCGCGGCTCGAGCGAAGGCATCGATCTCGTGATTCGCAGCTTCTGCGAACCACGACGCGACAGCCTCGTCCTCAGCGAACCGTCGTTCGTCATGTACCGGCATTTCGCGACCGTCCAGGATGCCTGCATCATCGAGGTGCCGGCCGCGGCCGAACGTGACTTCGCGATCGACGCTGACGCCCTGCTCGCCGCCTGTGACGCAACGACGAAGCTCGTGTTCGTCTGCTCCCCGAACAATCCGACGGGTACGCTGCTGCCGCGCGCAGACCTTGAACGACTGCTCCGCGCGCTGACGGGACGCTGCGCCGTTGTCGTCGACGAAGCGTATGTCGAGTTCGGCGGAGCGCCATCCGTCGTCGAGCTGTTGCCGCGGTACGAAAACCTGGTGGTCTTGAGGACGCTCTCCAAGGCGCTCGGCTTTGCCGGCGCACGCTGTGGCGCTGTCATCGCGCACCCGCCCGTGATCGAGCTGCTCGCGGCCGTGCAGGCGCCCTATGCGCTGGCGACGCCCGTGGTCGAGTGCGTCGAGGATGCGCTCGAAGCGGATGCGGCCGCCGGGACTTCGAGTCTGGTTGCGGCGATCGTCGACGAGCGACGTCGCATGGAAGGCGCGCTGATGCGCTTCGGGTTCATCCGCAAGCTATGGCCGAGCCACGCGAACTTCCTGCTCGTGCAGGTGGACGATGCGCGGCGCCTGGTGGACGACTGCCGGGAGAGAGGCGTGCTGATCCGCTATTTCGGCGGTCAGCTGCCGGAATGCGTGCGAATTTCAATCGGCAGTCCCGAGGAGAATGACCGCCTGCTGGAGATACTGGATGCACTGGAGAACCGCTGCTGATGGCCATCAAGGTACTGTTCATCGATCGTGACGGCACGCTGATTCACGAACCGGACGACTGCCAGGTCGACGCGCTGAGCAAGGTGCGGTTCGTCGACGGCGCCATTCCGGCATTGCTCGACATCGCGAGGCACGGTTATC
This sequence comes from Woeseiaceae bacterium, assembly GCA_036525955.1. GTDB lineage: Bacteria > Pseudomonadota > Gammaproteobacteria > Steroidobacterales > Woeseiaceae > UBA1847. Next base: position 44,705 of record DATCZJ010000119.1, on the reverse strand, counting down.
GCTTCGTGATGGTGTCGAACCAGGATGGGCTGGGCACGGCGTCATTCCCACAGGCCGACTTCGACGCTCCGCACGCGCTGGTGATGCAGGTCCTCGAATCGCAGGGCATTGCCTTCGACGAGATATTCATCTGCCCGCACCTTCCCGCCGCCAACTGCGAGTGCCGCAAGCCACGCACGGGCCTGCTCACGCGCTACCTCGCGGCCAACGATCTCGACCTCGCCGGCTCCGCGGTCATCGGGGATCGAGACAGCGACATGGAACTCGCGTCGCGCATCGGCATTCGCGGCCTGCGCGTCAACGCCGTGCACGATGAGACGCTGACCTGGCGGCAGATCGCTGACTTGCTGTGCCGATCCGACCGGACCGCATCGGTCGAGCGCAATACCAACGAAACCCGTATTCGTGCCACGCTCAATCTCGATACGACCGCCCGCACGTCGATCGCCACCGGTATCGGTTTCTTCGATCACATGCTGGAACAGATCGCGCGTCACGGCGGTTTTTCGCTGGATGTGACGTGCAAGGGAGACCTCCACATCGACGAACACCATACGGTCGAGGACGTCGCCATCTGCCTCGGTACCGCACTGCGACAGGCCCTGGGAAACAAGCACGGCATCGGCCGGTACGGCTTCGTGTTGCCAATGGACGAGAGCCTCGCCTCCGTTGCCATCGACCTGTCGGGGCGCGCGGCCTTCCGCTTCGAGGCCGCATTCCCGCGAGATGCCGTCGGCGAATTGTCGACCGAGATGGTCGAACATTTTTTCCGCTCGCTCGCGGAATCGCTGGGCGCCGCGTTGCATGTCAAAGTGACCGGTGACAACACGCACCACATGATCGAGGCTTGTTTCAAGGGCGTCGGTCGCGCGTTGCGCCAGGCCTGCAGGCGCGACGGCGCCGAACTGCCCTCGACCAAGGGGATGCTGTGAGCGACGTTGCGATCATCGACAGCGGCGGCGCCAACATCGCTTCCCTGCTGTTCGCTTTCCGCCGCCTGGGCGTCGATGCCGAGCTGACGCGGGACGCGGATGTCATCCGAGCCGCACGGCGTGTTCTCCTGCCCGGTGTCGGCGCAGCGCGCGATGCCATGCGCAGGTTGCAGGATGCCGGCCTCGTGGACGTGATTCGCAAGCTGCAGCAGCCGGTGCTCGGCATCTGTCTCGGCATGCAATTGCTCGCCGAGGGCTCCGAGGAGGACAACGTCGAATGCCTGGGCATCGTCCCGGGCATCGCGAAGCGTCTCCCTGTCGCCGACGGGTTTCCGGTTCCGAACATGGGGTGGTGCGAGACGTCGCAACTCATAGCGCATCCGCTGCTCGAAGGCATCGACGAGGGCGCCTATTTCTACTACCTGCACAGTTACGCCCTGCCGGTATCGGAACTGACGCTGGCGACCGCAAGGCATTCGCGACCCTTTTCGGCGATCATCGCGCGCGACAATTTCGTCGCGGCGCAGTTTCACCCCGAACGCTCGTCGGCAGCCGGTGCGCGCCTGCTCAGGAATTTCGTCGAGACCGTGCGATGAGGATCATCCCCGCCATCGACCTCAAGGACGGCAAATGCGTACGTCTGTTCAAGGGCGATTTCAGCCATGCCACGGAGTATTCGAACGATCCGGCCGAGGTCGGGCGGCGGTTCTCCGCCCTCGCAGTGCGTGATCTGCATATCGTCGATCTGGACGGCGCGCGCACCGGCGAGCCCGTCAATCACGGCATCGTCGCTGAAATCGCGTCATCGTCCGGGCTCGAGGTACAGCTTGGCGGCGGCATCCGCACGCGCGACGATGTCAGCCGATGGCTGGACAACGGCGTGACGCGCTGCGTGATCGGCAGCGTCGCGATTCGCGAACCCGCGACCGTGCAGCAATGGATCGACGAGTTCGGGACGGAAGCGATCGTACTGGCGCTCGACGTGCGGCTCGGAGCCGAGGGGGTGCCGATGCTCACGACGCACGGCTGGACCCGGGAGGCCGGCATTAGCCTTTGGGCGTGCCTTGCCCAATACGCCAGTCTGCGTCACGTACTGTGCACGGATGTTGCCCGCGATGGTGCCCTGGCCGGACCGAACACGGAACTCTACGCTGAAATCCTGCGACGCTACCCGGGACTGCAGCTGCAGGCATCGGGCGGCGTCCGCGATATCGCGGATCTCGGCGCACTGCGGCAGGCGGGATTGCCGGCGGCCATCACCGGGCGCGCCCTGCTCGACGGCAGGATCACGGCAACGGAGGTGGCGTCATTCCGGCAAAACGCATAATTCCCTGTCTCGATGTGCGTGACGGCGTGGTCGTCAAGGGCGTGCAATTCCGCAACCATCGCGTGGTCGGGGACATTCTCGAACTTGCGGCACGCTACTGCGCGGAAGGCGCCGACGAACTCGTCTTCTACGACATCACGGCGAGCCCGGACGCGCGCACCGTGGATCGCAGCTGGGTGAGCCGCGTTGCCGAGGTGATCGATATCCCGTTCTGCGTCGCCGGGGGCATTCGCAGCGTCAGCGATGCCGAGGATGTGCTCCGCAAGGGCGCCGACAAGATCTCGATCAATTCGCCGGCGCTCGCGGATCCCGACCTGATCGCGAAACTGGCAGAACGCTTCGGGTCGCAGTGCGTCGTCATCGGCATCGACAGTCGCGAAGAAGACGGTGACTACGTCGTCTACCAGTACACGGGAGACCCGGACAAGACGGTCGCGGCGCGGCGCCGCACACTCGACTGGGTCCGGCGCGTGCAGGAACTCGGCGCAGGGGAAATCGTGCTCAACTGCATGAACCAGGACGGCGTGCGACGCGGCTATGACGTACAACAATTATCCGCGGTCCGGGCCGTATGCGATGTGCCGCTGATTGCCTCGGGCGGCGCCGGCGCCATGCAGCATTTTCTCGACGTGTTCAACGACGCCAACGTGGACGGCGCACTGGCCGCGAGCGTATTCCATAGCGCGGAGATCCCAATCCCGGCGCTCAAGCAGTATCTCGTCAGCCGTCATGTCGACGTGCGACCCTGAGGAAAGGCCATGACAGACAACAGCATCGACTTTCTCATCAAACTCGAAAGCATCATCGTCGATCGGCTAGCGAACCCTACGAGCGACAGTTACACGGCGCAGCTCGCGGGTGCCGGCGTCAAGCGCATCGCACAGAAGGTTGGCGAGGAAGCGGTCGAGCTGGCCCTCGCCTCCGTTGCCGGCGACCGGGAGGAAACCCTCAACGAGGCTGCAGACCTGTTGTATCACCTGCTCGTACTGCTCGCCAGACAGGACCTGGGGTTAAGCGATGTCGCTTCGCGGCTTGCGGCGCGGCACCGGTAGCGGGCACTGCAACGGAACAGGCTAAAGGCTAAAGGCAACAGGCTACCGGCGCAGTTGCTCATAATTCGGTTACCGCAATCGAAAATTGCCGCGCGCAACGGCGGTCTTCAGGCAACGATTTCGGGGGTGGCGATTTTGGCGATTTTCGTTAAAATCCGCATATGCCACTAAGCCACCTGCTCCAAACCCCGCAAATGAATTGTCTTTTCTCGGTATTGCCAGAAAAGGAGACCGTGCTCATCGAAGTCTCTGGCCATCTCAATTCTGCTGACATCGCGAGCATGCGTCGTCGCACCGTCGAACTGCAGCAGCAGACGCGCCGTTACATCATGGATGTCCGGCGCCTCGAGAAGATCGAGGAAGGCAGCACCTTCGAGGTGCACGAAATCGGCGAACGATTTTCCGACGTCGGATTTTCAGCCTTGAACAAGACGGCCGTCATCATGCCGCAGAATCCCGCAGCCCGGCGCCAGATAGAATTTCTGCACACGGTCGAGATCAACCGGGGTCGCGGCGCGATGAAATACGTCCAGTCGATCGACGAAGCGTTCACCTGGCTCGGAACGAAGCCGGACAATTACTGATTGTTACGGCGCGTCAGCTCGCCAGATTCGTGGCGCGTTGCCACGCCGCGCGCGCCATGCAACGCTCGGCATAGTTACCAAGGTTGCGCGTCGCCGGCAGCATCTCGAACATCCGCATGAAAATGGCGCTCGAGCCGAGCATTACGTCCGCCGCCGTAAACACATCGCCGAGAATCCAGTCGCGTCCGTCCAGGGCGTGGTCGAAGGTCTCGATCATCGTGTCGAAATCACCCCAGCCGTTGCGGCCACGATTCGCCGGCACCTTGTTGAACTTCTCTGACATGGCCGGTTCGACCACGGCTGGTGTGTACATGATCCAGTACAGGTACTTGCCGCGCAGCGGGTCTTCGATCGGGGGCGCAAGACGGCCAGCCGCATAGCGGTCGGCAATGTACATGCAAATCGCCGCAGACTCGGCCATGGCGACCGCGCCGTCGATGATTGCCGGCACCTTGCCCATCGGACTCGCAGCACGAAATTCGGCGCTGTCTGCGCGGTCCGGGGCCCGGATATCGACGACTTCCATGTCGTATTCGAGGCCCGCTTCCTCCAGCATCCAGATCGCGCGCTGCGCGCGTGTCTGCGGCGCCCAGAAGATTTTCAGATGACGACCTCTCCGGCAGCTTCGCGACGATTGTAGAGCGAACTCATGACGTAGCCGTAAGCACCGGCGTTGGCGATCAGGATAACGTCGCCTTCCCGCGTCGGCGGCAGCAGCCGATCACTGCCAAGACGATCGCCCGACTCGCAGATCGGGCCAACTACGGTGACCGTCTCGCTCGGCGCTTCGTCGGCGCGCGACAGGTTGATGATCTCGTGATAGGCGCCATACAACGCGGGCCGAATCAGGGAGTTCATGCCAGTGCCTACACCGATGTATCGCATTTCGCCCTTGCCCTTGGTCTGCGTCACCCGCGTCAGCAGAACGCCGCCGCGCGACACGATATAGCGGCCGGGTTCGAGCCAGAGCTTGTATTGCGGGTACGTGTCCTTGATTTCGCGCAGCGTCGCGTCGAGTTCTTCGAGGTCGATGGCTTTGTCGCCGGGTTTTTCCGGCACGCCGATGCCGCCGCCGAGATCGATCGTCGTCACGCTCGGGAACTGTTCCGCGACCTCGACCAGCTGGCCCGCAACCCGGCGCCAGTTATAAGGATCGAGTATGCCGCTGCCGCTGTGCGCGTGGATGCCGATGATTTCGGCACCCGCTGCATCGACGAGGCGCGCAAGCTCATCGATCTCGAAGCGTGGAATGCCGAATTTCGAGTGGATGCCCGCGGTTCTCACATGCTGGTGGTGGCCCCTGCCATGCCCGGGGTCAACGCGCACGAACAACTTGCTTCCCTCGAACAGTTCCGGCCAGGCCTGCAAGGGATAGAGATTATCCAGCGTGACCTGCAGCCCCTTGGCAAGTCCCCAGGCGTATTCCTCGCGCGGCGCAAAATTAGGCGTGAACAGCACCCGGGCCATGTCGAGCCCCGGGATGACCTGCTCCAGCCACTCGACTTCCCCAGGCGACACACATTCGAAGTCGACTCCGACCTCGTCCAGTGTGCGCAGCAATTCCGCGTTGAAGTTGGCCTTGACCGCGTAGAGGATGCGATCGACGTTCTGCAGACCCAGCAGCCCCAGCGCCGCCGCGGCGACACTCTCCCGATCGTAAACGTAGGCATTGGACTGGCGGTCCGCGATTTCGAGCAACTGCTGCCGTTTCCTGAGCCACCAGGCATCCGCCGCCCGCGCCGCGGGTTCCTCGGCGGCGAACAGTCGCTCCCAGCTCGGCCCGAAAGCCCTGGACTCGCCGGTCTTGCGAATGATCGACGCATGCAGCTTGCTCACGAGACGCGGACCCTGCTGTCGATCGACGACGAAACTCAGGTTCAGGTCGTTGGCGGCCTGCGACATCAGGTGTATGCGCTCTTCCTCGAACACCTCGAGCGCGGGTCCGAGGCGCGGCAGGATCGTGCGAATCTTGCGGCCGACGAGACTCACGGCGCAGCAATCCGAAATCACGCTGACATGGCACAGTTGACCGAGCTCGCTGATGATGGATTCCTCGATGTCGGTCGGCAGCATGCCGTCGCTCGTGTCAATCGACACCGTCACGTTGGTCTCGGAGGTCGACACGAGATCGATCGAGACGCCGTGGTCGCTGAAAATAGTGAAGGCCTTCGCAAGGAAGCCGACTTCATGCCACATGCCGACGGTTGTCATCGAAACGAGCGTGAGCTTGTTGCGAATACAGATTCCCTTGACTTGCGGCTCGATTTCTTCGGTCACCTGCGAAATGACGGTACCGGCGATGGCCGGTGCCGTCGTGCTGCGAATGAAAAGCGGGATGCCGTGGTCGCGTACGGGAGAAATGCAACGTGGGTGCAGCACGGAACTGCCGGCCGAAGCCAGCTCCTGGGCTTCGTCGTAATGCAGCGCCGTGAGCAGGCGTGCCGATGGCACGACCCTGGGGTCTGCCGTAAACATGCCCGGAACATCGGTCCAGATCTCGAGGCGCCTTGCCTGCACACGCGCCGCGAAATAGGCGGCAGACGTATCGGAACCGCCGCGCCCGAGCAGAACGGTTTCGCCTGCAGCATTGCTCGCGATAAATCCCTGCGTGAGCACGACCTGGCCGGCTGCCTCGAGCGTGCTCCGGAGTCTCGGGTCCGGCGAATATTCGCAGGTTGCGGAAAGATAGGCGTTAGCCGGGTTGCGGTTATTGCGCGCGCGGCTCTGCAGGAGGTCGCGGGCATCCATCCATTCGACCGGCAGTCCGAGTTTGCGCAGATATTGCGCGCCGAGCCGGGTCGACATCAGTTCTCCGAGGGCCATCACCCGCACCCGCACCCGCACGCTGACTTCGCGCACCAGGCGCACGCCCGCTACCAGCTGGCCAAGTTCATGAAATGACTCCTCCAGCAAGGCGGCACCATCGAGACCGAGTGCCGCGGCGAGTTCGAAATGCTGTTGCCGGATCGCGTCCATCCGATCCGTCGCGTCACCCTTGACCGCGCTGTCGAGGATGCTCTCCAGCGCGTTGGACACACCCTTCAGCGCCGAATGCACGATTACCGGCCGCAGCCCGGCATCCAGCCTTTGCTGCACGAGACCCGCGATCGTCGCCCAGTTCTCCGCGGTCGACACGCTCGTGCCGCCGAATTTCATGACGACCCAGGGCGAGGCCGCGATCGATGTCGGTGCGCCCAGTGCGGCGCTATCTTCAAATCCTGCTTCTTCGATGACCTTGTTCATTCACACACTCGCAACACCAGTCGCCAAACCAAAAAAAAACCCGCAAGGAATATCCCGGCGGGTTTGCTGACAACGTCCGAACTTTATGATTAGTCGGTAGTGTTGCCATTCACACCCACGCACCTCTGGCGCGCCATGTGTTTTGTACGTTCTTTCATACCGAGCGAGTCGATATGCTGGCACTCTACGTGGATGTCGGTAAATGTCTGCACTCCAGTAGAGCCGACCTGACGGCAAACGTCAAGTCCGTGCTCTCAATCGTCCCACGCCGGCGGGATCGTCACGGCGCCCTCGGAGGCCGATGACACCTCGTTCCGGTACTTCGCGAGCACGCCACGAGACACGGGGGAGCGCGGCCGTTTCCAGGCTGCGCGACGGCGCTGGAATTCCTCGGCGCTCACGTCTGCATTGATTTCCCGGGTTGCAGCATCGATGCGGATCCGGTCGCCGTCGACCAGCAGAGCGATCGGCCCGCCGACCGCGGCCTCGGGCGACACATGGCCGACCACGAATCCGTGGCTGCCACCCGAGAACCTGCCATCGGTAATCAGCGCGACCTCCTTGCCGAGACCCTTGCCCATGATGGCGCCCGTCGGGCTCAGCATCTCGCGCATGCCGGGCGCGCCCTTCGGGCCCTCATAGCGAATCACCACGACGTCGCCCGATTGCACGGAGCCGTCGAGAATCGCCTGCAGGGCATCCTCCTCCGAGTGGAACACCCTGGCGGTTCCTTCGAACTGCAGCCCTTCTTTCCCCGTGATCTTGGCGACGGCGCCCTCCGGCGCGACATTGCCGTACAGGACGGCAAGATGGCTGTCGGGCTTTATTGGCCGCTCAAAATCGCAAATGATGTCCTGGTCATCCGGGTAGTCGGCCACGTCCGCGAGATTCTCGGCCAGCGTCTTCCCCGTCACGGTCAGGCAATCGCCGTGCAGCAGTCCGTGCTCGAGCATGCGCTTCATGAGCGGCTGAATTCCACCGATCGCGACGAGCTCCGACATCATGTAACGGCCGCTCGGCTTGAGGTCCGCGAGCACCGGCACGCGGGCGCCGATGCGCGTGAAATCGTCGAGTTCGAGAGGCACAAAGGCCTCCCGCGCAATGGCAAGCAGATGCAGCACCGCGTTCGTCGAGCCACCGAGCGCGATGACGACGGCGATCGCGTTCTCGAATGCTTTCCTGGTCATGATGTCCAGCGGCTTGATATCACTTTTCAGCAGCTTCAGCACCGCCGCCCCTGCACTGCGGCTGTCGGCGAGTTTCTGCGGCGACACGGCCTCCTGCGCCGAGCTGTTCGCGAGACTCATGCCGAGCGCCTCGATCGCCGACGCCATCGTGTTCGCGGTGTACATGCCGCCGCAGGCACCGGGACCGGGTATGGCCGTCCTCTCGACCTCCAGCAAATCGGCGTCGCTGATCTTGCCGGCGGAGCGCGCACCCACGGCCTCGAAAACGGACACGATGTCTCTGCGCTTGGCTCCCGGCCTGATGGTACCGCCGTAGACGAAAACGGACGGACGGTTCAGCCGCGCCATGGCCATCACGCACGCCGGCATGTTCTTGTCACAGCCGCCGATGGCGACGAACCCGTCAAAACCCTCGGCACCGACCACGGCCTCGATCGAGTCCGCGATGATTTCGCGGGAAACCAGGGAGTAGCGCATGCCGGGCGTGCCCATCGAAATGCCGTCCGAGACGCTGATCGTATTGAACACCACGCTCTTGCCGCCGGCCTCGTCGATGCCGCGCGCCACCTCGTCCGCGAGACCGTTGATGTGCATGTTGCAGGGCGTCACCATGCTCCAGGTAGACGCCACGCCGACCTGCGGTTTGTGAAAGTCTTCTTCGCTGAAGCCGACGGCACGCAACATCGCGCGACTCGGGGCCTGCTCAATGCCATCGACGACGACGCGCGAGTAGCGCCGCAGTTCCTTTTCGCTCATCGCTCAGAATGCTCCGCGGGTTCGGGTTCCAACCGAGCGGCAGTCTAGCAGCAATTGTGGGCAAAAATCAGAGCGCGGGCGGCTCGTCGTCGCGAATCATCACGACGATTCGATGGAAGACATCGATCGCCGTGTGCTGGTTGTCACCCGCCAGTTCGACGACGAATGCTTCGTCGCCTTCGGACAACGAATCCTGCACCAGCGGGATCAGGATCCTGGCAGAACGCTGGCCCGGCCCGAACGAAATCGAGTAATTGCCTGGCGCGAAATAGTCCTCGCCCTCGGAGGCAGTAATGTCATCCACCGTGAAGCCGATGACAATCGACGAGTCGTCCGGATTGAACCTGACGATGTCGATCTGCACCGCCGGGTCCGATTCGTTGATCGAGGCCTGTCCTGCGGCAAATGCCACGGTGTTCACCGGCAACCTCGCTTCGAAGACTCGCTGGTCGTCGTCCTCGAGCGTGATGACCACGGTTGCAAGTTCCGTCTCGGCCGACTCCGCCTCGCGCAGTCTCAGGGTCGATTGCTGATCGGCTTCCCGCCGCGGGTCGGACGCCGTGCGCAACGTAAGCCGCGCGCGTTCCTGGCCCACCGGAAAATACAGCAAACCGGCATCCGACATGGCGTACTGGCCGCTCGCCCATGGCGAGCGGTTGCCGCTGAACCCGACCTCTTCAAGACGCAGTGCCAGCGCCGTGGTCAAATCACCTTCGCGGATAAAATCGGCGATCACCGGCTCGGCATCTTCACGCAAGACGATGTTCGCGGATACGCCGGTGGCACCGCTATCGCTGAACCGGATTTCGACGTCGGCCGGCGGCAGCTTCGAAAAATCGATCAGGGGTTCGGTGGCTGCAACAGGTGGCGGCGCCGTCGTGGACGGTCCCATGGCCTCGGGGAGTCGCTCGATCTCTACTTCGCCATTGTCGGCAGGAGCATCGTCCACGGGCGACTCGACAGCCCGGGCCTCGTCAGGCACATCGGGATCATTGGTGGTGTCGGTGATTTCTACGGGCGGCTGCTCGACGACCTCGGGCAGGTCTTCGAAGATCGCGGGGGACTCCCCGGCCGCGGGCAACTCGACAAACCCGTCCGTTCCGAGCTGCGCCAGCAACGGGTCCAGGTAACCGAGATGCTTCGCGCCGATGCCGGCCAGGCCGAGAAGCACGACGAAGATGGCCAGCCACTTTCCGGGCGAACCGCCCTCCTCGACCTGAAAGCGCTCGGGCGCCTCGATGGCCGGCGCTGCCTGCACCGGCTGGTCTACCGCGTCGAGGAACTCGCGGACGGACTGGAACCGGGTCACTCGCGCATAGGACAAGGCCTTTTTGAGGGCTTTCCACTGGCTGTCACTGATGCCCTGCGGCCGCTGCGGCGCCATACCGGCTTCCGAGGCTTCCGCAGCATTTCTGGGGCCGAAGACCCGGTACCCCGCCACCAGCCGGTACAGGAGACAGGCCAGCGAAAACACGTCATCGCTAGCGACCGGCGCCTCGCCGGTCAGTACCTGCATGCTCGAATACGCCGGCGTCATGGCCCCGAGGACACCGGGGTCGAACCGTTCTTCGGCCTGTTTCTGACGCACACGCGCGACGCCGAAGTCGAACAGCTTGGCCGTGCCATCCGGCAGGATCATGATGTTTCCGGGCTTCACATCGGCGTGGACGATGCCACAACGATGCGCGTAATCGAGCCCGTCGCCGACCTGCCGGACGATGCGGAACGCCGCCTTGATATCAATCGACCTGGCGTCGTTCGAATCGAGAATATCGGCGAGCGACTTTCCGTCCAGCCATTCCATGACGATGAAATACAGGTCGTCGTCCCGATCGAGATCGATGAACCGAACGATATTCTGGTGAACGAGGCAACGTCCCTTGGCCGCTTCCTGCTGGAGCGCACGCAATGCCTGCGCATTCTCTGCAAGCTGCGGTGACAATATCTTGATCGCGACGAATGTCTCACTGCTGCCCGCCTCGGCCAGCCGACGGTCCAGCGCCTTGTAGACGACGCCCATGCTGCCGCCCGATACCCTCTTCTGCAGCATGAAGCGGTCGCGCAGGACGGAACCGACCTGGACCCGATCTTCCGCGGAATCCAGAGGAACCAGGCCTGCCGGGATGACTGTCGTCGAACCGAACTGGTCGTCGCCATCGGCGTGCCCGGCGGCCTGCGGCGGTGCCTGCGTCATCCGCTCCGGGCCCGTTTCCGCCGGTGCCGCCGCGGGCACCGGACTGGTCGGCACTTTCTCCGTCACGTAGCGGTCGAGCATCGACTTGACGAGCTGAAACGTCTCCTTGCGCAGCGTCCCGGCGTCGTAACGCTCCTGGAGCACGCGGCGAATCTGCTTCTCGCTGCCCTGGCCCTCGGCCAGCAGCTTGTCGATGCCGGACTGGATATCAGACAGCATATCGACGTCGGTCGCCGCCGAATCCAGGCGGTCATCGAAGCTGGCCAGCTGGTCGGCAAAAGCATTCCGCAGGTTGTCGGCGTTGTTACTCATATCTGACATGCCAGTCTAAACGTCCTGTCAGTCGCTGAAACGGAACTGGTCGTCAAATTACCTTCCCGGGATTCAATATGTTATCGGGATCCAGCGTCTGCTTCAGCCGTTGCATCAACGCGTACTGGACGCCACCCCGGTAGGTGGCCAGGTAGGCTTTCTTGAGCACCCCGATACCGTGCTCTGCGCTGAAACTCCCGCCCAGCTCGTCGACGAGGTCGTAGATCGCGCTGGTGACGGCGGCCCCTGCTGCCGCCCATTCGTGGTCAGGCAGGTCCCGTGGCAGGACCACGTTATAGTGCAGGTTACCGTCGCCGACATGACCGAACACGACAAGCCGGGCCGCCGCCATTGCGTCCGCGACACGACGCTCTGCGCGCTCCAGAAAGGTCTCCAATTCCGACAGCGGCACCGAGATATCGTGTTTCAATGCCTTGCCGTCCTTGCGCTCCGCGTCCGCAATCGAATGTCGCATGCGCCAGAAAGCCGCGGCCTCTGCCGCGTTCTTGGCCATCACCGCATCGGCAATCGTCCCGGCCGTCGCGGCATCAAGCAAAGCGGTTTCGAGCCGGCCGGGATCCCCGTCCGTCGCTATCTCGACCAGCGCGTACCAGGGATGCGGCTCCGCGAATGGCAGTTTCGCCCCCGGGATATGGGTTTCGACGAGCTCGAAGACGCGCTGGGACACCAGTTCGAACGCCTCGATCCGATCACCGAGCGACGCGCGCAGTCGTGCAAGCAACGCCACGGCATCACCGCTGCGTGCCAGGCCGACCAGGGCCGTGGCCCTGTCGCCGGGGTCGGGGAACAGCCGCAGCACCGCGCCCGTGATAATGCCGAGCGTGCCCTCGCTGCCGATGAAGAGCTGCTTGAGGTCGTAGCCGGCTGTGTCCTTGCGGAGGCCACGCATGCCGTCAAGCACGCTGCCATCCGCAAGTACCACCTCCAGTCCGAGCACGAGGCTCCGGGCGGTACCGTAACGGATGACGTTGAGCCCTCCCGCATTGGTCGCAAGATTGCCGCCGATCTGGCAACTGCCCTCAGCGCCGAGACTCAGCGGGAAGTAGCGGTCCACCGACTGCGCCGCCTCCTGGACCGAGGCCAGCAGACACCCTGCATCGACCGCCATCGAGAAATTCTCCGGGTCGATTGCCCGGATCCGGTTCATGCGGCTCATCGACAGCAGTACTTGCCGCCCCGAAGCGTCCGGGACAGCGCCGGCGCACATGCCGGTATTGCCGCCCTGCGGCACGACCGCGGTCCTGGCCTCCGCGCAGGCACGTACGACAGCGGACACCTCGGCCGTGGATTTCGGCATCACCATGATCAGGGTCTTGCCGTATACGCTGCGGCGCCACTCCTCGAGGTGCGGCGCCAGCACGGCGGGATCCGTGGTCCAGCCCCCGGGGCCGACGATTTCCTTCAGGCGTTCAGGCAGCATCTTCTTCAACCAGTGCCCACCGTTCGAAAGTGTCCCAGTCGATATTGCTGCCGCAAAAGATGATCACGACGCGCTTGCCCGCCAGCGACTCCCGGAGCGGGCCGAGCAACGCCGCGGTGGTCGCGGCACACGCCGGTTCGACTGCGATTTTCATCGACCGAAAAAGGAAGCCCATGCTGCGGCGCAGCGCGAGATCGTCGATCATCGCGAGTCGATCGACATTTGCCCGGCACAGCCCGAACGAATATTCGAGGGCAAAAGGCGCACCCAGGCTATCGGCAATGGTGGTGACCTGCCCGATCGACTGCGGCGATCCGGCAGCGAAACTGCGGTGCATGCTGTCCGCACCTTCCGGTTCGACGCCGATCACCTCGACGCCGGGTCTCAACTGCTTGATGGCATTAGCGATTCCGGCGATCAGCCCGCCGCCGCCGACCGGTACGACGACCGCATCGAATTCGGCCAGTTGCTCTGAAATTTCGAGACCGATGGTGCCGGTTCCGAGCGCGATCGTCGGGCCCTCGAACGGGTGGACGAAATACCGGCCTTCCTGCGCTCGAATCCGTTCCGCCAGCGTGAAGGCGTCGTGCACGTTGTCCGCGAGCACGACCTCCGCGCCATATTCCTTGCAGCGTGCCACGCGCACCGGGCTGGCCGCTTTCAGCATCACCACCTTGGCCGAGGTGCCCAGGGTCCGGGCGGCATAGGCCGTTGCGATGGCGTGGTTGCCCGCGCTCACGGCGGTCACGCCCGCGGACAATTGCGCCGCGGTCAGGGAATGAATCGTGGCAAGCGCGCCGCGCGCCTTGAAGGTGCCGGTGCGCTGCAGGAATTCGAGCTTCGCGTGGACCTCCATGGTGCCATTCAGCGCGGATTCGATGGCCGCGCAGCGCAACATCGGCGTGCGATACACCGATTCGCCCAACTGTGCTCTCAGCGCCCGAATCGCCTCAATGTCAGGTGCCGCGTCGCTCATCGCTTATGTCAAATGCCTCGCTCGAACAAAATCCGGTTTATAGACACTACAAAGGGTTGCTGGGACCTATTGATAATACTTGCGTCGTTACCCGGAGTTGATTAGGTTGGGTGTGCGAACTGTGGCAGAGAATCCACTGGCGCGAAAGTCGCAGCGGGCAAAAGCATGGAACTAGAAGATCTGTCGCAATCCGGGATTCGACGAATAGCCGACTATTCGCCGTATCTCGACCAGCTGGCCGGCGTGGCACAGCAGATGGGATTGCGCCAACGCAGCAACCTCGTACACCTCGAGAAGGCGCTCCATACGCACTGGTCGCTCGGGCAAAACAACATCCTGAGCTGGACGCCGCTGGACGAGGGGGTCCTCATCCTCGTGGTCCCGCACTATGCGATCGCGGAGTACACGGCCGCGAGGGACAACCTGCCGCCGCGCGTCTCCCCGCGATTCATCACCGAACTGATATCCGGCGACCGGCAATTGACGATTTCGCAGCTGCAGAAGGTCGCGCGCCTGCTCCAAGTCGAGCCTATCCGCATCGCGTTGCGCGAACCCCTGTCCGGGTCCAGCGTCGAAACCCAGATCATCGAAAAGATGATCCGCCGCTATGGCATCAATTACATCGCGAGCCGCGCCGTCACGCTGTTCGATATCGTCGGCTTCAGCCTGCTGACGCCGTTCGAGCAGATGACGCAGCTGAACAGCCTCGCATACTCTCTGAACTCGGCGCATGCGAAGATGCTCGAGCAGGACGTCAATATCAATTTTGCGCGTTCCTCGAGCGGCGACGGCTTCTACATCTGGAACCGGGACGACGGTCTGGAGGCGAGCGTCAACCTCTATCATTTCATGCACATCGTGCTCGCCGACAATGCGATTGCACGCAGCAAGTCGACCTCCAAGGCCGTGCCCCGCCTGCGCGCCTGCTTTCACGTGGGCAGCTGCTACGAATTTCACCAGGCCGAGGGACTCAATCCGACGATGCAGGATTTCATCGTCGGCGACGTAACGATCGAACTCGCACGCATGATCGAAGCCGCCCTGCCCGGGCAGATTCTCGTCGGCGATTTCATGGCGCATCTCGACAGCACCATGACCAATACCGACAATACGCACCCGAATATCGACGCGGTGACTTTCCTGGAACGCGCCCAGACCAATCTCACCAAGTTGAGCGGCATGGAGCTGTCCGGCGAGCGTGTCACAGCGATCAAGTGCTACCTGACCGGCGAACACCTGGGCGGCGGGCAATTCAACATCCGTCGCCTGACGATCCGCGACAAGCACGGGCTGTCGCGCGTTGCCTTCAACGCGAAGGTCAACATTTATCGGGAAACCGCGCAGCCCATCCTCCTCGGCATCCAGGACCGGAAGCTGGCGGGTGCCCACCCGCACCAGGTCTGACCCATGACCAGAACGCTGCTCGACCGGGCCGGCAATATTGCCGCTTTTGTCGTCGTCGTGGCTGTCAATATCCTGTCGAATGCGCTGCCGATCAATGGCCAGTCGATGCCCGAGATTTCCGCGAAGTATCCGTCGCCATTCACGCCGGCCGGATTTACTTTTTCGATCTGGGGTGTCATCTACCTGCTGTTGCTGCTGTTTGTCGTGTACCAGGCACTGCCGGCGCAGCGTGATTCGATCACGCTGGCGCGGATCGGCCCCTGGTTTCGCCTCAACTGTCTCGCCAACGCCGCATGGCTGATTGCCTGGCACTATGATCAGCTCGCAGCCTCACTCGCCATCATGTGCGTGCTGCTCGCGACGCTCGTGATCATCTACCGGATCCTGATTGCGGAAATCGAGAGTGCGAGTCCCGCGCAGCACATCGTTCTTTATTTGCCGTTCAGCGTCTATACGGCGTGGATCGCGGTCGCGACGGTCGCGAACCTGAGCATCCTGCAGACGCATCTCGGGCTCGACGACCTCGGGTTGGCGGCCGCAGCATGGACGCAGCTCAAGCTCGCAATTCTCGCGGCGGTGGGTGCCACGATGGTCATTACGCGCAGGGATCTGCCATTCGTCCTGGTCGTTGCCTGGGCTGCATTCGGTATCGCAACGAAACAGGCAGAGACACCTGCGGTGTCGGGCGCCGCGACGACCGTCGCGATCCTCGCGCTGGCGCTGGCTCTCCGGGATGGCCTGCTGAGGCTCAGCGGTCGCTGAGCGAAGAAATGGTCGGGGCGGGGAGATTCGAACTCCCGACCCCCACAACCCCATTGTGGTGCGCTACCAGGCTGCGCTACGCCCCGACCGATAATTCCCGAGCGACGCCGGCTGGCGCAGCACTCGAGGGCGGCAATGATACCCGCCGCGAGGTGTTGTGAAAAGAAAGGATTTCAGCGCCGCAGAATCTTAAGAACTTGTTCAAGTTCCGTTCGCATCTGCTTGATTATCTGTTGACTTTGGGTGACGTCCGATTTCGCATCGTCGCCGGTCAAACGCTGCCGCGCCCCGCCGATCGTGAATCCCTCGTCGTAGAGCAGACTGCGGATCTGGCGAATGATCAGCACATCCTGACGCTGGTAATAGCGGCGATTGCCACGCCGCTTCACTGGCTTGAGCTGAGGGAACTCCTGTTCCCAGTACCTGAGTACGTGCGGCTTTACCGCGCAGAGATCGCTGACTTCACCGATCGTGAAATAGCGTTTTCCAGGTATGGGAGGAAGTTGGTCGTTATTCCCCGGTTCCAGCATAGGCTTCCACTCGGGCCTTTAGTTTTTGTCCTGGCCGGAAGGTCACCACGCGACGTGCGCTGATTGGAATTTCCTCTCCGGTTTTCGGGTTTCTGCCAGGACGTTGTTTCTTATCCCGAAGGTCGAAGTTTCCAAACCCAGAAAGCTTGACCTGCTCCCCAACTGCGAGTGATGCACGCAGCTCTTCAAAAAACATATCGACGAGTTCGCGCGCTTCCCGCTTGTTGAGTCCCAGTTCATTGAACAGCGACTCGGCCATATCTGCTTTTGTGAGTGCCATCGGGATTAATCTCTTAGTTGCGCTGCGAATTGATCTTGTAATTCTCTGACGGCTGCAGCCATTGCGGCGTCCGCGTCTTCGTCAGTAAGGGTGCGCGATGTTTCCTGCAAAATCAAGCCTATTGCGACGCTTTTTCGCCCAGCTTCTATTCTGTCGCCCTTGTAAATGTCAAAAATTCTGACATCCCGAATCAGTGCCGGCGCGCTGCCTGCAACGGCCGCAACCAGCGCGTCCGCGGTCACGCTGTCATCGACAACGACAGCGATATCCCGGCGGATCGCGGGGAAACGGGATACGGCGGTGGCGAGCGGTGCGCGCGAGGCCAGCGCGAGCGCCGCATCCAGTTCGAACAGGTACACCGGACGCTTGAGGTCGTACTGCCTCTGCAGTCGCGGATGCAGCTTGCCCAGCACGCCGACGACCTCGCCATCCCGCAGGATTTCTGCCGATTGGCCGGGCTGCAGCGCCGTATGTGCTGCCGGGACGAACCGAATGCCCGCGGTATCGGTCGCGAGCGAGAGAATCGCCTCGACATCTGCTTTTATGTCAAAGAAGTCGACCTGGCTGGTCTGGGCGCCCCACTGTTCCGCAATCACCGGCCCGGCGATAAGCCCGCCGACACGGAGTATTTCCGTGTGGTCTTCAAGCGTGCCGTGATACGAACGACTCGCTTCGAAAAAGCGGATCCGATCCTGTTGTCGTGCCGCGTTGGCGGCGGCCGCCGCAACCATGCCCGGCCACAATGAGCCGCGCATGACAGACATCTCCGACGAGATCGGATTGCTCAGCACGAGTTCCGACTCGACACCCGTAAACGCCAGGTTCGCGGCGGCATCGATGAAACTGTAGGTGACGACTTCCTGGTAGTCCCGCCCGATGAGCGTTGCTGCGACACGTTCGATGTCGATGGCGGATTCAGTGACTGTCTCGAGTGGCGATTGCGCCACCAGTGTCGTTTCCGGAATCGAATCGTAGCCATGAATTCTCGCGACCTCCTCGATCAGGTCGACTTCGACAGAGATGTCGAAGCGATGGCTCGGGGCGCGCACCTCCCAGCCCGCATCGGTCGCCGTGACGTCAAGCTGCAGTCGCTCGAGGATGCCGGTGACTTCGTGGTCCTCTACCGTCGCTCCCAGCAGGCGCGCGAGGCGCTCGCGACGCAGCACGATGACCTCGCGTGCCGGTGCGAATTCGTCCGCCTTGTCGAGCACGAGCGGACCGGCCTGCCCCCCCGCGATCGCGAGCAGCAATTGCGTTGCGCGCTCGATCGCGCGCGCCTGACCTTCCGGGTCGACGCCACGCTCGAAGCGCAGCGAGGCATCCGTGTGCATGCCGTAAGCGCGCGCACGACCGGCCATGAAGGCCGGGGGCCAGAATGCTGCCTCGAAATAGACATCCGTGGTGGCATCCGTTACCGACGTGCTCAGGCCGCCCATGATGCCCGCGATGCCGATGACGCCGCTGTCGTCCGTAACCACCATGGTGTCGGGATTGAGTTCTATCGCCTTACCATCGAGCAGCGTGAGCTGTTCGCCTGTCTGTGCCAGCCTTGGCCGGATCGTGCCCTGCAGCAACGACGCGTCGTAGGCATGCAGCGGCTGCCCCAGTTCGAGCATCACGTAGTTGGTGACATCCACGACCGGTGAGATGGCGCGCAGGCCGGCGCGGCGCAGCCGTTCGACCATCCAGAGCGGTGAAGACGCCTGTCGATCGATGCCGCGCACGAGGCGCCCGGCGAAACGCGGGCAGCCCGCGGGCTCGACGAGTTCCACTGCCTGGACGTCATCGATCTCGGCCGGCACGGCGTCGACGGTGTGGTCCTGCAGCGGCGCGCCCGTCAGCGCCGCAAGGTCGCGCGCGATGCCGAGCACGCTGAAACAGTCACCGCGGTTCGGGGTCAGGTCGACGTCGATGACCGCGTCGGGCAATTGCAGATATTCCGCGAGCGATGTGCCCGCGACCGCGTCTGCAGGCAGGGACATGATGCCGTCGGACTCGTCCCCGAGGTCAAGTTCCACCGCCGAGCAGAGCATGCCGTTCGAAACAATGCCACGTATCTTGGCTTTCCGAAGTTGCAGGCCGTTCGGCAAGGTGACGCCAGGCTTTGCCAGCGGCGTTTTCATGCCTTTCACGACGTTCGACGCGCCGCAGACGATTTCGAGCGTTTCGCCGCTGCCGTCCGACACCTGGCACACGCTGAGCTTGTCGGCGTCCGGGTGTTTCCTGACGTCGAGCACCTCGGCAATGACCACGCCGTCCAGTTTTTCGCCTTCGTATTCGATGCCGTCGACTTCATGTCCGAGCATCGTCAACTGATGGGCCAGCTCCGTCATGTCGAGCTTTGGGTTCACCCATTCGCGCAGCCAGGATTCCGCTATCTTCATCGTTCCTTACCTGAACTGTCTGAGGAAGCGCACGTCATTCTCGAAGAATGTACGCAGGTCCGTGACGCCATAGCGCAGCATCGCGAGGCGCTCGACCCCCATGCCGAAGGCATAGCCCGTGTATTTCTCGGCGTCGATGCCGGCGGCCTCGAGCACGTTCGGGTGAACCATCCCGCAGCCCAGGATTTCGAGCCATTTGCCCTCTCCCCACAGTACATCGACTTCGGCCGACGGCTCCGTGAAAGGAAAGTAGCTGGGACGAAACCGCAGTTCCGCCTTGCGTTCGAAATACGCCTCGACGAATTGATGCAGGACCGCCTTTAGATTGGCGAAGCTGACGTTTTCATCGACCACGAGGCCTTCGACCTGGTGAAACATCGGCGTATGGGTCTGGTCGGAATCGCAGCGATACACGCGACCGGGCGCAATGATGCGAATCGGTACGCCCTCGCTGACCATCGAACGGATCTGCACGGGCGACGTGTGCGTCCGAAGCAGATGCCCGCCCGGGAAGTAAAACGTGTCGTGCATGGCCCGCGCCGGGTGATTCTCGGGGATGTTCAGGGCCGTGAAGTTGTGGAAATCGTCCTCGATCTCCGGACCCGAGCGCACGCCGAACCCGGCGTTGCGGAAGATCTTCTGGATCCGCAGCATGGCGCGTGTGACCGGATGGAAACCACCGATCCCGGCGCCGCGACCCGGCAAGGTCACGTCCACCGCGTCGGCGGCCAGCTTCGTTTCCAGGGACGCGGCTTCGAGCGCCTCGCGGCGCGCATTCAGCGCCGCCTGCACCTCTTGCTTGGCCCGGTTGATTTCCTGCCCGGCGACCGCACGTTCGTCCGGCGCCAGCTGTCCCAGGCTTTTGAGCCGCGCAGTGAGTTCGCCCTTCTTGCCGAGCAGAGACACCCGAACCGCATCGAGTGCGGCCAGGTCTGCGGCAGCGTCGATCTCAGACGTTGCGCGTGCGATGAGCTCGCTCAGTGACTGCATCAGGTAGTGTCCGAACCGGCCGCCGCGTGGCGGCCGGATCTCTGATGCCTAGCTGGCGGCCTGCTCGAGACCTGCCTTGGCGGCAGCCGCGATCGCACTGAACGCCTCGGGATCGTGCACGGCGATATCCGCGAGCACCTTCCGGTCGACATCAATCTCGGCCTTGTTGAGGCCATTGATCAGGCGGCTGTAGGACAGGCCATGCAACCTCGCTGCAGCGTTGATGCGCGCAATCCACAGGGCGCGGAACTGGCGCTTGCGCTGGCGGCGGTCGCGGTACGCGTACTGGCCTGCCTTGATGACAGCCTGCTTGGCCGTCTTGAATAATTTGCGTCTTGCGCCGTAGTAGCCCTTGGCCTTGCCGAGGATCTTCTTGTGGCGCGCTTTGGCGGTTACGCCACGCTTGACTCTTGCCATCTCTCAATCTCCTCTCAGCTGTAAGGGAGCATGCGACGCACGCTCTTCACGTCGGCGTCGGCGACCTGCTCGGTGGAACCGAGCTGACGCTTACGCTTCGACTTTTTCTTGGTCAGGATATGATTGAGATGGGCCTGGGCTCTCTTGTAGCCGCCCTTGCCCGTCCGGGTAAAGCGCTTGGCAGCGCCCCGGTTGGTCTTCATTTTCGACATGTCGTCTTCCTCTTTTAGCCGTGCCACGCACCACCGAGGTGGCCGCTGCAGGCGGGTAGTGCCTTTCGGGGTGTCACACCCTGGGGCAGTTACTCACTTTTTATGACCCGGTCGGTCCACCCTACTTCTTCTTGGGCGCTATGACCATGACCATCTGCCGTCCTTCCAGTTGCGGCATCTGCTCTACCGAGCCGTACTCTTCCAGGTCATCTCTGACCCTGTTCAGGAGCTTCGCACCGAGTTCCTTGTGCGCCATCTCCCGACCGCGGAACCTGAGGGTGACCTTGGTCTTGTCACCGTCTTCCAGAAACTCAACGAGCTTCCGCAGTTTGATCTTGTAATCGGCCTCGTCAGTACCGGGCCGAAACTTGATCTCCTTGATGTGAACCTGTTTCTGTTTGCGCTTCGCAGACTGGTTCTTCTTGTTCTGCTCGAACAGAAACTTGCCGAAATCCATAACGCGGCAAACAGGTGGATCGGCTGTCGGGGACACTTCTACGAGATCCAGTCCCTCGTCAACGGCGAGCGCAAGCGCATCCCTGATGCCCATGACCCCGGCCTGCTCCCCGTCGGAGCGGATGACACGAACCCGGGTCGCCTCGATTTCCTCGTTTCGCCTTACGCGCTTTGTGACTGCGATGCCAAAATCCTCCAGCTATTCACGAATCCCACACGGCTATTATCCACAGCGCAAAGCCGCAGCCGGTGCGGGAACGCGATTCTATATAGCCAGAAGCCAGGAAACAACACCAAAAGCAGTGATTTTCCCAAAAAAATCAGGTGCTTTCCCCGGAGAGTGGTGGGCGATGCGGGTTTCGAACCTGCGACCTCCACGATGTCAACGTGGCGCTCTACCCCTGAGCTAATCGCCCCTCCGGCGTGTGCTACCCCGAGGGCTGCCTGGGGCGCGCGGCGCCGGGCTACCCGGGGGACGCGTAAGATACTGAAGCGCCTGCGTTACTGCAAGCCATTCAGCCTGCTTTTTCGGCCCCGATACCGAACGCCGTGGCGCGGATGGCGTGGATCTCGTCCCGCAGTCTGGCCGCCTCCTCGAATTCCAGGTCGCGCGCGTGCCGCAGCATCTTTTTCTCGAGCTGCGCCGCCCGCTTCAGAGCCTCCTCGGGGCTCATCACCGCGTACACCGGCCTGCCTTCCGCAGCCCGCCGGCCCTTTCTCGGGTTCGGGTAGGCCGTATCCATGACGTCGGCAACCTGCTTGACGATGGTCGCCGGCGTAATGTCATGCGTCGCGTTGTGCAGCAGCTGCCTTTCCCGGCGCCGGTTGGTTTCGTCGAGCGCCCGCTGCATCGAGCCCGTGACCCGGTCCGCGTAGAGGATGGCGGTACCATTGATGTTGCGCGCCGCCCTGCCAATCGTCTGGATCAGGGACCTGTCGGATCGCAGGAAACCCTCCTTGTCGGCGTCGAGGATGGCGACGAGCGACACCTCGGGCATGTCCAGGCCCTCGCGCAGCAGGTTGATCCCGACCAGCACGTCAAACACGCCGAGCCGCAGGTCGCGGATGATCTCTGTTCGCTCGACCGTGCCGATATCCGAGTGCAGGTAACGCACACGCACGCCGTGCTCTTCGAGATAGTCGGTCAGGTCTTCGGCCATCCGCTTTGTCAGCGTGGTGATCAACACGCGTTCGTCGTTTCCGACCCGCCCCGCGATCTCGGACAGCACATCGTCCACCTGGGTCCGCGCCGGCCGGATTTCGACCATCGGATCCACCAGTCCGGTCGGGCGCACCAGCTGCTCGACGATGTTGTCCGCATGCTGGCGCTCGTAGTCGCCGGGCGTCGCCGAGACATACACGGTCTGCGGCGACAACCGTTCGAATTCGTCGAATCGCAGCGGCCGATTATCCAGTGCCGAGGGCAATCGGAAGCCGAACTCGACCAGTGTCTCCTTGCGGGAACGGTCCCCTTTGTACATGCCACCGAGCTGCGGCACCGTGACATGGCTTTCGTCGATGATCAGGATGGCATTTTCCGGGATGTAATCGAACAGACAGGGTGGCGGTTCGCCCTCCTCCCGTCCGGACAGGTAGCGCGAATAATTCTCGATCCCCGAGCAATAACCCAGTTCGCGGATCATCTCGAGGTCGAACATCGTCCGCTGTTCGAGCCGCTGCGCCTCGAGCAGCTTGTTGTTGGCCCGCAGGAACTCAAGGCGATCCTTGAGTTCCACCTTGATCAGTTCACAGGCTTCGAGCAGCCGCTCGCGCGGCGTCACGTAGTGCGTTTTGGGGAAGATCGTCAGGCGCTTGACGCGTCGCACCACTTCGCCCGTGAGCGGGTCGAAAAAGGCGAGCGACTCCACTTCGTCGTCGAACAGCTCGATCCGCACAGCGTCACGCTCCGACTCCGCTGGAAATACGTCTATGACGTCGCCGCGCACGCGATACGTGCCCTGCGACAAATCGAGTTCGTTCCGCGTGTACTGCATCTCTGCAAGCCGCCTGAGGATGCTGCGCTGGTCGATGTGATCGCCGGCGCTAAGATGCAGAACCATGCTGAAATAGGCTTCCGGGTCGCCGAGGCCATAGATCGCGGATACCGTGGCCACGATGATGGCATCCGGCCGTTCGATCAGCGCCTTGGTTGCCGACAGTCGCATCTGCTCGATGTGCTGATTGATGGACGCATCTTTCTCGATGTAGGTATCCGACGCGGGCACATAGGCCTCGGGCTGATAGTAATCATAGTAGGAGACGAAATATTCGACGGCATTGTGCGGAAAGAACTCCCGCATTTCCCCGTACAGTTGCGCCGCCAGCGTCTTGTTCGGCGCCAGGATGATGGCGGGACGCTGCGTTCGCTCGATCACGCTCGCCATCGTGTAGGTCTTTCCGGAGCCGGTGACACCGAGCAGAACTTGCCGCGCCAGGCCGTCTTGCAGCCCGTCCACGAGCCCTTCGATAGCGGCCGGCTGATCGCCCGCCGGCTCGAATTCGGCGACCAGCGTCAGCTTTTCGCGCTCCTTCTCAAAAGTGTTGGGCGCTTGTGTTGTTTGACGTACCATCGAGACGCATTTCCGGGAGGCAATCGAGTGAGTTTACCAGTTTCGAGACGCATGGCCGCCGTACGCCCCTCGCCGACCGGAGCCGTGCTGTCGCTCGCGGCGGAACTGCGGGCGGCCGGCCGCGACGTCCTGAGCCTCGGCGCAGGTGAGCCCGATTTCGACACGCCCGACCACATCAAGGCCGCTGCCGTGGCGGCAATCGAGGCGGGCTATACGAAGTACACGCCGATCGACGGCAGCGCGGAACTGAAAGCCGCAATCTGCCGAAAATTCGCGCGTGAAAACCACCTCGAATTCTCACCCTCGCAGATCCTCGTCACCTGCGGCGCGAAACAGGCGCTCTTCAACCTGTGTCTCGCCCTGCTCGGACCCGGCGACGAGGCCATTGTTCCGGCGCCTTACTGGGTGTCCTACCCGGACATGGTGCGACTCGCGGATGCGGAACCCGTATTCGTCCCTGCCGGTATCGAGCAGGACTTCAAGATCACCGCGGCCCAGCTCGAGGCAGCAATCACAAGAAGGACGCGCCTCCTGATCCTGAACAGTCCATCGAATCCGACCGGCGCGAGCTACAGCGCGAGCGAACTGCAGGCACTGGGCGAAGTGGTCGCGCGGCATCCGCAAATCGTGGTTGCCGCAGACGATATTTACGAGCACATCCACTGGGCCGCGCAACCGTTTGCCAGCTTCCTGACCGCCTGCCCGACGCTGGCCGACCGCACGGTCACGGTCAACGGCGTGTCCAAGGCCTATGCGATGACCGGCTGGCGCATCGGTTACGCAGCAGGACCCCGAGAGCTCATCACGGCCATGAAGACCATTCAGAGTCAGAGCACGTCGAACGCGTGCAGCATTTCGCAGGCGGCGGCTGTCGCGGCCCTGGACGGCGACCAGGCACCGGTGGCGCGTATGGCGGCGGCTTACAAAGCACGCCATGCCTTCGTCGTCGATGCGCTCAACGCGATCGAAGGGCTGGAGTGTCGGCGCGGCGAAGGCACTTTCTACGCCTTTCCGAAGGTTCGCGGTGCGCTGGAGCGCCTTGGCATGGAACAGGACGTAGAGCTCGTCGAATATCTCCTGAACACGGCCGATCTCGCAACGGTCCCGGGCTCGGCCTTTGGCGCGCCGAGCTATCTCAGGCTGTCCTTCGCCTGCTCCATGGAGACGCTCGAGGAAGCGATGCGAAGGCTGAAACGGGCGCTGTCGGCTTGACTTCGAGGAGTGCCTGAACCAGAATCGCGCCCCGCACCTGACGGTGCCTGTCCATTCCCCGGTAGCTCAGTTGGTAGAGCGACGGACTGTTAATCCGTTGGTCGCTGGTTCGAGTCCGGCCCGGGGAGCCAGATACTGAAAAGGCCCTCTGTCGAGGGCCTTTTTTACTTTGCCGTCACGCCATTGGCGGCGCAAAGCGCAGGCTCAGATCTTCGGCACGCTCACGGCATCGGCCACGATCTCGTATACCGGCCCCGCCTCGATAGCGTCGCTGCCCGCATCCTCTCGCAGGTGTGCGGCCTGCTCCTCGGATAGCTCGCGTGCGATCACCGTTCCGGTGAACGTCACCGTCTTGCCGCCCGTATCCGTGGGCACGAAAAACGCATAGTCCTTGAACGAGATACGCATCGCGCCCTCGCCGCTCGTGGCGATCATGAAACAGCCTTTCTTCTGGCAGACCTGCGAGATATGCGCCTCGACCCGGACCGCCGAGCCGACAAATTCGGCCGGGCTGTCGAGAATCGCCGCGAGCGCCGTCGGGCTGGCGTCCTCGTTGAGCGGCGCGCCGAAAATCTCGGCATTTTCCGTGACCGCGACGGGTTCCGAAAGACGCGTCACGCCGCCATCCGCTGCGTGTACGGCGGAGAAACAGGTGACAAATACGATACAGGTGATGAGGGTTCGAATTTTCATGCTCCGGGCTCCGTTGCTAAAGTGTACGCCGACAGCGGCGGGTTCGATCGTAGCGGTGGAACAGGCTCGCTCGACAGCGGCTATTTTAGCCCATTTTCCCGTATCGCCGCAGTCCGGGGGCGACGCTTGCCCTTGTCCGCCGCGGCGCACACGAACGCAAGGCCCGTCATTTGCCTTGCCTAACAAACTGTTGAAAACGCTGCAACGTCTCCGGGTCGGTCGGGTTATTCTCGCGCACCGACTCCACGTAGGCCGTGAAGCTATCCGTGAAGGGCGTCGGCTTCAAGCGCCACCAGTTTTGCGCACCGGGAAATGTCAGGTACCAGGCTAATGCGGTTGACCAGCGCCGCCAGATTTCGTCCGGTATCGAATCGGCCCTGGAAGACAGGAACATGAATTCGAACGCGCCGAAAAGTTCGTACATCAACCAGGTGAACCGTACTCTTTCCCCCGCTGTGAGTGCCGTCGAAT
Organism: Woeseiaceae bacterium; assembly: GCA_036525955.1. GTDB lineage: Bacteria > Pseudomonadota > Gammaproteobacteria > Steroidobacterales > Woeseiaceae > UBA1847. The sequence goes on along the minus strand of DATCZJ010000119.1, from coordinate 18,320 downwards.
CTTCGAGGCCTTGCGAGAAAATGCGAGTAGTCTCTTGGTCCTGGCCCAGGACGCCCTGCATCGCTGCCTGCCGCTCCAGCGCACGTGAAAAGTTTTCCGTCTGCTGAGCCTGCGTATTCTGGCGAACCTGCATTGCGAGGTAGATCAGGGATACGACCACGGCGAACCCGCCGATGATCTCGCCCAGGTTGGCTAATGATTCCAGTTGCGTCATGGTTTTCTATTCCGTATCTGTTACATGCAACGAGTATTCAATCGGCACTCGGACCCGGTTGAACAACACAGCGACCGTCGGCTCCGCTTTCTGACTGACATAGTCCCTGGCACGAAGTGAGCAACCGCCAGGCATCCGCAACGGCCCGCGTTTGCCAGCATTGGCTTACGAAATCGACCAGTCGAGATCACGCAGTTGATAGACAACCCAGATCACCTGCGACAAATACACGCTGACAGCCACTACTGCCTGGGTTCGCCGGTTCGCTGAAATCCAACCTGCCACACCACCCGCCAGCCATAGTCCGATCAGCAGGAAATACGGTACGGAGAAATCGTCGAGATGACTCTTAAAAAAGGAGTCCAGGAACTCGATGAAGATCAGCGCAATGAAAATTCCGAAAAACCACTTCCGCATGTCAATGAAGTGGCTATGTGGATCCCAGGACGCAGGCATGTCGGTGGGAAACAGGATGACCGACAGGAGAAACAGGAGCACGCCATAGGTCAGCACGAAAAGGAACACCAGCAGATTCCAGTTTTGCCAGGTCTGCCATCCGAATACGATGGTCCACCAGTAAATGACCATGTAGAGCGACAGGAAAAGCGTCCACGCCACGAATGCGACCGATACGCGGATCTCCCGGTGGCGGTGCAGTATTCGCCCTAGCCCGGTCAGAATATTCGCAAAACCGAGACCGACCACGACTGATATCAGGACGGATAGAAATTCGAATGAACTCACTCGCGTTGCGACTCCGTTTTTTCGCCCGGCCAATTCGCGAGCCCCGTATGCCGCGGGTCGTTCGCGGAGTTTCAATCTACCACGAAACATGACCCCCGATAGAGCGACCCGGGGCACCTGCTCACTGCTGGTTGCCCGGCTCCCGGCTACTCCCGTCCTTTCACGACCCGGAAAAACCAGGCTATGAAGATCGCGAACGCCGCCGCCCCGACCATCATCGCGACCAGGTCCGAGCCAAGCCACTCGGTGCCGATACCGTCGGGCCTGCGGCTCTTGGCAACCGCAACGAGCGCGATGCCAACGCCGAGCAGTCCCTCGCCACCGACGAAGCCGCTGCCGAGCAGGATGCCGCGTTCGCGCCGTTCCCCGGCCGCCGACTCATCCTTTGCGTGACGTTCCATCCAGAGACGGATCAGGCCACCCACGAACAACGGGGTCATCGTCGAAACCGGCAGGTAGACGCCGACCGCGAACGGCAACGACGGGATGCGCACGAGTTCGCAGGCGATCGCGATCCCGGCGCCGATGGCGACCAGTATCCAGGGCAGGTTCTGGTCGAGCACGCCGTCGATCACGAGTTTCATGAGCGTCGCCTGGGGCGCCGGCAATTCGGTGCTGCCGAAGCCGAAGCCCTCGCCCAGCGCCAGCACGGTCAGGCAGACGAATACCGCGGACGTGATTACACCGATCAGTTCGGACACCTGTTGGCGGCGCGGCGTGGCGCCGAGCAGATAGCCGGTCTTGAGATCCTGCGACGTATCGCCGGAGATCGACGCCGCGATGGCAACCACGCAGCCGACGGTCAAAGCGGTCGCCTTGCCGAGCGTGTCCGTCCAGCCGAAGGCGAGAAAGATCGACGCGGTGCCGAGCAACGAGGCGATCGTCATGCCGCTCGTCGGATTGCTGGTCACGCCGACCAGGCCGACGATGCGCGAAGCCACCGTGACGAAGAAGAAGGCGAACACCACGACGCAGAGGGCCGCCATGGCGCGGATCGGGATGTCGCCGACGGCCCCGAACACCTGCGGCACCAAGACGAGAATCGATGCCACGATCAGGATGCCGATGCCGACGAATTTCAGCGGCAGGTCGGCACTCGTGCGTACGACCGGCTCGGCTGCCGCGCTGCCTGCCGCGAGCCGCTCGGTCAGCTGCCTGGATCCGATCCGGAAGCTCGAGACCATGACGGGGACGCTCCGGATCAGCGTGATGATACCGGCCGTCGCCACGGCCCCGGCGCCGATGTAACGAACGTACCGCGACCAGATCTGGCTCGCGCTCATGTCACGGATGAGATTGACGGTCTCCGGGAAGAACGGCGCGGTCCTGGCGTCCCCCCAGTAGGCAATCGCAGGAATGATGACGAGCCAGGACAGCAGGCCGCCGCCGACCATGACCGCGGCGATTCTCGGCCCGAGGATGTAGCCGACGCCGAACAGCGCCGCCGACAGGTCCATGCCGACCTCGCCTTTTTTCAGGAATGGAATTTTCAGGTGAACCTCGGCCGGGATCACGTTGATCCACGACGTCAGGAACTTGAACAGCGCACCGCCACCAAGCCCGAAGAAAACGAAGCGCGCCTTGCCACCGCCGATCTCGTTTGCCACCAGCACCTCGGCACAGGCGGTGCCTTCGGGATACGGCAGATTGCCGTGCTCGCGCTCGATCAGGAAACGCCTGAGCGGAATCATGAAAAGCACGCCCAAAAGGCCGCCGCACATTGCCAGCAGTGTCATCTGCAGCAGATCCGGCGGCATCCCCCACATGAACAGCGCGGGCAACGTGAAGATCACGCCGCTGGCGAGTGAGCTCGATGCCGAGCCGGTCGTCTGGGAGATATTCGTCTCGAGGATCGTGCCCTTCACTCCCGCCACGGCGAGCGCGCGAAAGACCGCCACGGTCAGGACCGCAACCGGGATGGACGTGCTGATCGTCAGGCCGGCGCGCAGGCCGAGGTAGGCATTGGCCGCGCCGAAGATGATACCGAAGACGATACCGAGCACCACGGCCTTGATTGTGAACTCGGCCTGCGATTCGTCGGCAGACACGAACGGGTCGTAGGTGTCTCCTTCCGCAATTGGCACGTAGGCCTTCTGGCTCAGTCCGTCTCTGTGCACGCTTTCCCCCTTGGCTCGCTGTTCTTATTGACTCCGAGGCGCAGTGTACTGCATCGCTGCGGTTCGATGCTGCCACCACCGTGATCGGCGCACGCGGGTCTGCCTGCGCCAGGCGCAGGCGACGATGCCCAACGCACCCCGGGCATGCCTCAGATCGGCTTGACGAGTAACAGCCACTCGGTGCCGGAATGCTCCCAGCCTTCCCTGACAATTGCCCGCGTCGCCTGTTCGCGGTAGCCAGAACGCTTGTAGAGCCGCAGCGCACCGCGATTGGCGTTGGAAACGATCAGACTGAGGCCGCGGCAGCCCTTGGACACCGCCTGGTCAGCTGCGATACCGAGCAGCGCGGAGCCGAATCCCCGGCCCCGATACTCTGGGAAACTCGCGAGCACGTTGATATACCACGTGCCCCATGCGAGACATTCGAGTTCCTGCAGCGGCACGAACATGGGTGGCGTTTCTGCCGTGTCGACCGGTGAGGTCGTATCGTGCAGCGGATACCCCATCAGGCAAGCGGCGACGGCCCCACATTCTTCCCGCACGATGGCATTCCGGTATGAAAAGCTCCCGCGTTCACGCTGCGCTCGCTGCCGTCCGACCTGCCACGGCGATTCCCCTGCACCGGCCATCCGGGTCCAGAGATACAGTGGCAGGCCCTCACCGGCGATATTGACGAGCGCTGCCAAAGCCTCGGCGTCCGCGGCTGTCGCCCATCGGTGGGGTGTTCCGAGACTGCTCATGCGCGCCTCCCGGCGAAAAAACATCGGCCGCAGCAATAATTTGCCTCAATCCTATTAACAAACCTGGAAAAGCAACGCAAAATCCGCGCTTTCGTGTATCGCCAGCGTGCGACACAAACCCTGCGGAAACAGCCGGTGACCACAAGCAACCATCCCACGCCTGCCCCTTTCGGCACCCTGCTCGGCGTCGCGCCGGGCGGCGTCGAGGTCTATTCCTCCGACTACGACAGTGTCGATGAGACGCAGATGCCCGATCGCAGCGCCTACCGGCATTACGTGGACGGTCTTTACATGGGCTACAAGTGGCAGTGCGTCGAGTTTGCGCGCCGCTGGCTGTATCTCAACAGGGGCCTCGTGTTCGACGACGTCGCCATGGCCTATGAAATATTCCGGCTTCGAGCGATCCGCGATATCCGCAATAACAGCACATTGCCGCTGTACGCTTTTCAGAATGGTTCGAAACGTCATCCGGAGCCAGGCTGCCTGCTCATCTGGGACGAAGGCGGAGAATTTGCGCGCACCGGGCATGTGGCGGTCGTGACGGAAGTACTTCCGGACTGCCTGCGAATCGCCGAACAGAATGTCCGGCATCAACCCTGGCCGGCCGGTCACGACTATTCGAGGGAGATCCCGGCGCGCATCACGGCGCATGGCGAATACTGGGTGCGGTGTTCCTTTGGTGACGCGACGATCCTCGGCTGGGTCATGCAGACCGATGACGCCACGGACGCGGTGACCCATGTCGAGCCCGACCGTCGCCTGTTCCAGATCGGTCACGGACGCATCCCGGCGGCCGCATCGGGTAGCGATTCATGGCTCAACGAAGCGAATCCCGACGAGGCCGCGTATGTCGGCGTCATGGAAGGTCACTTCCTTGCGGACCGGGTGGAAAATCGCGATCTCTACTACGTCATTTCAGAAACCGCACTGTCCGAACTGCGTCGCGCGACCAATGAACTGCATGCCATGTTCCTGCATGCAACCGAAGCCGTACTGCACGACGACGAACTGCTCGAGCGATTCAACTTTCCGCGCATTCTGTGGCCGCGACTGCGCCAGTCGTGGTCGAACCGGCGTAACGAGGCGATCACCGGGCGATTCGACTTTGCGATGCGCCCCAACGGCATCAAGGTGTACGAATACAATTGCGATTCGGCCTCCTGCCACATGGAGGCCGGCAAGGTTCAGGGCAAGTGGGCCGCGCATTTCGGTTGCGACACGGGCCGCGATCCTGGCGCGCGGTTGCCCTCCGACCTCATGGATACCTGGAAGAATTCGGACGTCGACGATGTCATTCACATCATGTTCGGCGATGATGAAGAAGAAAGTTATCACTCGCTGTTCATGAAGGAAGTGCTGGACGCCGCAGGACTGCCGAACAAGCTGCAGCACGGTCTCGACGGGCTGCGCTGGGGCATAGACGGCGCCATCGAAGATGCCGACGGAACACCCATTCGCTGGGTCTGGAAGACCTGGGCCTGGGAAACAGCGCTCGACCAGATCCGGGTCGAATGCGAGCACGACGACGAGCGCCTCGAGCATTACGATCTCGACGCCGTGCGCAATCATCCGCCGCGCCTCGTCGACGTGCTCTTGCGGCCCGAAGTCATGGTCTACGAGCCGCTCTGGACGCTCGTGCCCAGCAACAAGGCGATCCTGCCAGTGCTATGGCAGATGTTCGCGCATCAGCGCTACCTGCTGAACGCCGCCTTCGAACTGACCGAAGAAATCAGCGACGGCGGATACGTGACCAAGCCCATCGTCGGTCGTTGTGGCGCCAACATCAACCTGTACGGCGCAGACGATTCACTGCTCGCGCAAACAGAGGGGGAATTCGATAGTCCTCACCAGGTGTTCCAGGAGCTGTTCCTGTTGCCAGAGATCGCCGGAAATCGCGTGCAGCTTTGCACTTTCACGGCCGGTGGCACGTACGCGGGCGCCTGCACGCGCGTGGACAACTCTGTCGTCATCGTCGCCGACAGCGACATTGTCGCGTTGCGTGTCGTGGACGACAGGATGTTCCTGGAAGATTTCGCGCGCTGACACGCCGCGGTTCCGGACCCATGCCCGATCCCTCTCGTCGTCGGCCAAAAGGCGACGGCGCGGCCATTCCCGGCCAGCACTCACAGTGCCTGTCAGCGCGTTGCGGCCATCTCGAGCACGACGAACCAAAGGTACTTCACAAGATCGACAAAAGCTTTTTCCTCGATGCGCTCGTTGTCACCGTGCGCCCCGAAACCACTGTTGATCTCCTCGACCGATCGCGCCGATCCGATGCCATATGCCTGCATCCCGCGCGCGCGAACCTGCGCCATGTCCGTTGCGCCGGTACTCATGATGGGCAGCACAGCCACATCCGGATACATGCGTAAGGCGACTCTCTCGAGCGTGCGAAACATCTCGTTGTCGATATCCGATGGCGGGGCTGCCGGTCGGTAGATCTTCTCGGGCACGATCTCGATGCGCGGATCATCGATGACTGCGGCGAGCTGGCGGTAAAAGCCTTCCACGTCCTCGTCGGGCAGCATGCGAATATCGAGAATCGCGCTCGCCTCCGAGGGAATGACATTGCGGCGGAAGCCTGCGTCGATCACCGTGGGTACGACGGAAGTTCTCGAAATGGAGTAGTGCGCGGGGAAGGTGTCGAGGAAGTGGCGCTGAATCTCGTCGCTGTGCTCGGGATTCTCGACATTCATGTAACGGAATGCATCCTCCGGCGCCGAGATTTCCGCCAGTCGTCCGAAATAGGTTCTTGTCGTATCGTTCAGCCGAACCTCGGTCTGCCACGCCGCCGCCCTGGCGACCGCGTTTGCGAGTATCACGACGGCATTTTCGCGCGTCGGCCGCGAACCATGACCCGGCGTGCCACGCGCTACCAGGGTCACGCGGCGTGGCATTTTTTCGGTCGTCTCGATGCCGACGATACTGACGCGTTCATTCTCCACGATATTTTCGCCGCCTTCGGCGATGCAGTACTCGGCATCGATGACGCCATAGTGCTTTTCAACCATGAAGTTGATACCGACCTCCGGTGTTCCCTCCTCGCCCGCCTCCGCGAGAAAGATGATGTCCCGGTCCAGCTGCACATCGAATCGTCTCAGCAGCTTGATCACCATCAGCCCGGCAGCGACATTGTCCTTGTCGTCCAGCGTGCCGCGTCCGTAGATGAATCCGTCTTGCCGATTGCCGCTGAACGGGTCGGCGTACCACTTTTCGGCCTGCACGCCGACCACGTCGGTGTGACCCATGATGAGGATCGGTCTCTTGCTGCCATTGCCGCGAATTCGCGCGACCAGGTTTGCCCTCGCCGGCTCCAGCGCATAGACCTCCGACGCAATATCGTCCTCGGCCAGCTGTGCGGACAGGTATTGAACCACCTGTGTCTCGTTGCCCGGTGGGTTGGATGTATCGATTCTGACCAGGTTGCCGAGGTGCGCGATCGCTTCCTCACCGACCGCTTCCCAGTCGACCAGGTAGCGCTGCTGCGCTTCCGCAAACGCCCATCCCGGCAAGCCGGCGAAGAGCGCCAATGCACTGATTATTATGGTTTTTCGCAAGACCCAGCCTCTCCGTTTGCACGCCGGACATCAATGCCTCGATGCCCCTGAGAGACTAGGATAGCGACTCGCCGCGCCACACGATACCGGGCCTGGCCGAAGCGCTCCGACAGGTGGCGTGAGACGCTGCCGCGGACGCCCGTCCTCGCACGGGCAGCGGAGGGAGCGGGACGGCCGGGTTATTCCTCGAGCACCTTGCGCAGGTGCGCGCGAAAACGGTCGCCTGTGTCCGGATGGCTGAGCCCGTAAGCGACCGTCGCCTGCAGGTAGCCGAGTTTGCTGCCGCAATCGTAGCGCACGCCGGTAAACGGGTACGCATAGACGGGCGACTCATCGAGCAGTCCGGCAATGCCGTCCGTCAGCTGGATCTCACCGCCTGCGCCCCTGCCCGTCGTCTCGAGCTTGTCGAAGATAGCCGGCGCGAGCAGGTATCGTCCGACCACCGCAGAATTCGACGGCGCATCTTCCGGACGTGGTTTTTCAACGATCCGAATCACCCTGTTTCTGTCCGATTCGTCGACCGCGACGATGCCGTAGCTCGACGTGTTTTCCGGCGGCACGGTCTCCACGGCAATGACGCTGCCGCCATGCGCGGCATACTCATTTGCCATCTGCGACAGACAGCCCGGTTCTCCCGCTATGAGGTCATCCGCGAGATGCACGAAAAACGGTTCGTCACCGACGGCCGGGCGCGCGCAAAGGACCGCGTGGCCCAGGCCAAGCGGTTCGCCCTGGCGAATATAGATACACGAAACGCCCGACGGGACGATGTCGCGGATCGAGCGCAGCAGGTCTTCTTTCCCCGCACCGGACAACGCCTTCTCGAGCTCCAGGTCCGTATCGAAGTGATCCTCGATTGCCCGCTTGGAGGCACCCGTGACGAATACCAGTTTCGTAACGCCCGCATCGATGGCTTCCTCGACGGCGTACTGAATCAGCGGCTTATCGACGATCGGCAGCATTTCCTTGGGGCTGGCTTTGGTAGCCGGCAGGAAACGCGTTCCGCGCCCTGCCACGGGAAATACTGCAACTCTGACTTTTGCGGGCACTGAGCACTCCGGTGAGTCGATCGATGCCGCATGATAGCCAAATCACGCATGCCGCGTCATGACGTGTATCACGCCCGCAAGCGGACCCACGTCGACATGCGACGTGGGCCGCCTGTCGGAGCCGCTATCCCGCTACTTTTTCGGGTCCGACACCTTGATGTCGGCCCGGTTGAGTTCGACGGTCCGTTCGCCGATGCCCTTGACCAGCGACAGGTCGTCCGCGGAACGGAACGGCCCGTGTTTGCTGCGATATTCGACGATTGCCTTGGCCTTGGTGAGACCTACACCCTTGAGTTCGGCAGCAATCGTCTCGGCGTCAGCCGTATTGACGTTCACCGGTCCTGCCAGGGCGATCGAGAACCATGGCAGTAAAGCCAGAACTGCCACACGTGTCATCCATTTCATTGCTTGCTCCTTGCACCGTTGAGATCGACAACAGCTTAAGAGCGCAGCGGGCGCAAAGGCCGCTGCCGAAATTGGGTGATTCGTAAGGAAACGTAAACTAGCGCTTGGTGATGCTGTGTTGCAGCACGGTGTCGAACTGCACACGCGATGCCGGGCGCTGGGTTTCCCACTCCCGGCAGCTCGGGCATTGCCACAGCAGCCGCTGGCTGGAGAAACCGCACTCCTGGCACTGGTAGCGAGGCGTACTCCGGGCGAGCCTGGACAAAGCCCGCCGCACACGCGCCAGCGCGGAAAGCTCGGCGCCTTCCTCTTCGTCCGCGGTCAATTGCTGCAGATCGACAAATTCGGCAAGCGTCGCATCGCTGAGCATGTAATGTTCGACGCAATCGTCGATTACCCGGATTCCGCCGATGTCGTTGACGATTGCCGTATACGCAACGAGTGAACGCATGTCCGGATTCTTCCTGATCAGGGCGGTCAGCGCGCGCTCGAGCTCTTCCGTCTCGTTTTCCCGCGTGTAAATCGCGACGATCTCGGGCAGCGTCTCGGCGATCAGGTAGGTGTTTTCGTCGATGATTCGATGATAGAGCTTCAGCGCCGTGGCGTTGTCGTCCGTATCCCGCGCGATGTGCGCCCTCGTCAGAGCGCCGCGCATCGTTCGCGGCCGGCCGGATTGCGCTTTCTTGACGTACTCCCGCGCCGCGGCGTAGTCGCCCTTGGCGATCGCCGCCTCAGACAATTCACAGTAATAATGCGCGATCTGCAGCGCGAGCGAGCGCCCGCCAAGCACTTCGAGGCGCTGGCCTGCATCAATCGCTTTTTCCCATTCACGCTCCTGCTCGTAAATGCCGCACAGCGCATCGAGCGCCTGGACCTGGTAGCGGGACCCCTGCGACAGACGGGAAAAAAGATTCTCTGCGCGATCGAGCAACCCCGCGGCAAGGTAGTCCTTGGCCAGCGAATAGAGGGCCTGGTCGCGCTGCTCCGACGCGAGGTCGGGCCGCGCGATTATGTTCTGGTGAATGCGGATCGCGCGATCAACCTCGCCGCGGCGCCGGAACAGGCTGCCGAGCGCGAAGTGCGTTTCGATGGTCTTGTCGTCCACGCGAACCATGCGCAGGAAATGTTCGAGCGCCTGGTCGGTTTGTTCGTTCAGCAGGAAATTCAGGCCCTTCAGGTAGTCGATATTCAGCGGCGGCGGCGGGTCTTCCTCATCGCGCTCGCCGAATCGACCCATGGCCCACCCGGCTGCCGCGAGCAACAGGAACAGCCCTGCAAGAAGAAAAGTAGACTCAGTCGGCATCGCTGAGCGGCAGGCTGCGCAGGCTGCTGACTTCGCTTTCGCTCATGCGCAGCGACCGCCGCAGGTGGCGGCGCTCGTTCCAGAGCTTGAGCGCGTAGAAGCCCATGCAGAGGATGCCGAAAAGCCAGCCGAGCGCAAATGCGACGGTGAATGCGAGCGGAATCGAGGTATGAATTTTCACGAAGGCCAGATCGACATCGATCATCCCCGTGTTATTTGCGGTGAAGGTCACCATGACGATGACGATCGCAAGTACCAGCACTGCCAGGCCGATACGTTTCAGCATGCGCTCACTCCGTGAATTGCCGACATCGCGGGATTGCCGCCAGGCGGCCGCCCCACGCTAGTTCTTGATCGGGAACTGGCGGCTTTCGTTGACGCGATCGCGCAGGTCCTTGCCCGGTTTGAAATGCGGCACGTACTTGCCCGACAGTGCAACCGCCTCGCCGGTCTTCGGGTTTCTGCCGATTCGCGGTGGACGGTAATGGAGCGAGAAGCTGCCGAACCCGCGTATTTCGATGCGTTGCCCTTTCGCAAGGGAATCGCTCATCAGGTCGAGCATATGCTTGACCGCCAGTTCGACATCCTTGGCCGGCAGGTGCTTTTGCTTGCGGGAGATCGCTTCAATCAGTTCTGATTTTGTCATTTTACTTGTCGCTGTACTGCCTCAGGGGCGTAACCTACGGATAGTAAAGACAATAATAGCCCGGACCCGAGGGTCCGGGCTACCTTTTTTACTTATTATTTACTTTCGCCTGACATCTTTTCCTTCAGAAGCTCGCCCAGCGTAGTGCCGACCGGGGCTGCAGACGCGTCAGACTTGTAGTTGCTGATCGCCTCGGCCTCCTCGTGAACTTCCTTGGCCTTGATGGAAAGCTGGATCGTGCGGTTCTTGCGGTCCACGTTCGTGAACTTCGCCTCGACCTCTTCCCCGAGCTTGATCATGGTGCGGGCGTCCTCGACCCGGCCACGCGCCAGTTCCGAGGCACGCAGGGAGCCGAACACACCGTCGCCGAGATCGACTGTTGCGCCGCGCGCATCGACTTCGGTGACCGTACCCTTGACGATCGTGTTCTTCGGGTGGGCAGCAAGCCAGGCCGAGAACGGATCCTTTTCAAGCTGCTTGATGCCGAGAGAGATGCGCTCGCGTTCCGCGTCAATCGCCAGTACAGCCGCCTCGATCTCCTGCCCTTTCCTGTAATTGCGCACGGCTTCCTCGCCGGGCAGGTCCCAGGAAATGTCGGACAGATGGACCAGGCCGTCGATACCGCCGTCCAGGCCGATGAAGATACCGAAGTCCGTGATCGATTTGATCTGGCCCGCTACCTTGTCACCGCGATTGAACGTGACGGCGAATTCCGCCCAGGGGTTCGACTTGCACTGCTTGACGCCGAGCGAAATACGACGACGCTCCTCGTCGATTTCGATGACCATGACCTCGACTTCCTCGCCGACCGTGACGACGCGCGACGGGTTGACGTTCTTGTTGGTCCAGTCCATTTCGGATACGTGCACCAGGCCTTCGACGCCATCTTCGATTTCCACGAAGCAGCCATAGTCGGCGATGTTGGTGACCTTGCCGAAAATGCGGGTCTGCGGCGGATAACGGCGCGCGAGATCCTGCCACGGATCGTCGCCAAGCTGCTTCATGCCGAGGGAAACGCGCTGGCGCTCCCGATCGAACTTCAGGATCTTGACATCGATTTCCTGGCCGACGTCCACGACTTCGGAAGGATGCTTGACGCGCTTCCACGCCATGTCCGTGATGTGCAGCAGGCCGTCAATGCCACCGAGGTCGACGAACGCGCCGTAATCGGTGAGATTCTTGACGATACCCTTGACCGTGTTGCCTTCCTGCAATTCTTCGAGAAGGGCCTCACGCTCGGCCGAGTATTCTTTTTCGACGACAGCGCGGCGCGAAACGACGACGTTATTGCGGGCCTGGTCGAGCTTGATGACCTTGAACTCGAGACTCTTGCCTTCGAGGTAACCCGGGTCGCGCACCGGTCGAACGTCAACCAGCGAGCCAGGCAGAAACGCACGAACGTTGTCGATTTCGACGGTGAAGCCGCCTTTGACGCGCCCATTGATGATGCCTTCCACGACCTCGCCCTTTTCGAACGCCTTTTCGAGATCGATCCAGGTGCGTGCACGGATGGCTTTTTCGCGCGACAGCTTGGTTTCACCGAATCCGTCTTCGACGGCATCCAGCGCTACCTCAACCTTGTCGCCAACGGCGAGTTCGCCTTCGCGCTTGTCGTTCTTGAACTGTTCGATGGGGATGACGGCCTCGGATTTGAGACCGGCACTGACGATTACGACGTCGTCATTGATTGCAACGACCGTGCCGGTGATGATCGCACCCGGCTTGATCTGTTGACTGGCAAAACTCTCTTCAAATAATTCAGCAAAACTTTCAGACATGTTAAAAACCTACGGGAGCGTATCTCCCGCCCAAACGCCAAGTCACTTCCTGTAACAGGCGGTCATTAAAAAAAAGAACCGAACATCCTGTCCGATTCCATCCATGAATCTTTCCTGAGATTTCAGAGTTCCGAGAGCCAGTCCAGTACCGTTCGAGTGACTGCCTCGATGGACTTGCCCGAAGAATCCAGAATCCTGGCATCTTCCGCGGGCCTGAGCGGCGCAACCGATCGCTCGGAATCGCGCCGGTCACGGTCCTCTATGTCCCGTGAAAGGGCGGCAAGGCTAACATTCAAGCCTTTGTCTTTCAACTGCTTATGGCGTCTGCGGGCCCGCTCCTCGGCGCTCGCCGTAAGGAACACCTTGAGGGTCGCGTCCGGGAACACCTGGGTCCCCATGTCACGCCCGTCCGCGACCAGCCCCGGGGGGCGCTGGAAGGCGCGCTGGCGCTCGAACAGCGCCGCCCGAACTTCGGGAATCACGGCGACCGCCGAAGCCCCGGTGCCGGCCTCCTCGGTCCGGATTTCCAGCGTGACGTCTTCACCGCCCAGGCGGATCAGCTCTCCGCCCCGGGAATCGCTTTCGAAGGCCACATCGAGATCGCGCGCAATAGCCGCCAGCCCCTCTGCGTCGTCGAGTGCGACGCCGGCCCGTTTTGCCGCCATCCCGACCAGCCGGTACAGCGCACCGCTGTCCAAGAGATGCCAGCCCAGGGCTTTCGCCACCCTTCTTGCGATCGTGCCTTTGCCGGAGCCGCTCGGCCCGTCTATGGCCACGACCGGCACCGACCTGTTCACGGCGCATCCTCCAGGCATTCGATGTCTGCGCCGACCTGGGCCACGGTTTCGACGAAGCCCGGGAACGAGGTCTCGACATTGTCCACGTCGCGAATCAGGACCGGACCGCTCGCGATGGTGCCTGCCATTGCGAGCGACATCGCGACCCGGTGGTCGGCGTAGCTTGCCACCTCGCCGCCCGAGAATTGCCCGCCCTCGATGGACGCGCCGTCCGGCGTCTCGTCCACCCGGATCCCGAGCCTGCGCAGGCCATCGGCCATGGCGGCAATTCGGTCGCTTTCCTTGACCCGCAATTCGCCGAGACCCGCAAAGGTGCTGCGGCCCTGCGCGGCGGCCGCCGCAACAAACAGCACCGGGAATTCGTCGATCGCGAGTGAAACGAGGTCCGCCCCAATCTCCGATCCGCGTAGCCGCGAAGACCGGACCCGTATGTCGGCCACCGGTTCCTCCCCGAGCTTGCGCGGATTTTCCAGCGCAAGGTCGGCGCCCATCTGCTGCAGGATCGTGATCACACCGGTGCGTGTCGGGTTGATGCCGACGTTCCTGATCAGGACATCCGCCTTCTCTGCCAGCAGCGCCCCGAGCATCACGAATGCCGCGGACGAGAGGTCTGCCGGAACCTCGATGTCGCAGCCAACCAATTCTCTTGGCGCCGAGAGCGAGACACAGGCGCCCTCGATGACCGGTTGCGCGCCCATCGCGAGCAGCATCCGCTCCGTGTGGTCGCGCGTCGCCGCCGGTTCGCAGACGCGGGTGGAGCCGCTGGCATAAAGGCCAGCCAGAAGGATTGCGGACTTGACCTGCGCACTGGCCATGGGCAGCGCGTAATCGATACCGCTCAGTCCCGGGCGTCCGCGTATGGTCAACGGCGGCCTGCCGTCCTGGCTCGCAATATCCGCGCCCATTTCGGTCAGCGGGGCAATGACGCGGCCCATGGGCCGGCGCCGCAGTGACTCGTCGCCCGTGAGCACGGTCTCGAACGGCTGTCCCGCCAGCAACCCCGTCATCAGCCGCATCGCGGTGCCGGAATTGCCGAGATCGAGCGCCGCGCGTGGTGGCCGCAGCCCGTCGAGACCCACGCCTTCCACGAGCAGTTCGCCGGATGGCGCGTCTTCGATCCGAACGCCGAGCGCTTCCATGGCCGCACGCGTTGCGAGACAGTCCTCGCCCGCTAGAAAGCCCGATACCGTGGTCCTGCCGGTGGCGATGCTGCCCAGCATCAGGGCGCGATGCGAGATGGATTTGTCGCCCGGGACCGTCAATTCGGCATCGTGAAGCGCGGCTGGCGTGACCCGGAAGTGCATTTACAGGCTAGCCGATCGCTTTCGGATAGGCCCCGAGTACCTTGAAGAGCGAACTGCGGGCTTCGAGTTCCTGCAGCGCTTCCCGGACCGGTGACATCTCGGCGTGCCCTTCCACGTCGATAAAGAAAACGTAGTCCCAGTTCCGACGCCGCGACGGGCGCGATTCGATGCGTGTCATGCTGACGCCGCGTTCCGCCAGCGGCTGCAGGAGGTGATGCAGTACGCCGGCACCGGCGCCCGTATCGGAAGTGGAAACCAGGATGGTCGTGCGGTCCTCGCCGCTCGGCGTCAGCAGGTCGCGTCCCACCACGAGAAAGCGCGTCGCATTGTCAGGGCGGTCCTCGATGTTGTTCACCAGCAGCTCCAGATCGTAGACCTCGGCGGCCACCCTGGGGCCGATCGCAGCGGTACCGCTTTCATCCCGCGCGCGTCGTGCGCCGGCCGCATTGCTCGACATGCCGATCAGGTCTGCGTGCGGCAGGTTCTCCCGAATCCAGCCGCGGCATTGCGCCAGTGACTGCTCGTGGGCGCAGATTCGCTCGATCTTGTCGAGACCCCTGGCCCGGCTCATCAGGTGCTGCTCGATCCGCAGCTCGATTTCACCCGCAATCTTGAGTGGCGAGGTCAGGAACATGTCGAGCGTATTGTTGACCGCGCCCTCCGTGGAGTTTTCGATGGGGACGACGCCGAAATCGGCCGCGCCGCACTCGACCTCCTCAAAGACCTCGTCGATGGTGTGGAACGGCAAGGCCCGGACCGAATGTCCGAAATGCTTGTAAACGGCGGTTTGCGTGAAGGTGCCCTCCGGACCCAGGAATCCGATCTTCAAAGGTTCCTGCTGGGCGAGGCATGCCGACATGATCTCCCGGAACAGCCGCAGCATTTCCTCGTCGCGCATGGGTCCCGAATTACGGTCCATGACGGCGCGCAGTACCTCGGCCTCTCGTTCCGGGCGGTCATAGCTGACGGCGGCGCCAAGTTCGCCCTTGGCGACACCGACCAGTTGCGCAAATCGCGCCCGCTCGTTGATCAGGGCCTGCAACTGCTCGTCGATGGCGTTGATCCGGCTTCGGATCTCCGCCAGGTCGAGATTTTCCCCTTTGTTGTCCTTTGCCGTCATGCCGTACCCGTCTGTTGGCCGCCCGCGATCAGGCTACAGGCTTGCCGAGATTTCGCAACGTCAGCACGCCGTCGATCGCCCGGATTCTGGCCAGCAGCTCCTCGGACGGCTCCTGGTTGACGTCGACGATCGTGTACGCAAGCTGGCCGACCGATTTGTTCAGCAGGTCCTCGATGTTGAGGCCGTCATTGGCGATATGGGTCGAAATCTGGCCCACCATGTTCGGCACGTTGGCATTGGCCACCGTGATTCGCCAGGCGTCGAGCCGTGGCAGCCGCGCCTCCGGGAAATTCACGGAGTAGCGAATATTGCCATTCTCGAGATAGTCGCGCACGTTGTCGGCCACCATGATGGCGCAATTATCCTCCGCTTCGGCCGTGGATGCGCCGAGATGCGGCAACGCAATGACCTTGGGATGCGCGATCGTTTCCGGCGTCGGAAAGTCGGTCACGAAGGCATACAGCCTGCCCTTGTCCAAGGCTGCCAGGGCCGCAGCGTCGTCGACGACGCCACCGCGTGCAAAATTGATCAGCACACTGCGATCATTCATCAGCGCCAGCCGGGCTGCGTTCACGAGCGCGCGAGTCGCCTCCGCGAGCGGCACATGACAGGTCACGAAATCGGCCCGCTGGAACAGCTGGTCCAGGGTTTCGGCCTGCTCCACGCCCGATGACAACTGCCAGGCGTTGCGCACGGTGATCGAAGGGTCGAAGCCGACGACCTTCATACCGAGCGCCAGCGCCGCATTCGCCACCTCGACGCCGATGGCACCGAGGCCGATAACACCGAGTCGCTTGCCCGGCAGTTCGAAGCCCACGAACTGCTTCTTGCCGGCCTCGACGGCCTCGTTGAGCGCCTCGCCGGTCTCCTTCAGCGTCTTCACATACTGCTGGGCGCCGCACAGGTTGCGCGCCGCCAGCAGCATGCCGGCGATTACGAGTTCTTTCACGGCATTGGCGTTCGCGCCCGGCGCATTGAACACGGGTACACCGCGCGCGCTCATGGCCTCGATCGGAATATTGTTGGTCCCGGCGCCGGCGCGCCCGATGGCCGCAACCGTTTTCGGGATATCCAGGTCATGCATGTTGAAGGACCGCACCAGCACGGCGTCCGGATGCGCGATCTCTGATGCGACCTCGTAGCGCTCGCGCGGCAAACGGCGCAGACCTTGAACCGATATATTGTTTAAAGTCAGTATCTTGTACATTTTAGTTAAGGGACTCTGTTAGCTAAATTTTTCGGCCGATGTCAACCGTTGACGCGTTCGAATTCGGCCATGAACGCAATCAGCGCATCGACGGCTGCTTCGCTCACGGCGTTGTAGATCGAGGCACGCATGCCACCGACTGACCGGTGGCCCTTGAGGTTTGCGAGCCCCGCGGCCTGCGCCTCGGCGAGGAACTTGCTGTCGAGTCCCGCATCCGCAAGGATGAACGGCACGTTCATGATGGAGCGGCAATCCGGCGCGACCGGGTTCGAATAAAATCCCGATGCGTCGATGGCCGCGTAAAGCTTGCGTGCCTTGCGCAGGTTGATTTCGGCCATGGCCTCGACGCCTCCCGTCTTCAGCAGATGCTGGAATACGAGGTCCGCGACATACCAGGCGAACGTGGGTGGCGTATTCGTCATCGAATCCGACTCGGCATACGACTTCCAGGTCATCAGGTGTGGCAGGTCCGGGCCCGCCCGATCGAGCAGGTCACGGCGCACGATCACGAGCGTGATGCCCGCGGGGCCGATGTTTTTCTGTGCCC
The DNA here is from genome assembly GCA_036525955.1 of Woeseiaceae bacterium. Classification (GTDB taxonomy): domain Bacteria; phylum Pseudomonadota; class Gammaproteobacteria; order Steroidobacterales; family Woeseiaceae; genus UBA1847. The sequence goes on along the minus strand of DATCZJ010000119.1, from coordinate 792 downwards.
CGGCGTAAATGACCCCGAAGCGAGCGACGTCGATCGGCCGTGACAGGATGTTGCTGGACATGTCGGCCACCAGCGGCACGTCGCCGTCCGGCACGAAGTTGAACTCGACGCCGGCGATGGTTTCGTTCGGCGTGTAGTGCAGAAAGGCCGCCTTGTCACTGCGCCGCCAAGCAGATTGCTCCGGGACGTACGTGAAATTGCGGTCCGACGCGTCAGCGGCGATATTGACCTTGCAGAATTTCCGGGCTTCGCCGGCCGCCTTCTTGCCCCAGCTTCCCGTGACCACGTAGTCCGCCGTTTCCCCCGGCGCCGCGAGGTTCATTGGCGCCATCGCCATCTGCAGCGTCGCACCGCCCTGCGGGAAAATGACCGCGTAATCATCAGGGACTTTCAGCAATGTTCGCAGGGTTGCCTCTGCCCGCGCCGCTACTTCGATGAACTCCTTGCTGCGGTGGCTGACCTCCATGACGGACATGCCCGTTCCGCGCCAGTCCGGCAGGTCGTTACGGATGATCTCGAGAACCTCAAGAGGCAACGCCGCGGGGCCGGCGCTGAAGTTATGAATGCGCGACATCTGTTCAGGATTCCTGCAGGAATTAAAGCGTGATTCTGACGGTCTATCGTAACTGTTTGGAGTAGTAATAACCCGGACGTTTTCAGTCCTCGTCGTCCTCGATCGCCTCGATCCGCGCCAGGCCGACGAGCCACTGCTCGTCTTCCACCCGGATCAGGCGAACACCCTGAGTATTGCGCCCCATCACCGAGATATCGTCGACGGCCGTTCGCACGAGC
>DATCZJ010000118.1:0-82150 GCA_036525955.1 Woeseiaceae bacterium | reverse complement strand
GATCAACGATCCCTTGACGACACCGTAACGCGCGGCTAACGACGTATCACGGTGTTCCAGGGACGACATAGTTCGACCGGACGAGGGGTCACTCTTATGAGTGACCCCCGTCTCGTCGTGCCTGCCCTCGGCACCGTACTGCGTCGCGCGCTCTTCGCGTCGTTCGCGATTCTGTCCATGGCGGGAACGGCCACTGCCGCCCCGCCCGGGGCCGTGATCACCAACGAGGCCTCGCTGGACTTTCTGAATGTTGCGGGACAGCCCGCAAGCATTGTGAGTAACCCGGTATCCGTAACGGTTGCCGTGGTACGCAGCCCGTCGAGCGTCGAGTTCACGCGCGTGCTGACCACGGGGAGCGGAACCTGGCAGGAGCCGGTCGGACCGGCTGCATGCCTGCAGTCGGGTGTATTGCAGCCGCTCGCCGACCCCACCGTGTCGGGCGGCGTCATCATCGACCCGAGCCAGGCGCAGGAAGTCACCGCGTCGTCGTCGTTCAATCTCGGCGAACCGCTGTTCCTTCGTGTCACCGATTCCGATCAGAACGTGGATTTCCAGGTCGTCGATACCGTGCTCGTCACGGTAACGCACGCTGCCACGGGCGATACGGAAACCATCCAGCTCAGCGAAACCGGACCCGATACCGGTATCTTCGTCGGCTACGTGCCGACAGCGAATGCTGCTGCCAGTGCAGGCGATTGTGTGCTGCAGGGCGGCATGGACTCCTCCGTGCGCGTCGACTACGTCGATGTCGCCGACGCGACCGATACGTCGGTCGCAACCGCCATTTTCGATCCGGTCGCAATCGTCTTCGATTCGAGCAGCGGCGCGGTCGTGGGCGGGGTGCAGGTGGAAATCGTCGATGCGGTCAGTGGCGCAGCGGCCACCGTGTACGGCAACGATGGCGTCAGCCTGTTCCCGTCCTCCATCACCACCGGGTCGACCGTCACCGACGCCGGCGGAACCCAGTATGCCTTCGGCGCCGGCGAGTATCGCTTCCCGGTCGTTCCCGAAGGCGACTACCGGCTGGTGGTGACACCGCCGCCCGATTACCTCGCGCCTTCCAGCGTGGCGATTGCGGATCTGCAATTACTGCCCGGCGCACCCTTTGCCCTGGGCCCGGAATCATTCGGCGCCGCGTTCACCAGGCGTGGCGCGGACCCGTTCAACATCGATATTCCGATCGATCCGCAGGACAGTCGCCTGTTTACGCTGTTCGTGCAGAAGCGCACCGTGACGACGATTGCCGCACGCGGCGACTTCATCCGTTACGAGGTCGCAGTGTCCAATACGTCCGACACGGCCGAGGCAACGGACGTCATCATCATCGACCGGCTGCCGTCGGCACTGCGTTATGTCGAAGGTTCTGCGCGCATCGACAGCGCAGCGGCGCCGGACCCGTCGATCAGCGTGGATGGGCTGTCGCTCGAATTTGCGATCGGCGCACTCGACCCGGGCGAGAACGCGGTCCTGTCCTACGTGGTCGAAGTCGTGGGCGGCGGCCGCGACGAGGAAATCGTCAATCTCGCCACGGCGTTCGCGGCTGGCGGTGTTTTTTCCAACGAGTCGTCGGCCGTGATTCGCCTGACCGAGGACCTGTTCCGCAGCACGGGCACGATCATCGGCCGAATTCTCGAAGGCGATTGCAGTCAGGAAACGTTCGGCGAAGCGCAGGGCGTGCCGAATATTCGCGTCTATCTCGAGGATGGACGCTATGCGGTTACGGACGAAGGTGGCCGCTACCATTTCGAAGGGGTGCAGCCCGGTACGCACGTCGCGCAGATCGACACGTTTACGGTCCCGGCATGGTTCGACGTCGTCGGTTGCAGTCTCACGCCGGGCTATGCGGGCAGCAATGAGTCACAGTTCGTCAAGCTGGCCCGCGGTGGATTGCACCGTGCCGATTTCTACCTCCGGCGCAAGGCACCGCCCGAAGGACGCATCGACATCGAGATGCGCAACTCGGGGACCGACAGCACCGAGCAGGTGGCCTATGACGTGATACTCAAGGGCGTCGGCAATGTGGAGATCGCCAATATCAGCCTCATGGTCCTGCTGCCTGAAGGCGTGACCTATGTCCCCGACAGCCTGCGGATCGATGGCAGGGACCTCGGCGAACCGCATCTCACGGGTCCTGCCATGTCGCTGGCGCTCGATGACCAGTACGGCAACTGGACGAGCCATATCAGTTTCAAGGGCGACATCGCGGCGCGGCTGGAGGGTGAGCTGGCCACGAAAGCGATCGCGACTTTTGACACGCCGATGGCGGCGAAACAGAAGACGCCGATCGCCGAGACCAGGATGGTCCGCGAGCAGGCTGTCGTGAAGAACGAGGGATACGTGCTCGACCTCAAGTTCGCGGTGCTGTCGGATGCGCTCGCGCCGGGGGATACGGACCAGCTCGATCGGCTGATCGATTCCTGGCGCGGTGTCAGCAATGTTCAGATATCGGCCATCGGCCACAGTGACAGCCAGCCGATTGCGGCGCGCAATCGGCACCTGTTCGCTGACAATTACGCGCTGTCGCGGGCCCGCGCGATGGCGGCCGCGTTTTACCTGGCCGATGCGCTCGATGTGCCGGTGGAACGCATCCAGGTCGAAGGCCGCGGCCCGGACGACCCGGTTGCAGGCAACGAGACCGCGGCGGGCAGGCAGAAGAACCGGCGCGTGGAGCTGATCATCAGCGGCGTCCGGCCAACCCGTCCATCGTTCCTCGAGATGACGCAGGAAACGAGCGGCACGAAGGAAACCGCGACAGTGGGCGCGATTCCCGGCGCCGAGCAGCGCCGCGAGCGGCCGATCGACCGCGACCTCGACGTCGGCATGCCGTCGTCGCAAAAGGAGCCGCCGATGGCGTCGCTGCAACCGGGCTACGCCATGCTGTTACCCGAGAAGGGCTTTGCGCCGGCCATCGCGGCAACCAAGGTCGCCATCCAGCACCTGCCGGGCCAGCGCGTGGAGCTGATGCTCAACGGCGAGCCGGTCAACCCGCTCAATTTCGATGCCGTGGCGACCAACAAGGCCGGCACGGTCGCCGTCTCGCGCTGGACCGGCGTCGACCTCGCCGACGGTCCGAACGAGCTCCGTGCCATCATCTGGAATGCCGACGGCAGCAGGGCCAAGGGCATCCGCCGGACCATTCACTTCACGGGCGGGCCGATTCGCGGCGAATTCGTCGAAGCGCTGTCGACGCTGGTCGCCGACGGCAAAGGCTATCCAGTGATTGCGATCCGCCTGTTCGATCGCAGCAACAAGCCCGCGCGCGCCGGCGTTGTCGGCAAGTTCCGCGTCAACGCCCCGTTCCGTTCGGCCTGGGACGAGGAAGACGGCCGCAGGAACAAGATCGTGGAAGTCGGCGACCGGTCTGCATCGTACCGGGTTGGCGCCGACGGCATCGCGCTGCTCGAACTGGCACCGACAACGCAGGCCGGCGAGGTAACGGTCGTGCTGCCCTTCGCGAATTACCGCGAGCAGGAAATTCGCGCCTGGCTCAAGCCCGCGCAACGGGACTGGATCCTGGTCGGCTTCGCCGAGGGCACGGCCGCGCATACGACCCTGTCGGACAACATGGCGGCGGCCGAGGCGGCCGGCTTCGAGGATGGCTACTCGGACGAGGGCCGTGTCGCGTTCTTCGCCAAGGGCTCCATCAGGGGCGAGTATCTGCTGACGCTCGCTTACGACACGGACCGGGTGCGAGACCGCAACCGCTTCGATACGGTGGTCGATCCGCAGGCGTATTACACCTTGTATGCAGATACAGCGGAACAGCGCTTCGATGCACCCAGCCAGCGCAAGCTGTATGTCAAGCTGGAGCGCAGCCAGTTCTATGCGCTGTTCGGCGACTTCGAAACCGGGCTCACCGTTACCGACCTCGCGCGTTACCAGCGCCACTTCAACGGCCTGAAGAGCGAGTACCGGGGACGTAAGCTCGGGTATTCCGCGTTTGCGGCGGAAACCGACCAGGCGTTCCGCCGCGACGAATTGCGCGGTGACGGCACGTCCGGCCTGTATCGACTGTCGGGCGCGCCGATCATCGCCAACAGCGAATCGATCCGCATCGAGGTGCGGGACCGTTTCGACTCCGGCGTCGTGCTGAGCACGCGCAACCTGTCCAGATTCCTCGATTACACGCTCGATACATTGTCGGGCACCGTGTACTTCAAGCAGCCGGTGCCGAGTCGCGATCTCGAATTCAACCCGGTATACATCGTTGCCGAATACGAAACCGTGACCAACGGAGCCGAGGACGTCGTCGCGGGCGCGCGTGGCTCGCTGCGTTTTGCCGATGATGCCTTCGAGCTGGGCGTGACGGTCATAGACGACTCGACAGAGGGTGCGGAAACCGAACTGAGCGGCGTGGACATCCGCTGGCAGGCGAGCGACCAGACCGTGGTTCGCGCCGAAATCGCCGATTCCAGCAAGACGATTGCGGGCGTGAAGCAGACCGGTTCCGCCCAAAGTCTCGAGATCGAACACAACAGCGAGAACGTGGACCTGCGCGCTTTCATGCGCGAGGTCGAAGACGGCTTCGGTCTCGGTTACCAGTCAACAGCCGATTCGGGTGTCCGTCGCCTCGGGATCGACGCGCGCGCCAGGATGGGTGAGCGATTTACGTTCGAAGGCGAAGGGGGCTGGCAGCAGAACCTCGAGTCGCGCGCGATCCGAAATCTCTTGAACGCGCGGTTGCGCTACGAACATGACGGTTTCTCGACGCGGATAGGCCTGGCCCACGCCGAGGACAAGTTCGATGACGGGGAGACGCTGAGCAGCGATCTCGCCGAGCTTGGCGTCGGCCAGGAATTTCTCGACGGCAAATTGCGGCTGCGAGCGAGTGGCAGTATCGCCCTGAACGACGATGCGGCGAGCCTCGATTATCCGGAGCGCTACGTCGTCGGCGCGGATTACCGCATCGCCGATGGCGTCGAGCTGATTTCCGAGTACGAGCAGGCGCAGGGGCGCGACATCGAGGCGTCGATGGCGCGTGTCGGTCTGCGCGCAACGCCGTGGAATCGCGCACAGCTGTCGAGTTTCCTGACGAATCAGCAATCGGAATCCGGTCCGCGCCTGTTCGCGAACGTCGGTCTCGTGCAGGGGTTCCAGCTGAACGAGCGCTGGATTTTCGACGTGGGCGTCGATCATGCCGAGACGATCGTCGGCGACAATGGTCGGCAACTGGACCCGGATCGCGAGTTGTCGTCCGGGTCGCGGAACGAAGACTTCACCGCGTCGTTCGTCGGCGCGATGTACATGTCGGAACTCTGGAGCGCGAACTCCCGCATCGAGGTGCGTCAGTCCGACTCGGAAGACCGGCTCTCGATGCTGCTCGGCTGGTACCGGGAACCGACCACGGGTCACGGTCTGTCTGCAGGCTTCACGATGTTCGACGCGGAGACCGCCACTGGTAACCGGCTGGCGCAGGCCAACCTGCGATTCGGCTGGGCGTGGCGCGTCGCAGACGCGCGGTGGGCGTTCCTCGACCGAGTGGACCTGGTGTATGACGAACTTGCGGCTGAGGGCGCCGAGCAGACGAGCTGGCGCCTGGTCAACAACTTCAATGCGAACCGACGGATCGGCGCCGCGACTCAACTGTCGCTGCAGTATGCATTCAAATACGTGCGCAGCGTGTTCGACGGGGACGGCTACACGGGCTACACGGACCTGGTCGGCGTCGACTACCGCCATGGCTTCCGCACCCGCTGGGATTTCGGCGTCAGCACGAGTATCTACAATGCCTATCGCGCAGGTGTGACCGATTATGGTGTCGGGATCGACCTGGGTTACAACGTCGGCAGGAATCTGTGGCTCAGCGTCGGATACAATTTCGCGGGCTTCGAGGACCAGGATTTCGAGGCGGCGCGGTACACCGCGGCGGGACCGTTCCTGCGTTTCTCGATGAAGGCGGATCAGCAGCTGCTGAAGGCCGTGGCGGGTCGCCGCTAGCCTCAATTCGCGGCGCAATCGCAACAAAAACGAGCCGACCTGAGGCGCCCAAACCGTGTAATCTTGCGCGCGTGACGACCTTGAGCGAATTTTTCGGAGACCACAGTCCCCTCACGCGATTACTGCCAGGCTTCCAGCCGCGCAAGGGCCAGGCGTGGATGGCGGAAGCCGTCGCCGAGGCCATTGCCGACGCCGGCAATCTAGTGGTCGAGGCGGGCACCGGCACCGGCAAGACCTTCGCCTACCTGTTGCCCGCGTTGCTGAGCGGCAAAAAGACGACGATCAGTACCGGCACCAAGGCATTGCAGGACCAGCTTTACCACCGCGATCTGCCGCTCGTCTGCAAAGCCGTGGGTCGACCGGTGACGACGGCGTTGCTCAAGGGGCGGGCCAATTACCTGTGCCTGCATCGACTCGCGCAGGTGACCGACCCTGCGTCGGCGCTGCTCGACGATCTCGACGCCGTGCGCGCCTGGCGGCACCGGACAACGACCGGCGACAAGTCGGAACTCATCGACGTAGCAGAAGATTCGCCGATCTGGCCGCTGGTGACATCGACCGCGGACAATTGCCTGGGCCAGAAGTGTCCCGAATATTCGTCATGCCATGTCGTCAAGGCACGGCGCGCCGCGCAGGAGGCGGACCTCGTGGTCGTGAACCACCACCTGCTGCTCGCGGATCTCGCGATGAAGGAGGAGGGGTTCGTCGAATTTCTGCCCGGTGCCGAAGCCATCATCATCGACGAGGCGCACCAGTTGCCGGACCTCGCCGTGCAGTTTTTCGGCGTTGCGCTCGGCAGTCGCGAAATCGAGCGACTCATCGAGGAGCTGCGCGCCGCAACGCTGTCATTTTCGCAGCCGGCATTGAACCGCCGCGTTGACGCGCTCGAAACGGCCGTCCGCTCGCTGCGCGCCGATGCGCCGCGCAAGGAAGGCCGCTACGAGTTCGGCGAAGTCCTGCCGGGCATGCGCGAGTCGATGGATGGGCTTTCCGGCGCGCTTCGCGATCTCGTCAGGGCGGTCGGCGAACTCGGAACCGCGACCGCGGAGCTCGAAACGCTGCACGGCCAGCTCGTCGGGATGGCTGAGCGACTGACCGTGCTCGCGAGTGACGACAGCTGGGACGGATTGCGCTGGCTCGAAGTCAATCCACGCAGCATCAGGCTGAACCTGACACCCCTGGACGTCTCCTCGACGCTGAACGGACTCATCGACAACGGTTTCCAGTCCTGGATATTTACGTCGGCGACGCTGGCCATCGGCGATGACTTTTCGAACTTCAACGCGCGCATGGGCTTGCGCGACGTGCGGGCGCTGACGTTTCCGAGCCCATTCGACATGGCGCAGAACGGGCTCGTTTACCTGCCGCCCGGCATGCCGCAGCCATCGGATCCGGCGCACACCGAGCGGATGCTGGCCGCCGCCACGCCGCTGCTCGACATGACGCGCGGCGGCATGTTCTGCCTGTTCACGAGCCACCGTGCGCTCAACAATGCGAAACGCTGGTTCGACGACCACCCGTCGGTTCTCGGGGGGCGCGAACTGCTCGTCCAGGGCGACGCGCCCAGGGACGACCTGTTGCGCCGCTTCCGCAAGCTGGGCAATGCCGTGCTGCTCGGTACCGGCAGTTTCTGGGAAGGCGTCGACGTGCGCGGCCCTGCCTTGTCCGTCGTCGCCATCGACAAGCTGCCGTTCGCCTCGCCCGGTGATCCGCTCATGATGGCGCGCCTCGAATATATTCGCCGCGACGGTGGCAACGGTTTCATGGATCACCAGCTGCCGCTGGCCGCACTGGCCCTGAAGCAGGGGGCCGGGCGCCTGCTGCGGGACCCGGAAGATTTCGGGGCCGTGGTGCTGTGCGATCCGCGCGTCACGACCAAGCGTTACGGGCGGACGTTCCTGCAGTGCCTGGAACCGATGCCGTCGACGAGCCAGATCGAGGAAGTCGCGGCGTTCTTTGACGCACACGAAAAACAGGGAGCCCTGGCATGAAGCTGCTCGCGATCGATACGTCTTCCATCGCCTGCTCGGTGGCCCTGCAGGCCGGTGACACGGTACTGGAACGCCACGAAGAACAGCCGCGTGAGCATACGCGCTTGCTGATGCCGATGATCAACGCGGTGCTGGCGGACGCGAGTCTGCGCGTGAGCGATCTCGACGCGATTGTCCTCGGCAACGGCCCGGGTTCGTTCATCGGCATGCGCATTGCCGCGGCCGTCGCCCAGGGCTTGGCGCACGGCGCAGGCATCGGCATCGTGCCGGTGTCGTCGCTGGCCGCGGTCGCGGCCGAGGTGTTCGCGACGGGCCCGGCCGGTGCGGTCGCCGTTGCCCAGGATGCCCATATGAACGAGGTCTACCTCGGCATCTTCGAGCGCCGCGACGACGGGCTGCCATCGCCGCTGACGGACGAATGCCTGCACTCGCAGACGCCGATAGAGGCGCTGGAGGAGTGCGCTGCGGCCAGCCGGGTCGCCGCGGGATTCGGCTGGGAGCGCTACCCCGCGTTGCTGGCGGCCAATCGCCCGTGGATCGATCAAGTGTCCCCGGTGCGGCACCCGCGGGCCCGGCATCTGCTGCCGATGGCCGCCGCCGCCGCCCGGCAGGGCGGCGTGATAGCGCCGCGTGACGTGGCGCCGGCCTACCTGCGCCACAAGGTGGCCGAGACGCCGTCGCGACCGACCACGTAACAGTCCTGTAATATTGCGCTGTTTGAATGCATCGTTGCGCCGCGCTGGCGCCGATGAGTCGCGAGAACCAGGCATGGCAGCACCCCGCATATTGATCGTCGAGGACGAGCAGCCGATCAGGGAGATGATCGCGTTTCATCTTTCCCGCGCCGGCTACGAGACGCTCGAGGCGGCGGATTGCCGCGAGGCACGGGCGCTGCTTGCCGATCACAGGCCCGACCTGGCGCTCATCGACTGGATGCTGCCCGACATGAGCGGCCTGGAACTGACTCGCATGCTCAGGCGCGATGCGGAGTGGGAGGACCTGTCGATCATCATGCTGACCGCCCGGGCTGACGAGCAGGACAAGGTGTCCGGGCTCGAGGGCGGGGCCGATGACTACGTCACCAAGCCGTTTTCGCCGCGCGAGTTGCTCGCACGCATCCGGGCCGTCCTGCGCCGAGCCGGCCAGTCCGCCGAGACCGTGGCCAGCGCCGGCGTCCTCGAGATCGATGCTGCCGGTCACCGGGTTGCAGCCAACGGCCGGGAGATCCGGCTCGGCCCGACGGAGTATCGACTGCTGCATTTCCTGATGACGCACCCGGAACGCGTGTTCAGCCGGGCGCAGCTGCTCGATCGAGTGTGGGGCGCCAGCGTCTATGTGGAAGAGCGCACCGTTGACGTTCATATTCGCAGGCTGCGCAAGGCGTTGGCTGCAGAAGGCGGCGACGATTACATACAGACGGTACGCGGTGCGGGATACCGTTTTTCTACCCGTACATCATGATGAGGATGGCGAACGCAAGTGTCTGACGCTGCAAGAAGATTTCTCGTCGCGATCCTGATGTTCCTGGCCGTCGGCCTGCTGGTCGGCTGGCTGTACGACAGCGCATGGCAGGGGCTGCTGGTGGCCGCGCTCATTGCGCTCGCCTGGCAGATCCGGCAGTTGCTGGCGTTCGAGCGCGCGTTGCGCACCGGGGATTTTTCCTCGTTCCGGTATGGCGAAGGAATCTGGGAGCAGATGTTCTCGCGCTTCCGTTTCGAACATCAGCGTGCGACGCGGCGCAAGAAGAGCTATCGCAACCTGCTCAAGGAAATTCGAAAATCAACGGACGCGATGCCGGATGCGGCGGTCGTGCTCAATGCGGCCGATGAGATCCTGACCTGCAACCGCGCATCGAGGGACCTGGCGGGCCTGCGGCGCAAGAAAGACCGGGGCCAGCGGATCGACAATATCCTGCGAGACCCGGACTTCGTGCGCCTTCTGCACTCGGGTGATTATTCGGTGACGGTCGACATCGCCTCGCCGGTCCGGGATGGCGATTGGCTGAACTGCCGTATCGTCCCTTACGGGGCGGACCAGAAACTGGTGTTGCTCCGCGATGTGACGGAGCGCATTCGGCTGGCGAAAATGCGCCGCGATTTTGTCGCCAATGCGTCGCATGAGTTGCGCTCGCCCCTCACCGTCATCAGCGGTTACATCGACAGCCTGGCCGACGATCCTGAGAAGCCGGCGCACTGGGCGCGGCCGCTTGAACAGATGCAGTCGCAAGCAGAACGCATGCGCGAGTTGCTGGACGACCTGCTCGAACTGTCACGGCTGGAACATTCGGGCAGGGCAGCCGCGACCGACCTGGTCGGGGTCGCGGAACTCATGGAGCGATCCAGACGCGCTTTTGAGGGACTTGCGGACACCGCGGATATCTCTGTACGTGCGGATTCGAATATCGGCCTGCTCGGCGATGCGCGCGAGATTGAAACCGTCATCGTCAACCTGCTGTCGAACGCGGTGCGGCATACGCCGCCGGAGGGCAGCATCGTGCTGACGTGGGAGGCTGTGCCTGATGGCGCCTGCCTGTCAGTCAGGGACACGGGTGACGGCATCGAGGCGGAACACATTCCGCGACTCACCGAGCGGTTTTTCCGCGTCGATCGCGGACGCAGCCGGGATGGCGGTGGCACCGGCCTGGGTCTCGCTATCGTAAAACACGTATTGGCGCGCCATGACGCCGAACTCATCATCACGAGCGCACCCGGCGAGGGCAGCGAATTTCGCTGCCATTTCCCGCTGGACCGGGTCGACGCCGTCGAACCCTAGCGCTGTCACAAAACTGCAATGTTCTCGTAATACAACGGCAACGCGCGGTCGCTAAGGTGCCGCCTCAACATCAATGAATGCAAAGCAACCGGGGCCGAATCGCCCCCGCAGCCAAGGGATAGGAAATGAAAACATCGATTTCGCTGACCGCCATTGTCGCAATGCTGCTGGCGTCGGCCAGCGCCAGCGCCCACGATGGAGAAACCTGGATCGATCGCATCGATTTCAAGGGCGATTTTCGACTGCGCTTCGACCGTGAGGCAGAGGACAACCAGACGGATCGCGAGCGTTCACGCTTTCGTGCCCGCTTTGGCTTCACGGCCGCAGTGACGGACGACATCGATTTCGTGCTGCAGCTGGCCAGTGGCGGTGACAATCCCGTGTCGACGAACCAGTCGCTCGATGACGGTTTCTCACGCAAGGATATCGGCGTCGACCTCGCGTATGTCGACTGGACCATCAATGACCAGTTCGGCCTGCTTGCGGGAAAGATCAAAAACCCGCTGTTCCGCGCCGGCAGTGTGCCGCTCGTGTGGGACGGCGATCTCAACCCTGAAGGCGCTGCACTCGTCTTCTCCTCGGGTGGACTGTTTGCAACGGCCGCCGGTTTCGCCGCCGAGGAACGCAGTGGCGACGACGACTCTCTCCTCTACGCGGTGCAGGTCGGCTACAAGTTCCCGATTGGTGAAGGCGCCTCGCTGACAGCTGGTATCGGCTACTTCGGCTACACCAACACGATCGGCAACGAGCCGTTCTACGACGGCAACGCGCGCGGCAACACGGTCGATGTCGACGGCAACTACGTTTACGACTACAGGGACACCGAGGCCTTCGCCGAATTCGGCACCAAGGTCGGTGGCTGGCCGCTCAAGATCTACGCGCACTACGTCCGGAACAATGAAGTCAGCGACCAGGACACGGCCTATGCGCTCGGCGCGAAGATCGGTTCGGCCAAAACCGACGGCGACATGGAATTCAGCTGGACCTGGCAGGACCTCGAGGCCGACGCCCTGATCGGCACGTTCAGCGACTCCGACTTCGGCGGCGGCGGCACCGACTCGGAAGGTCACATGATCAAGGGCAAGTACGTCTTCAACAAGAACGTGGCGCTGGGCGGCACGCTGTTCCTGAACACGATCGACCGTGCAGCTGGCGTCAATAGCGATTACGATCGCATCCAGATTGATCTAGAATTCAGGTTCGACTAAACGGAGTCCCCTCGATGGAAGCATCCGACCTCACCGGCCATATCTCGCGGCGATTCAACAAGGACCTGGAATCGCTGCGCAACAGTGTCCTGACGATGGGCGGGCTGGTGGAATCGCAGCTGTCGCAGGCGATCACGGCGATCGTCACGGGTGACAGCGAACTCGGGCTGCAGGTAGCCAAGGATGACTACAAGGTCAACAAGCTCGAAGTCGCCATCGACGAGGAGTGCGGCCGGATACTCGCGACGCGCGCGCCGGCCGCCAGCGACTTACGCCTGATCGTCGCGATCATCAAGACGATCACCGACCTCGAGCGTATTGGCGATGAGGCCGAGAAGATCGGCTTCCTGGCATCGAAACTGGCGGCCATGGATCGGCCGGCTGATTCCTACCGGGAGCTCAAGTCGCTCGGACAGCATGTCGCGCACATGGTGCGGGATGCCATGAACGCGTTCGCGAGACTGGATGTCGAGGATGCGCTCGAGGTCGTGGAGGAGGACGACCGGGTCGACGACGAATACGAAGCGATCCAGCGACAGTGCATCACTTTCATGATGGAAGATCCGCGCTCGATCAAGCGCGTGATTAACGTCACCTGGGCCGCGCGTTCCCTGGAGCGTATCGGGGATCATGCGAAGAACATCTGTGAATATGTCATCTATATGGTCCAGGGCAGGGATGTGCGTCATACTGGTGGCTCACGAAAACTTGATCCCGACACCGACGAATAATTTATGACCTTACCGAATCGTCGCCTGCTCAACCTGGCAGGCTTTCTTGCTTGTGCCGGCATGATGGGATTTGCGCTTTACGCGCAATATGTTTTGCTGCTGGACCCCTGTCCGCTCTGCGTCTTCCAGCGCATCGCGACGATTCTTACGGGCCTCGTGTTTCTCGTGGCAGCCGCCCACAACCCCGGGCGCATCGGCAGCCGCATCTACGCGGGCCTGCTCGTGCTGGCGGCCGGATTCGGTGTCGGTGTGGCCACGTGGCACGTCTACCTGCAGAACCTGCCGGCGGACAAGGTGCCGTCCTGCGGGCCGGGCTTCGAATACATCATGAGCAACTTCGCCGTCTTCGACGCGCTCGGCATGATCTTCAAGGGATCCGGGGAGTGCGCCGAGGTCTCGTGGCGCCTGCTCGGCCTGTCGATGCCGAGCTGGGTGATCATCGGCCTCGGTGGCCTGCTCGTGGCGGGCGTCTGGAATAACTTCCGCAAGGCCTGAGGCCGCAGCGGGATGTGCTGCGCCATCGCGAACGAACGCGGTCCACGCGCCCGCGGAAGCTCAGGCCGAGTCTTAGAGCAGCAATAGCTCCGCAATCCTGCGGTACATGTGCGTCAGTCTGACCACGTCGTCGACGCGGACATGTTCGTCGATCTTGTGTATCGAGGCGTTGACGGGCCCGAGCTCGATGACGTCGGTCCCGGCCGGGGAAATGAACCGTCCATCCGAGGTGCCGCCACCGGTCGAGAGTTCGGGCTCGGCCCCGGTGTGCTCGACCACGCATTGGCGCACCGCGTCGATCAGCCGTCCCGGTGACGTCAGGAACGGCTCGCCGGACAGGTGCCAGTCGAGCTGGTAATCGATGTCGTGGGCGTCGAAGACGGCCTCTACGCGCTGCCTGAGGCTCTCGTGCGTCCATTCGGTCGAGTAGCGGAAATTGAACCGCGCAGTCAGTTCGCCGGGCGTGACGTTCGGCGCCCCGACGCCCGCGCGAACGTCGACGACCTGGAAACTGGTCGGCGGGAAAAACGCATTGCCATTGTCCCACGAGATGTCGTGCAACTCTGCCAGAACCGGCGCGAAGCGGCGAATGGGGTTGTCCGCGAGCTGCGGATAGGCAACGTGTCCCTGGACGCCGCGCACCGTCAGGATACCGCTCAAGGAACCGCGTCTTCCGATGCGCACGATGTCGCCGAGCCGGTCCTGGCTCGAGGGCTCGCCCAGTACGCACCAGTCGATGTGTTCGCCGCGCGCCTCGAGCGCTGCCATGACGCGCAGCGTGCCGTCGCGGGCGTGGCCTTCTTCGTCACTCGTGATGAGCATCGCGAGACTGCCCGCGTGATCGGGATGCGCGGCAACGAAGTCCTCGAGCGCGACGATCATTGCCGCGAGGCCGCTTTTCATGTCCGCCGAACCGCGCGCATAAAGCATGCCGTCCCTGAATGTCGGCTCGAACGGATCGCTGTGCCACTCGCGCTCGTCGCCCGGTGGTACAACGTCGGTATGGCCCGCAAAACAAAGGACCGGCGACGCATCGCCACGGCGCGCCCAGAGATTCGTGACGTCCTCGAACTGCATGGTCTCGCAGCGAAACCCGAGGCGCTCGAGGCGCTCGATCAGCAGCGCCTGGCAACCCGCGTCGTCCGGCGTGACCGAGCGGCGCCGGATGAGGTCGCAGAGAAAGTCGATGACGGGCTCGGAAAGTTCATTGGCCATGGCTGGTCGCGTATCTCGCAAGTCTCTGAATGTGATCCACAAAAATACCTTCGGGACTCCGCCGATCACAGCATTATTGGCTGCCGCCTGCAACAATTCGGTAACAATTGGCGGCTAAGCTTCGCGCATGATTTCAAACTACCATGGAGAACGCGAAGTGAGTTGCCCCCGCAGGATGAGCGTCCTGGCCGCTGTAGCCCTCTTGGGCCTGGGCATTTCGGCCTCAGCTTTTGCCCAAAGCGGCCGCGACTATGTCTATGTCGTCGGTTCGTCGACAGTGTATCCATTTGCGACGGTCGTGGCCGAAAGATTCGGCCGCGGCAGCGAGTTCAGCACGCCGAAGATCGAATCGACCGGTTCCGGCGGCGGTCTCAAGCTGTTCTGCGACGGTGTCGGTGTCGACTACCCGGACGTGACCAACTCTTCCCGTGCCATCAAGCAGTCGGAAATCGATCGCTGCGCCGGGAACGGAGTCACGGAAATCATCGAAGTGAAGATCGGCTATGACGGCATCGTGTTCGCGAATTCGCTGCGTGCCGCTGACATGACGCTGACGAGCAGGGACATATTCCTCGCGCTTGCCAAGCGCGTGCCCGGTGACCAGCCCGGCCAATTGATTGCCAATCCCTATCGCAACTGGTCAGACGTCAATCCGGCGCTGCCCTCGAAGCCGATCGAAGTCCTCGGTCCGCCGCCGACCTCGGGAACGCGCGACGCCTTTGTCGAACTCGCGATGGAAGGCGGCTGCGAGAGCATCGACTGGATTGCGGCGCTCAAAGCGACCGATGAGAATGCCTACAAGTCAGTTTGCCATACCATTCGCGAGGATGGCGCCTTTGTCGAAGCCGGCGAGAATGACAATCTCATCGTACAGAAATTGCAGGCCAATCCGGACGCTTTTGGCATATTCGGGTTCAGCTTTCTCGACCAGAATCTCGAAAAGGTCAAGGGCGCCAGGATCGATGGCATCGCGCCGACATTCGACGCGATCGCCGATGGGGATTATCCTGTGTCCCGCCCGCTGTTCTTCTATGTCAAGAAGGCGCACGTGGACGTGATTCCCGGCCTGCGTGGTTTCCTTCGTGAATTCACGAGTGAACGTGCCTGGGGCGAAGAAGGATACCTGTCCGACCGCGGCCTGATTCCCATGCCGGACGAAGAACGCGCTGAGGTGGCAAAGCGGGTTCGTGACCTGACGCCAATGACTGCCGCCGGTCATTGACCTGTCGGCGGGAAGACCGGCAGCGCGGCGACCCCGGCGGGGCCGCCGCGCTTCGGCTTGACGAGCTGAATTGATGCAAATTACAACGCTGATCCTGTCGCTTGCCATCATGGCCGTCGCAGCATTCCTGCTGGGGCGTCGTCGTTCGCTGGCCCTGGTCGGCGGGCCCGGGAATGGGCCGTTATTGCATTCGCTGCCGGGCTACTACGGTCACTACGTGGCGCTCTGGGTCGCGCTGCCCGCGCTGGCATTGATGTTGCTCTGGGTTTCAGTCGAGCCGAAGCTCATCGTCGCGATGGTCGTCGGCGAGTTGCCGGACAATTACCGCAACCTGTCAGCTGGCGAGCTGAACCTGCTCGTCAACAATATCCGGAACCTCGCGGCCGGCGACGTCATCAGTGTCGCGGCCGACGAGACGCTGCGCGCCGCAGCCGACCTGTTCGTTGCGTACGAGCGCCAGAGCAGGCAGATACTGGCGCTCCTCGCACTCGGTATCGCCGGTCTCGGCGGCTCGCATGCCTGGCGGCGTATCCGGCCCGAACTGCGGGCCAGGAATCGCGTCGAGGCCGTGATTCGCTGGTTCCTGATCGCGGCATCGAGCATCGCGGTGTTCACGACCGTTGGTATCGTGCTGTCGGTCCTGTTCGAGGCCATCCGGTTTTTCCAGAAGGTGCCACTGACCGAGTTTCTGTTCGGGCTGAACTGGAGCCCGCAGACCGCCATTCGTGCCGACCAGGTCGGATCGTCCGGCAGTTTCGGCGCGATACCGCTCATCACGGGCACGCTGCTGATCACGAGTATCGCGATGTTCGTCGCTGTGCCTGTCGGTCTGATGACGGCCATCTACATGGCGGAATACTCGAGCTCGCGCGTGCGTGGCATAGCGAAGCCACTGCTCGAGATCCTCGCGGGCATTCCGACGGTCGTCTACGGATTCTTCGCGGCTCTGACGGTTGCGCCCTGGGTGCGTCGTGCCGGCGAATCCGCGGGTTTCGAGGTTGCCTCGGAAAGCGCGCTCGCCGCGGGCCTGGTCATGGGCATCATGATCATCCCGCTGGTTTCCTCGTTGTCGGACGACGCGATCAATGCGGTACCGACGTCCATGCGCGACGGCGCGCTCGGACTGGGTTCGACGCGCTCGGAAACGATGACCAAGGTGATATTGCCTGCCGCGCTTCCCGGCATCGTCGGCGGCATCCTGCTCGCGGTGTCGCGGGCAATCGGCGAAACGATGATCGTCGTGATGGCCGCAGGGCTTGCGGCGAACCTCACTGCAAATCCTCTCGAAGCGGTGACGACGGTCACGGTGCAAATCGTGACACTGTTGGTCGGCGATCAGGAATTCGACAGCGCCAAGACGCTGGCCGCGTTCGCGCTGGGCCTGGTGCTGTTCGTCGTCACCCTGATCCTCAACGTGATCGGACTGAGCGTGGTCCGCAAATACCGCGAACAATACGACTAGGCTGCGCATGGACAAAGGACAACAGACAAGGCTGAAGGTGTCGGCGGGACTCGCGCGGCGCCGCCGCAAGGAATGGCTGTTCCGGGTAACCGGCATGGCGGCGACTGCCGTCGGCATCCTGTTTCTCGGCATATTTTTTGCGAGCCTCATCGCGCAGGGATCATCGGCTTTCAAGCAAACCTTCATTCAGCTCGAGGTCGAATTCGCCGCCGAAGCGCTCGCCCCGGACGGCACACTGGATCTCCAGTACGCCGATTTCGACGGCATCGCACGCAGCGCCTTGCGCGCCGAGTTTCCCGACGTATCGGGACGCAGCGACCGTCGTGAGCTCAATCGCATCTTGAGCGTCGGCGCCGGCTACCAGATTCGCGACATCGTCATCGCGGATCCGGACGTCGTCGGAACCAGGCGTGTGCTCTGGGTGCCGGCGTCGTCCGACGTCGACATGCTGCTGAAAGGGAACATCGATGCCGACCTCGACGAGGCCCTGCGGCCGCTGTCGGATCGGCAAATCGAATGGGTCAGGACGCTCGAGTCGTCCGGCAAGATCGAGAAGCGTTTCAACCGCGCGCTGTTCACCAACGGCGATTCCCGGGAACCGGAACTGGCCGGCATCAAGGGCGCGGTCATGGGATCGGTTTACATGCTGCTGGTGACGATCGCTTTGTCGTTCCCCATCGGCGTCGCAGCCGCGATCTACCTCGAGGAATTCGCGCCGCGCAACCGCTGGTCCGACCTGATCGAGGTCAACATCAACAATCTTGCGGCCGTACCGTCGATCGTTTTCGGGTTATTGGGCCTGGCCGTGTTCATCAACTGGATGGCATTGCCGCGATCGGCCCCGGTCGTCGGCGGGCTCGTGCTCACGCTGCTGACGCTGCCGGTCATCATCATCGCGTCGCGTGCCGCGATCAAGGCCGTGCCGCCGTCGATCCGCGAGGCCGCGCTCGGTCTCGGCGCGTCACAGACCCAGGTCGTCATGCATCATGTGTTGCCGCTCGCACTGCCGGGCATGCTCACCGGCACGATCATCGGCATGAGCCGGGCGCTCGGCGAATCGGCGCCGCTGCTGATGATCGGCATGGTCGCCTTCATCGTCGACGTACCCGGCAGCTTCACCGATCCCGCGACCGCGCTCCCCGTGCAGATTTTTCTCTGGGCGGACAGCCCGGAACGGGCGTTTGCCGAGCGGACATCCGCGGCGATCATCGTGCTGCTGGGCTTTCTCCTCGTGATGAACCTGACCGCGGTGATCCTGAGAAAGCGCCTCGAGCGCAAATGGTAGCCGCAACGTTTGAGACGCAAGGAAACCTGGATAACAATGACCGCCATGACTGAAATGAAAAACGATTCACAGGCCGCAACAGAGATCGCCCCGGGCGGCTCCGCCAGGTCCGGCCCGCGTGCCGTCGAGCCCGTAAAACAAAAATCGGCCGTTGGCCGCGAAACCGTGGGCAATATTCATTGCAGCAATCCGTTCATGATCGCCGAGGATGTCAATGTCTATTACGGCGAGAATCACGCGATTCGTAACGTGTCCCTGGAAATCGGCAAGAAGGAAGTGATTGCGCTGATCGGTCCGTCGGGTTGCGGCAAGTCGACGTTCCTGCGCTGCCTGAACCGCATGAACGATACGATCGAGTCGGCCCGCGTTACCGGCCGAATCACGCTGGACGGCAATGATATCTATCGCAAGGATCAGGACCCGGTCGCGCTGCGCGCGCGTGTCGGCATTGTATTCCAGAAGCCGAATCCGTTCCCCAAGAGCATCTTCGATAATGTCGCCTACGGACCGCGCATCCACGGGCTTGCCGCGGACCGCGCGGAACTGGACGACATCGTGCATACGAGTCTCGAGCGGGCAGGGTTGCTGAAAGAGGTCAAGGACAGGCTGGACGAGCCCGGCACCAGCTTATCCGGTGGCCAGCAGCAGCGCCTCTGCATTGCGCGCACCATCGCCGTGAATCCGGAGGTCATCCTCATGGACGAACCCTGCTCGGCGCTGGACCCGATCGCAACCGCGCGCATCGAGGACCTCATGGACGAACTCTGCGAAGACTACGCGATCGTGATCGTCACGCACTCGATGCAGCAGGCGGCGCGTGTGTCGCGTCGCGTCGCATACTTTCACCTTGGTCATCTCATCGAGGTGGACGAGACCGACAAGATTTTCACGAATCCGCAGCACAAGCTGACCGAGGACTACATCACGGGTCGTATCGGATAGGGATCGATGGCGCCCGGAGTGACATCGGGCGGCGGGAGTGGTGCCTAGGACCGGGTTTTCTTCCAGTACTCCGAGAAGCGTTTTTCCGAAAACCCGACAGCCATGAATTTCGGCGATTCGAGCACGGGGCGCTTGAGCAGCGTCGGCTGGTCGATCATCAGCGCAAATGCCCGGTCACGTGTCATGCCGGCGCGGTCGACGTCTGGTATCTTGCGCCAGGTCAGGCTCTGGCGATTCAACAGTTTTTCCCAGGCAATGCGGCCGGACCAGCGTTCCAGCATATGGATGTCCAGGCCGTCTTCGCGTACGTCGTGAAAGCGAAATTCGATGTCCTGCTCGGCAAAATACTTGCGGGCCTTGCGGCAGGTATCGCAGCTTCGAATTCCGTACATGGTCAGCATTGCGTCAATCCAGGTTTCGCAGCAGTTCGTTAAGGCCGGTCTTGGCTCGGGTCCTGGCGTCGACCTGCTTGACGATCACGGCGCAATACAAAGAGTACTTGCCATCTGCCGAGGGCAGATTGCCGGACACGACAACCGAGCCAGGGGGAATCTTGCCATAGCTGATCTCGCCCGTCTCGCGATTGTAAATGCGCGTGCTCTGGCCGAGGTACACGCCCATCGAAATGACCGAACCCTTGCCGACTATGACACCCTCGACGACTTCCGAGCGAGCGCCGATGAAGCAGTCGTCCTCGATGATCGTCGGTCCGGCCTGTACCGGTTCCAGCACGCCACCGATGCCGACGCCGCCGGACAGGTGTACGTTCTTGCCGATCTGCGCGCAGCTGCCGACGGTGGCCCAGGTATCGACCATCGTCGCGCGGTCGACATAGGCGCCGATGTTCACGTAGCTCGGCATCAGTACGACGTCGGGCGCAACGTAGGCGCCGCGCCGGACCATGGCATCGGGCACAACGCGGACGCCGTCCGCCTTGAACTGCGCTTCGGTGTAGTTCGCGTATTTCATCGGCACCTTGTCATAAAAGCGGCTATGGCTGCCTTCGACGACCCGGTTCTTCGCGAGCCCGAAGCTCAGCAACACCGCCTTCTTGAGCCACTGGTTGACGTGCCAGCCACCGTCGCGCGGTTCGGCGACGCGGGCCTTGCCGGTGTCCAGCAGCCCGATGGCGGCCTCTATGGCACGCTCCACGCGCGGTCGATCCTCGAAGCCCTGTGCCCGATTCTCGTACGCGTGTTCGATGATGCTTTCGATATCCTGCATGCGATTTCCGCCTGTCGTCATGCCGCTGTGCTGTCCAGCCTGGCCAGCAAAGCGGACTTGATTTTCGCCTGTTCGTCCGGGGAAAGGGCGCCGCCGGTCTCGCGGCAGACATAGAATACGTCTTCCGCGCGCTCGCCAATAGTCATGATCTTGGCTGCCTCGATATCCACCGCCTCTTCGATGAACACCTGCCCGATCTTGCTCAGCAGGCCGGGTCGATCCGCGGTCGTCAGTTCGAGGACGGTCTGGTTGCCGGACGTGCTGCGGGCGAAATCGACCGCGGTTTTCGTCGTGAACATGCGCGCCTGTCGCGGCACCGAACGCGTGACGCTCGCTACCTTGTCGTCGCTCGCCGTCAGTATGCGCGTCAGTGAGCGGCGTACCCTGGCGATACGGGATTCGTCGATCTCGTTTTGCCCATCGAGTTCCATGAAGACATAGGTATCGATGCTGTAGCCATGTTGCACCGGTACGATGCGCGCATCGACGATCGTCATGCCGAGTTCATCGAGAACGGCCGTCGCATGCGCAAACGTGCGTTTTTTGCGTGGCGTGAACAACACCGCCTCGATGCCGTCATTGTTTTGCCTGCGACGCACATCGACCAGCCCGATCTCCGACGCCGTGTCGGAGTCGGCCAGCCATTCGGTGTGCCAGGCAATCTCCTCGCTGCGGTGCTTGAGGAAATAGTTGGCGTTCAGCAATTGCCAGACTTCGTTGATACGGGGCTCGTCAATTCCGTGTTCGACAAGCACGGCCCGCGCCTTTTCCTTTTTTTCCAGGATCAGCAGGTCGCGGTCGATCGGGTTTTCCAGCCCGCGCCTCAGCGCGCGTCGGGTGAGTTCGTAGAGATCATGGAAAAGCTGCGACTTCCAGGAGTTCCAGAGCTTTGGGTTGGTGCCGCGAACGTCAGCAACGGTCAGCAGATACAGGAAGTCGAGGTGCAGCGGATCGCCGACGAGGGTCGCAAATTCGTTGATGATGGCCGGGTCCCCGATATCTTTCTTCTGTGCAGTCGTCGACAACACGAGGTGGTTGCGTACGAGCCACGCCACGATGCCCGCCTCGTACTTGCTGAGGCCGTGTTCGAGGCAGAAGGCCTGCGCGTCGACCGCGCCGAGTTCGGAATGATCTCCGCCGCGACCCTTGGCGATGTCGTGGAACAGGCCGGCGAGATAGGCGATTTCCGGCTTTTCGACCGACTGCATGATTTCACTGCACTGCGGGAATTCGTGGTCGAAGCGCGACAGGGCGAAGCGGCGCAGGTTGCTGACGACGAATAATGTGTGTTCGTCGACGGTATAGGCGTGGAACAGGTCATATTGCATGCGTCCGACGATGCGGCCGAACGCCGGGATGTAGAGTCCGAGCACGCCGTAGAGGTTCATGCGGCGCAATTCGTGCGTCACGCCTTCCGGCGCACGCAGGATGCTCAGGAACAGGCGGTGATTGCGCGGATTCTGACGGAATTCGTCGTCGATCAGGTGCAGGCTGCGCTTGATGAGACCGATCGTAAATGCGCTGACGCCGCGAATCTCGGGGTTTTGCTGCAAGACCAGGAACAGTTCGAGCAGGGCAGACGGGTCGTTACGAAATACCCTGTCGCTTGCGGTCTGCAGAAAGCCGTTCTTTACCTGGAAACGGGCATTGAGCGGTTTCGCGGGCGCGTCCGGGTCCATCAGGATGGCCTCTTCGAACTGCTGCAGGAGCATTTCGTTCAGACGACTCAGCTCCATGACCGTCCGGTAATAGCGCTGCATCAACTGTTCGACCGCGAGCGTGTAAGTCGCGTCCTCGTAGCCGAGCAGTTGCGCGAGTTTGATCTGGTAGTCGAACAGCAGGCGGTCTTCGCGCCGTCCGGTCAGCACATGCAGGCCGTAGCGGATGCGCCAGAGGAACGCCTGGCCGTCCTCGAGGCGCCGCAACTGGCCCTTGGTCAGAAAACGGTGGTGGACGAGTTCGGCCAATGTCGTGGCGCCGAAATGTCGCTTGGCGACCCAGCCGACGATCTGGATGTCGCGCAGGCCGCCCGGGCTTCCCTTGACGTTCGGTTCGAGGTTGTACGCCGTGTCATGGTAACGGTGGTGGCGTTCGATCTGTTCCTTGCGCTTCCCCGCGAAAAATTCGTTGGAAGGCCACATCCGGTCCGGCGTCAGTACCGCCTGCATGGCGTCGAAGCGTTCGGTCGGGCCATCGAGCAGGCGCGCCTCCATCAGCGTGGTCATCACGGTAAGGTCCGCGCGGGCTTCAGCGGCGCACTGCGCGACAGTTCGCACGCTGTGGCCGATTTCCATGCCGAGATCCCAGAGGGCCGCCACGAACGAGCCGAGCGTATCCTCGGCGCCTTCCGGCAGGTCGTCGGGCCGGAGCACCATGATGTCGATGTCGGAGTGCGGATGCAGTTCACCGCGGCCATAGCCACCGACGGCGACCAGCGCCGCGCCGGCGGGTGCGCCGTGTTCGCGCCAGAGCCGCACGAGCAGGTCGTCCAGGACGCGGGCGCGCTCGTGCACGAGATCGACGGCCGATTCGCCGGCTTCGAATCGCGCCTTGAGCGCCTTGTCGGCCTCGGCCAGCGATTCGCGGTAGGCGGCGTATTCCATGGCTTCAGTTTCTGTCGGCGGCGCCGAGCGTCAGGACCTCGAATCCGTCGGCAGTGATCAGGACCGTGTGTTCCCACTGGGCCGACAGGCTGTGGTCCTTGGTCACCACGGTCCAGCCGTCGCGGAGCAGTTTCACCTGCGGCTTGCCCGCGTTGACCATGGGCTCGACCGTCAGCGTCATGCCCTCGCGGAGTTCCAGGCCGGTGCCCGGGCGGCCGTAATGCAGGACCTGGGGGTCTTCGTGAAAGTCCCTGCCGATGCCATGGCCGCAGTACTCGCGTACCACGGAAAAGCGGTTTCTTTCCACGTTCGTCTGGATGGCGGCACCGACGTCGCCGAGGCGTTTGCCCGGCGCCAGTTCGCGGATGCCGAGCCACATGCTCTCGAAGGCGACGTCGGACAGGCGCCTGGCCTGGATCCCGGGCTCGCCGACGAAATACATGCGGCTCGTATCGCCGTGGAAACCGTCCTTGATGACCGTCACGTCGATATTGACGGCATCCCCGGCCCTGAGCTTCCTGTCACCCGGGATGCCGTGGCAAACGACGTGGTTCACGGACGTGCAGATGGACTTCGGGAACCCCCGGTAATTCAGCGGGGCAGGGACCGCTTGCTGCACGTTGGTAATGTAATCGTGGCAGATGCGGTCAAGTTCTCCCGTTGTGACACCAGATTTGACATAATCTCCTATCATGTCGAGGACCTCGGCTGCAAGCCGCCCGGCGACCCGCATCTTGTCCTGCTCGTCCCTGTTCTTGATCGTCACTGTCATTCTGCGGTGTCCCGGCAGCCAGCTGCCCGAGCCCGCCGGAGGGCCGGGGTCCGTCGCTGAACTTCGTGAAAATTGATGCAAACCGCGTTGTTGGGCGCGGCCGGCTATGGTATAAAGCGCGCGCCCTGGTAGCAACCAGCGGCAAATTAAATTAAATCACACGCATACCGACACGTCTCGCAGGGTGCCCCACCGAAAAAGGGGTTGCGCGATGGGGTATGCGGAGGCCTAACCCGGAGAAATATCAATGGCAGACGTCACCATGCGCCAGATGCTTGAGGCTGGCGTGCATTTCGGTCATCAGACCCGTTACTGGAACCCGCAGATGGCACCGTACATCTTCGGCGAACGTAACAAGATCCATATCATCAACCTCGAACTCAGCCTCCCGCTGGCTCGGGAAGCCTGCGCGTTCGTCAAGGGCACGGTCGCTGACGGCGGCGCGGTGCTGTTTGTCGGCACCAAGCGCGCGGCGCGCGAAGCGATCCAGACCCATGCGACACGCTGCGAAATGCCGTTCGTGAGCCAGCGCTGGCTCGGCGGCATGCTGACCAACTACAAGACCATTCGCCAATCCGTCAAGCGCCTGATGACGCTCGAACAGATGGCTGAGGAAGGCGGTTTCGAGGGTCTTACGAAGAAGGAAATTCTCGGACTGCACCGCGAGCAGGAAAAGCTCGAGCGGAGCCTGGGCGGCATCAAGAACATGCGTTCGCTGCCGGACGTGCTGTTCGTCATCGACGTTGACCACGAAGACATCGCGATCCGCGAAGCCCGCAAGCTCGGCATCCCGGTCGTCGCCATCGTGGACACCAACTGCTCGCCCGAAGGTGTGGACTACATCATTCCGGGCAATGACGACGCCATGCGTGCGATCGATCTGTACACCTCCTTGATCGCGGATGCGGTCCTCGACGGCAAGGCGTCGCTGCCTGAAGTCGCGCTTGGCGAGGATGAGTTCGTCGAACTGGACGAGGAAGGCAAGCCGAAGAAGGCGCGCGGCAAGAAGGCAGGCAAGAAGAAGACCGCCAAGAAGCCGGCGGTGAAGAGGAAGGCGCCGCCGAAGAAAGCGCAGGCCGAAGCCGAAGAGACGGCCGACGAGAGCAGCGCTGACGAAGGCGCGGCAGCGGCCGAAAAGGCCGAAAAGGCCGAAAAGGCCGAAAAAGCCGAAAAAGCCGAAAAGGCCGCAAAGCCTGCCAAGAAGGCCGCAAAGAAAGCGCCCGCCAGGGCTGCCAAACCCGCCGACGAGGCTGCCGACGAGGCTGCCGATGCTGCTACCGGGCAGGCTGCCGATGCAGCTGCCGAGCAGGCTACCGAGCAGGCTGCCGAGCAGACCGCAGAAGCACCGGCCGCCGACGCGGGCGAAGACAAGTAAATTGCAGGCCCTGTCCGGGCGGCAGACGCTGCCGCCCGGCGCCGGCTGCGCCGGTGGGGCGGACACGAAACGAAAAGAGGTATTGAGTGATGTCTATCAGTGCATCCATGGTCAAGGAACTGCGCGAGCGCACAGGCGCCGGCATGATGGAGTGCAAGAGAGCACTTGTTGAGGCGAACGGCGACATGGAGGCCGCAGCCGAAGAATTGAGAAAATCGGGCCAGGCGAAGGCCGACAAGAAGGCCGGTCGCGTCGCGGCAGACGGCCGCGTCGTGATCCAGCAGGACGGCGCTCGTGCGGTCGTGCTCGAGGTGAACTCCGAGACGGATTTCGTCGCCAAGGACGAAAACTTTGCCGGCTTCGCCGACGCGGTTGCGGCCGTTGTGCTCAGGACCGGCACGACGGACGCTGCGGTACTGTCGGGCGAGGACCTCGGCGATGGCCGTACGGTCGAACAGGCGCGTACCGACCTGATCACCAAGGTCGGTGAAAACATCTCGGTGCGTCGCGCGGCAATCGTCGAATCGAGTGGCCCGATGGGCACTTACACGCACGGCACGCGTATCGGCGCGATCGTGGCGCTCGAGGGCGGTGACGAGGAGCTGGCGCGGGATATCGCGATGCACGTCGCTGCCATCAACCCGGCCTGCATTGATGAATCCGGGGTGCCGGCAGAGACGCTCGAGCGCGAGCGTCGCATCTTCACCGAGCAGGCGCTGGAATCCGGCAAGCCCGCCGATATCGCGGAGAAGATGGTGACGGGCCGTGTTGCCAAGTTCCTGAAGGAAATCACGCTGGTCGGCCAGCCGTTCGTGAAGGATCCGGACACCAGTGTCGGCAAGCTGCTCAAGGGAGCGGGCGCTACCGTCACGGCATTCGTGCGTTACGAGGTTGGCGAAGGCATCCAGAAGAAAGCCGACAACTTCGTCGAAGAGGTCATGGCACAGGTCAAGGGTGCCAGCTGAGGAATCCTGTTTAAGCCGTTGATTTTAGTTAATACTCGCAAGGTTTATTGCGCTAGAATCAACGGCCGTTCAGGTAATAGATCGAAGTCCGAAGAGGCGATTGAATGAGTGAAGGTTCGGGTCCATACCGTCGCGTGTTGCTGAAGCTCAGCGGTGAAGCGCTGATGGGAGATCTGGACTACGGTATCGAGCCGCGAGTCATCAAGCGGATCGCCGCCGAAATCGCCACGGCCCGGAAGACGGGCGTCGAGATCGCCATCGTCATCGGCGGCGGCAACATTTTTCGTGGTGCGGGCCTGGCGGGCGCCGGCATGGATCGCGTGACCGGCGACTACATGGGTATGCTGGCCACCGTGATGAATGCGCTCGCGATCCAGGACGCGCTGGAGTCCCAGGGGGTATTCGCCCGCGTCATGTCCGCATTGCAGATCCACGACGTCTGCGAGGATTACATTCGGCGTCGCGCGGTGCGCCATCTGGAGAAAGGCCGCGTGATCATTCTTGCGGCGGGCACCGGCAACCCGTTTTTCACCACGGACACTGCCGCCAGTCTTCGCGCCATCGAAATCGGCGCCGACGTATTGCTCAAGGCCACGAAGGTTGACGGCGTATACGACGCGGATCCCGTCAAGCACCCCGACGCGACGCGATTCGATGTCGTGTCCTACGATCAGGTCATCGGCGACAAACTCAATGTGATGGACGCCACCGCCATCGTGATGTGCCGCGACAATCATCTGCCGCTGCGCGTGTTCGACCTGACGCGGGCCAATGCGCTCGTGCAGGCGATTGGGGGCGACGATCTCGGGACACTGATAACCGCCTGACAGGCGGCAACGAACGGCAAGCAGAGAGGGCAAACACGTGCTGAATGACATCAAGAAAGACGCCGGCGCGCGCATGGCTAAGAGCGTCGCCGCGCTGCAGCAGGAACTGACCAAGATTCGCACGGGTCGTGCGCACACCAGCCTGCTTGATCACATCACTGTCGAGTATTACGGAAGCCAGGTGCCGCTGAACCAGGTCGCCAACGTTGGCGTCGAGGACTCGCGGACGCTGACCGTCACGCCGTGGGAAAAGAACATGGTGCCGGTGATCGAGAAAGCGATCATGACGTCCGATCTGGGCCTCAACCCGCAGTCGGCCGGCACCATCATTCGCGTGCCGCTGCCGCCGCTCACGGAGGAGCGTCGCAAGGACATGATCCGGGTCGTGCGCAATGAAGCCGAAGGCGGCCGCATTGCCGTGCGCAATATTCGCCGCGACGCGCTGCACGAAATCAAGGAACTCCTGAAGGAGAAGATGATCGGCGAGGACGAGGAGCGTCGCGCCGAGGGCGAGATCCAGGTCATCACGGACAAGTACGTTGCGGAGATCGACAAGGTGCTTGCCGAGAAGGAAGCGGAGCTCATGGAGATCTGACGGCGAATTCGCCGCCGGACCGCACTGTGCCTCTCGATACGCATAATATTCCGCGACATGTTGCCGTCATCATGGACGGCAACGGGCGCTGGGCGCGGGCCCAGGGCAAGCCGCGGCATGCCGGACACCGGGCGGGTGCGCGCGCGGTGCGATCGGTTGTCGAAACGGCGGCGAAGCGCGGCGTCGAGAACCTGACGCTGTTTGCTTTCAGCAGCGAAAACTGGGCGCGGCCCGAGGATGAGGTGAGTAACCTCATGAGCCTGTTCCTGGAGTCGCTGCGGCGCGAGGTCAGCGAATTGGACAAGAACAACGTGAAGCTGACATTTATCGGCGCACGGGAGCAGTTGAGCGAAAAGCTGATTCGGCGAATCCAGGACGCCGAATCGACGACCGCGGCTAACACCGGCCTGCGGCTGGTTGTCGCTGTCGCGTATGGTGGTCGCTGGGATATCGTGAACGCGGCGCGCAAGGTCGCGGTCCGGGTCGCCGCGGGTCAGCTCGATCCTGCGGCGATCGACGAGGAAGTGCTGGGACGGGAGATGCAGCTCGCAGGCCTTCCGGATGTCGACCTCTTGATCCGCACGGGCGGGGAAGAGCGAATCAGCAACTTTCTGCTCTGGAACCTGGCCTATGCGGAGCTCTGGTTCACGCCCGTGCTCTGGCCGGACTTCGACGACGAACATTTTGACGCGGCGCTGGCGCATTTTTCCAGTAAGCAGCGGCGCTACGGACACACGGGCGACCAGGTGGAGGCCGCCGAATGCTGAAAACGAGAATAATTACATCCGTCGTCTCGCTGGCGATCATCGGCGTCGTGCTGTTCGCGATTCCACCGTATTTCGCGGAGATCTTCATTGGTGCGCTGATCGTCGCCGGTGCCTGGGAATGGTCGGGCTTCCTCGTGTCGCCATCCACGCCTGCGCGCAGCGTATTCACCGGGCTGGTCGCAATGGCGGTCGTGCTGCTGCCGTCTTTCGGGCCGGCCGTCCTCATCATGGTGCTGGGCGTTGCCTGTCTCTGGTGGTTCGCGGCGTTCCTCTGGACCCTGCAGTTTCCGACGCCGATCCCGCAGCCGTTGCGGTGGGTTTGCGGCTTCCTCGTGCTGGTGCCCCTGTATCTCGCGCTGCTGGTGCTGTTCCGCATGGGACCCTGGCATCTGCTCGCCGTGATGCTCATCGTCTGGGCGGCCGACGCAGGCGCCTATTTCGCCGGCAAACAGTTCGGGCGCGTCAAGCTCGCGCCCAGCATCAGCCCGGGCAAGACCTGGGAAGGTGTGATCGGTGGCTTGCTGCTCGTTGCGCTGGTCGCGCTGGTGGCCGGCAGCTACCTGGGCCTGCAGCTGGCAGTGCTGGTGCCGTTCTGCCTGGCGGTCGCCGCCATTTCGATTGTCGGCGACCTCACCGTAAGCATGTTCAAGCGGACCGTGGGCGTGAAAGACAGCGGGACCCTGTTCCCCGGACACGGCGGCGTGCTCGATCGGATCGACAGCGTCGCGGCCGCCGCGCCGTTTTTTGTCCTTGGTCTGACCCTGCTGGGGCTGACCGCATGATGCGCCGTTCAGCCGACATTCACGGAATCCCGGGTAGCCTTGTCTGCAATGCTGCGGGAACTGCGGCCTGCAGCGTCAGTCAACACTGGGATCATGCCTGCGATGACTAGCGCTCTGACCAATCTCCTGGCTTTCGTGGCTGCCATCAGCATCCTGGTGGCGGTACACGAGTTCGGGCACTACATTGTCGGCCGCTGGGCGGGCATGAAGGTGCTGCGTTTTTCGATTGGGTTCGGGAAGCCGATCTGGATGCGCGTAGCCGGAAAGGACAGCACGGAATACTGCATTGCATCGATTCCTCTCGGCGGTTACGTGCGTTTTCTCGATAGCCGCGAGGGGCCGGTGGGCCCCGCGGACGAGGGCCGCGCGTTCAACCAGCGGCCGATACCGCATCGCATTGCCGTGTTACTCGCGGGCCCTGCGTTCAATTTCCTGTTTGCGATCCTGGCCTACTGGCTGCTGTTCGCCGGCGGCGTCACGGTCCTCAGGCCCGCGGTCGGAGAAATCGAGCCCGGATCCTATGCCGACCGCGCGGGGCTGGCGTTCGGCGACAAGATCATTGCGGTCAACGACGAGCTCGTGCCCGACTGGGAAGCGGCACTGGTCGCGATGCTCGAAACGATGGTTGTCGACGGGCGCGTGCCGCTGACGCTCGAAGACGAGCAGGGCGGTCAACGGCGCGCCGTGATCGACGTCGGTGATGACAAGACTCGCCTGACGGAGCCCGGACTGCTGTTCGACGGACTCGGTTTCGACGTCTGGCAGCCGCCCGCGATCGTCGGGACGATTTCCGGGGACGGAGCGGCCGCCGGTGCCGGCCTGTTGCCGGGGGATCGCATTACCGCGATTGACGGCGAGCCGATCGTCACTTTCACGGACCTGGTTTCAGTGGTTGCGCCGCGGCCGGGACAGGACGTGGTGGTCGAGTACACGCGTGCCGGGATCTCGTTCGACGTGACGCTGCGGCTCGGCGAACAGGAAACGGACGGCGTGGCCAGGGGTGTGCTGGGTGTGACGCTGCCGAGCACGTTCACCGATTATTATGCGCGGCGCAGCTTCACGCCGCTGCAGTCGCTGGGCGAGGCCGCCGCCAAGACCTGGAACACGAGTATTTTCACCGTGACGATGCTGGGTCGCATGGTGACGGGCGACGTCTCGGTCAAGAACATCAGCGGTCCCATCAACATTGCACAGTTTGCGGGTGAATCCGCGCAGCGCGGCGCCAGCTATTTCCTCGGATTCCTGGCCATCATCAGCATCAGCCTGGGCGTATTGAACCTGCTGCCGGTCCCGGTGCTCGATGGCGGGCAGATTGTCTACCAACTGGCGGAAATGGTAAAAGGCAGCCCTTTGACCGAAAGGGCGCAGATTATCGGGCAGCAGGTAGGCATACTTGCGTTGCTGCTGCTGATGAGTTTTGCGTTCTACAACGACATCGCACGCATCCTGAGCTGAGCGGGACCCACGGAGCTATTTTGCAGATAAGAAAGACAATATTCGTGTTGCTTGCCCTGTTGCCCCTGGCCGGACTGGCCGCGGACGCTTTTGTCGTCAAGGACATGCGGGTCGAGGGTTTGCAGCGCATATCCGAGGGTACGGTCTTCAACTACCTGCCGATCAATCTCGGCGATACGGTTGACAGTGTTCGCATCGGCGAAGCGATTCGTGCGCTTTACGGCCAGAACCTGTTCGATAACATCGAAATGCGCCGCGATGGCGACACGCTCGTCATCGTCGTGCGCGAACGCCCTTCGATCGAAAGTTTCGAGATCGACGGCAACAAGGACATCAAGACCGAAGACCTGATGGAGTCGTTGCGCGGCGTAGGCCTTGCGCGCGGCCGGACCTTCGATCGCTCGGTGCTCGACAACGTCGAGATGTTCCTGCGCGAACAATATTACGATCGTGGCAAGTATGGCGTCCGCATCGACACGGACATCCAGGATCGGCCCAACAATACGGTCCGCATCAAGATCAACGTCAAGGAAGGCAAGCGCGCGAAGATCCGCCAGGTCAATATCGTCGGCAACGAGACGTTCAAAGAGAAGGACATTCGCGACGGCTTCACGCTCGACACGGCCAACTGGTTGTCGTGGATTCGCCAGGACGACCGGTATGCGAAGGAGGCACTCGAGGGTGATCTCGAAATCCTGCGCTCCTACTACATGGACCGCGGTTACGCCGACTTCAAGATCGAGTCGACGCAGGTCGCCATCTCGCCCAACAAGAAAGACATCTTCGTAACGATCAATATCGACGAAGGCGAGCTGTACACCATCTCGGACGTCAAGCTCGTCGGTGACATGGTGATCGATGAGGCCTATCTGCGCGCGCTGGTCCTCGTGCAGCCGGGGTCGGTGTTCAACCAGAATCTCCTGACGCAAACGAGCGACCTCATGGCCTTCCGCCTCGGTGAGCAGGGTTATGCGAATGCGGAGATCGAGCCGGTGCCGGAACTCGACCGGGACAAGAAGGAAGCCTCGATCACTTTTTATATCAATCCGCAAAGTCGCGTTTACGTTCGGCGCATCAATTTCAATGGTGTCGACCAGGTTGACGATGAAGTCCTGCGCCGGGAAATGCGGCAGATGGAAGGTTCCTACCTGTCGAACACGCTGATTGATCGTTCGAAAGTGCGTCTGCAGCGCCTGCCGTACATCGAGAGAGTCGAAGTGGACAACGCGCCGGTGCCCGGAAGCCCCGACCTCGTGGACGTGAATTTCGATCTCGAGTATCGGATGCCCGGCCAGTTTTCCGGCGGTATCGGTTACTCCGAATCGCAGAAAGTGATGCTGAACGGCAGCATCGTGCACACCAATTTCCTCGGCACCGGGAATCGAGTCGCGATCGAAGCGAACTCGGGCCGCTTCCAGAAGTACTACACGCTGTCGCATACGGACCCGTATCGCACGATGGACGGCGTGCGCCGGACCATCAGCCTCAACTACCGCGATATCACGCAGTTCACGTCGGCATCCTCGGATTTCTCGACGACGAGCGGTGGCCTGACGGTGGACTACGGCTACCCGATCTCCGAGTTCCAGACGCTCAGTTTCGGCGCGACGTTCCAGCATTCGGAGCTGCTGTCCTCGACGAACAGCACTCGACAGGCACAGGACTGGGTCGCGAACAATGGCAATCCGTTCATCGAGAATATCGGCAATGGCGCGGTATTCTTCGGCACGGAATTCGATACCGTGGAGCTGCTCGCCGGATGGACCTACGACAGCCGCAACAGGGCCTTGTTCGCCAATCGCGGCACGCGCCAGCAGTTGTTCCTGTCGACGGCCGTGCCGGGCAGCGACGTCGAGTACTACGTGCTGCGCTACGACCTGACGAAATACATCCCGATCAGGGGCAGGTGGGCCCTGGCCGTCAACGCGGAGGTGGCGTGGGGCGAGGCGATGGGTGAAACGACCGCATTGCCGCCCTACAAGCAGTTTTTCGGCGGCGGCCCGCAGACGGTGCGCGGCTTCAAGGAGTCCTACCTGGGCCCGCGCGACAGCTTCGGCCGGCCATACGGCGGCAACATGTTGGTTGCCAGTCAGGTAGAGCTTATAATTCCGCTGCCGGATAAATTTGCCAGCCAGGCCCGTGCCAGCATCTTTTACGATGTGGGCAATGTTTTCAATACGGGCGAGGTCAACTTTACTGACAAGCTCGGTAGTCCGATCGAGTACAAACCCGATCTGGACGAACTGCGTTCGTCGGTCGGAATCGGTGTTCAGTGGCTTGCGCCACTGGGACTGTTCCGGTTCAGTTACGCCTATCCGCTGAATGCGTATGAGGGTAACGACAGGTACTATGGAGACGAGATCGAGAGATTCCAGTTCTCTATCGGACAAGCGTTTTAAGGAATGGAAATTTTTATGAATTTTGTAAAGCAACAGGTGGTCAAGGCTGTATTGGGAATCGTGCTGGTTTCGGCGATTGCATTTCCGGCGGCCGCACAGGAAGTGAAAATCGGCGTCGTCAACCTGCCGGCGCTGATCGAGAGAGCACCGCAGACGAAGGCCGCAATGGATGCTTTGCAGGAAGAGTTTGCGCCACGTCAGCGTGAATTCCTCGCGAAGCAGAAGGAATTCGAGGACCTGCAGGCCAAGGCGCAGAAAGATGCTGCCGTCATGGGTGAAACCGAAAGGCGCAATGCCGAAAAGGATCTCCGCGATCTGCAGCGTGAAGTCGCGCGACTGCAGAACGAGTTTCGCGAGGATCTCAATATTCGGCAGAACGAGGAGTACGGTCTGTTGCAGCGTGCGCTGCTCAAGGAAGTGCAGGACTATGCGAAAGACAATGGTTATGACCTCGTTGTCGGTGACGGCGTTCTCTATGTGAGCGGCACGATCAACATCACCGAGCAGGTGCTGCGCGTAGTCGAGGCGAGCTACCAGGCCACCGGATCCAACTGACCGGGGTGCGCACAGGGAGGCAATAGCGTCCAATGCCGATCAGTCTCGGAGAACTCGTAGCGCGGTTCGGCTGTGAACTGATCGGTGATCCGGATGTGACCGTCGAAGGCGTTGCGACGCTGCAGAATGCGACGCCTCGATCCCTGACCTTCCTGTCGAACTCGGCATTCAAGCCGCAGCTGGCCCTGACGAAGGCGGCTGCGGTCATCCTGCGTAGTGCCGATGCCGCAGACTGTCCGGTTGCCGCAATCGTTCACGAAGACCCGTATGCCTGTTATGCGCGCATGGCGGCGGTCGTCTGTCCGGCGCCCGCGTATGCGCCCGGCCGTCATCCGTCTGCGGTCGTCGATCCGACGGCGACCGTGTCCGCGAGCGCGCATCTCGCCGCGAATGTCGTTGTCGGCGAGCGCGCCGTCATCGGCGACAATGTATACGCCGGGCCCGGCACTTTCATCGGTCCCGACTGCATCATTGGTGACGACTGCCGTTTCATCGCAAACGTGAGCGTGGTCCGCAAGGTCCACATCGGGCGGCGCGGCATATTTCATCCTGGCGCCGTCATCGGCGCCGACGGCTTCGGCAACGCGCTCACGCGCGATGGCTGGGTCAAGGTGCCGCAACTCGGTGGCGTGCGTATCGGCGACGACGTCGAGATCGGCGCGAACACGACGGTTGACTGCGGCGCCATCGAGGATACGGTCATCGAGGACGGCGTGCGCATCGACAATCTCGTGATGATCGCGCACAACGTTCGCATCGGGGCGCATACGGCGCTGGCTGGAATGGTCGGTATCGCCGGGAGCACGACGGTGGGCAGGCGCTGCCTGTTCGCCGGACAATCCGGCGCGGTGGGTCATATCACGATCTGTGATGACGTGATTGCGGCCGCGAGGGCGATGATCACGAAGGACATCACGGAGCCCGGGACCTATGGCTCCGGGTTTCCCTCGGAACTCGCCAGGGAGTGGGCCAGGAAAGTCGGGCGCTTCCGTCGCCTGGACGCCCTCGCCGAACGCGTCAAGAAACTGGAGCGGGGAGACAGCTGAGTGGCTGGTCCCGGACGGAGCCTGAACACATGATTCATGCCACGGCGATTATTTCCGACAAGGCCGTCATCGCTGACGACGTCGAAATCGGGCCTTATTCGATCATCGGCGATCACGTGGAAATCGGCAGCGGCACGAGGATCCACAGCCACGTCGTCATCAACGGGCCGACCCGGATCGGCCGCGAGAATCGCATCTACCAGTTCGCCTCGCTCGGCGACGACCCGCAGGACAAGAAATACGCCGGCGAGCCGACGCGCCTCACGATCGGCGATCGCAATACGATCCGGGAGTTCTGTACTTTCAGCCGCGGCACGACGCAGGATCGCGGCGAAACCGTCCTCGGTGACGACAACTGGATCATGGCCTACGTGCATATCGCGCATGACTGCGTGGTCGGCAACAACACGATCATGGCCAACAACACGACGCTGGCAGGCCATGTCCACGTCGGAGACTGGGTGATCTGCGGCGGCTTTTCCGGTGCGCATCAGTTCTGCAGAATCGGCCCGCACGCGTTTCTCGGGATGTACTCGGGTATCAATCGTGACGTGCCTGCCTACACCATGGTCTCGGGTCAGCCGGCGGAACCCCGCGGCATCAACAGCGAGGGGCTCAAGCGGAGAAATTTCACGGCAGACCAGATACGCAATATCAAGCATGCCTACCGCCTGACATTCCGCAGCGGCAAGAAGCTCAACGAGGCGATCGACGAGATTGCCGCGCTCGCCGCAGCGCAGCCGGAGCTGGTGCCATTCCTCGAATCGCTGCGCTCCTCGGAGCGCGGCCTGATTCGCTAGGTCGGGATGCGAGTCGGCCTCGTTGCTGGCGAGGCGTCCGGCGACCTGCTGGGCGCGGGACTGATTGCCGCGATTCGCGAGGCGATCCCGGACGCGACTTTCGAGGGTGTCGCGGGCCCGGCGATGGTGGCCGCGGGCTGCGAGCAGTGGGAAGCAGCTGATGCGCTCGCCGTCATGGGCCTGGTCGAGCCGCTGGCGCACATCCCGCGCTTGCTGCGTCTGCGCCGGACCCTCGCGCGGCGCTGGACGGAATCGCCGCCTGACGTCTTCGTCGGTATCGACGCGCCGGACTTCAACCTGGGCCTCGAGATCAAGCTGCGACGCGCCGGCATTCGCACGGCGCATTACGTGAGCCCGTCGATCTGGGCGTGGCGCGCGGGCCGCATCAGGAAGATTCGCAAGGCGGCGGACCGGGTGCTCTGCATCCTGCCATTCGAAAAAGCGATCTACGACCGCGAAGGCATGGACGCGGTGTTCGTGGGCCACCCGAAAGCCGACCAGTTGCCGGCCGCGATGGACCGCCGGACCGCGCAGAGGTCATCGGGCATTGAGGCGGACCAGGTCGTTGCGGTCCTGCCCGGCAGCCGCCGTGGTGAAG
The DNA here is from genome assembly GCA_036525955.1 of Woeseiaceae bacterium. GTDB lineage: Bacteria > Pseudomonadota > Gammaproteobacteria > Steroidobacterales > Woeseiaceae > UBA1847. Next base: position 46,127 of record DATCZJ010000118.1, on the reverse strand, counting down.
TCATGCGCCTGGGCGCCACGCTCGCGGCAGCGGCCGGTCGGCTGGCGGCAGAACGCCCGGCGCTCCGCTTCGTGACACCCGTGGCGACGCCGGCGCTGCGGCCGCTGATCGAGGGGCAGCTGGCCGCTGCGGGCGTCCTGGATCGCTTTACGCTCCTCGACGGCCAGTCGGAATCAGCCATGCTGTCAGCCGACGTGGTGCTGCTGGCGTCCGGAACCGCGGCGCTGGAGTGCGCGCTGCTGGCGCGGCCCATGGTGGCCGTCTACAGGGTCGCATCGCTGACCTACGCGATAGCGCGCGGCCTGCGGCTCGTGAAACTGACGCATTACACGCTGCCCAACCTGTTGACCGAGACGCCGCTGGTGCCGGAATTCATCCAGGGGGCGGCCGAACCCGGCGCGATTGCGGCGGCGGTCAGGGCGATGCTCGATGATCCCGCCCGTTGCGCATTGATCAGCGAGAGATTTGCTAAACTGCGAAGCGAGCTGGCGTTGAACGCAGACCAGCGCGCCGCCGAGTCGGTCATCGACCTGGCGCGACGATAACAGGTCGGATCGCAAACCCCGGATGCAGCAGGCAACATTGTTCGAACTCGAAGGACTCGTCGCGGGTGTGGACGAGGCAGGCCGGGGTCCGCTTGCGGGCCCGGTCGTCGCTGCCGCCGTCATCCTGTGTCCGGAACGACCGATTGCGGGGCTCGCCGATTCGAAGAAGCTGACCGCCGCGCGGCGCGAGTCGCTTGCGGCCGATATCAGGCAGCATGCCCTGTCGTGGTCGGTCGCCTGGGCCGATGTCGACGAGATCGACACGCTCAATATCCTGGCGGCGACCATGCTCGCAATGCGCAGGGCCGTGCAGGGACTCGCCATGATGCCCGACGCCGTGCAGGTGGACGGTAACCGCCTGCCCGATCTCAACTTCGACGGTGCGCGCATCCCGGGTGAGGCCATCGTCAAGGGCGACGACTGCGTGCCTGCCATCAGCGCCGCGTCAATTCTCGCCAAGACCACGCGCGACGCGCTCATGGCGTTCCTCGATCGCCTCTACCCGGGCTACGGATTTGCGCAGCACAAGGGCTATGGCACGGAAGTTCATCGCGCCAGGATCCGCGAGCTCGGGCCCTGCGACGCACATCGGCGGTCGTTCGCGCCGCTGAGGGCAGTATTGTGAGTTCGCAGCGATTCGTGCATCTCAACCTGCATACCGAGTACTCGCTCGTGGACAGCACCGTTCGCATCGGGGCCCTGATGGATCGCTGCAGGTCGATGGTCATGCCGGCGATCGCGCTGACCGACCAGAGCAACCTGTTCGGCCTCGTGAAGTTCTACCGGAAGGCGATCGCCGCGGGCATCAAGCCGGTCATCGGCTGCGATCTCAGACTCTTCAACGACGACGAACCGGACCGGCCTTTCAGATTATTGCTCCTGTGCCAGGACAATGCGGGCTATCGCAACCTGTCGCGGATCATTACGCGGAGTTACCTCGAGGGCCAGCTGCGTGGCCAGCCGATGGTGCACCGCGAGTGGCTCGACAAGGCCGACTGCGAGGGGCTGATCGCCCTGTCGGGCGGCCTGCATGGCGATATCGGCCACGCGCTGTACGCCAATCACAGGCGGCAGGCGAAACGACGGCTGGACGCGTGGCGAAAACTGTTTCCCGAGCGCTTCTACCTCGAGCTGACGCGCACCGGGCGTGCGGGCGAAGAGGACTGCGTGCGGGCCAGCCTGGCGCTCGCCAGCGAGTCCGGAACGCCCGTCGTCGCCACCAATGACGTTCGATTCCTGGATGCCGACGATTTTCAGGCGCACGAAGCGCGTGTCTGCATTCATGCGGGACGGACGCTTGCCGATACGGACCGCCCGCGCCTGTACAGCAACCAGCAATACCTGCGCTCTCCCGACGAGATGGCGGCGTTGTTCGCGGACATTCCCGAGGCGCTCGAGAACAGCGTCGAAATCGCGCGGCGCTGCAACCTGGACCTGACGCTCGGCCAGAGCGTCCTGCCCGCTTTTCCCGTGCCCGAAGGGCAGAACGAGGGGGCGTTCCTCGAGGCGGAGGCGCGTCGTGGCCTCGACGCCGCGCTGGATCGGATCTTTACGGCGCGGGACATCGCCGAAAAAGAACGCGCGATTATTGCCGCCCCGTATCGCGAACGCCTGGAGTCCGAGCTCGGGGTCATTCGCTCGATGGGTTTTCCCGGATACTTCCTGATCGTTGCCGATTTCATCCGGTGGGCGCGGGAGAACAACGTGCCTGTCGGCCCCGGGCGAGGTTCCGGCGCGGGTTCGCTGGTCGCCTGGGTACTCGGCATCACCGATCTCGACCCGCTGCAACACGACCTGCTGTTCGAGCGCTTCCTGAATCCGGAGCGCGTATCGATGCCTGACTTCGACATCGACTTCTGCATGGAGGGGCGAGACAACGTCATCGACTACGTTGCCGAGCGCTATGGCAGGGAACGCGTATCGCAGATCATCACGTTCGGCACGATGGCAGCGAAAGCCGTGATACGCGACACGGGCCGGGTGCTCGGGTATCCGTATTTCGCCGTTGACCGAATCGCGAAGCTGGTGCCTTTCGAAGTGGGCATGACGCTCGACAAAGCGCTGGAACAGTCCGATGAACTCGCGAACATGTACCGCGACGACGAAGAGGTCGCCGCGATCATCGATCTGGCGAAGTCACTCGAAGGTCTCGCGCGCAACGCGGGCAAGCATGCCGGCGGTGTCGTTATTTCCCCCGGTCCGCTGACCGACTTCGCACCGCTCTACTGCGAAGAGGGCGGCAACAACGTCGTGACCCAGCTGGACAAGGACGATGTCGAGGCCATCGGCCTTGTGAAATTCGACTTTCTCGGACTGAAAACGCTGACGATCATCGCCTGGGCAGTGCGCATCGCCAACGAGAACGATCCCGACCTGCGCCTCGATATGTCGAAAATTCCGGAGCGTGACGAGAAGACTTTCGAGTTGCTGCGCAGCACGAGGACGGCGGCGGTCTTCCAGCTCGAATCATCGGGCATGCGCGATCTCATCAAGCGCATGCGCCCGGACCAGTTCGACGATCTCGTGGCGCTCGTCGCGCTGTTCCGGCCGGGACCGCTGCAATCGGGCATGGTCGACGATTTCATCACGCGCAAGCATGCGTCGAACAAGGCAGACATCGACTACCTGCATCCCGAACTCAGGCCGGTGCTAGAAGAAACGTATGGCGTGATCCTGTACCAGGAGCAGGTGATGCAGATCGCGCAGGTGCTGGCAGGCTATACGCTCGGCGGCGCCGACCTGTTGCGACGCGCCATGGGCAAGAAGAAGGCCGAGGAGATGGCGAAGCAGCGCGAGATTTTCGTGGCCGGCGCGATGCAACGCGGCGTTGCGGAGCGGACGGCGACGCACATTTTCGACCTGATGGAGAAGTTCGCGGGTTACGGCTTCAACAAGTCGCACTCGGCGGCGTACGCGGTACTTTCCTACCAGACGGCTTACCTCAAGGCGCATCACCCGGCCGCTTTCATGGCGGCCGTCATGAGCGCGGACCTGCACAATACGGACCGTCTCGTCACGCTGAAGGACGATTGCCGGCAACTGGGACTCAAGTTGCAGCCACCGGACATCAACCGCTCGGCATACCAGTTCAGCGTCGCCGGCAAGGACACGATCCTGTATGGCCTCGGGGCCATCAAGGGTGTCGGACGCGGCGCGGTCGAGTCGCTGATCCGGGAGCGGGAGCAGAACGGGCCGTTCAGGGGGCTCGCGGATTTCTGCCACCGCGTCGATCATGACAAGGTGAATCGCCGCACACTCGAAGCGATGGTCAAGTCGGGCGCAATGGACGGCTTCGGGGAGACCCGCCGCAGCCTGATGCACCAGGTGCCGGACGCCCTCCAGAGCGCAGACCAGCACGCGAAAGCCGCGGCCGCCGGGCAGGACGACATGTTCGGCCTGCAGCCCGACACGCCGCTGGCTGCGGTGGAACCGCTGCGGCTGCCGGAATGGCAGGAGGCGGTGTTCCTCAGCAAGGAAAAAGAGGCCCTCGGGCTGTACCTGACCGGGCATCCATTCGACGCCGTGCGGCTCGATGCGCGCCACTTCGTCGACGGCAAGCTCGGCGACATTGCGGCTGAACCCGCGCCACAGAGCAGCAAGGGAGAGCGCGACTACGCGCAGTCACGGCGCGAGGCGACCGTCGCCGGTCTGATCGTCGACGTGCGCAAGCGCGGCAACCGGGTCAGCGTCGTACTCGACGACGACACCGGGCGCATGGAAATCGGCTTTTTCAGCGAAGCGTTCGACCAGTTCAGGCATCTGCTCGTCAAGGACGAGATTGTCGTCGTGTCCGGGGCGCTGCGTTACGACGACTTTATCGGCGGCTGGACCGTCAACGCGAAGAACGTGCTCGATATCGATCGCGTGATCGAGTCGCGGGCCAAGAGCATGGTGCTGAGCCTGGCGCCGAACGGCCAGGGCGAGCAGCTGCTCGTCAGGCTGCATGACCTCTTGCTGCCGTTTCGCGAGGGCAGCTGCGATGTCTCGGTCCGCTATATCGGCGACAGTGCCTCGGCGCGGCTGTCGCTGGGCCCCGAATGGGCGGTGCGGCCCAGCCGCGAGCTGCGCGACAAGCTGGTGGAACTGCTCGGCAACGACAATGTTCGACTGTTGTATGCACCGGGCCGGGAGATCATGTAACGTAGGCGGGCCTTCGGGATCGAAACGACATCATGGACATCAAATTTCTGGATTTCGAGCAGCCCATTGCGGAGCTGGAGGCCAAGATCGAGGAGTTGCGCTACGTCGGCGACGACTCGGAGATCAATATCAACGAGGAAGTGGCCCGCCTCAAGTCCAAGAGCGCAGCGCTGACGAAGAACATCTTCTCGAAGCTGAGCCCCTGGCAGATCGCGCGCGTGGCCCGCCACGAATCGCGGCCCTACACGCTCGATTACCTGACGATGATCTCCCCGGACTTCCAGGAATTGCACGGTGACCGTATGTTCGCCGACGATCCGGCCATCATCGGCGGCATCGGCCGCATCGACGGCCGGCCGGTCATGTTGATCGGCCACCAGAAGGGGCGCGATACCAAGGAGCGCGTGCGCCGCAACTACGGCATGCCGAAGCCGGAAGGCTATCGCAAGGCCCAGCGGCTGATGCGCCTTGCCGAAAAATTCAGGTTGCCCGTCGTGACTTTCATCGATACGCCGGGCGCGTACCCTGGCGTCGGCGCAGAGGAGCGCGGGCAGAGCGAGGCGATCGCCTTCAGTCTTTACCTGATGGCGGGATTGAAAACGCCGATCGTCAGTGTCGTGATCGGCGAAGGCGGGTCTGGCGGCGCGCTCGCGATCGGCGTCTGCGATCGCCTGCTGATGCTGCAGTACAGTGTCTACTCGGTGATTTCGCCCGAAGGCTGCGCGTCGATTCTGTGGAAGAGCGCAGACCGTGCCGAGGAGGCAGCCGAGGCCATGCGCATCACGGCGTCGAGCCTGAGCGAATACAATCTCGTCGACGACATTCTCGAGGAGCCGCTCGGCGGCGCGCACCGCAACCCGAAGCAAATGGCGGAGGTCATCCGCAACGCGGTCCTCCGGCATCTCGACGACCTCGACCGGCTGTCTACGGAGCAGCTGCTCGAGCAGCGGCAGCAAAAGCTGGCGAGCTTCGGGCAGTACAAGGAAGCGTGACGTTCGACGCCGCGCAGTTGCGGCAGCGGCTGGCGGACCTGGTGCCGTCGGCCGGCAGCCCGGCACGGTACGTGGTTGCCTTCAGCGGCGGTCTCGATTCCTCGGTGCTCGCCCATGCGCTCGCTTCCAACGAATTTGCATCAACCGTGCCGATTGTCGCGGTGCACATCGATCATGGGCTGCATCCGGATGCCGCGGACTGGGCGCAGCACTGCGCGGAGTTCGCACAGTCGATCGGCATCGAGTACCGGAGTCGCCGGGTTGCCGTGCAGCTCGAGTCGGGCCAGGGACCCGAGGCGGCCGCCCGCGAAGCCCGTTACTCCGCACTGTTCGCGGAGATCGAATACGGTGACTGGCTGTTGTCCGCGCATCATCGCGAAGACCAGGCGGAGACATTGCTGCTGAATCTCGTCCGCGGCAGCGGCCCGGCGGGCATCGCGGGCATCGGCTCGATCCGGCGCTTCGGCCCCGGCTGGCTTGCGCGCCCGCTGCTCGGGGTCGACCGCGCTGCGCTGGTCGGCTACGCGCAGCGACACGATATTGCCTGGCTTGAGGACCCATCCAACAGGGACCGACGATTCGACCGCAATTTTCTGCGCCACGACGTGTTGCCGCGGCTCGCGACGCGTTGGCCGGATATCGCCGCGCGGCTCCAGCGGAGCGCAAGCCACGCGGGCGAGGCCGCAATGTTGCTCGCGGACCTTGCGGAAATCGACCTGGGCCGCCTCGGGGGCGACCCCGCTCGTCTCGATGTGGAGGCGCTCGGCGCGTTATCGAAGCCGCGCCAGCGTAACGTGATTCGACACGCGCTTCGCCGCCTCGGCTTGTCGACGCCGACGACAATTCAGCTCGAGCGTGTCGTCGAGGAACTGGTACCGGCGCGCAGCGACGCGCAGCCCGAGGTCAGCTGGCCAGGCGCAACCGTTCGCCGGTATCGAGGCGCCGTCTACCTGTTGTCCGAGTTGCCCGAGGAATTGCCCGAAAGCCGGTGCAGCGTGCCCGGTTCGCTCAGTCTCGGGCAGGGGCTCGGCGTGCTGGAATTCGAAGAAAACGCGCCACTCGGGCTTTCCGATGAAGTGATTGCAACGGGACTGCAGGTGCGGCGGCGAGCGGGCGGCGAGGAAATTCGACCGACCGGCGATGCCCATACGCGCAAACTCAAGAAGCTGCTGCAGGATGCGGGCGTGGTGCCCTGGATGCGCGATCGCCTGCCGTTGCTGTATGCCGGCGACCGGCTCGTCGCTGTCGGCGACCTGTGGATTGCCGCGGAGGCGGTGAGCGAGCCGGGCACGGCCGTTCACTGGCGGGACCGGCCCGCCCTGTACTGACCGGGGTCATCGGCGGCCGTCGTTGTGCTGCCGGGGGCTATTCGGTAGACTTTAATACCGTCTTTTATCCAACGACGGCGCGAATCTCGAAGGGTTGGAAAAAGCACACCGCTCGCATGGCCGTGCTTTTGTTCCAGCCCTTTATTGTTTCCTGCCTTCCGCGGCAATCGAGCATTCTGCCTTGGGCGCACACATGACATCGTACGTATTCATCACGGGGGGCGTGGTCTCGTCGCTCGGCAAGGGCATCACCTCAGCCTGCCTGGGCGCGATCCTCGAGGCGCGTGGCCTCAGGATCGCCATGATCAAGCTGGATCCGTACATCAACGTGGATCCGGGCACCATGAGCCCATTCCAGCATGGCGAAGTGTTCGTCACCCACGACGGCACCGAGACGGATCTCGACCTCGGGCACTATGAACGATTCGTGCGGACCGCGCGCGGCGGCAGAAACAGTAATTTCACGACCGGGCGCATCTACGAAAGCGTGATCGCGAAGGAACGGCGCGGCGATTACCTGGGCGCAACGGTCCAGGTCATCCCGCATATCACCGACGAGATCAAGGAGAGCGTCCGTCGCGGCGCCGGTAACGCCGATATCTGTCTCGTGGAGATCGGCGGCACCGTTGGCGACATCGAGTCGCTGCCGTTCCTCGAAGCTATTCGCCAGATGGGCATCGAACTCGGCCACGACCGGGTCGTTTACGTGCACCTGACGCTGGTGCCCTACATACCGACATCGTCCGAAATCAAGACCAAGCCGACCCAGCACTCGGTCAAGGAACTGCGCTCGATCGGCATCCAGCCCGATATTCTGGTGTGTCGCTCCGAACAGCCGTTGCCGGACGAGCAGCGCCGCAAGATCGCGCTGTTCACCAATGTGCAGGAGAAGGCCGTTATTTCGGCCTATGACGCGGACGATCTTTACAAGATTCCCGGCATGATGCACGAGCAGGGTCTCGACGATATCGTCGCGAAGCAGCTCGGACTCGATCTGCCGCCGGCCGATCTCAGCGAGTGGGACGCGATTGTCGATGCCAAGGAACATCCCGAGACCGAGGTCAACGTCGCGATGGTCGGCAAGTACATGGACCTCAAGGACTCTTACATTTCGCTCGTCGAGGCGCTGCAGCACGGCGGCATCCACACGCGTACGAAGGTCAACATTCACTTCATCGAGTCGGGCGACATCGAGGACGAAGGCACCGGCTGCCTGGACGGCATGGACGGCATCGTGGTGCCGGGCGGCTTCGGCGACCGCGGTATCGAGGGCAAGATTCTCGCGGCGCAATATGCGCGCGAGCGCGAGGTCCCCTATCTCGGCATCTGTCTCGGCATGCAGATCGCGGTGATCGAGGCGGCGCGCCACCTGGCCGGACTCGAGGGCGCCATGAGCACCGAATTCGACAGGAAGACGCCGCATCCCGTCGTCGGCCTGATTACGGAGTGGCAGGACCAGACCGGCGATACCGAAACGCGCAGCGAGAACTCGAACCTCGGCGGTACGATGCGCCTCGGGGCGCAGAAAGTCATGCTGGAAGCCGGCTCGCTGGCGGCAGAAAGCTACGGCAAGACGGTCATCGAAGAGCGTCACCGGCATCGTTACGAAGTGAACAACAATTATCGTGAGCAGCTGGCAGCCGCGGGGCTGCGTTTCTCGGGACTGTCGGTCGACGACCTCGTCGAGACCGTCGAATTGCCCGGGCATCCCTGGTATCTCGCGACGCAGTTCCATCCCGAGTTCACATCCAGCCCCCGCGACGGTCACCCGTTGTTCAGGAGTTTTATCGCAGCCGTCCGCGAACACAGCGCCGGTGAATTTCCGGAGGCAGCCGAGGCATGAATCTTTGTGGGTTCGAAGCCGGTAACGACCGGCCGATCTTTCTGATCGCGGGCACCTGCGTCGTCGAGAGCGAGCAGCTTGCCCTCGACACTGCCGGCACGCTCAAGGAAATCTGCGCCGGACTCGGCATCCCGTTCATCTACAAGTCGTCCTTCGACAAGGCGAATCGCAGCTCGCGATCCGGCTTTCGAGGGCCCGGCATGGAAGAGGGGCTGCGCATACTCGCCGAGGTTCGCCGCCAGATCGGTGTGCCGATCCTGACGGACGTGCACGAGGATACGCCGATGGGCGAAGTCGCCGACGTCGTCGACGTGCTGCAGACGCCCGCGTTCCTCTGCCGGCAGACGAACTTTATCCTGCGGACTGCGGAGGCGGGCCTGCCCGTCAATATCAAGAAAGGTCAGTTTCTGTCGCCCTGGGAGATGCAGAACGTCGTCGACAAGGCGAAATCGACCGGCAATGAACAGATCATGGTCTGCGAGCGCGGCTTCACGTTCGGTTACAACAATCTTGTCTCGGACATGCGCTCGCTCGCTGTCCTGCGCGGTACCGGTTGCCCGGTCGTGTTCGACGCCACGCATTCGGTGCAGCTGCCGGGCGGCAAGGGGTCGGCGTCCGGCGGGCAGCGTGAATTCATCCCGGTGCTTGCGCGTGCGGCGACTGCTGCGGGCGTGGCCGGGCTGTTCATGGAAACGCACCCGGACCCGGCCAAGGCACTGTCGGACGGTCCCAATGCATGGCCGCTCGGACAGATGCAGGTGCTGCTCGAGACGCTGGCCGACATCGACAGGACCGTAAAGCGCGGGGACTACCTCGAAGCTGCATACGGGCTCGGCGTTCCCAACACGGAGTAATAATGATCAGGATTCAGGATGTGCGCGGTCGTGAAATTCTCGACTCGCGAGGAAACCCCACGGTCGAAGCCGACGTCACGCTTGCCGACGGGACGACCGCACGCGCGGGCGTGCCCTCCGGTGCCTCGACCGGCACGCGGGAAGCCGTCGAACTCAGGGACGGGGACAAGTCCCGCTATCTCGGCAAGGGTGTGCGGAAAGCCGTGGCCAACGTGAATGGCGCGCTGCGCGATGCGCTGCTCGGCGTCGAGTTCGCCGATCAGCGTGCGGTCGATCGTTGCATGATCGATCTCGACGGCACGGACAACAAGGGTCGCCTGGGGGCCAATGCACTGCTCGCGATTTCACTGGCGGTTGCCAAGGCCGAGGCTGCCGCGAAGGGCCTGTCGCTGTTTCGCCATCTCGGCAGCAGCACGATCATGCCCGTGCCGATGATGAACATCATCAATGGCGGCGCACATGCCGACAACAGCGTGGACATCCAGGAATTCATGATTCTCCCGGTCGGCGCGCCGAATTTCACGGAAGCGCTGCGCTATGGCGCCGAAATCTTTCACAGCCTGAAGAGCGTGCTGAGGAAACAGGGCCTGAACACGGCCGTGGGCGACGAGGGCGGCTTTGCGCCCGATCTGCCGTCCAATCGTGCGGCGCTCGACACGATCATGACGGCGATCGGGCAGGCCGGCTTCAAGGCCGGAGACGATATCCTGCTCGGACTGGACGTCGCGAGTTCCGAGTTCTACAGGGAAGGCGTGTACGACCTCGCGTCCGAGGGGCGCCAGTTCGACGCGGCCGGATTTGTCGATTTTCTGGGCGAGCTGGTCGCTGCCTATCCGATCATTACGATCGAAGACGGCATGGACGAAAGCGACTGGGAGGGCTGGCGCATCCTGAGCGAAAGGCTCGGCGCGCGGGTGCAGCTGGTCGGTGATGACCTGTTCGTCACGAACACCCGGATCCTGTCCCGCGGCATCGAACAGAAGATTGCAAATTCCATATTGATAAAACCCAACCAAATCGGTACCTTAAGCGAAACTCTTGATGCTATTACTATGGCTGATGAGGCAGGTTACAGCGCAGTGATCTCGCACCGTTCGGGCGAAACCTCCGATGCGACGATCGCGGACATCGCGGTGGGCACGCAGGCGACGCAGATCAAGACCGGATCGCTGTCGCGCTCGGACCGCATCGCCAAGTACAACCAGCTTCTTCGCATCGAAGAGGAACTCGGAGCCGCCGCGGGATACGCGGGGCGGTCGGCGTTTTCGGTAAAGGTGACCTGAGCGGGATTCACGGGTTGCCGGGATTGGGGTAGCGATTTGCTAAATGCGCGCTGGCTGTTGGTGCTGCTCGGTTTGCTCGGACTCGGGCTGCAGGCCGAGCTCTGGCTGTCCGACGATGGCTACCGCAAGACGCTGAGCCTGCGCGCGGCCGTGATCGAGCAGCGCGATCTCAATGCCAGCCTGCGCGCGCGCAACGCCGCGCTCGATGCCGAGGTCATCAATCTCAAGGAAGGGCGGGATGCCGCGGAAGAGCGCGCCCGTACCGATCTCGGCATGATCGGCAAGGAAGAGACCTTCTACCAGGTCGTGCCGGTTGCCGAAAACGCGCGCTAGGATGCACTGATGCCGATGCCCGTCTGGACCCGCGCGCACGGGGCGCCGCTCTTTTCCGCCGTCATGCGCGCTACGCCGCAGGACTTCCGGGTCGATGAAGACCTGCCGTTCGAATTCAGCGGCGACGGCGAGCACGACTATCTGCATGTCGAGAAAACCGGCGCCAATACCGAATGGGTGTCTCGACAACTGGCGCGCTTTGCCGGCGTGCCGTTGCGCGATGTCGGCTACGCGGGCCTGAAAGACCGGCACGCCGTGACTCGACAGTGGTTCAGCGTGCCGCGCTGGCATGCGCCGGACTGGAATGCGTTTGTCGCCGAGGGCGTGAAACTGCTCGAGGTCCGAAGGCACAATCGCAAATTGCGTCGTGGCGCGCACCGGGGCAACGCTTTTGAGATCGTCCTGCGAGGGGATGCGATCGACCGGCACCACGAAGCGGTGGCGCAGCGGGTCGCCACGATTCGCGAGCGCGGCGTCCCGAACTATTTCGGTGACCAGCGCTTCGGACGCGACGGCGCTAACGTCGGTCTTGCAGACGACTGGGCGGCCGGCAAGCGATTGCCGCGCCATCTCCGGAGCATCGCGATCTCCGCGGCGCGCTCGCTCATATTCAATGAGCGCCTCGACGAGCGCGTGCAGGCCGGCGACTGGGACCGCGTTCTGCCGGGCGACGTGGTCAATCTCGACGGCTCGAACAGCATTTTCACGGCCGACGTCGTGGACGCCGACATCGAAGCCCGTTGCCGCGCGCTCGACCTGCATCCCGCGGGCGTGCTGTGGGGCGACGGCGCACCCGGACAGGCCGCGCAGCACGCGGCATGGGTGGCAGCGCTCGCCCGGGCGCGGGTCGAGGTCGGCTGGCGCGCGCTCAGGCTGCGCGTGACGGCGCTGGAAGCCGCGCTCGCCGGGGACGCGATCGAAATCCGGTTCTCGCTCCCGGCAGGGGCGTTTGCGACGAGTGTCTTGCGCGAGATCGCCGAGGTTCAGGATCGCGCCGCATGAATGACCATCTTTCTTGAGCCATCCGCCTGGCGGGCCCGCGCGCGCAATCCGCGGTCGCGACGCTGTCGAGACCGCAACCGTCCGGGCGGCCTCGATCAGGTGCGTTGCAGCAGTACGTAGACGGCGCCCGTACCGCCATCGACCTGGCGTGTCGACACGAACGCCAGGACACAGTCCCAGCGCCTGAGCCAGCGATTCACGGCGGTCTTCAGCACGGGGCCGCGATCGCCGGAGCCGAGCCCCTTGCCGTGTACGACGCGAACGCAGAGTTTGCCCTGTGACGCGGCATACTCGATGAAGTCAGCGAGTCTTGGCCGGGCTTCTGCCACGGTCATGCCATGCAGGTCGATTTCCGCCTGGACGCTGTAGCCGCCGCGCGCGAGCTTGCGCATCGTCCGTTTGCCGACCGACGGGCGATGGAAACGCAGGGCGGCGCCGCTGCCATGCTCCAGCGTCTCGATGTCCACGTCGAGACTTTCGGCGAGCACCGCCTTTTCGTCCGCTTTCGAGAACTTCGCCCGGGGCTTGGGCCGAGGTCCGGTATGGATTACGCGCTCCTCATGCTGCAACGGCCGGGCGTCGGCAACGGCGTCGCGAAATTCTTTGAGATCGTCATCAGTCACGGTGTGGTTCGTCGGGCTATGGTGTACGCGTGGTATTCAGTATAGTGAGCGCGTCGCCACGGCCATTCAAGACTTCGCGCCTCCCGAAGAATAATGAAAATCCTCGTAAGTAACGATGACGGGTATCTCGCTACCGGGATCAACGCGCTGACCGCCGCACTTTCGGAGGTCGCGGACGTGGTCGTGGTCGCGCCCGACCGGAATCGTTCGGCTGCCAGCAATTCGCTGACGCTGTCGACCCCGCTCAGGGTCGAGCAGTACGGCGAAAACCGCTACAAGGTCGATGGCACGCCATCCGATTGCGTGCACCTCGCACTGACGGGGTTCCTGGACTATGAGCCGGATCTCGTGGTGTCGGGCATCAATCATGGCGCCAATCTCGGCGACGACGTGATCTACTCGGGCACCGTGGCGGCAGCCATGGAGGGGCGCTTCCTGGGCCTGCCGACGATCGCGGTGTCCCTCGTGGGCCATAACCTGACGCACTTCGACACGGCAGCGCGGGTGGCGACCTCGCTGGTCCGGAAGCTGGACCGATCCTCACTGTCGTCGGACACGGTCCTGAATGTGAACGTGCCCGATGTGCCCTTCGAGGCGCTCAGGGGCCTGCGCGCGGCGCGCCTCGGGTTTCGCCACAAGGCGGAGCAGGTGGTCCGCGACAAGGATCCCTATGGTCGGCCGATCTACTGGGTGGGACCTGCCGGCAGGGGGCAGGATGCGGGCGAGGGCACGGATTTCCATGCGATCGAACTGGGCTTTGTGTCCGTGACGCCGCTCAGGGTCGACCTCACGCGCCACGAGGCCATAAGCGGAATCGCGGAGTGGCTCAAGGCATGATCGATGCGCGCCTGGGCATCGGAATGACATCGGCCCGAACGCGCGACCGGCTCGTGCGACGGCTCAAGGATCAGGGTATTCGCTCTCCGGCAGTGCTTGAGCAGGTGCGCAACGTGCCGCGCCACCTGTTCGTCGACGAGGCGCTCGCGAGCAGGGCCTACGAGGACACGGCGCTGCCGATCGGGCTTGGCCAGACCATCAGCCAGCCCTATGTCGTCGCGCGGATGACAGAGGCGCTGCTCGACGGTTTCACGGGCGAGACGATCCTGGAAATCGGGACCGGCTGCGGCTACCAGACAGCCGTCTTGTCGCCGCTCGTGAGAAGGATCTACACGGTCGAGCGCATCCCGGAACTCCTGCGCAAGACGCGGCAGCGGCTGCGTGACCTCGATATCTACAACGTGCAGTTCCGGCCGGGTGACGGCTGGGAGGGCTGGCCGAAGTATGCGCCGTACGACGGGATTATCGTCACGGCGGCTGCGCCGGAGCTGCCCGAGCGCTTGCTCGAGCAGCTTGCCCCGGGCGGACGCCTGATCATTCCGGTCGGCAGACCGGGCATGCAGGACCTCGCGATGATCACGAAGCGCGATGATCACTACGAGCAGATGAGCCTCGGGGCGGTCAGTTTCGTGCCGCTTGTTAAGGGAAAATAGGATATATTTATCAATATGATAAGTATTTTTTCTAAGGTGGATCCTGTCTTTTTTTCCGCCCGCGGTGATACGCGGTGACGCTGTTTGCGCCGCTCTACAACCGGGTCCTTGCGTGGTCACGCCACCCGCATGCCGAGCGCTATCTCGCTGCCATGAGTTTCGCGGAATCGTCGTTTTTCCCGATCCCGGTCGACGTCATGCTGGCGCCCATGTGCCTCGCAGTCCGTGACCGCTGGGTTCGCTTCGCGACGATCGCGACGGTCTTCTCCGTGCTTGGCGGACTCGGCGGCTATGCCATCGGTTATGGCATGTTCGAGGCCGTCGAGCCGTGGTTGCGCGAGTCCCATTACTGGCCGGCGTACGTTACGGCGCGCGACTGGTTCGATCGCTACGGCGTCTGGGTCATTTTCGTGGCGGGATTCTCGCCGATTCCCTACAAGGTGTTCACGATCGCGGCGGGCGTGGCGACGCTCAGCCTGCCCGGGTTCTTCATCGGTTCGCTCATTGGCCGGGCGGCACGCTTCTTCCTGGTCGCCGGGCTGGTGCGGCTGGGCGGCGAGCGCTTCGAGCAGTCATTGTCGCGGCACATCGAGCGGATTGGCTGGGCGGTGGTCGTCGTGACAGTCATCGTCATCGGCTGGTTGATGATGCGGGGGCAATGAGCGTCCGGCCTGTCATCATCGCATTGCTTTGCCTCGCACTTGCGTCCTGCGGCGGACAGTCGACCTGGCGCGAGGATCCGGACACGCATATCGTTCGTCGTGGCGAAACCCTGTACTCGATCGCGTTTCGCTACGGCAAGAACCCGGGCGAGGTGGCGCGCTGGAATCGCCTGGGCGACGGCTCGTTGATTTATCCCGGCCAGGTCATTCGGCTGGCGCCGCCACCCGGCTACACGAGCCGCAGCGCTCAGAGCCGCAGCACCACGAGTACGAGTCGCAGCACGGGCTCGCAGCCGCCGACGAGGCCGCTGCCCGATATCCCGGCGCAGCCGGCGCCGGCCTGGGCGTGGCCGACGAAAGGACGCATCAACGTCGAATTCGGCGCAAAGCCGGGTCCAGGTACGGGCGTTCTGATTGACGGCAGGGCCGGGCAACCCATTCACGCCGCTGCTTCCGGCCGCGTAGTCTATGCGGGCAGTGGACTGATCGGATACGGCAAGCTTATTATTATCAAGCACAACGACACTTACCTGAGTGCCTACGGGTACAACGCGTCGCTGCTGGTAAAGGAAGGTCAGAACATCAAAAGCGGCCAGCAGATAGCGACCATGGGTGAGGGTCCGGAACGAAAGCCGCGACTGCATTTCGAGATCAGGCGAAACGGCGAACCGGTCAATCCCCGACAGTTTCTGCCGGCGAGATAGACCGAACTGACAAGCCAGCCAGAACCCGACAGGCCGCCGCCGGCACAAAGGGGAGTTCTGTGGGCCAGCTGCTGGATCCGACACGGCGTTACCTCGACGAGATCGGCATCTCGCCGCTGCTGAGTGCGGACGAGGAAAAGACGCTGGCACGGCGCGCGCAGGGCGGCGACGAGGCGGCACGGCATCGCATGATCGAATCCAACCTGCGACTCGTCGTCAAGATTGCGCGGCGTTACATCAATCGCGGCCTGCCGCTGCTCGACCTGATCGAGGAAGGCAACCTCGGGCTGATTCGTGCCGTCGAGAAATTCGATCCGGAGCGCGGCTTTCGCTTCTCGACCTATGCGACCTGGTGGATACGCCAGACCATCGAGCGCGGCATCATGAACCAGTCTCGGACGGTTCGCTTGCCGATTCACGTGATCAAGGACATCAATTCCTGCCTGCGCGCGGCCAGGCTGCTGCGGCAGAAAAACGGCAAGACGCCGGCGATTGCGACGATTGCCGAGCATCTCGACCGCGACGTCGACGAAGTGGCGAGGCTGATGGCGCTGCACGAGCGCGTCACGCTGACCGCGGTCGGGCCGGACGATGACAGTCCCGTAGAAAGGCTGCGTGCGAAGCGCGCGGCAGAGCCGCTGCGGCGTGCGCAGCACGACGATGTACTCGAGATCGTTGACCACTGGCTCTATGAATTGAATGACAAGCAGCGCACCGTCGTGGAGCGGCGATTCGGATTGCACGGCCACCGGCGCGCGACACTCGAGCAGATCGGGGACGAAATCGGCGTGACGCGGGAGCGCGTACGCCAGATCCAGATCGACGCGCTCAAGAAAATGCGCGAACTCATGGAAAAGAGCGGAATCTCCGGAGATTCGCTGCTGGACTAGACCGGTGGGTAGAGTACCGCCGAGACGCGCCGGCCCTCCATCGCGAGCACGTTGAAGGTTCTCGCGGCGGCCGCCGTATCCATGACCTCGAGACCGATGCCGCGACGCGCGAATGCGAATGTGAGTTCGCGCGGCGGAAAGACATTGCTGCCGCCGGTCCCGAGCAGGACCACTTCCGGGGCCTTTTCGAGGAGCCGGGCGAAATCGCCTTCAACGAGGTCGAGAATCGGCTTCGGCGTCCACTCGCCGAGAATCTCCTCGGCCGTGAGCGCGACCGGCGCGCGGAATTCGTCCGCATTGACGCGGACGACGCCCGCGGCAACACTGCGGATGGTCAAAACGCCCGTCAATTCTCTTGTGAATTTCAAGACCGCTTCCCTTAAGATCGACGCCTGAAGTGACAACATCATATGACAAATCTGCCGCCGTCGTCGTTCTGCCCCCGGCCGGCGGCGGGCGGATCACCGATCCCTCGCTGCGCACCTGGCTGGCGCAGGCCGACCTGTCCCGCGAAGAACATCCGCGGGAACTGCTCGCGCGCGTGCTCGATGTGCTGAACCTGCCGTACCCGGAGGAAGGGCTGGGGGCGCTGCGAATGTGGGGCCAGACCGGCGACCGGCCGACAGTCTGGATCGCTGCGGCGGATCCGGTGTTCCTCGAGCCGCGCCTCGATCATCTGCGACTGCACGCGCTGCGCTACCAGGACCTGCCGTCCCACGAACTGCGGCCGCTGTTCGATCACCTGCAAAACACGCTGGCGGCCGACAGGCAGTTCGGATTCGCGCGCCTCGGATCCTGCGGTTATCTGCGCGCGAGCGTGCCGATATCCACGTCGTCGGTCCCCGCTTACGTGGTGGACGGACGCAACCCGGGCGAGTTCCTGCCGAGCGGCGAGCACACGCGCACGCATCGCAATATTCTGAGCGAAATCGAAATGGCGTTGCACGAGCACGAGGTCAACGCGAATCGTGCCGCCGAAGGACGCCCGCCCGTGAATTCCCTCTGGCTCTGGGGCGGCGGCCGCGCTCCCGAGCGCGTCACGCGGCCACAGCCCCCGTTGTTTGCCGACGATCCGCTGATGCTCGGGTACTGGGAGAGCGGCACCGCCGTGTCCGAACTCTGGCCGGGCGATTTTGGGTCCTGCGTGGAGGCATCCATCGCCGGCTTCGTCGCGGTGACTCCCGAGGAAGACCAGACCAGCGCATCGCTCATGCGCTGGCTGTCGGATTTGCGCGAGCTGCTGCGCGAACGCGCCGTGAGCAGGCTGGTCCTGTTGTTCCGCGATGGACTGCGAGCTGACGTGCAGCGCGCCCATGCGTTTCGCATCTGGCGCCGCGACTCGCCGTTGCTCGACTGAGTCCGACCCATGCACGCATTGCGACCCGTGGTAACACGCGCCATGCCCGGCGCAGGGCAGCTCGAGGGTTTCGGCGACCTCGATCCGCTGCTCGCGCGGCTGTATGCGATGCGCGGACTGCGCTCGGCGCGCGAACTGGAATACGGTCTCGCCGGTCTGGCGCCGGTCGGCATGCTGGAGAACGTCGACGCGGCAGCGGAGCTGGTGATCGCCAACCGGGAGCGACGCATCATCATCGTCGGCGACTTCGACGTCGATGGCGCGACGAGCACGGCGCTCATGCTGCGTTGCCTCAGGGAGTTCGGATTTCGCGACGTCGAGTACCTGGTTCCGAATCGCTTCGAATATGGTTACGGGTTGTCGCGTGACATCGTGCGCGTGGCAGCCGCGCGGGAACCCGCTCTGCTGATTACCGTCGACAACGGGATTTCGAGCATCGGCGGCGTCGCCGAGGCGAATGCGCTGGGCATCGACGTCCTCGTCACCGACCATCATCTGCCCGGTGCCGCACTGCCCGAGGCGGCAGTCATCGTGAACCCGAACCTGCCCGGCAGCCGCTTCCCGAGCCGCAATCTGGCCGGGGTGGGCGTCGCATTCTACCTGGTCGCGTGCATCGGCCGGCTGCTCGAGGAGCGCGGCCAGGCGGGCGCGGCGCGCATCCCGGCGAAGTATCTCGACCTCGTGGCGCTCGGGACGGTCGCCGACGTCGTGCCGCTGGACTACAACAACCGGATTCTCGTGTACCAGGGATTGCAGCGCATACGTGGGGGGCATTCGGTCGCCGGCATCGAGGCGCTGCTCAGGCAGTCCGGGCGGGCGCCGGCGCGTTGCGTCAGCACGGACCTCGGTTTCGTCGTTGGCCCGCGGATCAACGCGGCCGGCCGGCTCGAGGATATTTCCGTCGGGATCGAGTGTCTCATGACGGACGATGCGGCGACGGCGCAGGAAGATGCCCGCTTGCTGGACAGTATCAACAGCGAGCGGCGCGATATCGAGGCGACCATGCGCGAGCAGGCGTTCCAGTATGTCGACAGGATGGGCGCGCAGCACTGGCCGCCCTGTGTCTGCGTGTTCGAGCAGAGCTGGCACCAGGGGGTCGTCGGGCTGATCGCCGCGCGCGTGCGCGAGCGCTGCAACCGACCCGTCATCGCGTTCGCGCGCGATAACGGCGAACGCCTGAAGGGCTCGGCCCGCTCGATTCCCGGCGTGCACATTCGCGACCTGCTCGAATCGGTGTCGACCGCGAAGCCGGGCCTGATCGAGAAGTTCGGCGGCCACGCGATGGCGGCCGGGCTGACCATACGCGAGTCGGCGCTGGCGGAATTCCGCGAGCTGGCCGCCCGGCAGATGCGCCGGCTTTACGCCGACGCGGATTTCAGCGGCGCCATCGTGACGGACGGCGGACTGCCGGGCAGCGCGCTGACACTCGACTTTGCGCGGCGCCTCCGCGATGCGGGGCCCTGGGGGTCCGGGTTTCCCGAACCCGTCTGGAGCGGCGATTTCGAGGTTGTCGAACAGCGGGTCGTCGGCGAAAACCACCTGAAGCTGCGGGTCCGGTCGGCGGCCGGCGGCGGCATCGTCGACGCCATCGCTTTCAACCAGGCCGGGCCTGCCTACAGAGGGCGGGTGCAGCTTGCTTTCAGGCTGGACGTCAATGAATATCGCGGCATCGAAAACCCGCAACTCGTCGTCGAGCAGATCGCGCCACTGCAGGCTCGCGGCGCGTGCTAAGATCGCGCCTTTTTCGGCGCCGGTACTGCCATGGAAACGAGCCAGATCAGGAACACGATTACCGACCTCAGGGAACGCAGCGATGCGTTGAGGGGGTATCTTTGACTACGAAGGCAAAGCCGAGCGCCTGACCGAGGTTCGGCGCGAACTGGAACAACCGGACGTCTGGAATCGGCCGGAGCGCGCCCAGGCGCTGGGACAGGAGCGGGCACAGCTCGAGCAGGTCGTCGAGGTGCTCGACGAGCTTTCGTCGGGTTTGCGGGATTCGGGCGAACTGTTCGCACTCGCGCTCGAGGAAGACGACGAGGCGACGATGGCGGAGCTCGTGCGCGACCTGGATCGCTTCGAGACGCAGCTTTCCGCCCTCGAATTTCGTCGCATGTTCTCCGGTGAAATGGACCCGAACAACGCCTACCTGGACATCCAGTCGGGGGCCGGCGGCACCGAAGCGCAGGACTGGGCGGAAATGCTCCTGCGCATGTATTTGCGCTGGGCGGAGGCGCACGACTTCAAAGCCGAGGTGATCGAGGCGTCGGCGGGCGAAGTCGCCGGTGTGAAGAGCGCGACCGTGCACGTCGTCGGCGAGTACGCCTACGGCTGGCTCCGGACGGAAACCGGCGTGCATCGGCTCGTGCGCAAGTCGCCGTTCGATTCCGGCAATCGCCGCCACACTTCGTTCGCATCCGTGTTCGTGTCGCCCGAAGTCGACGACGACATCGATATCGAGATCGATCCGTCGGATTTGCGTATCGACGTCTATCGCGCGAGCGGCGCGGGCGGACAGCACGTCAACCGGACCGAATCCGCGGTGCGTATCACGCACCTGCCGACCAACACCGTGGTGCAGTGCCAGAACGATCGCTCGCAACACAAGAACAAGGCGACGGCCATGAACCAGCTCAAGGCCAAGCTCTATGAACTCGAACTGCAGAAGCGTCGCGTGGAGGCGTCTGCGCTGGAGGAGAGCAAGGCCGATGTCGGCTGGGGCAGCCAGATTCGCTCCTACGTGCTCGACCAGAGCCGCATCAAGGATTTGCGCACCGGCGTCGAAACCGGTAACACTCAGGCAGTACTCGACGGCGGGCTCGACAAATTCATCGAAGCAAGCCTCAAGCAGGGACTCTAAGCGGAAGACCAGTGACCGACGACAGCAAAAAGCAATCGCAGACCGGCCAGGACAGGCCGGACGACAACAAACTTATCGCGGAACGGCGCGCCAAGCTCAAGGCGCTGCGTGCGGAGGGCAACGCGTACCCTAACGATTTTCGGCGTAATGCCATCGCGGGCGAATTGCACCAGACCTTCGATTCGCACGATGATGAAAAACTCCGCGAGGAGGCGGTCGAGGTCTGTGTTTCCGGGCGCATGATGGCCAAGCGCGTCATGGGCAAGGCGAGTTTCGTCAAGCTGCAGGACAGGTCCGGCCAGATCCAGGTGCGCGTGGAACGCGACCGGCTGCCCGAGGGCGTGTACGCAGCCTTCAAGAAATGGGATGTCGGGGATATCGTCGGCGCCCGTGGCAAGTTGTTTCGCACGATGACCGGCGAACTCACGATTCTCGCCGACGAACTGCGCATACTGACGAAGTGCCTGCGGCCATTGCCCGAAAAGTGGCACGGCCTGTCGGACCAGGAGACGCGGTATCGGCAGCGTTACGTCGACCTGATCATCAATGAGTCGAGCCGCGAGGTGTTCCGCAAGCGTTCGCAGATCGTGTCCTACATGCGCGCGTTCCTCGAGGCGCAGGATTTCCTCGAGGTGGAAACGCCGATGATGCAGACGACCCCGGGCGGTGCCCTGGCGCGGCCCTTTCGCACGCACCATAACGCGCTGGACATGGACCTTTACCTGCGGATTGCGCCGGAACTCAATCTCAAGCGGCTGATCGTCGGCGGGTTCGACCGGGTGTTCGAAATCAACCGCAATTTCCGCAACGAGGGCGTGTCGACGCAGCACAACCCTGAATTCACGATGCTGGAGGCCTACCGGGCCTACGCCGACTACGAGGCCTGGATGGATGCGACCGAGGCGATGCTGCACGGCATGGCCGAAGCCGTGAACGGCACGACGATCGTGACGTACCAGGGCGAGCAGTTCGATTTCGGCAAGCCATTCGCGCGCATCTCGGTCGAGGAGGCCGTCGCGGCCCGCAATCCCGATATCGACATGTCCAGGATCCGCGATCGCGATTACCTCGCGGCCCTGTGCCGGCAGCTCGACATTCCGGTGCAGGACAACTACGGCGCAGGAAAACTGCAGATCGAAATTTTCGAAAAAACGGCCGAGCACCAATTGCGCGAACCGACATTCGTCATTCGCTACCCGGCCGAGGTGTCGCCGCTCGCACGCAGGAACGACGCCGACCCGTTCGTCACGGATCGCTTCGAGCTGTTCATCGCGGGTCGCGAGATCGCAAACGGGTTTTCCGAGCTCAACGATCCGGAGGACCAGGCCGAACGATTCCGCGCGCAGGTCGAAAACGCGGCCGCCGGCGACGACGAGGCGATGTCATACGATCACGACTATATTCGCGCGCTCGAATACGGGATGCCGCCGACGACCGGCATCGGCATCGGTGTCGATCGCGTGGTGATGCTGCTGACGGATTCGCCTTCGATTCGCGACGTGCTGCTGTTCCCGCACATGCGGCCCGAAGTTTTCGACTGAACGACGCCTATTGCAGGTAGGGCAGGGGCTCGCGCCTGAGCACGATGCCGTCGACCGACAGGTCGGCATCGGCGCTGTCCAGCGGCACCACCGCCAGCAATTCATTGCCGGCCACGTTGAGCACCTCGCCCACATCGCGTTCGCCCGCGGACACCCGCGCGCCCGGCAGCACGGGCGCGTCGGCCGTATACCGCAGCGTGCGGCGCTTGGTTGCGCCCTTGTAGTGCGTGCGCGCGACGATCTCCTGGCCCGTGTAGCAGCCCTTGGTGAGGCTGATCGCGTCTATCAGGTCCAGGTTCAGCATGTGCGGCGTGAATTGCTCGGACTGCGCGCGGCCGATGAACGGGTACCCGCCCCGGATGAGGGTCGCCGGATCGACCTCGGCCTCATCGTGGTCGATTGCGAGATCGACCCTGGCGCGGAAGCGGAACATCGTGAGCCGGCGCACGATGTCGTCGGCCGTTTCGGCCGGCGCCGAGAGTGCGTAGCCCGATTCGATCGCCCGGACCGTCCCGAACCAGATCACGCGACCCTTGGGACTGCACCAGGCGGCGAGAATCTCTTTTTCCGTAGCGAGACGCCTGAGGTCGTTCGTCAACTGTCCCTGCAGGAACGAGAGGGCGTCGGGACCGGTTGCGGTTATCGTGGCGATCTTTTCCATACTTTGGTCTAGAACAGTGATACTGCAGGCCCTCCGGGCGTCTGGCATACTCTCGCCATGAGCGAGGCAGAGTCAAAGGATAAGGCCGAAAAGCCCGAATCCAAGCAGGATGATACGCAGGAAAGCCCGCCGGCGCCGCCAAAAGAGATCGGCGGGCGGGGCGGTCTCGACCCGACGCGCTTCGGCGATTGGGAAAAAGGCGGGCGCTGTATCGATTTTTGATTCTGAATCAGGATAATACGGCTGCCGATACCGGCAGCCCACCACCATAAAGAAGCGAACTCATGAGTAATAACGGCAGGCCGCTGTCGCCGCATCTCTCGATCTATCGCTGGCCCATCACGATGGTCGCGTCGATCCTGCACCGGATCACCGGGCTCGCCATGTCGTTCGGTCTCATCGTCCTGGTCGGCTGGCTGTTCGACGCGGCGTCGGGACGCGGTGCGTATGACGGCTACGTCGGGATGATGGGTTCGCGGCTCGGCATGTTGTGCCTCGTCGGCTGGAGTTTCGCGTTCTTCTATCACGTCTCGAACGGCATCCGGCACCTGGTCTGGGATACGGGCCGTGGCTTCGAGAAGCACCAGGCAAACGCATCGGCCTGGCTGGTCATCGCGCTGGCGTTCGTGCTGACCGCGGCATTCTGGGGAATCGCGTCATGAGCCTGCGTTCACCGCTTGGCCGGGTACTCGGGCTCGGCACCGCGAAGGACGGCACGGAACACTGGTGGGGTCAGCGTGTTTCCGGCGTCGCGCTCACAATACTCGGTCTCTGGTTCGCATGGTCGCTCGCCACCATGGCTGGCTTCGGTCATGCCGACGCGGTCGCGTTCATCGGCACGCCAATCAATGCCGTGTTGCTCGCGCTGCTCGCCGTGACGATGGCCTATCACTCGTATCTCGGGGTTCAGGTCGTGGTCGAGGACTACGTGCACGCGCCGGGCCTCAAGATCGCGACACTGATCATCTCCCGCTTCGCGCATGTCTTTCTCGCGGCAGCGGCACTGTTTGCCATCCTGAAAATCGGAACCGGCGCATGAGCGACTACGAATTCATCGATCATAGCTACGACGTCGTCGTGATCGGCGCCGGTGGCGCCGGCCTGCGTGCGACGTTCGGACTTGCGGAGGCGGGTTTCAAGACGGCCTGCGTCACGAAAGTATTCCCGACGCGCAGCCACACGGTTGCCGCCCAGGGCGGCATCAGCGCCGCGCTCGGCAACATGGGCGAGGACGACTGGCGCTGGCACATGTACGACACGGTCAAGGGATCCGACTGGCTCGGCGACCAGGACGCGATCGAATACATGTGCAAGGAAGCTCCCGACGCCGTCATCGAACTCGAGCACTACGGCGTGCCTTTCTCGCGAACCGAAGACGGCAGGATCTACCAGCGCCCCTTCGGCGGCATGACCACGCGCTTCGGTGAGGGCACGGCGCAGCGCACCTGTGCGGCCGCGGACCGTACCGGCCATGCGATGCTGCACACGCTGTATCAGCAGTCACTCAAGCACGACGCCGAGTTCTTCGTCGAATACTTCGCGATCGACCTGATCATGGAGAACGGGGCGTGCCGCGGTGTCGTGGCGCTCGAATTATCGACCGGGCGACTGCATCGCTTCCGTTCGCACCAGGTAATACTTGCCACGGGTGGCTATGGCCGGGCCTTCTTCTCGTGTACCTCGGCGCATACCTGTACGGGCGACGGCAGCGCCATGGTGCTGCGCGCCGGCCTGCCGGTCCAGGACATGGAGTTCGTGCAATTTCATCCGACCGGGATCTACGGCGCGGGTTGCCTGATCACCGAGGGCGTGCGCGGCGAGGGCGGCTACCTGACCAATTCCGACGGCGAGCGTTTCATGGAGCGCTATGCGCCGAACGCGAAGGACCTGGCGTCGCGCGATGTCGTGAGTCGTTCGATGACCATCGAAATCCGCGAGGGCCGCGGCGTTGGTGCGGAGAAAGACCACATCCACCTGCACCTCGAGCACCTCGGCCCGGAAGTCATCGAGGAACGCCTGCCCGGCATCGCCGAGTCGGCGAGAATATTTGCGGGCGTCGACGTGACGAAGGAACCCATCCCGGTGCTGCCGACCGTGCATTACAACATGGGCGGCATCCCGGCGAATTTCCATGGCCAGGTGCTGACCAAGGTCTACGGCGACCCCGAATCGGTGGTGCCGGGCCTGATGGCGGTCGGCGAGGCGGCGTGCGTATCGGTGCACGGGGCCAACCGGCTCGGTTCCAACTCATTACTCGACCTCGTCGTGTTCGGCCGCGCTGCGGCGCACTTCTGCGCCGACACGATGACGCCCGGCGCGCGCCACAAACCGCTCGGTGCGGATGCCGGGCAGGACAGCGTTGCGCGCATCGACCGGCTGCGCAATGCCGCGGGTCAGCGCCCGACGGCGGAGGTGCGGCTCGAAATGCAGAAGGTCATGCAGAATCACGCGGCGGTGTTCCGTACCGGCGATTCCCTCAACGAAGGCGTCGAACTGCTGCACAAAACTTTCGCGAGCTTCGCCGACGTTCGCGTCAGCGACCGTTCGCTGATCTGGAATACGGACCTTGTGGAAACCCTGGAACTCGAAAACCTGCTGCTGAACGCGACCGCGACCATCGAGTCAGCGGCGAATCGTCTCGAAAGCCGCGGCGCGCACGCGCGAGAAGATTACCCGGAACGTGACGACGTGAACTGGATGAAGCACACGCTCGCGTGGGTCGATGATGCCGGTAAGGTCAGTTTCGACTACCGGCCCGTTCACATGGAAACCCTCACCGACGAAGTCGAGGTTGTCGCGCCGAAGGCGCGTGTCTACTAGGAAGAGCGACCGTGGCTGAATTCAGACTCCCGAAAAATTCGCGCATCAGGAAAGGCAGGCATTTTCCGGCCGCTGCGGGAGCGACGAATGTGCGTCGTTTCGCGGTGTACCGCTACGATCCGGATAGCGGCGAGAACCCGCGCGTGGATACTTACGAGGTGGATCTCGATCGTTGCGGGCCGATGGTTCTGGATGCGCTGATCAAGATCAAGAACGAGGTCGATCCGACGCTGACCTTTCGTCGTTCCTGCCGCGAAGGCATTTGCGGGTCGTGCGCGATGAACATCGACGGCGGCAATACGCTGGCGTGCACGCGGTCGATCGACAGCGTGAAGGGAGACGTCAGGATCTACCCGCTGCCGCACATGCCGGTCGTCAAGGATCTCGTGCCGGACCTGACGAATTTCTACGCGCAGTACGCGTCGATCAAACCGTGGCTGCAGGCGCGCACGCCGCCGCCGCCCGACCGGGAAAGGCTCCAGTCCAAGGAGGACCAGGAACTCATCAACGAACCGGCCGCGTGCATCCTGTGTGCCTGTTGCTCCACGAGCTGCCCGAGCTACTGGTGGAACAGTGACCGCTACCTGGGCCCGGCGGCTTTGCTCGCGGCCTACCGCTGGCTGGTCGATAGCCGCGACGAGGCGACGGGCGAGCGGCTCGACGAGCTCGAGGATCCGTTCCGACTGTATCGCTGTCACACGATCATGAACTGCACGCAGACCTGCCCGAAGGGCCTCAACCCGGCGAAGGCGATCGCCGAAACCAAGAAGATGCTCGCGGAGCGGAAATACTGACCAGGCCGCCGGCGCTGCCCGCGGCCCTGGATGGTGGCGAATGTCCGAACTGTCCCGATTGAAATGGCAATGCCGACGCGGCATGCGCGAGCTCGACGACCTGTTGCTCGGCTATCTCGAAAATCGGTTTGCCGAGGCTGACGACGACGAAAAAGCCGCGTTTCAGCAGGTTCTGGCGCTTGCCGATCCGGAGCTCAACGGCTACCTGTTACAGAAGAAGAAGCCGTCGTCCGAGTCGATCGCCCGTGTCATCGAGCGCATACTTCGCCGAGATCCGTCCTGATGCCCTGCTGCGCGGCGTGGTGCTCGTGTCCGGCGCAGGGTTGGCGCTGTCTGGCGTTTTCCTGATCCTGCTGCTGCCCGTCCACGGCGGCTGGCGGGCGCTGCTATGCCTCGGGTGGGCGTGGCAATGCCTCGCCGAACTTCGCGCATTTCGGGCGGGTTTCCGGCGCTGCCGGGCGCTCCGGCTGTTTGCCGACGGACGTGTCCTCGTCGAGACACGCGACGGCTGGCGATCCGCGGCCCTGCTGCACGGCAGCGTGCTGCTGGAGGGGGCAGGCTGGCTGCATGTGCAATTGGAACGCGGCCCACGCTGGGCCGAGCTGGTGCGGGCCGGTTCCAACCGCGCCACCGACTGGCGCAGGCTGCAGGTACTGTGGCGACACATTGGAGGCACACCGTGAAGCTGCTAACATGCCGAGAAGGCAGGGAAAACGGGGCCGCGGCCCCGTCGCCGGGGCGATCTGCCACCCGTAACGGAACGGCATCACAGAACAATGACGCATCAGGCAGAAAATCGAGAACTTATCGCCCCGGAACCGGTCTATCCGGGTGTCGGACGCCGACGCCGGATTACGGGCGAGTGATGCCGGATGTCGAACCAATCGTCTGACAGCAAACTGGTCAAACGTGTCCAGAAGGGAGACAAGGGCGCTTTTGATCTCCTGGTGCTGAAGTACCAGCACAAGATTGTGAATCTGGTGATGCGGTATGTACGGGATCCTGAACTGGCGCTGGACATTACCCAGGAAGCGTTTATCAAGGCTTACAAGGCGCTGCCGCGGTTTCGTGGCGACAGCGCCTTTTATACGTGGATGTACCGCATCGCGGTGAATACGGCGAAAAACCACCTGGCAGCCCAGCGCAGGCGCCCGGTGGACGTCGAGTTGGACTTGCAGGATCCGGAGCAGTACGACCTGCATGCGAGGCTGAAGGAAACTGACACCCCCGAAGGGGTGACGCTCAGCAATGAGCTGAACGAGGCTGTAGGGCGTGCCATTGCGGCGCTGCCGGAGGATTTGCGGACCGCGATCATCCTTCGCGAGCTGGAAGGCATGAGCTATGAAGAGATCGCGCAGACCATGGAATGTCCCGTGGGTACGGTGCGGTCGAGAATATTCAGGGCGCGCGACGCGATCTCGAAGAAGGTCGGGCCGCTGACGCGGTAAAAAGAATGCGGGGCGACCCGCACGGGTGAAGTATGAATGACGCGATAAGGATGCAGATTTCTGCGTTTGTGGATGGCGAACTGCCGGATAACGAGGCGGACCTGTTGTTGCGACGCATGGGACAGGATGCCGAATTGCGGCGCAAGGTTGGCGAGTACCTGGCAATCGGCCGAATCATGCGTGGCGAATCCAGTGTTGCCGGCATCGAGCGCCTGAGCGACCGTATCGCCGAGGAAATCGGCGGCCGGCGCGTCGACGACGCGGCCGTTGTCGCTGCGGAACCCTCCGGTCGCGCGATTCGCCCGCTTGCCGGTATCGCGGTCGCGGCAAGTGTCGCGCTGGTGGCGATCTTCGGCTTGCAGATTGCGGGCCCGCCGGACGTCGTGGATCCGGCCCCCGATGCCGCGACAGCCGCCGCATCGGCACCTGAAACGGCATACACCGTGCCCCGGCCCGTCGATGAAAGGCTGCTGCAGTACTTCCGCAGCCACGGCGAGTTGTCATCCGAGTATGGCGCGAACGGCATCAATGCGAGGCTCGTGACGCTCCGGCTGAGCGAAGAGGCGCTCGACGCGGAGGACGCCGCAGCCATAGAGGAACCCGCTACCGAGCCGCGTGACGATGCCGAAGCGGACAGTCCTGGCGACGGAACGAATCTTTGATGGTTTCCCTGCGTTCTCAGCTGCTCGCAGGTCTGGTTTTTGCCCTGGGTCAGTGCGTACTGCCGGCCGCAGCGCTGGCGGGGTCTCCGGATCCCGTCGACTGGCTCAATCGTATGGGCGCGGCTGTCCAGACGATCAGCTACGAAGGCACCGTTGTGCGCATTCGTGAGGGACGGGCCGAGGCGATGAAGGTCGTTCACACCGTTCGGGACGGCGTGGTGCACGAAAAGGTCGTCGCCCAGGAGGGCGATGGCCTCGAGATCATCCGCAGCGGCAACGAAGTGCACTGCATCCTGCCGGAGCGCAAGTCGGTGCTGGTCGAAGAGTGGAGCGATCAGTCGACGGTTTTTTCTACGCTGCCGTCCAGCGAGATCCGCTTCGGCAACGAGTACGACGTCGCCATCGTCCGTGAAGAGCGCGTCGCCGGCCGGAAGACCATGCTGATTGCGATCCGGCCTCACGACGGGTATCGCTACGGTCACCGCCTGTGGCTCGATACCGAGACGGGATTCCCGTTGCAGACGCAGCTGATCGACGAAAGCGGTACCGCCGTCGAACAGGTCAAGTTCGCCGATATCCGATTCGACGCGGAGATTTCCGAAAGCAAGCTCGTGTCTTCATACGAGACCGACGATTTTCGCTGGTTCACGCAACCGTCCCCGCACACCGGACACAGCGTCGAGACGACGTGGTCCAGCGGCAGTCTTCCGCCCGGTTTTCACGCGATCGCGACGCATGGTGAAAGCCTGCCGGGTCGTGACGAGGTGGTGACGCATATCCTCTACAGCGACGGCCTTGCGAGCGTGTCCGTCTTCATTGCGCCGCAAAACGATGGCCATGTCGATGGCCCTGCCAGCGTCGGCGGCTCGAATTCCTTCAGTGTGCTGGTCGACGGGCACCAGGTGACAGCGGTCGGCGAGGTGCCGGCGGCCACCGTCGAGCAGATCGCCACGACGATGGGCCAGCTCTGATCACCGGAGCGGCCGCTCCTGTAAACTCCTGCCATGGAAAACATCAGCGGTACCGTCGTGTCCGTGCAATACGCTGCAGATGTTGCGCGGGCGCTCGTGGCCGTTGAAACGACGCCGGCCTGTGCGCGCTGCGCGGCCGGCAAGGGCTGCGGCGCGGGACTGCTGGCGGGGCGCGGCGAAAGCCGTCAGATCGAGGCGCCGGTTGCGCCGGGCATCGACCTGCGGCCGGGCGACACGGTCCGGCTCGGGCTGCCCCCGGGACAATTGATGACTGCGGCGCTGCACGCCTGGGGACTGCCGCTCGCCGGTGCGGTCGGCGGTGCATCGCTCGCCTGGTATTTTGCGGCAGGGGACGCCGCGGCGGCCCTCGCTGCCGTCGCCGGCGCGCTGGCCGGGGCCACGTGGGCCCGGCGGCGCCTGCGGCAGGCCTGCCTTGCGACGCTGTCGCCGACCGTCGTGGAGCGACTGCCGCGGAGCCCCGGCTGAATGGCGGTATTGCACGTCTACAGCCGGCGCGGCTGCCATCTGTGCGAAGTCCTGCTGGAGGAAATGCTGCCGCTCGTTCGCGGCGTGCTCGACGTCGAGGTGCGGGATATCGATACGCGGCCCGAATGGCACGAACGCTATTTCATGGATATCCCCGTCGTCACCTTCGGGGACCAGGAAGTCTGCCGCCATCGTCTCGACCGCGAGGCCCTTGGCGAATTGCTGGCCGGCCTCGCCGGCAGCGACGCAGATTGATGGATATTTCGCCGCGCGAAGTCGGTATACTTCGCGGCTGCATTCGGCTGGCGGGCCCTGCTCCGGCGCCCGGTTTTCCTTATTGATGAAGCACATACGCAACTTTTCGATCATTGCCCATATTGATCACGGCAAGTCAACGCTGGCTGACCGTTTTATTCAGCTGTGCGGCGGCCTGTCCGCGCGCGAGATGGCCGAGCAGGTCCTGGACTCCATGGATCTCGAGCGCGAGCGCGGCATCACGATCAAGGCGCACAGCGTCTCGCTGGAGTACAAGGCGCCGGACGGGCAGGTGTATCAGCTCAACTTCATCGACACGCCGGGCCACGTCGATTTTTCCTACGAAGTTTCGCGTTCGCTCGCGGCATGCGAGGGCGCGTTGCTGGTCGTCGACGCCGCGCAGGGTGTCGAAGCCCAGAGCGTCGCGAACTGCGTCACGGCAATCGACCAGGGCCTCGAGGTGCTGCCGGTGCTGAACAAGATCGACCTGCCTGCGGCGGAACCGCAGAAAGTCATTGCGGAGATCGAGGACATCATCGGGATCGGCGCGCAGGACGCGATCCACGTCAGCGCGAAAACCGGCGTCGGCGTGCCGGAACTGCTCAACCAGATCGTGGAGCTGATTCCGCCACCACAAGGGGATCCTGATGCGCCGCTGCAGGCGCTGATCATCGATTCATGGTTCGACAACTATGTCGGCGTCGTGTCGCTCGTGCGCGTAGTCAACGGCGCGCTCGCCAAAGGCAGCAAGATATCCGTCATGTCGACAGGTGTGTCCTATAACGCGGACCGCGTCGGCGTGTTCACGCCGAAGATGTTCGATCGCGATGCATTACGCACGGGCGAAGTGGGCTACGTCATTGCGGGCATCAAGGACATCTACGGAGCGCCGGTCGGCGACACGCTGACGGCGACCAAGAATCCGTGCACCCGGCCGCTGCCCGGCTTCAAGCAGATTCAGCCGCGCGTCTTCGCGGGCCTGTTCCCGATCAGTTCGGATGACTACGAGGGTTTCCGCGAGGCGCTGCAGAAACTGCGACTCAATGACGCGGCGCTGCATTTCGAACCGGAAACTTCCGCGGCGCTCGGTTTCGGTTTCCGTTGCGGGTTTCTCGGCATGCTGCACATGGAAATCGTGCAGGAGCGCCTCGAACGGGAATACGACCTGGAACTCATCAGCACGGCCCCGACCGTAATTTTCGAAGTCGAGACGATGACCGGTGACGTGCTCATGGTGGACAACCCATCGAAGCTGCCGCCATCGAACGAACTGCGCGAACTGCGTGAGCCGATTATCTCCGCCAACGTCCTGGTACCGGAGAAATACGTCGGTGCCGTGATCAAGCTGTGCATTGACAAGCGCGGCGCGCAAAAGCAGATGCGGTACCTGGGCGGGCAGGTCGCGCTAGAATATGAAATTCCGCTGGCGGAGGTGGTGCTCGATTTCTTCGATCGACTGAAGTCCGTGAGCCGTGGATTCGCATCTTTCGATTATCATTTTCTGCGCTTTGATCCGGCGGACCTGGTACGGCTCGATGTCCTGATCAACAAGGAGCGGGTCGATGCGCTGTCGCTCATCGTTCACCGTGAAAATGTTCGAACTCGGGGGCGGGAACTGGTCGAAAAGATGAGGGAGCTGATCCCGCGACAGATGTTCGACGTGGCGATCCAGGCAGCCGTCGGCAGCCAGGTCATCGCGCGCAGCACCGTCAAGGCGTTGCGCAAGAACGTGACGGCCAAGTGTTACGGTGGCGACGTCACGCGCAAACGCAAGTTGCTGGAAAAGCAAAAAGCCGGTAAGAAACGCATGAAGCAGGTAGGTTCGGTCGAGATTCCGCAGGAGGCATTTCTCGCCGTATTACGCGTAGACAAGTGAGTAACTGAATTGATCGTCAACCTCGCACTGATACTGACCGTACTGACGCTGCTCTCGGGCGTCGTCGTGGCACTCGATATTCTGGTCTGGAAATCCGCGGCTGCAGACAGCCGTACGCGCCCGTCCGCAGCGAAGCTGATGCTGGTGGAGTACGCACGGTCGTTTTTTCCCGTGTTGCTGCTCGTCCTGGTGATTCGGTCGTTCGTATTCGAACCGTTCCGGATCCCGTCCGGATCGATGATGCCGACGCTGCTCGAAGGCGATTTCATTTTCGTCAAGAAGTATGCCTACGGCCTGCGGCTGCCTGTCACGGAGACCAGGATCATTGAAACCGGGGAACCGGCACGCGGCGACGTCATCGTATTCCGATTGCCATCGGACCCGAGCGTGAATTACATCAAGCGCGTCATCGGGCTGCCCGGCGATACCGTCGTATATGAAGACCAGCGCCTGACGATCAACGGACAGACTGTCGAACTGAAGCCCGTTGATGAAAGCAGCGACCAGGGCTACGTCTATCTCGAGGATCTCGACGGGCGCGAGCACCGCATCCTGGTCAGCAACCCCGATTTTTCCACGCGCGACGGCGTTTACCGTGTGCCCGCGGGACGTTACTTCGTGATGGGCGACAACCGCGACCGCAGCAAGGACAGCCGCTTCATCGACTCGATTCCGGAGGAATTCCTGGTCGGCGAGGCGGTCCGGATCTGGATGCATTTCGTGCCGTGGAACATGCCGGACTGGGATCGTATCGGCACAAAGATCCAATAATGTGGTGCCAGTCACTGATTTGACCGGTAAAATCGCGATACTGATCGGGTGACGCGCCCTCTGCGCGTCACGTGATGGATGGAGATTTCGGTATGGTTCTCAACAACTTGAGGGGAAATCCCTGCAGGCACCGGCAGACGGGCATGACCACGCTCGGCCTCATTATCCTGGTGGCCTTCGTTGGCGTGTTTGCCTTTGCGGGCATTCGCCTGACGCCGGTCTACCTCAATTACATGAAGGTCGTCGGTGTCATAAACGGGGTGCAGGAGGAATTCGATGGCAACGGTCCGAACCGTTCCTCGATCCGCAGTTCCATCACCCGGCGCTTCGATATCGAGACCATCGGCGAAATCACTGCGCGGGAAGTCAAGGTGACGCAGGTGGACGGCGGATTCGAGGTGGCGGCGACCTACTCGCACAAGACGCCGTTCGTCGCCAACGTTTCATTTGTCGTCGATTTCGACAAGCGCGCACTGATACGGCGCTGATACGATTCCGGCCGTGAGCGACGGCCAACCCACCAAGAGCGATCATTTTGACGAAGGCCGAGAGCTGGCTGTACAAGACGCTTCGGTATCGTTTCACGAATACCGACCTGCTTGCCCAGGCGCTGACGCACCGCAGCGCAACCGGGCCCAATAACGAAAGGCTGGAATTCCTGGGCGACGCCGTGCTCGGCTTCGTCATTTCCGAGGCTATTTTTCGCCTGCGTCCGGACGCCAGCGAAGGCGACATGAGCCGGCTGCGCGCGTCGCTCGTCAAGGAAGGTTCGCTGGCCGGGATCGCGGCCGAACTCGGCGTCGGGGAACACCTGATACTGGGTGGCGGAGAGCAGAAATCCGGGGCACACCGCAGGGACTCCATCCTGGCGGACGCGCTCGAGGCGATCTTCGGTGCCGTATTTCTCGACGCGGGATTCTCGGCTGCACGTGCGCTGGTCGAAGCGGTATTCGAGGAACGGCTCCAGTCGTTGCCTCGGAGCGGGGATCTTCGCGACCCGAAGTCGCGTCTGCAGGAATGGCTGCAGGCACGACAGCGCGGACTGCCGCAATACGAACTCACCGAGGTGACCGGCGAGGCGCACAAGCGGCGTTTTGCCGTGACCTGTGCCGTTGAGGGAATTGACGATATCACCCATGGCCAGGCGACCACTCGCCGCAAGGCGGAGCAGAAGGCCGCTGCCGCGATGTACGTACTGTTGACCGGAGAACCACAGTGAACGATTACCGTTGCGGATTCGTTGCCGTGATCGGCCGGCCCAACGTCGGGAAATCGACGCTGATCAACGCGATCATCGGGCGGAAGGTGAGCATCGTCACCTCGAAACCGCAGACGACAAGGCATCGCATCCTGGCGGTGCACACGACTGCGGATGCACAGATTCTGTTCGTCGATACGCCCGGCCTGCACCGGCAGGCGGGCAAGGCGATGAACCGACTCATGAACCGGGCGGCGAAATCCGCGTTGCAGGACGCCGATGCCGTGCTGTTCGTCAGCGACGCGACGCAGTGGACCGCGGAAGACGACGACGTGCTCAAGCTGCTGCGCGACTGCCGCGCGCCGGTGATCGCGCTGCTGAACAAGATCGATCGCGTTCGGCCACGGGAAAAACTCCTGGACCTCATCGGCCAGATGGCCGCGCGTGGGGAATTCCGCGAGATCCTGCCGATTTCTGCGGAAAAAGGCGACAATCTGGATCGGCTGCTCGCGATTCTGCCCGGGTACCTGCCCGATTCGCCGCCGCTTTTTCCCGAGGACATGGTTACGGATCGCAGCCGTGATTTTCATGTTGCGGAGATCATCCGCGAAAAACTCACGCTGATGCTGCATCAGGAATTGCCCTACGGGCTGACCGTGCAGGTGGAACGTTTCGAGCGAGGCGAGCGGGGCGTCACGATTCACGCGGTGATCTGGGTCGAGCGCGACAGCCAGAAGGGCATCGTCGTCGGCAAAGGCGGCGCCACGCTCAAGCGCATCGGCCGCGCGGCGAGGCTCGACCTCGTTGAGCACCTCGGATGTCGTGTGCATCTCGAACTCTGGGTCAGGGTGAAAAGCAACTGGGCCGACAGCGAGAAGGACCTCCTGAGTCTCGGCTTCGATACCGATTAGCGGGTGGCCAGGTGAACGATCCGCGGCGTGTCCAGCAGCAACCCGCATTCCTGTTGCATCATCGACCGTTCCGGGACTCCAGTCAGATTATCGAATTCCTGACGCGTGACTTCGGCAAGGTCGCGCTGGTCGCCAGGGGCAGCCGGGGTCCGAAGTCGAAACTGGCCGGCGTACTGCGATCGTTCCTGCCGCTCAAGGTTTCCTGGGTCATGCGCTCCGACCTTGGAACCCTGACCGGCGCCGAGGCGGTCGGCGCGCCGATCGGCCTGCCGGGCGATGCGTTGTTCTCGGCATGGTATGTCAACGAGCTGCTGCTGAATTTTCTGCACCGCCAGGATCCCCAGCCCGAGATTCATGCACTGTACGAGCAGACGCTGCGATCGCTGGGACAACAGGATGGCATGCTGCGCGCGCTGCGCAGCTTCGAACTCGAGTTGCTGGGATTGCTCGGGTACGCCATCAATCTCGAACATGCGGCGGAGGCGGAAGGCCTGGATCCCGCTGGCAGCTACGATTACCGGATGGAGCAAGGTCCGGTGCCCGTCGCGCGCGCGGAAGGGCCGCTCGTGTTTACCGGCGCGTTGCTCGAGGGCATTCGCAGGCAGGATTTCGATGACCCGGCGGTACTGCAGGCCGCCAGCCGCCTGCTGCGGGCCGTCATTGCGCATCATCTCGGCGGCCGGGAACTGAAAAGCCGCAAGGTGCTGATGGAGGTCCATCGCGGTAGAATTGCGCAGCCCGGGCAACGGACTCCCGAAGAATGACCAAGAAGAACCCTATTCACCTCGGTGTCAACATCGATCACGTGGCGACATTGCGTCAGGCTCGAGGCACGACGTATCCGCGCCCGCGGGACGCGGCGCGAATCGCCGAACTGTCCGGCGCCGACAGCATCACGGTCCACCTGCGGGAGGACCGCCGGCATATCCAGGACCACGATCTCTATGAGATCACCGCGGTCATGCGTACGCACATGAACCTCGAAATGGCGGTCACCGACGAAATGATCGGCATTGCGGAAAAAGTCCGGCCGTCCGACGTCTGCCTGGTGCCGGAGAAGCGCGAGGAGCTGACGACCGAGGGCGGGCTCGACGTGAAGAATCGGAAAAAGAGGATACGCGCCGCCTGCGAGCAACTGGCGGCCAGCGGGATCCGCGTATCGCTGTTCATCGATCCGGATATCGCGCAACTCGATGCAGCGCTCGAAGTCGGTGCGCCCGTGGTGGAACTGCATACGGGAAAGTATGCGGACACCGAAGGACCCGAACAGGGCGCCGAGCTCGAACGCATCATAGCGGCGGCGCATTACGGCCACGAACTCGGCCTGATTATCAATGCAGGCCACGG
This sequence comes from Woeseiaceae bacterium, assembly GCA_036525955.1. Taxonomy (GTDB): domain Bacteria; phylum Pseudomonadota; class Gammaproteobacteria; order Steroidobacterales; family Woeseiaceae; genus UBA1847. Next base: position 9,483 of record DATCZJ010000118.1, on the reverse strand, counting down.
ACTGCACTATCAAAACGTCACGCCGATTGCGCGGATCGGGGAGATCGTCGAGCTCAACATCGGTCACTCGATTATCGCGCGCGCCGTGTTCGACGGACTTGCCGACGCGGTGAGCGAAATGAAACGTCTGATGCTGCTGGCGCGCGGCGCGTGAGGCCGGTTTGATATTCGGAATTGGCACGGACATCGTGGAGCTGGTTCGAATCCAGGCAATCCATGCGCGGTACGGCGATCATTTTGCGCGCCGAATCCTGATGGACACGGAGATGGCGCTGTACCAGCGCAGCAAGAACCCCGTCCGCTTTCTCGCCATGCGCTTTGCGGGCAAGGAAGCCACGGTCAAGGCCATGGGAACCGGGTTCGCGCACGGCGTATGGCTGCGCGACGTCGGCATCCTGCAAAACGAATGGGGGCGTCCGATCATCACCTGGTCGGAACGCGGCAGGCGCGTCTGCGACAGGCTCGGCATTGGCGCCGGACACGTGAGCCTTACCGATGACGCCGGTCTCGTCATGGCATTTGCCATCGTCGAAGCAGCGGCGCCCAAATACTGAACGCAAACCAGAACGGACGAAGCATGCATTGTTTTTCTTTTGACATCGAGACGATTCCGGACGTCGATTTCGGCCGCCGTTTCATGGGCCTCGACGGACTCTCGGACGAAGATGTCGCGACGGCGATGATGTTCAAGCGACACCAGGCGACAGGCTCGGATTTCCTGCCACTGCATCAGCATCGTGTCGTCGCGATCTCGGTGACGTTCCGGACGGCGGATACGTTTCGCGTCTGGACCCTCGGTGACGAGGAGTCCGGGGAGGAGGAGATCGTTGCGCGCTTCTTTGACGGCATCGAACGTTACTCACCGGAACTCGTTTCATGGAATGGCGGCGGTTTCGACCTCCCGGTTCTGCAGTACCGGGCGCTGAAGCACGGCATTCGCGCGCCGCGTTACTGGGAGCTCGGCGACAACGACCGCGAATTCAAATGGAACAATTACCTGAGCCGCTACCACTGGCGCCATGTGGATCTCATGGACGTGCTCGCCAACTTCAATAACCGCGCCTTCGCAAAACTCGACGAAATCGCGGTGATGCTGGGCTTCCCGGGCAAGCTCGGTTTGAGCGGCGACAAGGTCTGGGACACCTGGCTGGCCGGCGGCATCCGGCAGATCCGCGACTATTGCGAAACGGATGTGCTGAACACCTGGCTTGTCTACCTGCGTTTCGAATACCTGCGCGGCCATCTCGACGACAAGCAGCTCGCACGCGAATTTGCGCTGGTGCGATCGACACTGCGCGAACTCGACCAGCCTCACCTTAACGAGTTCCTCGAAGCCTGGCCGGAAGCCTGAGAATGGCTCGCAAGCGACCGCGCACAGAGGAGACGGCGACGATTGGCGGCGTTACCCATGACGGGCGCGGCATTGCCGTGACGACGGGCAAGAAAGTCTTCGTTGCGGGCGCGCTCGAGGGTGAGACCGTGCGATTCATGCGACGCAAGTTCCGGCGCAATTATGACGAGGCCGAACTCCTTGAGGTGATCGAACCGTCGGCCGATCGCATCGAAGCCCGTTGCGAGGCGTTTGGCCGCTGCGGTGGCTGCGCGCTGCAGCACATCGACGCCGGGAAACAGCGAGACATCAAGGAGCAGACGCTTCGTGACAACCTCGCGCGTATCGGCCGCGTCGAGCCCGGCACGTGGCTGGCGCCGATGACGGGCCCCGAGTGGCATTATCGGCGCCGCGCGCGCCTCGCCGTCAAGGATGTCCCGGCCAAGGGGCGCACGCTGGTCGGGTTTCGTGAACGGCATGCGCCGTTCATCACGGACATGCATCGCTGCGAGGTCCTGGCACGGCCGGTCGATGGGCTGATCGAACCCCTCAGCGAGATGATCGGCAGGCTGTCGATCCGGGCCCGGCTGCCGCAGATTGAAGTGGCCGTGGCGGACAACGCCGTCGCGCTCGTATTCCGGGTTCTCGACCCGCCCGGCGCGGAAGACATGCGGTCTTTTGCCGAATTCGGACGACATCACGGCCTGCGCATCTACCTGCAGCGCGGCGGTCTCGAATCGGTTGAATGCATTGACCCGGAGGCGGCCGATGAGCCGCTTTATTACGATCTGCCCGAGTTCGACATCCGCATCGCCTTCGAGCCCGTCGATTTCGTACAGGTCAACAGCGAGATCAACCAGCGCATGGTGCATTTCGCGGTCGAGCAACTGGACGTGCAACCCGGTCACCGTGTACTCGACCTGTTCTGCGGCATCGGCAACTTCTCGTTGCCGCTCGCACGGCGTGCAGGCAGCGTACTCGGCGTGGAAGGCGAGGCGAGCCTGGTCGCGCGCGCCGGCGCCAATGCCAGGCGGAACGGCCTCGACAACGTCGAATTTCGTATCGCCGACCTGTCGCTGGTTACGGGCACCGAGGGCTGGGTGCGTTCCGGCTGGGACAGGCTGCTGCTCGACCCGGCCCGCAGCGGCGCTGCAGAGATCGTGACCCGCATGCAGCTGTTTTCGCCGCAGCGCATCGTCTATGTATCGTGCCACCCCGGCACGCTGGCTCGGGACGCCGGCACGCTCGTGCACGACAAAGGCTACGATCTGGTCGCGGCGGGCATCATTGATATGTTCCCGCACACGGCACATGTAGAATCCATAGCGGTGTTCACGCGCAAGTGAGCCGCTGACAGAGGCGCAACGGATGTCACTCGGACCCGTGATGCTCGACATAGACGGACTGGCGTTGAGTCCGGCAGACCGCGACCTGCTGCGAGAGCCCGCGGTGGGCGGCGTTATCCTGTTCTCACGCAACTTCGAGTCCGCCGGCCAGGTCGCGGACCTGATTGCCGAAATCCGTGCCGTCCGCCGTCCGCCGTTACTCATCGCGGTCGACCACGAGGGCGGTCGCGTGCAGCGCTTTCGCGATGGCTTCACCGTCATTCCGCCGATGCGCCGCATCGGCCAGGAATATGATCGCGACCCCGAAGCAGGATTGCAGGCCGCGCGCGATGCGGGCTGGGTGATCGCATCCGAACTGCGGTCCGTCGGCGTGGACTTGAGCTTCGCGCCCTGCGTGGACCTGGACTGGGGCGTCAGCGAGGTCATCGGGGACCGGTCATTCCACCGTAGCCCGGAGGTGGTGGCCGATCTCGCCGGCGCGTTTGCGCGCGGATTGCGCAGTGCCGGCATGGCCGCGGTCGCGAAGCATTTCCCGGGACACGGTGCGGTGATCGCCGATTCACATCTCCGGCTCCCCACGGATCGCAGAGAATACGGCCATATCCTCGACGATATCCGTCCTTACGAGCGGCTCGTCGCGAATGGCGCGATTGCCGGCGTGATGCTGGCGCACATCATCTACAGCGAGATCGACGCCGAGCCCGCCGGATTTTCGAAATACTGGATCCAGCAGGAACTGCGTGCGCGGCTCGGCTTCGGCGGCGCCGTGTTCTGCGACGACCTGAGCATGAAGGCGACGCGCGACTTCGGCACCATGCCGCGGCGCGCAAAACTTGCGCTCGCGGCAGGCTGCGACATGGTGCTCGTGTGCAACGACCGCGAGGCCGCCCGCAGGGCGGTCGACGCGCTCGCCGATTATTCGAACCCGCTGTCGCTCGTGCGGCTGGCGCGCCTGCATGGCACCGCGCGTCCCGCGAGAGAGATTCTGCTGGCCAGCGACCAATGGCGCGAGATCAACCGTCGCTTTGCGCACTGGAATGATCCGCCTGCATTACGCCTGGATGCCTGATCACAGGAAGGAGTATTCGTGTCACGGATGTACGCATTGATCACCGGCAGCGGATTCGACGCATTGCCGGGAAGCGGCGAAGAACATGCTCTCGGGACTCGCTTCGGCGATCCGTCAGCGCCGGTTCGCATGATTCGATTGGGCGCGCACGAGGTTTGTTCGCTCGCGCGCCACGGGTCAAGTCACACGATTCCGCCGCACGCCATCAACTACCGTGCCAATCTCGTGGCACTCAAGGAACTGGGTGCCGAAGTCGTGATTGCGTTGAATACAGTCGGTGTCATCAGCCGGGTCTGTGCGCCGGGTACGATCGCGGTTCCGGACCAGGTGATCGACTACACCTGGGGCCGCGAACATACGATTTACGACGGCAGCGACGGCATCGTGAGACATATCGAGTTCACCGACCCATTTTCGCCACGGCTGCGCGCGGCGCTGCTTGAGGCGGCGCGCGCGGCGGGTGTCTCCTGCCATGACGGCGGTGTCTACGCGGCGACCCAGGGGCCTCGGCTCGAGTCCGCAGCGGAAGTCGATCGGCTCGATCGCGACGGCAACGATTTCGTCGGCATGACGGCCATGCCGGAAGCGGCGATTGCCGCCGAGCTCGGGCTGGAGTACGCGGTCATCGCCATGGTCGTCAACCGTGCTGCGGGACGCGGTGACGTGCCGATCTTCGACGATGTCGAGGCCGGCACCGTGGGATCGCGCGATGCCGCGCTGAAGTTGTTGCAGCAGTTTTTCAAAGCGGCATCATAGGAGGCCGATGATGTCAGTGGATCGCAAAGTGCTGGAGCAGGTCCTCGCGGAGGTCGCGGACCCGTTGCTCGTGGTTCGGACCGATCAGCCGGACTGGCCGGTCGTGCTGACGAATGCGGCATTCACGCGCATTGCGAAGCAGGAGACCGTCGGTCAGCCGTTTGCCGATGTCGTCGAAGCGCTCGTTGGGCGTGAACTCGCGCTCGAGGTCAGCGAAAGCGTCCGCTCGCGGCAGGAGACGAGTTTCCCGGCCGAACTGCACAACCGGGAATACCTGCTCGTATTGAAGCCCCTCGAGGTCGCAAACGTCGAAGCAGGCCACTTCTGTGCCGCCTTCTGGCGCAGCAGTGCCGGGACCGTCGCCGCGGACGGTGCGGACCTGCATCACGCGCTGCTCAAGGCAAAGCGCCGAATCCGCGACCTGTCGCGCGACGATCTCGTGACCGGGCTTTTGAACGCGCGCGCATTCCGGGAGATTTTCGAGCATGACTGGGCCGTGGCTGCCAGGGAAAAGAGCCGGCTGTCCGTCGTCAAGTTCGTGCTGGACGATTTCCAGGCTTATGTCGACGTATTCGGTCGGCACGCGTCCGACTCGTGCCTGCGCCGGGTCGGGCAGGCGATTCGCAGGAGCCTGCGGCGGGCGAGCGACGTCGTGTCGCGTCCGAGTGGTGCCTGTTTCCTGGCGTTGTCGCATGCGTCGGAGGAGGAGGGCGTGCGCGAATTCGCGGCGCGCATCGCGACCGCGGTGCGCGAGCTCGGGATGCATCATCCGCGCTCTACGACCTCCCGGTTCGTAACCGTGTCTTATGAGGTCGTGGTGGCCGATGCGGCGAACGAAAGTCGCGGCGCCGGCCGTTTCCTCGACGAGCTACTCGGCGGGATAGCCGAGTAATTCGGTTTCGGCGGCATCCGCCGGGTCTTCGATCCTCGTGACCCTGGCCAGCACGCCGAACTTCGGGTGGTCGAAGTAACGCGTGTCGCCATTCTTGAAAATGCGGTTTTCCTCGATGCGGTAGCGTACCTTGCCGGTTTGCTGCTCATCCATGTAGCCCAGGAAGTCGCCGCTGTCGCCGTTCTCCATGCTGTCGCCGCCAATGACGGTAGACTCCGGCGCATCCAGATGCAGATCGACGACGAGGTGAAGATAACGGCTCAGGTAGAGTTCCAGCGTTCCTTCGAGCGCCACCGGCGGCCTGCCGAATCGCGCAATGTCCATGGGCTCGGTGTTCTCGTCCGGCCATGTCAGCTGGCTCCATCCGAAATGCATCAGCGGCTCGTAGGCCTCGAGCCGATCGAGCATGTCGAACGTCTGCGTCATCGTCAATTCATCCTCGGCGAGCGTCACGAAGCCGATGTCGTGCGTTGACTGCAGCAATTCCTCGTTCTCGGTCTGGGTCTCGGGCTCCGGAGCGAAAGCCGGCGTGCTGACCAGCGGTGTCGGGGCGTCTTCGAAGCCTTCCTCGACAACGGGCGGCGGATCGGGCAGAAAACGCTCACTGCCGGTGCCGACGTCCTGGGCATAGCGGAAGATAATGACCTCGACCGCGTAGCGCCGGGGCGCCTCGTCCTCGTTCGCAGCCGGCTCCTGCGCAACTGCCGCGCCGAACGGGATGCAGGCAAGCAAGCCAATGCCGGCCATTTGCAGGATTCTCATATACCGATTCATTCCCAGGAAAATCATCCTCGCCCATTGCTCCCGTCTTTGACCGCAAGCTGTTGCAGCAGTTTCTCGACCGTCGAAAACCGGATTTCCATGCTCGACAGGTCGTCACGAATCTGCAGGCGGTGTGAGCCCTGCAGCCGGAATCGCCGGCTGTCATTTTGCACTAATTGTACGAGCGCGACAGGGTCAATATGACTGTCGGCGCCGAAAACGAGGTAGCCGCCGGCATCCGCGGCGTCGATCTTCTCGATCCCGAGCCGGCTCGCGGCTTTGCGGATCGCGGCGATTCGCATCAGGTTCTTCGCGGCCTCGGGCAGCAGGCCGAAGCGGTCGATCATTTCGACCTGCAATTCGCGCAGGTCCTCCGCGGTCTCGGCCGCCGAGATACGCTTGTACAGTATGAGTCTCAGGTGGACATCCGGAACGTAGTCGTCGGGTAACAGGGCCGGAATGTGCAGGTTGATCTCGACGCCGGCATGCAGTGGTGCTTCGAGATCAGGGTCCACGCCTGCCCGCAGCGAGTCAACCGCGCGGCCCAGCAGTTCCGTGTAGAGCGAAAAACCGATCTCCTGGATCTGACCGCTCTGCGTGTCGCCCAGCAGTTCGCCAGCGCCGCGAATCTCGAGGTCGTGGGTCGCGAGCGTGAAGCCGGCGCCCAGGTCCTCGAGCGAATCGATCGCCTCGAGTCGCTTCACGGCGTCCGGGGTCATGGCATTTTTCGGCGGTGCGAATAGGTAGGCGTAGGCACGGTGATGCGAACGGCCGACGCGGCCGCGCAACTGGTGCAGCTGTGCCAGGCCGAAGCGGTCGGCGCGATTGATGATTATGGTGTTGGCAGTCGGTACGTCGATGCCGCTTTCGACGATCGTCGTGCACAGCAGGACATTGAAGCGCCGATGGTAGAAGTCGAGCATGACCTGTTCGAGTTCCCGTTCCGGCATCTGGCCGTGACCGATCCTGATCGTGGCTTCCGGCACGAGTTTCGCAATCTTCTCGCCGATGCGCTCGATATCCTCCACGCGGTTGTGAATGAAATACACCTGGCCGCCGCGCTTGATCTCGCGCAGGCAGGCTTCCCGGACGACCACGTCGTTCCATTCGAGGACGAAAGTTCTGACTGCAAGCCGCTCGGCGGGTGGCGTCGTGATCAGCGACATTTCCCGCAGGCCGCCGAGTGCCATGTTGAGCGTGCGCGGAATCGGTGTGGCCGTCAGCGTCAGGACGTCCACTGCCGCGCGCAGCGACTTGATCGCTTCCTTGTGGCGCACGCCGAAGCGGTGTTCTTCGTCGACGATCACGAGGCCGACGTCACGGAAGTCCTTCGTGTGCTGCAACAACCGGTGGGTGCCGATCACGACGTCGACGGCGCCGGAGCGCATGCCCTCGACGATATCTCGCACCTGCTGCGGCGACTGAAAGCGCGACAAGACCTCCACGCGGACGGGCCAGTCGGCAAAGCGATCCCGGAAATTCTGGCCGTGCTGTTGTGCAAGCAGTGTCGTCGGCACCAGCACGGCAACCTGCTTGCCGCCGTGCACGGCCGCGAAGGTTGCGCGCAGCGCGACCTCGGTCTTGCCGAAGCCGACGTCCCCGCAAACGATGCGGTCCATGGGTTGTTCGGATGCGAGGTCGCCGAGAACATCGTCGATGGTGCTCGCCTGGTCCTCGGTCAGTTCGAATGGAAAGCCGGATTCGAAGCTGCGGTATTCGGGCTCGGGCCAGCGAAAACTGTGTCCCGGGCGCGCCGCGCGTCGCGCGTAGACGTCGAGCAGTTCGGCCGCGACATCGCGAATTTTCCGGATCGCCCTGCGCTTGGCTTTCTCCCACTGGTCGCTGCCGAGCCGGTGCAGCGGCGCACTTTCCGGCGATGCGCCGGTGTAGCGCGAGATCAGTTCCAGCGCGTGCACGGGCACGTAGAGCTTGTCGCCGTCGGCGTACTCGAGGTGCAGGAACTCCGCCGTGATGCCGCCGGCCGTCAGCGTAATCAGTCCACGGTAACGACCGACGCCGTACTCTTCGTGAACGACCGGCGAGCCAGGTTCGAGATCGTTCAATTGCCGGATGATCGCTTCCGGGTCCCGGTCTTTCTGCCGCACGCGCCGCCGCGCCCTGGTGCGTTCGCCGAACAGCTGCTGTTCGCTGATCAAAGCGATGCCTGCGCCGGGCAGCAGCACGCCATTGTCGATCGGCGCGACGGCGACGCCGATCCGCTGGCTGCCATCGCGGAACGCGGGCCAGCTCTGGAAACGCGCAAGGTCCAGGCCGCGACCCGAGAGCAGATCGAACAGTTGCTCGCGGCGCCCCGCGGAGTCACTCGAGAACAGCACGCGGCCGTCGAACGAGCCGAGGAATTGCATCAAGGCGGCAGACGCATCCTCGTAGCGCGCCTCGATCTTGAGCGCGGGTGGCAGTCGCGTGTCCAGATTGATGGCACCCTGGTTCTCGAGCAACGACTGGTTCGAATAACGGATGCAGGAAAAGCGGTTGACGCCGGCCGTGACTTCGGCGGTGGGCACGAAGGTTTCGTCAATGCCGAGAATCGGCCGCTCCGGGTCGAGACTGCACAGCTCGAAACGTTCGGCGATTTCGGCGTCGAATTCCGTGAGCAGCGTGTCGAGCCCGGCAGGCGCGAACAGGATGCAATCCGCGGGCAGGTAATCGAAGAAGGTCGCCGTCTGCTCGAAGAACAACGGCAGAAAGTACTCGATGCCGCCGTGCGCGATGCCGTCTGAAATTTCCCTGTAGACGCGGGATTTGCCGGGCTGTCCTTCGAAACGCTCGCGGTAGCGATCGCGGAAATACCGTATGGCGGTTTCATCCATCGGGACTTCGCGAGCCGGCAACACTTCGACAGCATCGACCTTGTCGCCGGACAACTGCGTTTCCGGCGAAAACCAGCGCAACGATTCGATATCGTCGTCGAAGAAGTCGATGCGCACGGGCGCGTCTGCGCCCATCGGGAAAACGTCGATCAGTGATCCGCGCACGGCAAACTCGCCATGCTCCGAGACCTGCGGGACGCGCAGATACCCGGAGGCCGCGAGTGAGCCGACGAAGGGTTCGCGTGCCAGAGACTGGCCTTGCCGCAGCGCCAGCGAGCGCGACGCCACGTAGTCGACGGCAGGCAGGCGCTGCTTCACGACCGTGGCTGCCGCGATGATGATGCCGCGGCCCATCTGCGGAAGCCGCGCGAGAACATGGAGCCGCGCCGAAATGATGTCCTGGTGCGGCGAAAAGCTGTCCCAGGGGAGCGTTTCCCACTCGACAAAGTGCGTGACCGGCAATGCATCGCCCGCGAAGAAGCGAATCTCGGCCTCCA
>DATCZJ010000117.1:0-49724 GCA_036525955.1 Woeseiaceae bacterium | reverse complement strand
CTGCGTCAGCTGGTGCGTGTCGAGCTGCTCCGACAGCGGCACGAGACCGAGCATGACGACCCCGGCACCAAAGCCGATCATCGCCTCGACACAGTCGAAATACACGCTTTCATCCGCCATTGGCGTCAGGTCCAGCGGATTGGCTGGCGCGACCAGCCCCTGCATTCCATGACGCTGCAACACGTCGCCCAGAACACGACGATCTTCATCGGACAGTCGATACAGGCTGTCCGACTCGCTGTCGCCCAGGGTATCGACGCTGCCGACCGTTTCGTAACCGGCGTTGGTCACGATGGACAGCTTGCCGAGCTTCTGCAGGTCGGGGAAGGCCGACATCCACTTGAGCACCGCGTTGAACTCGTTGAGTGACTCGGTAATGACCGCTCCTGCCTTGTGCAGCAGTCTTTTCTGCACATGGTAGTCGCCGGTCATCGCGCCCGTATGACTCTTTGCCGCCGCCCTGCCAAGCCGCGAGCGTCCGCCCTTGTAAATAATGACGTGGCGATTCTCGGCACGAAATGCCTCGACCAGTTTCGCGACGGCGCAGGCGTCGCCGCCGACGAAGCCCTCGACGTAGATTCCCAGCACGCGCACGGACTTGTCGCGGGCAACGAGCGCCATGAAATCCGACAGCTTCATGTCCAGCTGGTTGCCGATGGAGAAGCCGTATTTCAGGCGCAGGTTGGAATGTCGCGACAGGCGCGTGATGAGAAACGCCCCGCTCTGGCTGATCAGCGCGACATCCGAGTCGGGCTCGAACTGTACGTTCAGCTTGCTTTGCGGAATGAACAGGCTGTTGAGCCTGAGCGGCGACAGCAGCATGCCGAGGCCGTTCGGGCCGACGACGGCCGGGCACCATTCGTCATTCTGACGACGCGTTTCGATGAGCGCCGACAGTCTTGCACCGAACCCGCTGTTGTCCGCGCCGTCGCCGATGCCGCCCGCGACGATGTACACCACGGCTGCGCCGCCGCCCTGGGTACACAGTTGTTCGATCATCGAGACGCAGTGATCTGCCGGCAATGCGAGGATCAGTATGTCGACCGGCTCGTCCGCCAGCGCCGTGACGTCCGGGACGCAGCGTACGCCGTCGAAGGCATCGACACCCGGCTTGACGACGATCAGCCCGCCCTCCGGCAGCGAAGACTGCCGCAGGTTCTCCAGTATGAGGCCGCCGACGCTACCGGCCTTCGCCGAGACACCGGCCAGCGCGATGCGCTTTGGGTTGAGAAAACTGTCGTCGCGCAAAGGCACCGGGCAGGTTTCGTCATAGCCGTCCGTGGCGCGCAGCCCTACACCATCCAGGGCGACGATGTCGCCCGTGCGATCGATGACCAACGGGTTCATCTCGAGCAGGCCGATGTGTTCGCGGGCCATCAGCTCGTCGAGTTTCCAGAGCTTCCCGAGAAAACCCAGCAGGGTCTCGCGATCGACGAGCGCGGGCTCCTGCCGAACGTCGCCGAGCAGGATCTTGCCGAGCCAATGCCTGCTGAGTTCGTCGAACGCTTCCGCGGGCGTATACACCGACGCCGGCCAGACCAGCAGCGATTGCTTCAATTCACGCGCCCAGTCTTCGGTCAGGAGACCGCCGAAGCCGAAGCTGATGATGGCGCCGCAACACTGGTCTCTTTGCAGGCTGACGAAGATCTCGCTCGGCGCCTGCCGGGCGCGCCGGAACGCGACCTGCTCGGCGATCAGGGTGCCCCGCCATTCGAAACGTTCGCCGACGCGCGCGCGCATCGCCTCGTGCATCGCCGCGACGGCGTCGGCGTCAAACTCGCAAAATTCCAGCGCACCGTTGTCGGACTTGTGCCACAGGTCGCCTGCAATGCCCTTGATGACGACCGGATCGCCAGCCGCAAATGGCGCCCCGGCCACCTTGTGCGCCGAATCGACGAAGTAGTGCCGTGGCGTTTTGATTCCGACTGCTGTCAGAAACTGGTAGACCTCGTGCTCGGGGATAAAGGCGCTTGTCATTGGGAACGGCGGGATGGATCCGGGTTGGGCGACGACCTGCCGAAGTTACCATGGATCGGGGATCGATTGATCAGGCGGGACAACTGCGCCCGTTGAGGTAGGATTCGCATGACGCAAAACGCGAGGCCGACGACATGAAGCAGGACTACTTGCAGATGCGGGTGCTGGAACTCTCACCCCAGGTCTATGTGTGCGGACAGCTGTTCGAGGCGGACCTGAAGCTCGTGGCGAAGCAGGGCGTTCGCAGCATCGTGAACAACCGGCCCGACGGCGAAACGATCGGTCAGCCGCTGGCGGCGGATCTCGCCCGGATTGCCGGGGAACTCGGCATGACCTTCCTGCACTTTCCGATCGAGCCGGGCCCGATCTCCCCGCAGACCGCCGCGGATTTCGCGCGCGCCTGCGAGGACCTCGCGCGGCCCATGCTCGTCTTCAGCCGCTCGGGCGCCCGCGCGACGAAGTTATGGGAAATGACGGAATCGCTCTGAGCCGCCGCGACGCCGCGCGCCGATGCCATCGCGCGCTGCGGTCAGTGCAACAGGCTCGCCATGAGCCGCCGATACCGACCCACCCGCGGGTCGTTTCCGAGCAGTTCGAAGACTTTCAGGAGCGTGCCGCGCGCGGCATCTTCGCCAAAGCCGCGATTCCTGCGCATCAGCTCGAGCAGCAGCGCCATGGCCGAATCGTAGTCGCCGTCGACGACCCGCCGGAGTCCGAGTTGGAACCGTGCTTCATGATCGTCGGGATTCGCATCCAGCGCCGCTTCGAGTTCGCTCGCGCCAGGCACGCCGGCCACCTGTGACTCGAAGTACAGATGACTGCGCAGCGCGACGACTTCGGGCTTCTGCTTTTCTGCGTCCGGCAGCGCATCCAGTGTTGCCTCCGCCGCCGCGGTGTCGCCCGACGCTGCCTGTGCCCGGGCCAGCGCCATCGTGACGCGCGAATTGCCGGGGTCGGCCTTGCGGGCTTCGAACAGCAACGCGACGGCCCCGTCCGCGTCGCCTGAGGAAAGCAGCGCATGCGCCTTGTCGATCTCGGCGTCGGACTCACGCGCGATATGCCGGTCGAGGAAGGCACGAACATCGCTCGCAGGCAGCGCGCCCATAAACTCGTCGACGACCCGGCCATCGCGAAACAGCTTGACGGTCGGAATGCTGCGAATGCCGAAGTGCGCGGCAATGTCCTGGCTCTCCTCGGTATTCAACTTGGCCAGCAGGAAGCGGCCCTGGTATTCCTCGGCGAGTTTCGCGAGTACCGGCATCAGCACCTTGCACGGCTGGCACCAGTCGGCCCAGAAGTCCATCAGCACCGGGATGGTCCGCGAAGTTTCCATGACCTTCGCGAAATTCTCCCTCGTGACATCGACAATGAACTTTGCGTCGGTCATGCAGGCTCCTCAGTGTGCAATTCGAACCGGTATGCGCCTCGAGCCGAACCGGCCCGGCCCGGCATCGAAGTGCCCGGGAATCCGCGTACCGCAATTGCGGCAGGCACCGTTCTCATCGAGATGCCATGCGCCGAGTTCGTACCAGTCCCGTTCGATGACGCGCGCGTTGCAGCCGGGGCAATACGTGCTGCCGCCGTCGCTGTCGTGGACGTTCCCCGTGTAGGCGAACCGCACCCCGTTTTGCATCGCGATGCGACGCGCACGCTGCAAGGTGCCCGCCGGCGTGCTCGGCACATCGCGCATCTTCCAGTCCGGATGAAACGCCGAAAAGTGCATCGGCACGTCGCGGCCGAGGTGCTCGACGACCCATTGCGTCATCGCGTCGATTTCGGCGTCGGAGTCGTTCAGTCCGGGGATCAGGAGCGTGGTGGTTTCGAGCCAGGTATCGGTCTCATTGTGAATGTACTCGAGCGTCTCGAGAACGGGTTCGAGATGGCCACCGCAGATCGTGTGATAGAAGTGATCGGTGAATGCCTTGAGATCGACGTTCGCGGCATCCATCGCGCGGAAAAACTCAATGCGCGGCTCGGGATCGACGTAGCCCGCCGTGACGGCGACCGACCTGATGCCCTTCTCGCGACACGCGGCCGCGACGTCGACGGCGTACTCGAGAAAGATGATCGGGTCGTTGTACGTGTAAGCGACGCTGCGACAGCCGAGCTCCGCGGCGACCTCGGCGAGACGCGCGGGACTCGCGCTGTCAGCGAGCGTGTCCATCTCGCGGGACTTGCTCATGTCCCAGTTCTGACAGAACTTGCAGGCCAGGTTGCAACCGGCCGTGCCGAACGACAGTACGCTGCTGCCCGGGTAAAAATGGTTGAGCGGCTTTTTCTCGATCGGGTCCACGCAGAATCCGGACGACCTGCCGTAAGTGACGAGCTTGATCTCGTCATCGAGGCGCTGGCGCACGTAGCAGAGGCCGCGCTGACCATCGCGCAGGCGGCAGTGCCGCGGGCACAGGTCGCACTGCAGGCGCCCGTCTGCTTCGCGGTGCCAGTACTTGGTGCTGACGACGCTTTCTTGCATGCTTGAGATGTGGCGTTTGATCCCCAATAAACAAGCATGATAAATCAGGAGCCGGCGGATCGATGAAGGCGCGGAATGCAGCCGTGGCCGGCCTGTTCTACCCGGGCGAGGCCGCGCCGCTCGGACGTAAGGTCGAGGCGTTGCTGGCCGCGGCGCCGGCAGACTGCATGCCGGCCAAGGCGATGATCGTGCCGCATGCCGGTTACCGCTATTCGGGACCTGTCGCTGCCGCCGCGTACCGGCTGCTCGAAGACCGCCGGGCGCTGATCCGGCGGGTCGTCCTGCTCGGACCCGCACACCGGGTGTACCTGCGCGGCATGGCGCTGCCGTCGGTCGATGCTTTCGCGACACCGCTCGGCGACGTCCTGATCGATAAGGACGCGGTGCGGCAGCTGCTCGCCCTGCCCGGCATGCAGATCTCCGATGACGCACATGCCATGGAACACAGCCTCGAGGTGCACCTGCCGTTTCTCCAGACCGTGCTCGACGACTTCAGGCTCGTGCCGATCGTCGTTGGTGTATGCCCCGCGCGCGAGGTCGAAGCCGCGCTCGAGGCGCTCTGGGGTGGTGACGAGACGCTGATTGTCGTGAGCTCGGATCTGTCGCATTTCCACTCCTACAGTGACGCACAGGCGATCGACGCGAACACGACGGCGCGCATCGAGGCGCGCGAGACAACGCTGGACGGCGACGAGGCCTGCGGTGCGTTTGCGGTGAACGGCCTGATGCTCGCGGCGCAGGCGCGGGGGCTGCATGTGCGTACCCTGGATGTCCGGAACTCGGGCGACACCGCGGGCGACCGGTCGCGCGTCGTCGGGTATGGGGCCTATGCACTCGCCTGATCGACAGCATCTGCCCGGCGGCGAACTGCTGCGACTCGCGCGCGGTTCGATCGAACACGGCTCACTGCACGGGAGGCCGCTGCGCGTCAGCCTCGACGACCTGCCGGCCGTACTCGCGGCGCCCGCCGCAACGTTTACGACATTGCGCCTCGACGACAAGCTCCGCGGCTGCTGCGGCACGCTCGAAGCCGTTCGTCCGCTGGCGGAAGCCGTCACGCACTCGGCGTTCCAGGCCGCGTTTCGCGACACCCGCTTCGACCCCGTCAGGCGCGATGAAGTCGAACGGGTCCGCCTCGAGGTCTCGGTGTTGTCGCCGCCGGAGATCATCATCGTCAGCGACGAGGCAGACCTGCTGCAGCAGCTGGCGCCCGGCGAGGACGGCCTCATCATCGTCGAGGGGCTGCGCCGCGCGACGTTCCTGCCGAAGGTGTGGGAGTCGTTGCCTGACCCGCGGCAGTTTCTGGCACAGCTCAAGCTGAAATGCGGGCTGCCGAAGAACTACTGGTCGGACCAGCTGGCGTTTCAGCGCTATCGAACGACGTCCTTCGCGGAACCTGTCTGACGGGGCACCGTGCCGGGCTGGCGGTGCGCGATCAGCGGACGGCGGACAGCCGCCTGCTTCGCCGGATACGAATGGGGTCAGAGTAAAAACGTGGAATTGTTACTTTGCCCCCTCGAGCCCCGCTAGAATGACCGAAACTCACACAACGCCAATGTGATGGGTCTCCGTCAACTTCGAGCGCTGGCTCGAATCGCTCAATATCCACCTTGTCGCCGATGCATCCGAAATATCGATCCGCGCTTCCCGAAGATGCTGCCGTCTGCGTCGCGCTGCGCGGCAAAACGCGGGAGAACGCCGTCTCGGAGGAGCGGCTGCGCTCCCTGGGTATCACCGCGAACTCCTGGGCCGATAATATTCGCTCCGGCGCACTTCCTGGTCACATCTGCACCTTCGAGGAAACAATTGTCGGCTATTGCTTCGGCGCGCGCGAAACCGGCGAGATCGAGGTTCTCGTGGTTTTACCGGACTTCGAAAACCGCGGAATCGGTCGGGAACTATTGCAGCGCACAATCCGTGAGTTGGCGGGGTTCGGTCACGGCCGACTGTTTCTCGGCTGCTCCCCCTGTGCCGCGAGCAGGTCTTACGGTTTCTACAGACACCTGGGCTGGCGCTCGACGGGGACCTTCGATGAGCGCGGAGACGAGATTCTCGAATTCTTCGTCAGACCCTGATCTCATCCAGCGGCCGATTTCGGCCGACACCACGCTCTTGTCGCGATCACCGACTCTCGTTGTGCTCGTCTGCCTTACCGCTCGGAGCGCAAATTGATCCGGTGTGAAGAGGAACGGCCGATACCAGCGGGTTCAGAGCAGAAACCCGGAATTGTCGCCCTGGCTCCCTTGAGCATTGCTCGATATTGGCAATCTTCCGGCCGTTGGCCGGACGAACCCGGGTTCCCGTGCTACCGGGCGACGTCAGACGCCGAACACGCATAGGCCTGCCCGATACGACGTCTCTCCCTGCGGGCGTCGGGTCGCCGGCCGTCCGCCCACCCGGCTCGCGCCGGCGATCGCCGCAGGCGCCAATAACCGGGCAGCCGAAGCCCGGGGCTTTGCTAGGATGGGGCATTCAGCGGCAAAGATGGTGCATCGGGGGCGGCACATGACACGCAAAATCACTCGCAGGGACTTCCTGAACGGCACGCAGGTCGCGATCGGCGCCTCGCTGCTGACACCGTGGACCGAAGTATTCGGCATGAGTGCGTCGAAGTTCGAACTTGGCCCGGGCTACTACCCGCCGGCGAAGACGGGTCTGCGCGGCAGTCATGCCGGGGCCTGGGAGACCATGCACGCGCGTGTCGCGGGCACGACGTGGCCGCCCGGTGCGATCGAGGAAGACTACGACCTGGTCGTCGTGGGCGGCGGCATCAGCGGGCTTTCGGCCGCGCATTTCTATCGCCGCGAAAATCCGTCGGCGCGCATCCTCATTCTCGACAACCACGACGACTTCGGCGGCCATGCCAAACGCAACGAGTTCACGGTCAACGGCCGCACCCAGATCGCGTATGGCGGCACCGAGTCGATCGACACGCCGTCCGGCTATAGCGACGCGTCCAGGGCCCTGCTCAGGGACATCGGCATCGACGTGCAGCGGTTCTACGAGTATTTCGACCAGGGTCTATTCGACCGGATGGGCCTCACCTATGCCATCGCTTTCGACGAGAAAACCTATGGCAGGCGCAAGCTCGTGACGGGTTACGGCAGCCGACCGTGGCACGAGTTCGCGGCAGAAACACCGCTGAGCGAAACGGCCAGGGCGGATCTCGTTCGCGCGTTCACCGAGAAACGCGATTACCTGCCGGGCATGAGCCGCGACGAAAAAGTCGCACTGCTCACGAAGACCAGCTACCGCACTTACCTCAGGGACTACGTCAAGGTCGACGAGCAGGTGCTCGAGATGTACCAGCGCTGGGGCATGAGCTACTGGTGCGTCGGCATGGACGAGGTCGCCGCCATCGACATCCTCGGCTACACGGACGGCGGCGGCATGCCCGGACTGGAGCATACGCTGCAGCGCGAAGGCGGGCGCGGCGACGAGCCCTACATCTTCCATTTCCCCGACGGCAATGCCTCGGTCGCGCGGCTCCTCGTGAGAAGCCTCGTCCCGGACGCACTGCCCGGCGCCACGATGGAAGACAGCGTGACGGCGCGCCTCGACTACGGCAGGCTCGACCGGGACGGCGCGCCGGTGCGTATCCGGCTGAACAGCACTGCGGTCAACGTCTCACACAGCACGGATTCGAAGGCCGTGCACGTGACCTACGTGCACTCACAGGAAGCGCACACGGTGCGTGCGAAGAAATGCATCCTGGCCTGTTACAACAGCGCGATCCCGTACCTCTGTCCCGAACTGTCCGAAAAGCAGAAGGCGGGGCTCGCCTACAACGTCAAGGTACCGCTGACCTACACGAAGGTCGTCGTGCCGAACTGGCGCGCATTTGCCGATCTCGGCATGCGGTTCGTCTTCTACACCAACGATTTCTACAAGCAGGTGGAACTCGACTACCCGGTGTCCATCGGCGACTACCATTTCGGCGCGGATCCCGACCAGCCGATGACGCTGCACATGTGCTACGTCCCTTACTTCGACGACATCCAGGGCCCCGAACAGTGGCGGGCCGGCCGGCGCAAACTGCTCGAGACGCCGTTCTCGACGTTCGAGCACCACGTGCGCGACCAGCTCGACCAGGCCTTGTCGGGCGCGGGCTTCGATGCGGACAGGGACATCACCGCGATCACCGTGAATCGCTGGGCGCACGGTTATTCCTACAATTCCCACATGATGTGGGAACCCCACTACGCGTCCGATGCCGACAAGCCCTGGGTCGCCGGCCGGCAGCCCTTCGGCCGGATTTCGATTGCCAATTCGGATGCGGGCGCCGAGTCGAACACCAATTCCGCGATGACCCAGGCCTATCGCGCCGTGCGGGAAGCGCTGTCGGATTGAGCCGCGCATACCGGGAAGGACCCGGCGAAGACCGTGTGCCAGAGAACGCGGGCTCCTGTCCTCGTGGCCGTTGCGCGCGTTCGCATCGGAGACATCGGGCCACCACGTCACCGCGGCCTGAAATCGGATAAAGTGGGCGCATCCGATCGCCAGGCCGTCGGTCCCACACAGGAGTCCTGCATGCGCGCTTTTTCGACCCTCGCTTTCCTGATCCTCTGCTGCCTCGGCGGCTGTGCGCAGGAACAACCGACAGCGACGCTGGCCGTCACGGGCGCGCGCATCTGGACCGGTGACGATGCACGACCCTGGGCAGAAGCGATGGCCGTCGACGGCGAGCGCATCCTCGCCGTGGGCTCGGATGCCGACGTTGCACCCTACATCGCGGCATCGACCGAGCGCATCGACGGGGGCGCGCTGGTCGTGCCCGGCTTCATCGATACCCACGTGCACTTTCTCGACGGCGGGGAAGCGCTCGAGTCCGTGCAGCTGCGCGACGTCACGAGCCGTGAGCAATTCCGTCAACGCTTCGCCGACTACGTCAGGACGATCGAGCCCGGCGAATGGATCCTCGGCGGCACCTGGGATCACGAAGCCTGGGGCGGCGAGCTGCCGACGCGGGACTGGATCGACGACCTGACGCCCGACAACCCCGTCTGGGTATACCGGCTCGACGGGCACATGGCGCTCGGAAACTCGCTGGCGCTCGCGGCTGCCGGCGTGGACGCCGACTCCCCTGACGTCCCGGGCGGAGAGATCGTTCGCGATGCGGACGGGCGACCCACGGGCCTCCTGAAGGACAACGCCATGAACCCGGTGTTCGCCGCCGTGCCGCCACCGCCGGACGCCCGGCGCGACCGGCAGTTGCATGCCACCCTCGAGTACCTCGCGGCGAATGGCGTGACGACGGTGCACGATATGGGCAGCTTCGACAACCTCGCGGTGTTTCGTCGGGCGCATGCGCGCGATGCACTCACGGTACGCATCTATGCCGCGGTGCCGCTGGCCGAATGGCAGAGGCTCCTGGACGATATCGCGCGAAACGGGCGCGGCGACGAGACGCTGACCACTGGCGTCCTCAAGGGATTCATGGATGGCTCGCTGGGCTCGCACACGGCGGCCATGCTCGAGCCTTTCAGCGACGCGCCGGACGATCGCGGCATGCTGGTCAATACACTCGACGACATACGCACCTGGGTAAGCAGTGCCGACGCGGCCGGCTTGCATGTCGCCGTGCACGCCATCGGCGACAAGGCCATCCGCGACCTGCTGGACATCTTCCTCAACACCGCGGAGACCAACGGTCCGCGCGACCGCCGCTTCCGCATGGAGCATGCGCAGCACATCCATCCCGACGACCTGCCACGCTTCGCGGCGCAGGACATTATTGCGAGCATGCAGCCCTACCATGCGATCGACGACGGCCGCTGGGCGACGCGCGTCATCGGACCCGAACGATCGGCCACGACCTACGCGTTTCGCTCGCTCCTCGACGAGGGGGCGCGCGTGGCCTTCGGCAGCGACTGGTTCGTGGCACCGGCATCCGTCATCGAGGGCATTCATGCCGCGGTCACGCGGCAGACCCTCGACGGCGCGCACCCGGACGGCTGGGTGCCGGAGCAGAAGATTACGGTCGAGGAAGCGCTGCGCGCCTACACGATCGCCGGCGCCTACGCGTCCTACGACGAAGACAACCGCGGCAGACTCAGGGCAGGCATGCTCGCCGACTTCGTCGTCCTCGATCGCGACCTGACCAGCATCGATGTCGATGCCATCCGCGGCACGCGCGTATTGCGTACCGTGGTCGGCGGGCGCAGTGTATTCGACGCAGGAGATTGACCCCCATTCCTGGAACGCCCTTCCGGGGTCGGCCAGATTAAGAAACGTCCCCGAAGCGGGGCCGCTTCGATTTCGTGGCGGCAGGGTCCGGCTGCCGCGAGCGGATCGCAAACGAGACGAAATGAAGGTGACGACAGATCTATGGCAGATCAACAAATGATCGGCAGGCTGCACACAGCGCTGCTTGCACTCCTGCTCGGGGCCCCGCTCTTTGCAGGATGCGAAAGAGCCGACGAGCCGGCGGCGCCGGTTGCCAAACCCGTTATCGTTGAAAGGACCGCGGCCGTCGCAATACCGGACCGGCACGGCGCGCTCGTCGCCGAGCAGGTCCTGCAGCAAGGCGGCAATGCCGTCGATGCGGCTATCGCGGTCGGCTTTTCGCTCGCGGTCACTTACCCCATTGCCGGCAATATCGGCGGCGGCGGCTTCATGCTGACTCACATGGACGGCGAGACGGCTTTCCTCGATTATCGCGAGACGGCGCCGCTGGCAGCGAATCGCGACATGTACCTCGATTCGAATGGCGACGTCATCGCCAACGCTTCGCTGATCGGCGCGCCGGCTGCGGGTGTGCCGGGAACCGTCGCCGGCCTCTGGGCTGCACATCAGCGCTACGGGACGCTGCCGTGGAAAGACCTCGTCATGCCCGCAGTCAACCTCGCGGAGAACGGCTTCCTGCCCGGTGAGACTTTCGTGGCCGAAGTGCGGGATGCAGAAGACAATTTCCGCGGCGCGACGAACTTTGTCGACTACTTTGCGGCTGCGGATGCCGACAAGCTCTTCAGGCAGCCCGAACTCGCCCGAACCCTGAGGCGCATCGCCGAGGAAGGCCCTGAAGACTTCTACCGGGGCAGGACCGCCGAACTCACTGTCGAGCAGATGAAGCAAAGCGGCGGCCTGATCACCGCGGACGATCTCGATCGCTACGAAGCGTTGTGGCGTGAGCCGCTGCGGGCGAACTGGCGCGGTTACGAGATCCTGTCCGCGCCGCCTCCGAGTTCCGGGGGATTCGCCGTGATCCAGCTCCTCAAGATGAAGGATTTTCTGGCGCATCACTTCGACGGGGTGCCGCACAATTCACCGCAGTACATCCACCTGGTCGCCGAGATGGAGAAGCGCGTGTTTGCCGATCGCGCGGAATACCTCGGCGATCCGGATTTCGTCGATACGCGCATCGCCGAATTGATTGACGACGATTACATCGCGAAGAGAGCCCTCGAAGTCGATCCGGATAAAATTTCGACCCTCGACGCGGTCGGGCCGGGGCTCGAGCCTCGACACACGACGCATTTCTCGATTGTCGACGCGTCCGGCAATGCGGTGTCGAATACCTACACGCTGAACGGGGACTTCGGCAACGGCGTCGTCGTCGCGGGCGCCGGCTATCTGCTCAACAATGAAATGGACGATTTCAGCGTCAAGCCGGGCGTACCCAACATCTATGGCGTCGTCGGTAGCGCTGCCAACGCAATCGCACCGGGCAAGCGCATGCTGTCATCGATGGCGCCGACGATACTTCTCGAAAACGGCGAGGTCCGCATGGTTATCGGTACGCCGGGCGGTTCGACGATTTTTACGTCGGTCTTCCAGGTCATCGTCAATGTTCTCGACTTCGGGATGACACCATACGACGCGTCGGCGGCGACGCGCTTTCACCACCAGTTGCTGCCGCCGGATCTCGTCACTTACAGCATCTCACGCCCATTGCCCGAAGATACCGTTGCCGCCCTTGGCGACCGCGGCTACACGGCGCAACCGCACAGCTGGGAGTTCGGCGACATACAGATCCTCTGGCGCGACGATGCCGCATGGTCGCCGGCATCCGACCCCAGGCATCGCGGCGATGCCCGGGTGATCGAACTGACGGCGCAATGAAAGATCATCCATGGGGTCAGAGTAAAAACACCGGGTTTTTACTCTGACCCCCCCCAGGCTCTTGTTTTTTGGCGAATCCAGGCGTCGATAGCCTGCGGCACGAGGCGCCCAAAAGCGTCCGTGCACCGAAAATCGGACCCACGTCACGAATTCACACCGAATTTCACTCATTCTGTCGGAACCTTTTACAACCAGGATCCGTGTAACCGGATAAGGCCCGGGGATGCCGCCATGCGCGCAAACCAAGGGCTCATCGGGTCTTCGGCCGAAGCGTGTCACATCGCAGACCGGAAGAAGGGCTTTGCCGGGCCCGATCGAGACGCCGGGCACATCGCGGCAGGAATCGGGCAACATCAGGATGGAATAGATGCTGGATCTGAAGAACGACTTCGAGATGGAACGCCCCTTGGCGCTCCGGCCCCCGGCTACGCGGCCACAGGGCTTGATCCTCGCGGCAGGTCGCGGCCGGCGCCTGGGCGCAAAGGTCGATGAAGTACCGAAGTGCCTGCTGCGTGTTGGCGGCAAGACGCTGCTCGACCACCAGCTCGACATGCTCGAGAGCGCCGGCATCCGCGACGTTTGCATCGTTGCCGGCTATCAGAAGAACGCCCTGGCCCGCGCCGTTCGCGGTCGTGCCACCATTATCTGCAACGAGCACTGGGCGGATACCAACAGTCTTTACTCGCTTTCGCTGGCGCGTGAGTGGGTCGCCAACGACGTCGTCGTCATGAATTGCGATGTGCTGGTCGATCCCGCGGTGCTGCCGCAATTGCTTGCGACGCGCTCCAGCTGCTTCGCGTACGACTCATCATCCGGCAATGACGACGAGCACATGAAAGTGGAGCTGTCCGGCAACCGGCTGGTAACGATGAGCAAAACACTCGATGCGACCTGCGTGCATGGCGAAAACGTCGGCTTGCTGCATTTTCTCGCTGATGACGCCCGGCGCCTGTTCGAACACGCCGAGGCCGTTCTCGCAGCCGGCAGCAAGAAACAGTGGATGGCTTCGGCAGTTCAGCATCTCGCCGAGCAAAGGTCGCTGCAGGGCGTGGACGTGCGTGGCCGGCCGTGGATCGAAATCGACTACGCGGAAGACCTCGAAGACGCCCGGCGCCGCGTCTGGCCTTTGATCCAGCGCCAGCGTTCACGCGCCGATACTTTGCGTGGGAAGCTGCAGGTGAAACCTGTCATCGGTACGCTCTGCCATGACCCCATCTGACCGGGACGGCGCGGTAACCGCGTTACAGCCCGTCGAGGACGAGACCGGACTCTGGTCGAAGTCCAGGACGACGCTCGCCGGCGTGCTGCGTTTCAGCAAGCGGCACCGGAAACTCTTCGTCGGCGGATCGATTGCGGCCATCATCGTCGTCGCAGCACGCCTGGCCCTGCCATGGCCGCTGCGGGCGATCGCCGAACTGGTCGCTGACGCATCCGGAGCAGGCACGGCCGCGCTGCCCACCAACGCGCTGCTGCAGCAGTCCGCGCTGTTTCTTTGCTTTATCGGCCTGCTCGGGCTCTTCGATTACCTGGCCCGCCTGCTGTTCAGCCGCTTCGCCATCGCCACGACGCGCGATCTGCGGCAGGCCGCGTTCAGCGCAACGCTCGGCGCCGACAACGTCAATCACAAGTCGGCCGCCGGCGATCTCGTGTCCCGCCTGATTGGCGATTCCGCACGCGTGAAGGCGGGCATGCAGGGATTCCTGTTGCACGTGGCAACGAACGGATTGTTGTTTGCCGGCGTCGCCGTCATCCTGTTCACGGTCGACCGGCGCATGGGATTGCTGTTCGCCGCCGCGGCCCTGGCCACCGGCGTGATTACCGTCTGGGGTGCCTACATCATCTTTGCCAAGTCCCTGAAGCACCGACGGAAGGAAGGCCAGCTCGCCAACCGAATTCACAACAGTCTTCGAAAGGTCGGCGCGCCTTCGAAACTCAAGCAGATCAACAAGTCGAGCGGCCGCTACGAGGCGTCGCTGACCCGCGTGCAGGGCCGCGTGACGTGGGCGGCCCATATCATTTTCGGCCTGGCGGTCGTCGGCTGCCTCTGGGTCGGCATAGACGGCGTCGCCAACGGGTCGCTGGGTTCCGGGGAGGTTCTGCTGTTCATGCTGTATGCACTGATGCTGCGCGGCCCGGTCGTGAGACTCTGCCGCCAGGGCACTCGCACCGGGAAAATCCTCGGTCCCGCGTACCGGCTGGTACAGATGCTCGACCACTCGCCGGCTCCGGATGGCACCGGACCCCTGCTGCGACTGAGAAGCCTCAAAAAGGCGATCGCCCTGAAGGGGGTTTGCTTTTCCGGGTCCGACACCCCGGACGGAAGCGACCTGGGTCCGATCGACCTCCAGCTGAATCGTGGCGAACGGGTCGCACTGGTGGACGACTCCGGGGCGTCGCTCGCACCGTTGGCCGAACTCCTCGCGGGCCTGAGACCGACCGAAGCCGGCACGATGTCCTGGGACGCGGTTCCGATCAGGGCCCGCAACACCGCGGCACTGCAGCCCCAGGTTGCATTGATCAGGGTTGGCGAGTGCGCCGACTCGTCACTCGACGGACTGGCTGAGCGATTTCGACAGTTGTCGGTCGAAGCGCGTCGACGCGCATCCGTTCGCGTTTACCTCGAGCCGGACCGTCAGCTCGATGCCAGTGAAGCCGCGGGTGTGCTCGCTTCGCTGGCTGCGGACGCGGCGGGTGTCGCACCGACGACCATTGTTGCGACGCGGAACGACGTCGGACTCGATGCGTTTGACCGCATCGTACATATCCGCGGCGGCCGCGTCGTTTTTGACGGCCATCCGCGCGGATGGCGAGGACTCACCGCGGAGGTTACGACCCTGAAACATCACCCGGCAACCGCCACTGGCGGCCGCAAATTCGAGATTCTGTTCGCCGGTTACGCACCGGTTCACTTTTTGTGTTTCGAGCCCCTTTACCGCCGTCTCCTCGAGCGCGACGACGTCCGCATCACGCTGTCGGGGGGCATTCGCTCCGGCGACAAGGCCGACCTGAAGTATGACGCGCAGGCCCTGTATGAATCGTTCGACCTTCCGCCGGACGCCATCAGGACCGTCGAACAAATCCGGGAAATGGATTTCGATCTGCAGTTCTCATCGCACACGAGCCTGATCCCTCCGCGAAGCGCGACGCGGCGCATCCAGATATTTCACGGCGTGTCATTCCGTAACAAGGCAGTTCGACCGGAGAACATGGCGTACGACCATTACTTCATCGTCGGTCCCTACATGCTCAGCCGGTTCGAGGATGCGGGACTGATGCAAAAGGGCGATCCGCGCATCGCCGAAATCGGCTTCATGAAAACCGATGCGCTGCTCGACGGCAGCCTCGACCGTGACGAGATCATCGCACGGAACGGCTTCGATGGACGTCGGCCTGTCCTCCTCTACGCGCCGACCGGCGCCAAGCACAACTCGCTGGAGACCGTCGGCGAGGACGCCATTCGCGCCTTGCTCGAAGCCGACCAGTACGACCTGATCGTCAAGCCACACGATCACCCGAAGAATGCAGACACCGACTGGGCGACCTACTTGCGTCGCTACGAGAGCGATCACTGTCGAATCGCCTCGCCGCGGGAAAACGTCATTCCGCTGATGTTCGTTGCCGACCTCCTGATCAGCGATGCCTCATCCGTCGTCAACGAGTACGCGTTACTGAATCGCCCGATCGTGTTCCTCGACACGCCGACCTTGCTGAAACAGGCGCGCAACGCCCGGCACTCCATGCTCGACCTCGACACTTTTGGCCGGAACGGCGGCCTCGTGGCCGACGGTCCCGGCGACGTCGTAGCGCGCGTTGCGGAAAGCCTGGCCGACCCGGGTCGGTGCTCCGCGGCAAGAATAGACATTGCCAACAACCTCTTCTTCAACCGCGGGTGCGCGACGAAAGCAGCTCTGGCCTGGCTCGAGACGCACGTCCTGCCCGCAGCGAATCCCACTTTGGAGCGCCAACATGTTTCCACGAATTGCTGATTCCCGTGTCCCGGGCCGCGCCCGCGCGCTGACCGCGACCTCGAAGCTTGCCGGCTTGCTGGTGCTGTGCACATTGTCCGGCACCGCGTCAGGCACGGACGATGACGACGAAGGTCACAACTGGCGCCTGCACGGCCGCATCCAGGCTGACAGCGCCTGGTACGACAGCGACAACCCACTGTACCTGGACGATGCCGGATTCCGCCGCGCCCGCATCGCACTGCTCGGTGACCTTTGGAGCGGATGGCGCATGAAGGTCGAGTACGAATTCACCGGCAGCACGCCGGGGCCCAAGAGCATCTATCTCCGTCACGACCTCGGTGAGAATGGCACCGTCACGTTCGGTCATTTCAAGGAGTCCGTGAGTCTTCAGGCCTCGACGAGTTCCCGATACAACACGTTCATGGAACGCGCCCTGCCGAATGCGGACAGTCCCGGTTACCGGCTCGGCGCGAAGTTCGCGACGTACGGCGACAACTGGTCGGCCACGACCGGCATCACCGGCGGCCGGCTTACGGACAAGCACGACGTCGAATCGGATGGAACCGGCGTCTATTTTCGCGGCGTCTTCAACCCGATCGCCAAACGCAAAGAGATGTGGCACATCGGCTTCGGCGCCGAAGCGCGGCGTTACGGTTCGACGGACACGGTACGGTTGCGCTCGCGGCCAGAGTCGGACATGACCGACGTGCGCATGGTCGATACGGGAACGATCGTCGACCCCGACATGGCCTTTCGTTACACCGCGGAACTGGCCTGGAAGCACAGGTCTCTTCATGCCCAGGCTGAATACCTGAGCCTGAACCTGTCCCGCAAGGGTGGCGCCGAGGACCTCGGCTTCTCGGGCTGGTATGCACAGGTCGGCTGGTTCATCACGGGCGAAGCGCGGACCTACGACCGCAAGAGCGGCAGCTTTGGTCGCATCAAGCCCAAGAACGGCTACGGCGCCTGGGAAGTCGCGGTGCGTGTCAGCGACATCAATCTCAACGACGGCGACATCGCTGGCGGCACCGAAAGAAACCACGCCCTGGCGCTCAACTGGTATGCCACCAAGAGCATGCGTGTTTCCCTCAACTACATCGACGCCTCGGCGAAACCCGACCTGAACGGGCTGGACGACGACGTCAGCATTGTGCAGGCGCGGCTACAGTACATTTTCTGAGTGTACCGACGGGGTCAGGGTAAAAACTCGGAATTGTTACTCTGACCCCCTAAGCTCAATGGCGAGCGCCTGTCAGGAAACCGCTTCCTTGCGAATGCCGAGCAGCCTCGCGCGGCGACGATTCGCATCCAGGACCTCGATGCGGTAGCCGTTCCACACTATCGACTCGCCGGCCTTGGGGATTCGCTCCAGCGTCTCGGTGACGAGGCCGCCAACAGTCGCGACCCCCAATTCCGGGTCCCAGGCGATACCCAGTTTTGTCGACAGCTTGCGCATGTCGATGTCGCCACGGACGACCAGCACACCTTCACCGCCTTCCTGGAAGTCCTCGACGACGACGTCGGTTTCGTCGCGGATGTCACCGACGATTTCCTCGAGCACATCCTCGAGCGCCACGATACCTTCGACGCTGCCATACTCGTCGACGACAATGGCAAGGTGCCGCTGGCTTTCCTGGAAGTTCCTGAGCAATTGCGGCAGCGTCGCGCTGTCCGGCACGACGAGCGGTTCCTTGCGCAGCGCCTCCCAGTCGATCTCCCGGCCCTCGTTCTGCAGCAGCCAGTACAGCAGTTCCTTGGCCAGCACGACGCCGGAAACGTCGTCCACGTTGCCGGTCGGGGTGTACGGGAAGCGGCTGTGCCCGGATTCCCGCAGCTTCTTCAGCGCCTCGTCGCGGTCGAGGTCGGCCGAAAGGAAGCGGATCGATTCCCGCGGCAGCATGACGTCTGCAGCATGCAGATCCCGCAGCTGGGTCGCACCGACGATCATACCTGCCGTCTTCGGGCCGACGGCGCCGCTGGCTCGGCCGAGCGCGGCCAGCAGCCGTATTTCCTCGGGCGAGGTCACGGGCGAGTCCACGTCGCGCCGCAGCGAGCGAGAAATCACCTCGCTGATGACGACGAGCGGCTTCAGGACGATCGTCAGCAGGTGAATGCCATGCGCCACCGGTACTGCGAGCGACCGCGCGTGGCTGACGCCGATCGTCTTGGGAATGATCTCTGTCAGCAGAAGGACGGCGATCGTGAACAGGATCGAGAATATCCACAGCGTGCCGGCGCTGAATACGGCGGTGTAACTGGCGCCCGCCACGGCCGCACCGATGGTGTGGGCCGCGGTGTTCAGGATCAGGATCGCCGCGATGGGAACGTCCATGTTGTCCTTGAAGCCGCCGAGCAGGCGCCCGGCGCGCGCATGACGAAGCGCGGTCATCTCGATCTGCGGCCGCGTCAGTGACAGCAGCACGGATTCGAAGATGGAGCAGAGAAAGGATGCGACGAGGACGACGCTGACTGCAGTGATCAATAACAGCATGATGCCTCCGGGGTGAGGCGAATCATTGTCGCGACAGCGCACGGCTCTTTCAAGCGATGCGATTGCAGGGGTCAGAGTAAAAACTCGGAATTGTTACTCTGACCCCCTTACGCATGACCCCGTTACGCGCCCGGCGAGATTGGCTCAGATCGCCTTAAGGCGATCTTCGGGGCTGCGCCCCGTTCTCGCTATGCTCGAACGCCCAAAACGCTGACGCGTTTTGTCGAACGGAGCTCGATCTCGGGGCGACACACCGATCAACAAAAAGGGCCCCACAAGGGGGCCCTTTTTGTTGATTGGCGCGCCCGGCGAGATTCGAACTCACGACCCCTGCCTTCGGAGGGCAGTACTCTATCCAGCTGAGCTACGGGCGCTTTGGGTGGTGGATCATACCAGAGACCGTGCGGTTTGCGTCCAGTCGGAAGCCCCGGTCAGTCGGCGAGCGAAAACCGCCGCTTCTGATCGTTGCTCGCCATGGGGCGGTACGGGGCCATGCCGAGCTTCGCGCGCTCCGCATCAACCCTGTCGGCGAGCCGCTTCCTGAGCGCTTCGAACCGCGGTTTACCGTGGAAATTGCTGAAAATATACGAGTCGAGGGCGGTGGCTGTCCCGAATCCACCGTCGAGCGCCTTTTCTATGGCAGCGGCCGTCGCCTCTTCATCGCCGCTCAATGCAAAGTAGAGCGCCTCGTCGAAATCCTGAAAATAGTTATCGGCACCGGCATCGCGATCCACGTTGATCGCTTCGGGAATCAGCTGCCGTACTCGATCGAAAGACTTCTCGTCGCCCGTCGCCCGGTAAGCATAGGCGAGCTCCGGCAGGTAGCCCGTATTCCACGCCTCGTCAAGATCGACTTCCTGCAAAAGACCGTCGAGCGAACCGTAGTGCCTGAGAAGATAATCGATATAGGCCTGGTGCTCGCCGGCGCGATTCAGGACCTTGCCGACGTAGCGCAGGATGCGCGGCCTGAACCCGCCGTTCAGGTCTATCGCCTCCAGCTCCTCCAGCGCCTCCTCCATCGCACCCTGCATCGCGTGGCCATACATGCGATGTTCGGGAATACCAACGGCAATGAGCATGTCGTAATCGGCAATGCTTTCTAGTGCATAGCCGTACATCATCTGCAACACACTGGAATTCGGGTTCTCGATGATTGCCTGCCGGAACAGTCGTATCGCCTCGGCCGGCTGGCCGCGCATGAGCGCCTCGTTACCGCGCGCCTGCACGACTTCGACGTTGTCCCCGACGATGCGCGTCACTCTATCGATCAGCGCATCGCTCTCATCAAACTCCCTGTTCCGCAAGAAAAGAAAAACCAGGTTGTTGAACGCCGGGCCAAAGGTGGGATCGCGCTTGACGATTTCCTCGAGAAGCTCCTGCGACTCCTGCCTCCTGCCCAGTGTGTTATAGGCGAGCGCCAGCCAGTTCGCCGCCTCGCTCATCGTCGGGTTCAGGGAGAGCGATTTCTCGAGGGGCTCCAACGCGTCCGCGGGCCGACCGCTGCTGTCTGTCAACAGGCCCTTTACCGCATAGGCTTCCGCGAGCTTGTCATCGAGCGCCAGCGCCTGGTCGACGAGGCGCATCGCGATGGGCAGCGCCTCGGCGCTCCGCATATCGCCATAGGCGCCAATGTTGTCCGACATCAGGTAGGTGACCAGCGCTTTCTGTGCCAGTGCCGGCGCGTACAGCGGATCGATTTCGAGTACTCGCTCGAGCATGCTGTTGGCTTCGCGCATCCGGTAGATGTCGCGCGTGTGGATTCGCTGTCGCGCCAGCAGGTAAAGCTCGTATGCCGCGGTATCGGTGCGCGTCGCATTCATCACTTCGGTACCGACGATCTCGGAAAGCAGCGCGTTGCTGATTTCCTGGGCAATTTCATCCTGCACCGCAAAAACGTCGGTCAGTTCACGATCATAGGTTTGCGAGAACAGGTGAAACCCGTCGCTGGTCTTGATGAGCTGCGCCGTCACCCGGATGCGGTTGCCGGCCCGTCGCACCGATCCCTCCAGAACGTGAGCGACGTTGAGCAGTTCGCCGATTTCCCTGAGGTCCTTGCTCTGACCCTTGAACGCGAATGACGAGGTACGGCCCGCAACCTGGAGGTCCTCGACCTGCGCGAGTACGTTGAGCAGCTCTTCGGACAGGCCTTCGGCAAAATAGGCGTGATCACCGTCGGGCGAGAGGTCCTCGAAAGCCAGCACGGCGATGGACTTTTCCACCGCGGCGCCCGCTTGCCACGCCTCCGCGTCGGGCCGATTGTGGAAATAGAGCCGGTCGAAAGCGACGAGCACGAGCACGGTGGCGAGCATGCCGATCGTGATGATGTTCAGCTTGCGGCCGGTGTCGCGCGTAATGGACGCGCTGCGATCGACGTCTTTCTCGCGCTTGACGCCTTCCGGCGTCAGTTCGTATGCCCACGAAAAAACCAGGACGAAGGGAAACCCGAGCAAACCGAAAAACAGCAGGACCTTCATGACCCAGTCTGGCGCCCCGGTGCTTTCCAGAACCAGGTCCGCAACCTGCAGCACCAGCCACCCGGATACCAGGTACGCCAGCGCCACCCGAATTATATTTCGGCGTTTTAGCTCTTCGAACAGCTGATCCAACCCGATCCCCCCCAGGAAGCTCAGGAAACAGCAGTATACCTTTGCCGGGTGGCCGGGAAACCACGAAGACCGGGGCGACGGGCGCGCGCCTGCTTTCTGCGGACCGTCGGCTCACCGGGATCTTCGTAAGCCCCGCCTGCGGCGGGCGCTACGCTGTACGGCCGCGCGATGCGTGCATCGAGCCGGGCGGGCGGTTCCGGTGGCGATTGCCCGTTGAGACCCGCCCGAAACCGCCTGCCCCCGGGGGCCCGCCGTTCCAGCCGGGCCGTCGCCCTGACGGGGATGCCTGTCCCCGGCCGTACCCGGCAACCTCGCCGATGCCCCGGACCCGGCAACGCGCCTCCCGCAGCCGAAGATGCGGCGCAGGCTTGGGCGCTGCGGGCTATCGCGTCAGGTTGCCTGCGCGGATGCGATGTAGTCGTCGACGATGCGCTCGAGGATGTCGAGCGGCACCGCGCCGTTCTTGAGGACGACATCGTGAAATTCGGCCAGCTCGAATCGATCACCGAGCGCGTCCATGGCTTTCTGACGCAGCTCGAGGATCTTCATCATGCCGACCTTGTAGGCCGTCGCCTGGCCAGGCAGGACGATGTAGCGCTCGACCTCGGCGACCACGTCGCTTTCGGCCATGCCCGTATTGGCGAGCATGTAGTCGATGGCTTCCTCGCGCGTCCAGCGCATCTCGTGGATGCCCGTGTCGACGACGAGGCGCACGGCGCGAAACAGCTCGGCACCGAGGCGGCCGATGTTGTCGGCCGGTGTCGGCATGAGCCCCTGCTCGAAAGCCACGCGCTCGGCATACAGCGCCCAGCCTTCGATGTAGGCCGTGAACAGGCCGAAGCGGCGAATGAGCGGCACGCCCTCGAGTTCCATCGCGATGGCGATCTGGAAGTGATGCCCGGGGATCCCCTCGTGAACCGCGAGCGTGCGCATGCCGTATTTTGGCGTCGCCTTGATGTCGTAGAGGTTCGCATAGAAGCGCCCGGGCCGCGTGCCGTCGAGCGACGGCTGTTCGTAGTAGGCGCCCGGCGCGGTCTTCTCCCTGAACTCGGGCACGCGCACGACCTCGAGCCCGGCCTTCGGACGAACGTTGAAGGCAGCGCCGATCCCTGCGTCGATCTCGTCGAGAATCAACTGGTAGTCCGCGAGTATCTGCGCGCGTCCCTCGTCGCTGTCCTCGTAGTAGAAGTCGGGCCGCGACGAGTAGGCCTCCATCGCGTCGGTGAAGCCGAGCGAGGTGTCGATGCCTTCGCCGGCGAGGATCTCGAGCATCTCGGCCTGGATGCGTTCGACCTCGGCGAGCCCCGTCGCGTGAATCTGTTCAGGCGAGTAATCCGTCGTCGTGAAGAGGCGAAGCGCCACGCGGTAGGCCGCAGCGCCGTCCGGCAGGTGCCAGTAGCCGTGATCGTCGCCGGCCTGCGCTTCGAGTTCGCTGAAGTAATTGATGAAGAGCTCGTAGGCGGGATAGACGTCGTTCTCCACCGAGGCTTTCGCGCGCACGAGAACGTCCGCGGCCTGCGCCTCGTCGATGTCCTCGGCTTCCTCGAGCTTTTTGGCCAGCGACGTGTAGAGGATGTTCTCCTCCGGCGGCGTCGCGACGAACTCACGCATCTGCTCGAGCACGCGCGTGATAACGAAGCGCGGCGGGATGATGCCGTTGCTTTCACGGATCTTGAGTCCGAGCAGGTATTGCTCGTGCTTGCGGCGCAGTTCGCCCATGCGCGAGAGATAGTGTTCGGCGTCCTCGAGCGAGTTCACCTGGTGGCTCGAATCCATGAAGCTCGGGAACGCACTCTGGATGCCGCCGGTCGTGTTGGCCGGGTAGGTGTGATAGCGGAAGGGCTCGGCATCGGCAATCATGTTGGCAAGATAGAGCGCGATCTCTTTGGTCAGCCGCTGGTCGGCGTCGAGGTCTTCGTCATCGTACTGCGCGAGACCATCACCGAAGGCCTTGATGTCGGCGAAGAATTCCGCGGTCCTGTCCGGGTGCACGTCGTCGAGGTGCGCGTTGTGGCCGTTGATCCCCATCGACTCGAGGAATCCGAGCGACGTGAGCATTTCCGGATCGCTGAAAGCCTGCTTCACGAGCATGCGATCCAGATAGGCGCGGAACAGGAATGGCTTGTCGGCGTACCACTCGTGTGCCGCGAACGAGCCGGCGGACACGATGACGACCAGCAGTACGATGCCGGCCCATTTGAAGAACTTGCGGATCATTGGCTCAACCCCGGATATGTTCTATGGCTGCGCGCATTATAGCGGCCGGATCCCTAGATTCGACGCGGTCCGAAAACAGCGATGCTGTAGCTGCGTGCAGCGCCGGCGCGATCGTGCCGCTGGCAAAGCTCCACGATAACGCATCACCGGCGCCAATTGCGCGGACGATCAAAGCTCGACCATGAGCTTGCCGAGGTTCCCGCCCGAAAACAGCAGGTTGATGCCCTCGATGGCGCTCTCCAGCCCCTGCAGCTTGTGGGCCCGGTACTTGAGCTTGCCCGCCGCGAGGTAGCCCGCGAGCTTTTGCATCATCCCTGGGACCTGGTCCCAGTGATCCGGCATCGTGAAACCCGTGATCGTGAGCCGTCGCTTGATGATGTTGACCCAGCTCGGGCCCGGCGCCGGCGTCGCCGTGTTGTAGTCGGCGATCATGCCGCAGACGATGATCCTGCCGTGGGCGTTCATGCGGTTGAACACGATGTGCTGGACCGGTCCGCCCGTGTTCTCGAAATAGAGATCCACACCCTGCGGCGTCGCGTCACGAAGCTGTTCGGCGAGATCGTCCGATTTGTAGTTGATGGCCTTGTCGAAGCCGAGTTCGTCCTCGAGCCAGCGGCACTTCTCGTCGCTGCCCGCGGTGCCGACAACAGTCAGGCCTTCCGCCTTCGCAAGCTGCCCGACCATGCAACCGACGGAACCCGCAGCACCCGACACGACCAGCGTTTCACCGGCTTTGGGCTTGCCGATGTTCATGAGCCCCTGGTAAGCCGTGAGCCCGGGGAGCGACAACACGCACAGAACGGCTTCCGCCGAGATGCCCGGCGGCAGCTTGTTGAGTCCCTGTCCGTTGCTGACCGCGTACTCGGTCCAGCCGATCATCCCGACCACGCGATCTCCAACCTTGAAACCGTCGTGCCTCGACTCGACGACTTCCGCGACACCGCTCGAGCGCATGACCTCGCCGAGCTCCACGGGCGGGATGTAGCTCTTGCGGTCATCGGTCATCCAGCCCTTCATCGCCGGGTCGAGCGACATGTGGGTCTGCTTCAGCAGCACCTGGCCGTCAGCGAGCGCCGGCGTCTCGAGCGTGACGGTTTGGAAGAGATCCGGCGTGATCTTGAGCCCCGGACGCTTGACGAGCTTGATGGCCTTGTATTGCATGACGTACGGCGCTCCCTGGTTCGAATTCCGGCCACCGATGATACGGGCAAACGGCCGGCGTTGCGCGGCGCGATCCGGGCAATTGCCGGCCACCGCCAAACGACAGCCGCCGCGCGATGCCGGGCACGGCTATAATGGCGCTTCCGCGCTTTTTGGCAGCGACGACAGACTGTGACCCCGACCATCAACCGCTTCGGTAGCGCATTGGCGCGATTCCGGCTCATCTTCTTCGCTACGGCTTTGCTCGCGACGTTCCCGGCGGCGGGACAGGACGCGCCTTTGTCCGCGATTGCCGTCGACGACGCCGTCGATGCCGAGCAGATCGAATCCGCCATCCGGGCGATCGAGGCCCGGGAAGGCCTGGACGTCGAGACGCGCAACAAGATTGTCGAGCAGCTGCGGGATGCGCAGGCGCTCATCAGCCGCAGGCAGGTCGCGGAAGCCGCTGCCGAAAGCTATACGAAGCAGCTCGAAGCCGCGCCTGCCGCAACGGCCAGGCTGCAGGCCGTCCTGCAAACGGAACCACGGCCACCGGCAACCCCGGAATCGCTCGGCATCGACAAGACCACGACGCTGGCCGAGCTGCAGCAGTCGCTTGCGCGAGAAACGGCAGAACTCACCGCAGCCGATTCCCGAATTTCCGAACTCAAGGTCCGGATCGAGAACGAGCAAACCCGACCGACCGACGCTCGGGAACAGATCAACCAGCTTCGCAAGGCGCGCGAAGACAGCGCCAAGCTGACTGATGCGAAGCCGCTGCCGGGCGAGCCACAGATCCTGGCCGATGCGAGAAGCCTCGCGGCGAACCTGAGACGAGCCGCGCAAGGCGCCGAGATCAACAAGCTCGAGCGTGAATTGACGAGCCACGGCATCCGCCTCGAGCTCCTCTATGCCGAGCGGGACGTTGCGCTGCGCTCGCGCGCGGAGATTGCACAGCGTGTCGATATTCTCGGCGAGGCCGTCAACACGAAACGCCAGGCGGCGGCGGCGCTCGCGAGGCAATCCGCGGTGGCCGCGTCACTCGCCGCCACCGACAAGCACCCGGTCGTGCGCGCGCTCGCGGAAGGCAACGTAAATCTCACGAACGAACTGCCGCGGCGCGCGGCAGAAATCGAAGTGGCAGCCGACCAGCTCGAGCAACTCAGGGCAAAGGCAAGCGACATCGAGCGCCGGCTCGCGCGTTCGAGACAACATGTCGAGATCGGAGGCATGACGCGCGCCATCGGCCAGATGCTGATGCAGGAGGGATTCAACCTGCCGCGGCTATCGAGGCATCGCAACGAAGTCCGCCACCGTGGATCCAGGCTTGCCGAAATCGGGCTCGCGCAGATGTACTACCAGGAAGAGCGGCTCGCGCTGACGCCGACGGACGACACGCTCCAGGAATTGATAACCGAGGTCGCTGTGGACGTCAGTGATCCGGATGAACTCGCGGAACTCCGCAGCGACATCTTCACGTTGCTGAACGACAGGCGCGACCTGTTGCTGCAGGCGGAGAACATCTCCACTACCTACCTGCAGGTGCTGAGCGATCTGAACATCGCACAGCGCCGACTCGTTTCCGCGGTCGAGGAATATGACAGCTTCCTCAAGCAGAACCTGTTGTGGACGCCGAGCGCCGCGCTGATCTTCACGGGCAACTGGAGCCAGGTGACCGAACCGGTGGGGAGGGTGCTGTCGCCCGATGCGTGGACTCAGACTCTCGCGGTCATGGTGGCCTCGATCGGGGAGAACGTCGGCGTGGCGCTCGTTTATGTGCTGGCGCTGTTCGCGCTGCTGGCCCTCAGGCGGCCGATGCAGCGCAAGGCACTGCAGCTCAACGAACGTATCGGCCAACTTTCCACTGACAATATCGGGATCACACTGGCATCACTCGCGATCGTCACCATTCGCGTTCTGCCGGCCCCGTCCCTGTTCGCTGCCGCTGCCTGGTTCCTGAACGCGGCGGACCAGGATTCGGTAATCACCGAAGGCGTTGTCCGAAGCCTCTCCGCACTGTCCCCGTTTCTGTTCAACGCGCTCCTGTTCCACGCGCTGTGTGCACCGCAGGGCGTGCTCAAAGTGCATTTCGAGTGGCGCGACCAGAGCCTCACGGTGATCCGCCGGCAGTTCCGTCGCTTGATCCTGGTCGGCGCACCGCTGCTGTTCATAACAGCGCTCTTTTTCCTGTCGGACATTTCGAGCGACAAGGCGACGCTCGGCCGCCTCGCATTCTTTGGGCTGATGATCCTGCTGACCTCGGTCAGCCACCCGTTGATGCACCCTGTGACCGGCGTGGTGACGACCGCCTATGCGCGCCGTCCCGGCTCCTGGGTCACCCGGTTGCGCTGGGTGTGGTATGCGCTCGCGACGGGCCTGCCGCCGCTGCTCGGCCTGATGTCGTTCCTCGGCTTCATTTATGCGGCGACGATCCTGACCAGGCTGTTCCTCAACACGTTCTGGCTGATGCTGGGGCTTGCCGTCCTCAACCTGATCGTCCTCCGGTGGCTGGCCCTGTCGCGTCGCAAGCTGGCGCTGCAGATTCTGCTGAAAGAGCGCCAGGCCAAACAGGCCGAGGAGGAATCCGATCAGGACGCGGAGTCCGAAGCCGATATGCAGATCACCGCAGAACCCCTGGACCTGGACAAGGTCGACCAGCAGAGCAGGATGTTGTTGCGCTCCGTCCTGTTGTTCGGCGCGGTGCTCGGCAGCCTCGCGGTCTGGTCCGAGGTGCTCCCCGCGTTCACGTTGCTCGACAACGTCAACCTCTGGACGCAGTCGGCCACCATTGACGGCGTTGCCACGACCGTCCCCGTGACGCTTGCCGACCTGCTGCTCGGCCTGCTCATCGTCGCCGTGACGATGATCGCATCGCACAACCTGCCCGGGCTCATGGAAATCCTCATTCTGCAGCGCCTGACGCTCGAGCCCGGCAGCCGTTACGCGATCATCACGCTGGTGCGCTACGTCGTCATCATGATCGGCGCGATCTTCGTGCTGAACATCATCGGCTGGAACTGGTCACGCATCCAGTGGCTGGTTGCAGCACTGAGCGTCGGCCTCGGCTTCGGCCTGCAGGAAATCGTCGCGAATTTCGTGTCAGGCATCGTGATCCTGTTCGAGCGGCCTGTCCGTGTCGGCGACACGGTCACCGTGGGACAGTTGACCGGCACCGTCTCCAGGATCCGGATTCGCGCCACGACGATCGTCGACTGGGATCGCAAGGAAATCATCGTCCCGAACAAGGCCTTCATCACGGAACAGGTCGTCAACTGGACGCTCTCCGATCCGATCACGCGCGTGACCGTGCCCGTCGGCATCGCCTACGGCTCGGATGTCGAGCTCGCCCATCGCATCATCCAGCAGACGCTGGAGTCGCTGCCGCTCGTGCTCGACAACCCACCGCCGCGCGTGCTGTTCACCGGTTTTGGCGACAGCTCGCTCAACTTCACGCTGCATGTCTTCCTGCGTCAACTGACCGACCGGCTGGCCCTGGTGGACCAGGTGCACAACGCGGTTCTCAGGGTTCTGCGTGAGAACAACATCGAGATTCCGTTCCCGCAGCGCGACCTGCATATTCGCTCGACAGTGGAGAAGCGGAAAGACTGATCCTCCAACGCCGCCCTGTCGCAAGACCTGCAGCGTTGGAACAGAATTCAAACTCGGATCCGCGGGGGACCGGGAACCGCTGCGGCCGACGCGCACCGCGCCGCTTGCCGCCGCCATGCGCCGGGCAGAGCGGGAGGAGATGCAAATTGGAGACCAGCCGGCCAAAAGCGCTTGAAACTTTTTCTCGCGCCACCAGTCTTGAAATTCTCTGACAGCGAAATCGGACGGACGATGATCAGAAGGCTCATCAACCAGGTGGTCGACGCGATCGCCGCACCCCAGTCGGCGGCAACGGGCAGCAAGGCCCGTGACGCTGCGCTGCGCATGGCGACGGCAGTGCTGATGCTCGATGTCGCACGCGCCGATCATGCTTTCGACGAAAGTGAATACGACCACGTGCTGAAACTGGTCGAATCACATTTCGATCTCGCACCGGAAGATGCAGCGCAACTCGTCATCGAGGCGGACGGCCGTGCCGAGGAACTCGTCTCACTTCACGAGTTCACCCAGCTCCTGCACAACAGTCTCGACGAAGAAGAAAAAGCGCGCATCGTCGGGCTGCTCTGGAAAATCGCTTACGCGGACGGGCGCCTGCACATGTACGAGGACTCGCTCGTCCTCAAGATCAGCGACCTGCTGCACGTCAGCCGCGGGCGCGTCATGCGCCTCAAGCACGACGCCCAGGCCGCCGCCAGCTGATACCTCGCTCTACCGGAGCAGCCAGGGGGCTGCGTACAGCGAAATCAGCGTCACGGTGATGATGCCGGCGATGTTGAGCGCGACGCCGGCCCGAACCATCTGTGGAATGCTGATGGTTCCTGTCGCGAAGACGATCGCGTTCGGCGGCGTCGCCACCGGCAGCATGAAGGCACAACTTGCGGCAATCGTGATCGGCACCGTCAGTACGATCGGCGGCACACCCGCCTGCAGCGCGATCGCGCCGACAACCGGCAGCAGGGTCGCCGTCGTTGCGAGATTACTGGTGAGCTCCGTCAGGAAAATCACGAGCGTTACAGCCGATATGACCAGCACGGTGGTGCCGAGCGCATTGA
The DNA here is from genome assembly GCA_036525955.1 of Woeseiaceae bacterium. Taxonomy (GTDB): domain Bacteria; phylum Pseudomonadota; class Gammaproteobacteria; order Steroidobacterales; family Woeseiaceae; genus UBA1847. The sequence continues at coordinate 20,130 of DATCZJ010000117.1, read as the reverse complement.
GCGGTGCCAGGCTCTCGCCGAGCCACAACGCAAGCCCGGAACTCGACACCGCGGCCGCCAGGCTCAGGCCACCGCCAAACAGGATCAGCACGCCCCAGGGCAGGCGACTCGCGTCATGCCAGGTCATGAGCTGAGGCTGCGCCCTGTCGCCGCTCGGCAGCATGAACAGCAGCAAGGCCGCCGTCATGACGATCCCCGCATCCGACACGCCGGTCAGACCGAGCAACTCGGTCAGCGGTCGGCCCAGAATCCAGCAGACGACGACGGTCAGGAACACGACAGCGACGCGTTTCTCCGGCGTCGTGATCGGCCCCATTTCCTCGCGCATCGTGTGCAGGTGCCGGTTCACCGCTTCACTGGCCGGGATGTTCACGGGGAATATGATCCGCGTCAGCAACAGCCACGCGATCGGCAGCATGATGAAGGTCACGGGGATGCCGACCAGCATCCAGCGCGCGAAGCTGATCTGTATGCCGTAGTTCTCCGCCATGAAACCGATGAGCAATGCGTTGGGCGGCGTGCCGACGAGTGTCGCCAGGCCCCCGATACTCGCGGAGTACGCCAGGCCGAGCAGCATCGCGATCTCGAAGTTCCGGCGGTCGCGTGACGGCAGGTCTTCGACGTTGTCCCTGATCACGCCGACGACGGACAGCACGATCGGCAACAGCATCATGGTCGTCGAGGTGTTCGTCATCCACATGCTGAGCAAGGCGCAGACGAACATGAATCCGCCGATCAGCATGCGGCCGTCCGTACCGACGCGATCGAGGATCGCCAGCGCGATGCGCCGATGCAGGTTCCATTTCTCCAGCGCGAGCGCCATGATGAACCCACCCATGAACAGGTAGATGATCGGGTTGGCATACGGCTCGGCCGCATCGCGCAGCGTGGCAATTTCGAGCGGTGCAAACGCGATGATCGGCAGGAAAGCGGTGGCAAAAACCGGGATCGCTTCGGTCGCCCACCAGATCGCCATCCAGATGCCGATCGCGGCGACGCGCCAGGCGCTCGGCGGCATTACTTCCTGCCAGTTTTCCGCGGCGAACATCAGTGCGAACAGGGCCGGACCGAGAATGCGTCCAATGCGCTGATAGGTTTCCATCGGACGATTGACGGACGGCTCGCCCGGCCGTGACGCAGTCATCAAGCACTACTCCCAGGATACGTTACGGGAAAAACCGGCAGATAACGTCCGAGTCTACTGGCTATTGTCGAAACACGCGACGCCGGAACCCGCGAACGGCAAGAACCACATGTACAAGCGCCACGGCATTCCATCGATGACTTACGAGGTCGGCGATGAGACTTCTCGTGCCGATGCCTCCGCTGCCGCGCGCGTGTTCGCCGAAGAATTCATGCGGCTCCTGCTGGAAACCTCGCACTGAAGCGGCGACCTGCCTCGCGCGCCGGCTACCGCGCGCGCTCCGCCATGCGCTGAATTTCGTTCAGCGTATCCTGCAGCACATCGGCAAACCGGGGTTCATCGTTGGCGCCAAGCGCCACTTTGATCTCGGTCATCGCCTCGTCGAATCGCCCCTGGTGGGCTAGCGCCAGCGCGAGGTTGTTCCGCGCCGCGGTCGAAGCACCCGCCTGCGCCAGCAGCCTGCGGTACCCGGACTCGGCCGAGACATAGTCACCGCTCGCAAGGGCCGTATTCGCCAGGCCGAACATCACGACCGATTCGTCGGGCCAGCGCGCGCCTGCCGTGCGCCATGCAATCGCAGCCGATTCAAGCTGGCCGGTCTCTTCGAGTGCCGCGATCGCCGCAAGGTAGCGTTCGCGATCGATGACTGCCGGCATCTCGTCGGGTCGCAACGCGACCATCCCCCAGTATTCGCCGCGCCGCCAGGTTCTGAGAAAGGTATCTATCGGCGTCACGCGACGGCGGTCGGTGCCCGAGCGCAGCACGATTTCGGATTGCTTCTCGTCGATCCCGACCACGACCGCATAGTGCCAGCGCGGAATCATTTTGACGCCGAGATTCTGCAGGACGAGCACCGGGCGTCCGGCTTCGAGTTCGGCAAGCAGCGCGGCCAGCGTGCCGTCAATGACATACGGCAGCCGGCTCTCGGTCCTGGCGGCGGCCACGAGTTCGATCTGCAGGCTGCCCTGTCGGCCCGGCAGGTAGACCTTGTCGATGAGCGCCTCGAGCGACGCATCGACGCCGCTCGCGGCCAGTACGGTCGTCAGCGCGGCGGGGCCGCACTGGTAGCGCTGCTGAGGAAAAAACGGGGTATGGTCGAGTTCGACGGCGGCGCCGTCCGGCACGTCGCGCACCGCATCGGGAATCGATGCGCAACCGCAGAGCAAAAACAGAAGAGCCGGCAAAAACCGGCTCCGTCTGCGTGCGAATGGTTGACTGCCCATCCTGCGGCGGTCAGATACTCTTGAAAATATCCGTGACGCCGACGAGCTCGAGAATCAGCAGCACCAGGAACACCGTGCCGATAATGGCCAGGGCGTCGCCGCCAGCCACCTGCTCGTCGAACCGGTGTTCGAGTGCCAGCAATTCTTCCGTCGTCATCGCGTTGAGTCGCTCCAGCACCAGCGCAGGCTCTACGCCGAGCGTCATAAGTTGCTGACCGACGTCGTCGCGGGCCAGCAGCATTTCGATGCGGGTCAGGCTCTCTGCGCGCGCCTCGTTCTCGAGCAGCTGGCTGGTGCCGATCATTCCGGCCGGCGCAACCTGGGCGAATCCCATGCAGATCAGGGAAACGGAAACGACGCGCATTACCAATGCACGGGTTCTGGTAAGAATCATCTTGCGTGCCCTCGAAGTTGGAAAACCGCGACTACTATACACCCGCCCGCTACCTGTCGAGTGACGCGGGTCGCAAAAAACCGGCGTCCGGCTAGTCGTCGGCCATCGCACGCCAGAGCCGCTGGTAACCCAGCTTGAGTTCCCGACCCAGCTGGCCTACGGCGTCACTCACGCCCTCGCCGGTCTTGCGCAGCTGGGTCTTCGTCAGGAACTTTTCCATCTTTTCCTCGAGTTCCTCCCACTCCTCTTTGGCTTCCTTCGAGGCCAGATCGATCTGCACCCGGATCTCGTCACGTTTCTGCTTCACGTCGTCGATGAGTTCGTCGAATTCGGTCATGGTCGTCTCCTTGGGTGGACCGGTTCTGATATGGGGCCCGCGGTATCGAACACAATGCCTGCAACAATGCCGCCGCAGCGCACCCGGCCGATGCGGTAGACTGCGCTCCAGCCATGCAGGGACAGGGAATCCGAATGAGCAAATTCCAGAGCAATCCACCCGAGAACTTCATCAACGACGGCGCCATCGAGCTCGTTGTGGAGCCCAAGGAGCGGGACCTCGGCGAATTCTCGGTGCGGCGCGTACTGCCCGCGCCGCGGCGGCGCTCCGTCGGGCCCTTCGTGTTCTTCGACCACATGGGGCCGGCCGATTTCCCGCCGGGCAAGGGGATCGCGGTGCGCCCGCACCCGCACATCGGGCTCGCGACGATCACCTACCTGTTCGCGGGCGAAATCATACATCGCGACAGCCTGGGCTATGTGCAGCCGATACGCGCGGGCGCGGTCAACCTGATGACCGCCGGACGCGGCATCGTGCATTCGGAGCGTGCGGGCGACGACCTCGATGAGCATTCGCACCTGCACGGCATCCAGTCCTGGATGGCGTTGCCGCTCGACAAGGAAGAAATCGAACCCGCCTTCGAGCATGTCGCTGCCGATGCGCTGCCGGAACTGCAGGTCGATGACTGCCAGGTGCGCGTCATCATGGGCGAATGCTTCGGCGCGCGATCGCCGGTGACAGCCCATTCCGACACACTCTATTTCGAACTCGTGATGCCCGAGGGCGCGGAAATCGAATTGCCGAAGGAAGCGGCGGAGCTCGCCTTCTACGTCGTCTCAGGCTATGTCTCGGCGGACGGTCGCGACTATGCGCCCGGCGTGATGCCGATCGTGCGACGCGGCAACACCTTGCGCATCCACGCCGTCGAGCGCTCTCGCATCATGGTGATCGGCGGAGAACCGCTCGGCGAACGCCATATCGAATGGAATTTCGTGTCGAGTTCGCGCGAGCGTATCGAACAGGCGAAGGACGACTGGCGCAAGGGCCGCTTCGGCAAGGTCCCGGGCGACGACGAATTTATTCCGCTGCCCGACTGAACGGTAAAGCGATCAGGCAAGGACGGGCGCCTGGCGACGCGGTGATCGCGGCCGGCTGCTTGCTCACAAAGAAAGCGGGCCGATGGCCCGCTTTACTTACAGCACGAATCCGACCCTCAGGGGAGGCAGGAAACGGTCGCGTATGGACGTACTCGACCGCCGTTGCTGGCCTAAGGCTGCGCGAGCGCCTTGACCAGCAGGTACCAGTACTCGGTCGCATCCTCGAACGCCTTGATCGAGATGCGCTCGTCCTGCCCGTGGGCGCGACTATCCGCCGGATCCTCGGCGATCGCCGAGATCGCGTACACCGGGATGCCGACGTTGCGTATGAAGAGGCCGTCGGTCGCCCCGGTGCTCATCTCGGGAATCACGACGACGCCGGGCCAGAATTTCTGGGCAATCGCTGTCACGGGCTCGAGCACTTCGGGCAACAGCGGACTTGGCGGGCTCGGGCGGTCCGGATAGGTCTGCACGACAGCGACGTCGTTCTTCGCGGCCATCGACGCGATCGCATCGCGCGCGCTCGTCGTCGGGAACTGCGGCAGGACCCGGCAGTTAATGACAGCCGTCGCCTTTTGCGGGATCGCATTCTCGGCATGCCCGCCTTCGATCTGCGTGGCAATGCAGGTCGTTCTGGCGAGCGCATTGTAATAAGGCTGCGCGTCGAGCTGCCGCGTGATCTCGCCGTCGGGAACGCCGGCGAGCAGCGCCTCGATCAGCGCGGCGTCGTTGGCCGATGCGAACTGCCGCCAGCGCTGGAAAAACGCGCGCGTCGTTTCATTGAGGTCGATCGGGAAACGGTGCTGATCCAGTGCCGCCAGCGTTCTCGCGATGCGCGAGATCGCGTTGTCGGCCCGCGGTACGGAGCTGTGACCGCCCGGGTCGGTCGCCTCGAGACGATAGGTAACATAGACCTTTTCGCTGGTCTGCATGATGAACGCGCGCGGCTCGTTTTTGACGAGCATGACGTATCCGCCGTCGGTGTTGAGCGCGAACTCCGCATCGACCAGGTCGCGGTGCTCGTTCGCAAGCGTCAGCGCGCCGATGCCCTCGAACTCCTCGTCGGCCGTCAGCATGACGATCAGGTCACGGTCAGGCGCGAATCCCTCGCGTTTCATGCGGACCAGGTTCGCGACGAGCATCGCGGCGCCCGCCTTGTTGTCCGTCGTGCCGCGACCATAGTAATAGCCGTCGGACTCGGTCATCTCGAACGGCGGCACGGTCCAGTCCTCGGGGAGCGCCTCGACGACGTCGAGGTGCGCCATCATCAGGATCGGCTTGCGATGTGGCGCGGCGCTTCGATATCGCACGACCAGGTTCGGCTGTTTCTCCGTCGGCGCGACAATCGCGATATCGGCCTCGGGAAAACCCTCGGCACGCAGGAGATCCGCCAGCAATGTCACGGCAGGTCGCAGGTCGTTGCCGCCGCTCGGCGCCGTGTTGAGCGCAACGAGGTCTGCGAGCAGCCCGGTCGCAAGGTCTCTTTCGTCCGCGTGGCAGGCCGGCGCCATCACCAGGATGACGCCCGTAAAAAACAGGTCACGATATCGCGTAAGCATGGAAATCCTGTCATGGCTAAACCGCCGTCGATGATAAGCTAGCGGCCTTCAGTGGTTTCCGAGTATAGCGATTTGAATCTGGTCAAAGCGAGCAGGCGCGGCATTGCCGCCCACCGGCCCATTGTCGTCCTCGCTGCGCTATCGCTGACATTGCTTGCCGGCCCGTCCGGGGCTGCCCTGGAACTGCAGAATGCCGAGCGGCACGTCCTCGACAACGGCATGACGGTCATCCTGCTCGAAGACCGCAACTTCCCGGTCGTCAGCGTACAAATGCTTTACAGGGTCGGTGCCCGCAACGAAGTGACCGGCAAGACCGGGCTCGCGCATTTCCTCGAGCACATGGCGTTCCGCGCCACCCGGGAATTTCCCGACACCGAAGTCGTCAGTCGCATATACGCGGCCGGCGGCGAGTGGCATGGCTATACCTGGACCGACCAGACCACCTACTTCGCGACCGCGCCGAAAGAGGAGCTGGACCTGCTGCTCCGGATCGAAGCGGAACGCATGCGCCGGCTCGAGATCGACCCGGCGTTCATCGAGGCGGAACGCGGCGCGGTGCTCGCCGAAATGCACATGTACGAGAACTACCCGTCGTCGATGCTCATCGACGCGCTGATGTTCACCTCGTTTCTCGCGCACCCCTATCGCAACAATACGATCGGCTGGGAAAGCGACATCGACAGCGTGACGCACCAGGACGTCGTCGACTTCTACGAAGCGCACTACCACCCGGCCAATGCCGTGCTCGCGCTCGTGGGTGACTTCGACGCAGACGCGGCGCGCGAACAGATCGAGGCGCTGTTCGGTGCTTACCGGCAGCGCCCCGCAACGCCGCTGCCGCATACGATCGAACCCGTGCAACAGGGCGAGCGCCGGGTCGTCGTCCGCGGAACAGCACCGGGGCGGCGTTTCGTGATCGGCTACCGCGCGCCGGGCGTGAACCATCCCGACTTTGCCGCGTTCCTCGTGTTGCAGGAGGTTCTCGCCGGCGGCTCTGGCGTCAGTTTCCTGCAGAACGACTGGGGCACGCCTGCGAAAGAGTCGAGCCTGCTCTACGGCGCGACCGACAGCGTGACGAGCTGGTTTCCGCCGAGCGCCCAGGACTACATGTTCGTCATCGGCGGCAGGATCGGCGGGCCGCAGTCCGAACACGACGCCGAACAGGCGATCGAGGCCCGAATCGCCCCGCTGCGTGAATTGCCGCCGAAGGCCGGGCGCGTGAACGACGCCATCGCGGCCGTGCTCGACGAACTCGTCTACGACGTCCAGACGACCGAAGACGCCGCCCACCAGCTGGCCTTCTTTGCCGGCCTAGAGGCACTGGACACACTGCTCACACTGCCACGGCGCATCGAACAGGTTACGGCGGACGATGTGTCACGCGTGGCCCGCAGCTACCTGAGACCCGATCAGCGCACGATTGCGTGGTACCGACCCGGCATCCCCGCGACCACCATGCAGGGAGACCTGCCGGACCATCGCGACATACCGGTGCCGGCTGCCGGCGAAACGGATGCCACGGCTGTCGCACCGGCCGAATTGCGCGTGCTCGGCAACGGCCTGCCCGCCATCGTCCTGTCTTCGGATATCGCCGCCTCGGTCGATCTCAAGGTGGTCGTCCACGGCACGCAGCTCTCTTCGGACGCCTTCATCGCGGGCGACCCGGAACCCGGCGCGCTGGCATGGAACGGTCGCACAAGACCCGACCGATTTGCGGCGCTTGCGGAAGAGGCGGCTGCCGCGCTCGAGGCGGCCCAGCACATCGGCACACGGACGCCGCCGCAGTCGACCGACCCTGAAACGCGAATGCAGGAGGAATTCCTCGATCTCATGTCGCTGCCGTCCGCGGGCGCGAGGCAGCCGGCCCTGCCGGCGGTCATCGTGGCGACCGGCGATATCGAGGCCGGCACGGCATTCGAGATTCTCGAGAAACGCTTCGGCGGTTTTCAGTATGCTGCGGCACCAGCCGCCGAGCGCAGCACGCGGCCCGAGGGAAGAAAGCAGGTTGCACTGGGCGTGCCGGTGGCACAGTCACAACTCGGTTACGTGGTCGCGGCACCGGCCCCGACGGACCCCGACTACGCCGCTTGGCGCATCCTGCAGTACATCGTCGCGCACGGCTACGAAGGACGGTTCGGCAAGGAAGCGATTTCACGGCGCGGTCTCGCCTATTACATCGACGTTCGATACTCGTCGGCCGGTGGCCCGGGCTGGATCACGCTGGCGACCGGTGTCGACACGGAAAAACTCGGCACGCTCGAAGCGCTGCTGGCCGCCGAATTTGCGCGACTTTCCTCGGCGCCGCCGACCGCTGACGAAATCGCCGAGGCGAAACAGCACTTGCTCGGCCGAGCCGTCAGCGCCGCGCAGAGCAACGAGGAGCTCGGTGCGAAACTCGCCCGGCACTGGATCAGGCACGCCGAACTGCCGTCAGTCGATCTGCTGCGCGAACAACTCGACGCCGTCACCGTCGAGGACGTCCTGGCAATCATCCCGTCGTTCACGTCCGGACTGACGATCGTCGTCGCGCCCTGAGGCGGAGCGGCGATCAGCGAAACAGGTCAGGGCGCTCGTCGGCGCCATGCTGCGTTGCAAGCGACACGGCCACGAGCAGCGGCAGCCCGATGAGCCAGCCCATCCAGGAGGCGGCAATGCCCCATGGTTCTCCGGCCGCGGACCAGACGACCGCGGCAGACCCGGCACACAGGATGCTCCAGAATGCGCCGGCCGCCGTCGCCCGTGGCCAGAAGAGCAGCGCGAGCATCGGGAAGAACAGGCCCGCGGCGCCGAACGTGTACGCATACAGGATCAGGTCGAGCACGTTGGGCACGAGATAGGCCATGCCGATGCCGAGCGTGCCGAACACGAGCGTCGCGATGCGCGCGACGCGCACCAGGGACGCCTCGCTCGCGTCCGGACGCAGGTGCTTGCGGTAGATGTCGTTCGTGAAAATCGCGACCGGGCCCATCAGCACCGAGTCGGCCGTCGACATCACCGCGGCGATATACGCTGCAATGACGATGCCTGCGATGCCGACCGGCAGCAGTTCCATGATGATCATTGGCGTTGCGAGTTCCGGGTCGGCAATGTCCGGCAGCAGCATGCGCGCAATCATGCCGATCAGCGTGCTGCCGATCGCGAACAACGGCCACTCGATCGGAACCCCTGTGAGGAAAAAGGCCCATCTTGCGGTCCGCTCGTCCCGCGCGGCCACGATGCGCTGCATCGCGGCAATCGAGATGAACCAGACCGGGAAAATGCTGAAGAACCAGCCGATCAGCTGCGGCCAGCCGACCGCCCCCCAGTCGACGAGTGACGTCGTCGCCGGATCTGCGGAAAAGTGCGCCACGATGCCTGGCCAGCCGCCGACCTGCCAGAGCCCGATCGGCACCGCGATGAAGACGATGCCGATCATCAGCACGACCATCTGGAACACGTCGGTATAGATCACGGCCTTGAGTCCGCCGAGCGCCGTGTAGGCCAGGATGATCGCGCCCGACAGGAAGACCGCGACGGTAAGCCCCATGCCGAGTGTCGCCTGCATGAGCTTCGCGCCCGCGATGATCTGCCCGCCGACGAACGTGAACCAGGCGATGCCGATCACGATGGCCGCCAGCAGCCCGGTGCGCCGGTCGAAGCGGGCCTCGAACAGGTCGCCCGTCGTCAGTCCCTTGACGCGATCCGCCCAGCGCTTGACCTTCGGCACCATCAGGAACGACACCATGATGACCGACAGTCCCGAGATCGCGATGAGCCACGAGCCCGAGATGCCCAGCGTGAATCCGAGCCCGCCCATCGCGATGCTGAACCCGCCGCCGAGATCCGTGGCCGCCGTCGACGCCGTCGTCTGCAGGAGATTCATGTTGCGATCCGCGGCGAGGAACGACTCGCTCTCGCCCGCGCCGCGCTCCCTGCGCGCAACGCTCAGACCGATCCAGACCAGTACGACGAAATAGATGCCGATCGCGAATATGTCGAGCGTGTGCATCAGGCTCGCCTAGAGGTGATGCGAGCGGAAGCCGCGCAGAAAGGCGTACAGATTTTCGCCCAGCTCGTCCGACAGGTAACCGCCTTCCTGCACCAGCACGGTCGGCAGGTGCAGCTCGGCAATTGCGCCGGCGATGCGCTTGAAGCCGCCCGTCGAGACCTTGAGACCCTGGAACGGATCCGACGCGTGCGCATCGAGGCCCAGCGCCACGACGAGCGCCTCGGCGCGAAAATCCCGGATGCGCTGCAATGCCGCATGCAAAGCATGCAGGTAAGCATCGTCCTCGGTGCCGCGCGCCAGCGGAATGTTCAGATTGAAGCCCTCGCCCGCACCGGTGCCGCATTCGTCCGCGTAACCCCAGAAGAACGGGTAAAAGCGCACCGGGTTGGCGTGCAGCGACACGGTCAGCACGTCGTCGCGCGCATAGAAAATGTCCTGCGTGCCGTTACCGTGATGGACATCGATGTCGAGGACCGCGACGCGCGCATGCCCTTGACGCAGCACGGTGGCCGCAAGCGCGCTGTTGTTCAGGTAACAGAAGCCGCCGACCAGGTCGCGGCCCGCATGGTGCCCGGGCGGGCGCGACAGCGCATAGCACGCCGGGCTGCCGCCCAGCACCTCGTGCGCTGCGTGAATGGCCGTGTTCGCGCTCCAGCAGGCGCTGTCCCAGGTATCGGCCGCGATCGGGCAGGAACCATCGTAGACGTGAAAGCCCACCTGCCCGACGGCGGACTTCGGGTAACCGCAGTTGCGACCGTCCGGGTGGATGTTCGGCATGACGTAGCGAGAAGCGCCGGCGATGTACTGCCAGCGATCGAAAATATGCTCGAGGAAATTCAGGTATCGCGCCGAGTGCACTTCCGCCAGGAGATCGGTGCCGTAGTCCTCGGGCTCGACCACACTCAATCCGTATGCGGTCGCCGCCGCGAGCAGGCAGTCTGCTCGTTCCGGGCTCTCCGGGTTCGGATGCTCCGCGCCCGAGGAGACAAATACGTCGGGCGCATGCCGCAGCTGGCGCGCTGAAAAGACCACTTTCACGACCTGGCTCCCAGTTGGATGAATCCGTCGTCTTCTATTTCATAAAAGTAATCGGACTCGACGTTCGACATGCCGCAGCGCTCGTAAAAGCGCATCGCAGCCTCGTTGTTGCAGTCGACCGCGAGGCGCAGATGCGTGGCATGATGCTCCTTCGCGACGCGCACGAGTCGCCGCAACAGGCGCTCGCCCAGCCGCTGGCCGCGCACGGCCTCGGTCACGACCAGGTCCTGCAGGTAGACCCCAGGCTCGCCGCGCCAGGACGAAAAGGTGTAGAAATACAGCGCGACGGCAACGATATCGTCGTTGCGAACCGCGATCAGCGCCTCGAACAGGGGGGTTTCGCCGAAGCCATACTGGCGATAATTGTCTGCCGTGCTCCGGAATTTTTCGCCGAGCCCCGTGGTCTTCGCGAGCTCGCGAATCAGGCGATGCACGTCGGCGGCATCGTCGACGGTTGCCGCACGAATCTCGATTGTCGCGTCGCGTTCGCTCAAAATGCGACCTTGTCCGCGCCCTTCAGACGCAGCATGTCACGCGCCTCGTCCGGCGTCGCGACGTCGTAGCCGAGCTCCTCCAGCACGCGCCGGATCTTCGCGACCTGCTCGGCATTGTCTTTCGCGAGCTGCCCGCGGCCGATCAGCAGGCTGTCTTCGAGACCGACGCGCACGTTGCCGCCCATGATCGCGCCGATGGTCGCGAGCGGGATCTGCAGCCGGCCCGCCGACAACACGGAGAACTGGTAGTCGCTGCCGAGCAGCCGGTCGGCCGTCGCCTTCATGTGCATCAGCGACTCGGGCGACGAGTCGATACCGCCGAGCACGCCCAGCACGAACTGCACGAACACGGGCGGCTTGATCATGCCCTCGCGCAGGTAGAAGGCCAGCGTCTGGATGTGGCCCGTGTCGTAGCACTCGAATTCGAAACGCGTGCCGCAACGGTCGCCGAGCTGGCTGAAGACCTGCTCGATGTCGGCGAAAGTGTTCCTGAAGATGACTTCGCGCGTGGCATCGAGCAGCTTCGGCTCCCAGTCGAAGCGCCACTCGCTGTGCCGCCGCTTCATCGGGAACAGGCCGAAGTTCATCGATCCCATGTTGAGCGATGCCATCTCGGGTTCTGCGAGGTTCGGCGCCGCGAGTCGTTGTTCGAGCGACATCAGGGAACTGCCGCCCGTCGTGATATTGATGATCGCATCGCACTGCGCCTTGATCTTCGGCAGGAACTGCATGAAGACGTCGGGGTCGGATGTCGGCTGGCCGGTTTCCGGGTTGCGCGCGTGCAGATGCAGAATCGCGGCGCCCGCGATGGCAGCATCGACGCTCTGCCGCGTGATCTCTTCGGGCGTGAGCGGCAGGTGCGGACTCATCGTCGGCGTGTGGATCGAGCCGGTGACGGCACAGGTGATGATGACTTTGCGACTCATGCGTTCAGGTCCTCCGCATTAAAGGCCCTTGGCGGCCGCGAATGCATCCAGGCTTTCGACCAGGATTCCCATGATGTCGTCAACCTGGTCGTCGGTGACGATGAGTGGCGGGCACACCATGAAATGATCGCCTGTGAAGCCGCCGCGCGTGCGGCGCGCGTAGATGATCAGCCCGCGCTGGTACGCAGCTTCGACGAGGTCGAGGTAGGCGTTCATCTCGACGGGCAACGGCGCCATCGTTTCACGATCGGCCACCAGTTCGAACGCGAGCAACAGGCCCTTGCCACGAACGTCGCCGACGAACGGGAAACGACCCATGAGTTCGTCGAGCCGCGACCTCAAATAGAGGCCGCGCGCGGCCGCATTTTCGATCAGGCCCTGGTCGAGGACCTCGCGAAGCACGGCATTGCCGGCCGCGCAGGACAGCGGGTTGCCGGCATAGGTGTAACCGTGCGCGAAACCGCCGTGCGCCATCACGGCCCCGACGATGTCGCGCCGCGCGGCCACCGCGCCGAGCGGCGCATAGCCGGCCGCGAAACCCTTGGCCATGCCGACGATGTCGGGCGAGAGGTCCCAGTGTTCGACGCCGAGGAAGCGGCCCGTCCGGCCCGCGCCCGTCATGACCTCGTCGGCGATCAGCAGGATGCCGAACTCGTTCACGATCTCCTGGATACGCGCGTACCAGCTGTCCGGCGCGACGAGCGCGCCGGTCGACGCGCCGCCGACCGGCTCCATGAGAAATGCGAGCACGGTCTCCGGGCCTTCCGCGAGAATGCGCTCCCGCAGCTGCTCCGCATAACGCCTGCCCCGCTCCTCGAGGCTGAGGTCGTCGCGGTCGAGATAGCAGGTGGGAGCCGATATCTTCGGCATCTCGCGGATCATGGCGCGGAACGGTTCGACGAACGGCGCCATGCCGGTCACGGCAACGCAGCCGAGCGTCGCACCATGATACGAGGGCGTCATCGAGATGATTTTGCAGCGCTCCGGCTGGCCGATCGCGATCGCGTACTGTCTCGCGAGCTTGAGACAGGTCTCGATGGTCTCCGAGCCACCCGAGGTAAAGAAGATGCGGTCCAGTCCTGGCGGCATCAGCGACGCGGTCAGCGACGCCAGGTCCTCGGCCGCGTCGTTTTCGAAATGCAGGCGATAGGCGAAGGTCGCCCTGTCCATCTGTGCCTTCATCGCGGCCAGCACTCGCGGGTTGGAATGGCCGATGTTCGAGACCATCGGGCCGCTCGACGCGTCGATGTAACGCTTGCCGTCCACATCCCAGGCATAAATGCCCTCGGCTCGGGCGATTCGGGGCCGCCGGCCATGCGCCTGGTAGAAGAGGTGGCTCTCGCCGGATTTCCTGTTGTCGGGCAAGGACGCGACCATCGACCTTCATTCTCCGTCTGCGACTGCCGGGAACAGGATCATACTCGCTTTCGATGTCGCTCAGTCAGAGGCCGGCAGGTCGGCCCGAATGAAAAGCCAGACGAACGCGCCGACGAGCGCAAACAGCGTGCCCGTCATCATGGCGGCACCCCAGCCCAGCGTGGCCGCCGTCAGCGGCGCCAGCGGCCCGACCACGATGCCGACGCCGTTGCCGCCCGTGTTCATGACACCACAGGCCGTCGCAGCATGCCGGCCGCCAATGCTGATGCCCGCGGTCCAGAAAGCGGCTTCCGTCATCTGGTTGAAAAAGAAACTCAGCGCGAAGCTAATCACGACGATCCAGGTCACGTCGCTTTGCGAGCCGATCGCGAACAGCGTGCCGGACAGCACCAGCCCGAAGATTGCCGGCGCCGCGCAACCCCAGCGCATGCCGATACGCCTGCAGGCCCAGTCACAGACCAGGCCACCGACCAGGCCGCCGACCGCCGCGCAAATCCACTGCAACGACACGACATAGCTCGCCGCCTGCTCCCCGATGCCGCGTTCGTTCACGAGGTAATAAAACACCCAGTAGAAGAACAGGTAGAACACGTAGTTCATGCTCGCATAGGCGATCAGCAGCAACAGCAGGCTCCGGTTCCTGAGCATGCGCCGCCAGTTCGGCGTGCTGCCCTCCGTCAGGTGCGCTGCGGGACGATTGGCGATGATCAGCCGCACTTCCGCCTCGTTGACGGCGGGGTGCTGCTGCGGTTCGTCCCGGATCTGCCACCACCAGAGGACCAGCGCGAGCAGCGCCAGTGGCGTCATCAGCGCGAACGCCGGCCGCCAGCCGTATTCGCCGATGAGCCAGACCAAAAGCGGCGCGGTCGCCGCGGATCCGAGCGTCAGCGCCGTGCTGGTCAGGCCGTTCGGCAGCGCCCAGTGCCCGATCGGGAACCAGCGCTCGATCACGCCGCCCACCAGCGGGAATATCGGTGCATGCACCGCGCCCACGAGGAAACGGATCAGCACGAGCATGACCACGGTGGTCGCGACGTCGATGCCGCCGCCCGCCGGTACCGCCGAGGTGAGCAATGTCAGGACGATCCAGATGACGATGAGCCAGGTCAGCGTCCTGCGCGGACCGACGGCGTCGGTCAGCATGCCGCCCGGCAACTGGAAGAGCGCGTAGCCGATGCTCATCGCCGAGGCCATGTATCCGAGATGCAGCGCGGTGATGCCGAGATCGGCCATCATCGACGGCCCAGCCGTCGACACGTTGTAGCGCAGGACGTAAGAGACGAAGCTCGCGAGCATCATCACGAGCAGCACGCGCCAGCGGACCAGGCTTGCCGCGGGGACTCCCGTCGTGGCCGCGACCTTCACTCAGTCGACCGGGTAGCGCTCGAGCAAGGGTCCGAGCGCCTTCTTGAGCGGCCCGAGCCAGGGCTCGAAGTTGCGCCATTGTTCGAGCGCGCCGGTGTACACAGGCTGGCGCACCTGCTCGGAACTCGGCGTTCGGATCGCGCGCCTGGTTTCGTAAAAGCGCAGGCAGGATTCCTCGAATGCCAGGCCACAATAATCGAGCAGCGACCGGATCTGGTTTTCGGTGTCGGCAACCATGTCTTCGTACTGCACGCGATGCACACGACCGGGCAACACCGCATCCCAGTGATCCATGAGCGTCACGTAATCGCGGTAGTAATGCGCCAGGCCCTCGAGGTCGTAGGTGAAGGTCTGGCCGCGAGCAAACAGCTGCTTGAAGCAGGAGAAGCACCCGGCCATCGGGTGGCGGCGCGCATCGATGATCTTTGCGTTCGGCAGGATCAGGTGGATCAGCCCGATGTGCTGGAAGTTGTTCGGCATCTTGTCGATGAAGAACGGCTCGCCGTGTCGCTGAATCCGCGTCGTCTCGATGTAGGACTCGCCGAGTTCGCGCGCCTCCGATTCGGTCAGCTCGTGGAGAACTTCCGGGTAACGGCCCGCCGGGTGCTGGCGCGAGCGCTGCGCGAGCCGTCGAGAAATCGCGATGATGTCCGGCAGCTCCGTCGTTCCCTCGACCTGTGAATGACTCGCGAGTATCTGCTCGAGCAGCGTGGAACCGGCACGCGGCAACCCGACGATGAATATCGGATCGGGCGCCTCGCAACCCCAGCCGCGCCGTTCCTCGAAGAATGCCGCGTCGAGCGCCTTGATCTGCCGCGCCGTGTTGAAGACGTTCACGCGCGCGTCATGGCGATGTTGCCGGCTCCGTATCGCGTTACCTTTTTCGTAACAGCGAAAGGATTCCTCGTAGTTGCCGCGATCCTCGAACGCCTTGCCGAGTGCAAACAGCAGGTGCGCCTGGTCGTCGGGATCACCGCCGTCCGGCAAGACCTGCCGGCGCATCGCCTCGATCTCGGCGTCGTCGAATCGATAGGTCTTGAGGTTGGCGAGGCTCCAGTACACCTCGCCGGTCGCTGGCCTGAGTTCGGCCGAGCGCCGGTATGCGGTGATCGCTTCATCGAGACGGCCAACGGCCTTCAGCGTGTGCGCGAAGTTCATCTGCGCGCTGGCCTGGTTCGGATAGGCCCGCACGAGATCCTCGTAAATCTGCAGTGCATCGGCATGATCGCCTTTCTGCACATGGAACGAGCCTTTCAGCAGGCGATACTGCGGGTTATTCGGCTCGGCCCTGAGCAGCACCTCCATCTGCGCGAGCGCATCATCGTGTCTTTGGCGGCGCGAAAGTGCCAGCGCTAAGTTCTGCCGCGCGAGGTGGAAATCCGGCGCCAGTTCGAGGCAACGCTCGAGCAGGTTGATAGCATCGTCGAACTTCCCGACCTTGATCCCGATGGCCGCGAGCAAGCGAATCGCCACCACGTCGAGCGGGTCTTTCTTCAGCACATCCCGCGCAATTTTCTCCGCCTTCGCAAGCTCGCCCCTGCGCAAATGGGTTGCGGCACCGATCAGTTCGGGATGCCTGCTCGACAAGCGCAGATGCTTTTCATACGCATCCTCGGCGGCGGCGCTGTCACCTGCGGCGACCAGCTGGTCACCGAGTGTGCGCCATGCCTGCGCGTGGCCGGGCTCTGCATCGAGCAACCGGCGCAGTACCGCGACGGCCTCGTCGCCGCGCCCGGCAGCGCCGAGACAGAGCGCATATTCGTAACTGACAGACGTGCCGACCGCGTTCTTTCCAATAATTTCCTCGACGAGCTCGAGCGCCTCTTGCGCGTGCCCCTGCAGGCGGCGGCTCGCGGCCAGGACCTGCTTCGCAGGTACAGAATCTTTCGCGACCTTGATGATTTCGCGCGCCTGCTTCTCCGCAAGGACGGGGTCCTTCCCCAGCAATTCAACGGCATGCGTGAGGGCGATGCCGATATCGTCGGTCGATGGGGTTGGCTGCATGGCCATCGCGTAAAATTCCCCGCTGCTTCCGCTCGTGTTGTGTACCTGCAACGCAACTGCAGGAACCGTCGTTCCTCAATATGACGCACTGTTGCCAATTCGCCAAATCTTTGGGATCGTAGCAGTGGACGCCAGACTAATTCCACGCCGGGTGCGTGGCGTCCATCGGGTGCGCGCCCGGGCAGTGGGGGAGAGACAATGAAATATTTCCGCCTTACGCCAGTCGCGCGTTCCGTGTCCGCCGTGCTCGCCGGCTCCGCGCTCGCCACAGTTGTCATCGTGCCCGCGCACGCACAACAGGATGGTGGGTCCGTTGCCCCGCTCGAAGAAATCGTGGTCACGGCGCAGAAGCGCGAACAGAGCCTGCAGGATGTCCCGGTATCGGTCCAGGTACTCGGCAACGAGCAGCTCGAGCAGCTGAACCTGCAGAACTTTGCCGATTACATCGAGTTCCTGCCAACCGTTTCATATATTTCGGCGCGCCCGGGCGTCGCGCAGGTCTACATGCGCGGCATCTCGAGCGGCGGCGACGGCGTGCACTCGGGATCCATGCCCAGCGTCGGCGTGTACCTCGACGAGCAGCCGATGACCACGATCAACGAAGTGCTCGACCTGCACATCTATGACGTCTCCCGCATCGAAACGCTGGCGGGTCCGCAGGGCACGTTCTTCGGTGCCAGCAGCCAGGCCGGCACGATGCGCATCATCACGAACAAGCCGGTCATCGGTGAGTTCGAGGGCGGCTTCGACCTTGGTGTGAACGCGGTGTCCGAGGGCGAGATGGGCTATTCGCTCGAAGGCTATGCCAACCTGCCGATCAATGACCGCATGGCGATTCGCCTCGTCGGCTGGCATATCGAGTCGGGCGGCTACATCGACAACGTCAACCGCCAGATCACGATGCAAGGCGTTGGCGTGACACACGATAACGCCGCACTCGTCGAGGAAGACTTCAATGACGCGACGACGACGGGCGCGCGCGCACTGCTGAAGATCGACCTCAACGATAACTGGACGTTGACACCGGGACTCGTCTATCAGCAGCAGGATACCAATGGCGTATTCACGCACGACCCGGACGACGTCGGCGATCTCCAGGCAGCGCGATTCGTCGACGAGTTCTATGACGATTCCTGGTACCAGGCCTCACTGACGCTCGAGGGCAAGATCGGCGATCTCGATCTCGTCTATGCCGGCGCGTTCTTCGACCGTGACCGCGATGCGGTCGACGACTACATCCATTACGCGCAGTACTGGGACAACTACTACGCGTGGTATGACCAGTACTACAACTACTATGGCTATTACTTCCCGTGTTACCACGTTGACGCGCAGTACGAGTGCACGGATCCGACGCAGTACATCACGTCCGCCGAGAACTTCAAGAAGCAAAGCCACGAAATCCGCCTGCTGTCGTCGCAGGACAGCCGCTTCCGCTGGATGGTCGGCCTGTTCACGCAGCGTCAGGAACACAATTTCGACCTGCGCTGGATCGTTCCGGGCATGGATCCGGACTTCGACTTGGCGCGCGATCCTGCGCCGCTCGGCACCGTCATACCCGGCACCAACACGGTATGGCAGACGAAGCAGATTCGCATCGACCGCGACCAGGCCCTGTTCGGCGAAATGAACTTCGACGTAACCGACGACCTGACGCTCGTGGCGGGCCTGCGCTGGTTCGACTTCGAGAACTCGCTGTACGGCTTCAACGGCGACCTCAGTCGATGCCTCGACGCCAACGACCAGCCACAATACCCCTGCTTCGAGGCACCGAACATCGATGCGGTATCCGAAGGCGACGGCACCTTGGTCAAGATCAGCGCGAACTACAACCTGACTGAAGACGCGATGGTCTACGCGACCTACTCGGAAGGCTTCCGCCCCGGCGGCGTCAACCGTACCGCGGCGCCCGGATACGGCCGCTACGACCCGGACTACGTCGACAACTACGAGATCGGCTGGAAGACGACGCTGGCGAACGGCCGCGTCCGCTTCAACGGTGCCGCCTACTTGCTCGACTGGAATAACTTCCAGTTCTCGTTCCTCGATTTTTCGATCTCTCCGCTGACAATCATCCAGAACCTTGGCGAGTCAGAAACGAAAGGCGCCGAGTTCGATCTGGTGTTTGCGGCGAGCGACGCGATGACGTTGTCGCTCTCGGGTTCGTGGAACCAGGCAGAACTCAAGGAACCGTATTTCCGGCCAGTGACAGAGTTACAAGCCCCGGTGGGCACCGAGATGCCGTTCGTTCCCGAGTTGCAATGGACCGCGCTCGGCCGCTACGAATTCCTCGAGTCGCGCTGGCCCGCCTATCTGCAGGCGGCCATCTCGTACACGGGTGAGGCCTGGAGCAACCTCGAGGTCGAACAGCGCGAGAGGCAGGCGGACTACACGATCGTCAACCTGGCGGCCGGCATGAGCATCAACGACTGGTCACTCGACCTGTTTCTCGACAACGCCACGGATGAACGCGCCGAAATCGTCCGCTACAGCGCCTACTACGACGACCCGTTCGACGAGATCTTCCAGGACACGGAAATAGGCGTCAACCGCCCCCGGACCATCGGCCTGCGTATCGCGCGTCGCTTCTGACCAGGGCCACCGCGCTGCGTGCGACAACAAGGATTGCCGCCGCGCTGCTGCTCGTGATGAGCAGCAGCGCGGTCGCAGACCGCGCGCCGGTCCTCTCGCAGATCGGCGTACCGCACGACTACTATGTTCGGGAAATGCACCTGCCCCGACTCTCGACGGGGCCCGGGACGCTCGCGTGGATGCCGGATGGCAACGCGCTCGTCTATGCGATGCAGGGCAGTCTCTGGCTGCAATCGCTCGACAACGGCACCGCGCGCCAGCTGACGGCGGGGCCCGGTTACGACTACCAGCCGGACGTCTCGCCCGACGGCCAGCGCATCGTGTTCGCCCGCTACGATGGCAAGGCCATCGAACTCCAGGTGCTCGATATCCGCAGCGGCGAGGTCACGGCGCTGACCGACGAGGGTGCCGTCAATACAGACCCGCGCTGGTCGCCGGACGGCGAGCGAATCGCGTTCGTTTCGACACGCGATAACGGCCGCTTCAAGGTGTACGTCGGGCGCATGGACCACGGCGAATTCAAGGCCGAGGCACTCGCCCCTGATCGCAGGAGCCGGACGCCACGCTATTACTACAGCGAATACGACCACGAACTGAGCCCGGCCTGGACGCCCGACGGCCGAAGCCTGCTGGTCGTTGCCAATCCCGAAAC
>DATCZJ010000116.1:0-45811 GCA_036525955.1 Woeseiaceae bacterium | reverse complement strand
GTTCCTCTCATTGATAGGTGGCGCGCGTGCCGTGTTCAGCGATGGGGGCTCTAACCAGGAAGAACTGGCTTATCTCGGTGTTCCGACTCTGCTTTATCGTGAACGCTCGGAGAGACCAGACGGGCTTGGCGCGAATATTCGTTTACGCGCCGAAATCAAGGAATCTATCGATACTTTTATCGGCAACGGTCGCATCGACGCGTTACGAACGGCATCGCGCCTCGATACGGCTGCGCTACCTTCCCGGCAGACCGTCGACATCCTCAGGAAATGGGCGGGCGCCGAAGCAGAATGACAGGTTGCGACCGAAGCGACGCCGCTCAACATGGGTCTGACGGCGTCGTAGACACCGGCAGACTCTCGTGATTTTCAGTCGGCCAATCCCGGAATCACCCCTGACGATTGAAATGATCCTCCAGCACCTGCGCCACGCAGGAGGTGAGCCGCTTGCCGGTCTCGATATGCAGGAATTCGTTCGGTCCATGCGCGTTCGATTTCGGCCCCAGCAAGCCCGTGATCAGGAACTGTGCCTCGGGGAAGCGTTCGCCCAGCATGCCCATGAACGGGATCGTACCCCCGGTGCCCATGTACATCGACGGCTTGCCGAAGAACGCCTGCGATGCTTTCTGCATGGACGCCGCCAGCCAGTCCGCGATGGGCGGGGCGTTCCAGCCCGCCATCGTCGATTCGACCTTGAACGCCACCTTGACGAGCGGCGGGTTCTCCGCTTCGAGCGCGTCCCTGACCGCCGTGGCAGCATCGTCCGCGTCGCAGGTCGGCGGCAGCCGGAACGACAGTTTGAGCTTCGTGAAGGGCAGGAGCACGTTGCCGGCATCCACCATCTTCGGCAATCCCTCGGCGCCCGTAACGGCCAGCGTCGGCCGCCACGTGTTGTTGAGCAGCAGCTCTTCATGGGACTCCGACGGTGACGGGTTCGCAACCGCCCACGGGAACTTCTCGTAGACCAGCGCGCCGAGTGTCGCCGCCGCCAGTCGCGCCTGCTCGAGGCGTTCTTCCGGGATCTCGACGTGCAGCGCATCCAAGAGGACCTGGCCATTCGATTCGTCTTCGATGCGGCTCAGCAGTTGTCTCGCCGTGCGGAAACTCGATGGCACGACGCCACTGGCGGTGCCGGAATGCACGCCTTCGGTCAGCACGTCGGTGCGCAGCGTTCCGGTCAGGTTGCCGCGCAACGAGGTTGTGCACCACAGCTGATCGTAGTTGCCGCACTCGGCGTCGAGGCAGACCACGAGATCCGGGCTGCCGATACGGTCTTCGAGAAGATCAATGTAGTGGGGCAGGTCGAAGCTGCCGCTTTCCTCGCAACCCTCGATGATCACGACGCAGTGCGCGTGCGGGATGCCCTGCTCCTGCAGTGCGCGAATCGCGGTCAGCGAGCCGAAGGTCGAGTAACCGTCGTCCGCGCCACCACGGCCATACAGCTTGCCGTCCTTGATCACGGGTTTCCAGGGGTCGAGATCGGCATCCCAGCCGCTGAACTCGGGCTGCTTGTCGTAATGGCCGTACAGCAGCACGACGTCGTCGGACTGGCCGGGTATGTCGATGAACAGCACCGGGGTTCTGCCCTCGATGCGGACAATCTCGACCGTCATATCCTTGATCGGCTGCGTCCGGCACCAGGCATCCAGCATCTGCACGGCCTTTTCCATGTGGCCGTTCTTTTCCCAGTCGGGATCGAATATCGGTGACTTGTTCGGAACCTTGATGTATTCGGCGATCTCGGGAACGATCTCGTCGTCCCACATCCGGTTGACGAATTCGGTGGTTTTCTTGTTATTCATGGATTTGTGTCAGTCCGTTGTCAGTGAGCGAATCAGAGTGCGGGTCATTCTTTCTGTC
Source organism: Woeseiaceae bacterium (assembly GCA_036525955.1). Classification (GTDB taxonomy): domain Bacteria; phylum Pseudomonadota; class Gammaproteobacteria; order Steroidobacterales; family Woeseiaceae; genus UBA1847. The sequence goes on along the minus strand of DATCZJ010000116.1, from coordinate 43,951 downwards.
GTAATGAACGCCCAGTTGTACTCATCGTGATAATCGGCGAGCGGGTTGGCCGCGACGATCTCGTCCGCCGTCAGGCCCTGGTCGACGAGTGCCTTTACGCGCGCTTCCGCGTCGACGAGCATGGCGAGGTCCTGTTCGACTCCGGCGCGGGTGCCGGCCGGGCCATGCCCGGTAATGATCTTCGTTTCGTCATCCGCGATTTCGATGACGCGGCGCATCGCGGCCTTGAAGCCGGCGACACTGCCGCCGCTGTCCAGGTCGATGAAAGGAAATATGCCGCGAAAGCTGATGTCGCCCGCGGCAATGACGTTGGCGTCCCGGAAGTGGATGACCGCGTCGCCATCCGTGTGCGCCTGCGCGACATGGAAAACGAAGGCCTGCTGGCCATTGACGTGAAAAGTCACGTTGTCGGAAAACGTGATGACGGGCAGCGCGCCCGGGCCGGTGTTGAGCTTCGGGTCGGCCTCCATGCGCCTGCGCAGGTTGTCGTGCGCGACGATGATCGCGCCGTTCTTTGCCGCCTGCTCGTTACCGCCGACATGATCGCCATGCACGTGCGTGTTGATCACGAAGTCGACGGGCCGGCCCGCAATCTCCTGCACCTTCTCGAGCAGCTGCGGCGCCGTCGGTACGATCACATCGTCGATCAGCACCACGTACTCGTCCCCGACGAGCAGTCCCACGCCGCCGCCGACGAATTCGTTGCCGGAACCTGCGAGCATGAAGATGCCCGGCGCGAGTTCGGTCGCTTCGAAGGGATTATCCGCGGCGCCGGCCACGGAGGTGGCGGCCAGCACTAGCAGGACGATTGTTCTCATCGTTGTCTCCGGCAGGGGCGGGACAGCGATTGTAACGCGGATCGAGCCGTTATTGGCGACCCGGGAATGAGAACTGCGCCTTTTCGCGCACGCCGCCCGCCGGCCAGCGCTGCGTGATGGTCTTGCGGCGCGTGTAGAAGCGGATGCTGTCAGGCCCATAGGCATACAGGTCGCCGAACAGCGAGCGCTTCCAGCCGCCGAAGGAATGGTAGGCCACGGGTACCGGCAGCGGGACGTTGATGCCAACCATCCCGACCCGAATGTTATCCGCGAAGTATCTCGCGGCTTCACCGTCACGCGTGAAAATGCAGGTGCCGTTGCCGTACTCGTGCTCGTTGATCAGCCGCATCGCGGTTTCTTCGGACTCGGCGCGCACGACGCACAGCACCGGCCCGAAAATCTCCTCCTGGTAGATGCGCATGTCGGCCGTCACACGGTCGAACAGGCACGGCCCGAGGAAGAAGCCCTTCTCGTGACCCTTGACGAGCAGTCCACGGCCGTCGGCCGCGAGTTCCGCGCCTTCCTCGACGCCGAGGTCGACATAGCCGCGGACCTTCGCCAGGTGCTCCCTGGTGACCAGCGGCCCCATGTGGTTGGCGTTGTCCGTGCCGGGCCCGACCCGCAGTCCGGCGATTTCCGCCTGCAGCTTCGCAACCACGGCGTCGGCGGTCTCGTCGCCGACGCAGACGGCGACCGAAATGGCCATGCAGCGTTCGCCGCAGGAGCCGAATGCCGCGCCCATGAGGGCGCTGACCGCGTTGTCGATGTCCGCGTCCGGCATGATCACGGCGTGATTCTTCGCGCCGCCGAGCGCCTGCACGCGTTTGCCGTTCCTGGTGCCGGTCGCGTAGATGTATTCCGCGATCGGGGTGGAGCCGACGAAGCTGACGGCCTCGACGCGTGCGTCGTTCAGCAGCGTGTCCACGGCCTCCTTGTCGCCATTGACGACATTGAAGACGCCATCGGGCAGGCCGGCCTCCTGGAAGAGCCTCGCGATGATCATCGGCGCGCTCGGGTCCTTTTCCGAGGGCTTCAGCACGAACGTATTGCCGCAGGCGATGGCCATCGGGTACATCCACATCGGCACCATGGCCGGAAAGTTGAACGGCGTGATGCCTGCGACGACGCCGAGCGGCTGGAAGTCCGACCAGCTGTCGATGCCGGGCCCGACGTTGCGCGAATATTCACCCTTCAGCAGTTCCGGAATGCCGCAGGCGTAGTCGACGACCTCGACGCCGCGGCCGAACTCGCCCATGGCGTCGTCGAGCACCTTGCCGTGCTCTTCGGTGATGGCCGCCGCGATCTCGCCCGCGTGTTCCTCGAGCAGCTGCTTGAAGCGAAACATGATGCGCGCACGTTTTGCCGGCGGCGTATCGCGCCAGGCCGGGAATGCCGCCGCCGCCGCCGCGATCGCCGTTTCGACGGTCTTGCGTGACGCCATGGCGACCTGTTTCGTGACCTTTCCGGTGGCCGGGTTGTAAACGGGCGCCGGCCGGCTGTCGTCTGCGACTGCCTTGCCGTCGATGAAGTGACCGACGATGCCGGCGGTCTCGAGTTTGCCTGCGGGTGTTGCGTTCATGCTGACTCCGGTTGTGCTTGCTCAGTCGATCGTGTCGAGGACACGGCGGATGCCTTTGAAAGATTCCGCCATTTCGCCGGGATCGGAATTCAGGAAGGGAGAAAACTGCAGCGTATCCATGCCGGCACGCACCACGAGATTTTCCTCCCAGAAACATTTCTTGTGCACTTCGGCACCGCGGGCGCCCGGCGTGCCGTCTCGAGGGGCCATTTCGATTGCCCCCATCAAGCCGAAGTTGCGCACGTCGATGACCAGCGGGTGATCCGCAAAGCCATGCAACAGGTCTTCGAAATGCTGCTCCAGCGCCGCCGACTGCGCAAAGGTGCCTTCCTCCTCGTACACGTCGAGCGCGGCGAGGCCGGCGGCGGCCGCGAGCGGGTGCCCCGAGTAGGTATAGCCATGAAACAGCTCGATCATGTGCTCGGGACCCTGCATGAAGGCGTCATAGATCCTGTCGCGCACCAGGACCGCGCCCATCGGCACCACGCCGTTGGTCAGGCCCTTTGCCGTCGTGATGATGTCGGGCGTGACCTCGAAGCGCTGCGAGCCGAAAGGCCTGCCGACGCGGCCGAACGCCGTGATGACCTCGTCGAAGATCAGCAGGATGCCGTGGCGGTCGCAGATCTCGCGCAGGCGCTTGAGGTAGCCGACCGGCGGCGGCAGCACGCCGGTCGATCCCGCGACGGGCTCGACGATGACGGCGGCGATATTGCTGCCGTCGTGCAATGCGCACAGCCGCTCGAGGTCGTCGGCGAGATGCGCGCCCCACCCGGGCAGGCCACGGCTGAAGGCGTTGTGTTCGAGGTCATGCGTGTGGCGCAGGTGGTCGACGCCCGGGATCAGCGCGGCGCTGAAGACCTTGCGATTGGGCACGATGCCGCCGACCGACATGCCGCCGAAGTTGACGCCGTGATAACCGCGTTCACGTCCGATCAGCCGCGTCCGGTTGCCTTCGCCACGTGCGCGGTGATAACCGAGCGCGATCTTCAGCGCGGTGTCGACCGATTCCGAGCCGGAATTCGTGAAAAAGCAGTGGTCGATGCCGTCGGGCGCCAGCCGGGCCACGCGTGCCGCGAGCTCGGGCGCCTTGTTGTTGGTGACCTGGAACGCGATGCAGTAATCGAGTTCGGCGACCTGTTTCTGCACGGCGCCGACGATCTTCGGATGGCAGTGTCCGACGCCCGTCGTCCACAGCCCCGAGAACGTGTCGTAGAGCCGTTTGCCGTCGGCCGTCGTGTACCAGTGACCGGAAGCGCCGGTGATTACCCGCGGTCGCTTGTTGAAGTCCCGGTTGGCGGTGAAAGGCATCCAGTACGCGTTGTCGGTGGCTGTGCTCATTGTCCTGTCCCGTATTGAGGCGGCAGCCGCCATGCGCGGCCCCGGGAGACGAGTTTACGACGGGGTCGGCGTGTTAAACAATGCGTTACATCGTTTCTTACAGGTTATTGATTTTATTGGACACTGATGGAAAAATGTTCATTAAAGTAAACACCGGGCAGGGGTTCTTGTATGGAAAAGGAAATCGGGCAACGGCTGAAAGCGATTCGCGGTCGGACCGGACTGTCGCAGCGCAAGCTCGCGCGCCAGTCCGGCGTCGCCAACGCGACGATCTCCCAGATCGAGGCCGGCAAACTGAATCCGACCGTCAGCCTCCTGAAGAAGATCCTCGACGGCTTTCCGATGAGCCTCGCGGATTTCTTCGCTACGGACCTCGCAACGCGGGATGGCATGTTCTTTCGCGCCGACGAACTGACGGAAATCGCCGACGGGGGCGTGTCCTATCGACAGGTCGGCTCGCACCTTGCGGCGCGGGCCATACAGCTGCTGAAAGAGCGCTATGAACCGGGCGCCGGCACGGGCAAGCATGCCCTTACGCACGAGGGCGAAGAGTGCGGCATCGTTCTGTCTGGCCGGCTCGAGGTCACGGTGGGCGAGGAGACGGCCGTGCTCAAGGCGGGCGATGCCTATTACTTCAAGAGCAGCCAGCCCCATCGGTTCCGGAATACCGGTAACGAGCCCTGTGAGCTGATCACGGCCTGCACGCCGCCGAGCTTCTGACGTGAGGACAGCCTGTATGCCCAATACGTGGTATTCCCGCTGGAAATGGGGTTCTCGATAATGGCAAAGTTACGCCCTCGCAAAATCCCCCCGGGAAAGACAAGACAATGAAGCCTTTCGGCACCGAATTCTGCGATCAGATCGCGATCGCGTATTTTGCCGACGGCGCCTGGAGTGCGCCGTCTCTCGAGCCTCTCGCGCCGTTGCCGATACACCCGGCTGCGCATGTGCTGCACTACGCCAGCACCTGTTTCGAAGGGTTCAAGGCCTATCGCTGGCAGGACGGCAAGGCACGCATTTTCCGGCTGCATGATCACGTTGCGCGCATGCAAAAAAGCGCGGCGTCGCTGCGATTGCCCATTCCGGACGCGGATATGCTTGCGGGCATGGTTGTCGACGTCGTCGCGCACCACGTCGGCGACATTCCCGAACCGCCGAGCTCCCTGTACCTGCGGCCGACGCTGATCGGGACCCTGAAGAACATCGGCGCGGCGGCGGCGCCATCGACGGAGGCCACGCTGTTCGTGCTGGCCTCGCCGGTTGGCAATTATTTCGCGGGCGGCGCGTCCGCGCTCAAGATCCTGGTCGAGGACAAGCGGTCCCGCACGACCGAGCAGCTCGGCAGCACGAAGACCGGTGGCAACTACGCCGCGGCGCTCGGGCCGACGCTGGAGGCCAAAGCGAAGTATGGCGTGGCCCAGGTGCTGTTCTGTCCGGGCGGTGACGTCCAGGAAACCGGCGCATCCAATTTCCTGCTGCTGGGCGACGACGAGATCATCACCAAGCCGCTCGACACGACCTTCCTGCACGGCATGACGCGAGACTCGATCCTGAAGCTCGGCGCCGAACTCGGCTACAAGATCAGCGAGCGGAATTTCACGGTCAGCGAGTTGCTCGAGAAGGTCTCGACGTACGAGGCCGTGCTGTCGGGCACGGCGGCGACCCTGTCACCTGTCGGGACGCTCGTGTACGAGGGCAGGGAGATACCGGTGCGCGACGGCCAGCCTGGCCCGAATCGCGCCCGGCTGCAAAAAGCGTTGCAGGATATCCAGTACGGTAAAGCGGCCGACACCCATGGCTGGCTGACCGAGGTCAGCCCCGCCTAGGCCCCGGGGCTGCTAGATCGCCTTCGAGAATCGATTGTCGTTCTCGGCCTGGTCGATATAGCGGTCGAAAACCATCGCGATGCTGCGCAGCAGCAGGCGACCTTTCTGCGTGATCTCCACGCCCGCGTCGCTGAGCTCGATCAGTCCATCGGCCTCGAGCGGCTTCAGGCGTTCGATTTCAGCCGCGAAGTAGCTGCGGAAATCGATGCCGTGTTCTGCGCCGAAGTCGTCGAAGGACAGGCTGTCGTAGCACATCAGCGACTGGATCACGGCGGCGCGCTTCAGGTCGTCATCGTCGACGACCAGGCCTTTCTTGATCGGCAGCCTGCCGGCCTCGATGATTTCCTCGTATTCCATGGTCGTCACGGCATTTTGCGCGAACATGTTGCCGATACCGCCGATGCCGCTCACGCCGAGTGCGACGAGATCGCACTGCCTGTGCGTCGAGTAGCCCTGGAAGTTGCGCTGTAATGTCCCGTTGTACCTGGCCTTCACGAGTTCATCGTCGGGCAGCGCGAAATGGTCCATGCCGATATATACGTAGCCGGCTGCACAGAGCTTGTCGATGGTGCGGTGCAGCAGGTCGAGCTTCGTTTCCGGGGCGGGGATATCCTCGGCATTGATCATGCGCTGGCCCTTGAAGCGCTGCGGCAGATGCGCGTAGTTGTAAACCGCCAGGCGGTCCGGCTTCAGAGCGATCGCCATGTCGAGGGTCGTGTTGAAACTCTCGACGGTCTGGTGCGGCAGCCCGTAGATGAGGTCGAACGAAATCGAGCCGAAGCCGGCCTCGCGGGCGCTGTCGACCAGCGTCCTGACTTCCTCGGAGGACTGCAGACGGTTGACCGCCTCCTGCACGCGGGTGTCGAAGTCCTGGACGCCGAGACTCAGGCGGTTGAAGCCGAGGTCCCAGAGTTCCCGGATGCGCCCGGGATCGACCGTGCGCGGATCGACTTCGATGGAGAATTCGCGTTCCTCGCTCTCGTCGAACGTGAAAGCGCCCCTGAGCTTGTCCATCAGCGCACCGAGCTGCTCCCGGTCGAGGTAGGTGGGCGTGCCGCCACCGAAGTGCAGCTGCTCCACGAGTCGCTTGCGGTCGAACAGTTCCGACTGCATCTCGATTTCCCGGTACAGCATTTCCATATAGCGGGCGACGCGGATCTCGTTGCGCGTGACGATCTTGTTGCAGCCGCAGTAGTAGCAAAGCGAATGACAGAACGGGATGTGGACATAGAGCGACAGCGGCACATTCGTGTCATTGCTGGCGCGCGCGCGCGCCGCGTACTCGTCCGCCGTCAGGCGGTCATGGAACTGCAGCGCCGTCGGATAAGACGTATAGCGCGGCCCGCGGCCGCCGTAACGGACGATGAGATCGGTGTCAAAACAAACCTGCATCAGGTTCTCCTGAGACTGTGCAAAAGGTACAACGCCAGCGTGAACAGTAACATCGCGACGCCCTGATGTGTTGCCCCGAGCACGACCGGAACGGCCAGCAGCAGGGTCGCGATGCCGAGGGACACCTGCAGCACTGCCACGCCGAGCAGCGCGGCGCTGGCCGCGCGTGCCCGCGCCGGCAGCCCGGCGTGCCGCGCGCGCAGCCAGTAAATGAGTACGGCTGCGAGCGTCATGATCGCCAGCACGCGGTGATCGAACTGCACGGTCGTCGTGTTATCGAAGAAATTGCGCCAGAACGGCTCCAGCGCCATGAGCCCGGGCGGAATCCAGCCGTCGCCCATCAGGGGAAAGGTATTGTAGATCTTGCCGGCCTTGAGGCCTGCGACGAAGCCGCCGGAGATCACGGTCACCGCGATCAGCGAGGTCAGGCCCAGCGTTTTTCCGTACCACGGATGCCTCGGGCCGCCGGCCGGGTAGAGCAGGGACAGCGCCACCCAGAACATGTACGCGTAGATGATGAACGCTGCGACGAGGTGCGCGGTCAGGCGGTACTGGCTCACGTGTGGCACATCGACGAGCCCGCTCTTGACCATGTACCAGCCGAGGACGCCCTGCAATCCGCCCAGGATGAACATCAAGAGGTACTTGCCCCAATCGCGCCTCGCGATATGCCCGCGGACGACGAAGAAGACGAACGGGACCAGGAACACGATGCCGATGGTCCGGCCCAGCAGCCTGTGCAGGAATTCGAGCCAGAATATCTCCTTGAAGTCGTGCACATCCATGTGCGAGTTCACTTTCTGGAACTCCGGTGACTGCTGGTAGAGCTCGAAGGTGCGCTGCCAGGCGGCGTCGTCGAGCGGTGGCAGGATGCCCGTGATGGGGCGCCAGTCGACCATCGACAGGCCCGATCCGGTCAGCCGCGTGAACCCGCCGAGCACGACCATGGCAAAAACCAGCGCGCAGCAGACAAGCAGCCAGTAGGCGACGAGGCGCTCGCTCGGCCGGGAATGCTGTGTTTGCTTCATTTCGGGTCTCGTTTCCTGGCCTGGATCAGGTGCCTTGCGGGTCAATGGGCAGGCAGCATACCGGATTTCAGAAGGGTCACAAGCACGGGTTGCCGGGGCCCCATCTAGGTATTTTCCCCAGTTTTGCTCGAGGCCGATCATGCATAGTTTGTCACCTGTGGCGCACGAAGCGCTACAAGCGGTGGTCGGCACGTTAGGACGACGCTGACAGGGGAGCGATCGCCTTTCGTCTACTTCCCGAATCCGCTGAGAAAAGTGAACATAACGCCGATCGAAAAAGGAGCACAGCACCAACGGAATCGTTCAACCGGAAAATTTCGACCGGCAACAATTTCCTGGTTGTCTTCGTCTGCAAGTTTGGAGTCAACAAGGAGCAGCTGGCATCGGTCTGGCCAATGTCATAACCCCCCAGCGTTCGACCGAAGCCTGATATGAGGGCGGGCAGGATGCCCGCCCTCTTTTTTGCAACAGGATTTCATGGCATGCGCAAGCTGCTCGGTACGCCACTTCTGGCATTGATAGGCGGTGCCGCTCTGCTGGCGGCCGAGCCCGATCGCTATGACGCGGTGCGGGCGCTGCACATATCACTGGCAGCCGTCGGCAATACCATCGGGGACTACACGCTGACGGACAGCGCCGGCGAAGCAGTCGGCCTTAGCCCGGTGGAGCCGGGGCGACCGCTCGTGGTCAGCATGATTTACACGTCCTGCCAGAAGGTCTGTCCGGAAACGACCCGGCACCTGGCCGAGGCGGTCGCCAGTGCGCAACAGGTGCTGGGCGAGGACAGTTTCGAGGTCGTGACCGTCGGCTTCGACACGGAAATCGACACGCCGGAGGCGATGGCGGCTTTCGCGCAACGGCACGATATCCCGAAGACCGGCTGGCGCTTCCTGAGCGCGTCGGAGGAGACGGTTCGGCAGTTGAGCGCTGACCTCGGGTTCATCTTCTTCCCCAGCCAGACCGGGTTCGACCACATCAACCAGGCGACGATCATCGATGGCGAGGGCAGGGTTTATGCCCAGGTTCACGGCGTGCATTTCGACTTGCCGGCGCTGGTCGAACCGCTCAAGGACCTCGTGCTGGGGAGGCCGGCGACGGCGACCCGAATACCGGCGCTGGTGACCGACCGCGTACGCCTGTTCTGCACGATTTACAACCGTGAAACCGGCCGTTACGAGCTCGATAACGCCCGCATTCTCCAGATCGTTGGCGCCGCGATTTTTGTGCTCGCGGTCGTATTCTTCCTGATCCGGGAAGTCCTGCTGTCGCGGCGCCGCGCCGGCCGCTGAGAGCCATCCAGGCACGAGTCCAAATCGCTCGAGGACATGATACGCTCGCGGGATGAGCATCAACCGCTGTTTCAACGTGATGGACTTCCGGCGTGTTGCGAAACGCAAGCTGCCGGCGCCGGTCTTTCACTACATCGACGGCGGTGCCGACGACGAATGGACGCTGCGGCGAAATACAACCGCGTTCGAGGACTACGAATTACTCCCGTCGCATCTTTCCGACGTCAGTTCGATCGACCTTCGGGGGAGTCTTTTCGGCAAGCCGCTCGACTGGCCTCTCATGATCGCGCCGACGGGGGCCTCGTACCTGTTTCATCGGGAAGGCGAGCCCGCAGTCGCCCGTGCGGCCGAAAAATTCGGCATGCCCTACAGCCTCTCGACGGTTGGCACGACATTGATCGAGGAGATCGCGGGCATCGGCTCGCACCCGAAGGTGTTCCAGGTCTATGTCTTCAAGGATCGTGGATTTACACGCAGCTTCGTCGAGCGCTGCAAGGCAAGCGGCTACACGGCGCTGTGCCTGACGGTGGATACGCCCGTCGCCGGGAATCGCGAACGCGACAATGTCTACGGTTCGATGGTGTCGGCGAAGCCGGCATTGCGCAGCGTGCCTGGCATGCTGCGCCACCCGGGCTGGCTGTATCGGGCCGTCGTCAGGAAGGACATGGAAATCGTCAATATCACGCAGGGCGCTAACGCCAAGATGTTCACGGACATGAGCGTGAAGGAGTTCATCGACACCCAGTTCGATCGTTCGCTGACCTGGAAGGACGTCGAGTGGCTGGCCGCAGAATGGGGCGGGCCGCTGGTCGTGAAGGGCGTGCAGACCGTATCCGACTGCCGCAAAGCGGCCGACGCAGGTGCCACGGCGGTGATGATATCCAACCATGGCGGGCGGCAGCTCGAAGGGGCGCCGGCCCCGGTCGACTGTATTGCGGATATCGCCGACGCGATGCGTGACCGGCTCGAAATCATCTGTGACGGCGGCATTCGTCGCGGCACGCACATTGTCAAGGCGCTCGCCCTCGGCGCGAACGCATGCAGCATCGGCAGGGCCTACCTGTATCCGCTTGCAGCGGGCGGCCAGGCCGGCGTGGAACGCGCGCTCGGTCTGCTGCGTGACGAACTGCAGCGGACGATGGCGCTGCTCGGCTGCGATTCGGTCGCGAAGCTCGGCGGCGACTACGTGCGGAAAGCTCGCTGAAACGGCCCGGGGCCGCCGAATTTGCGCAATCCGGGACATTTTGGCGCCCGGCATCGCTTTTCCCAAAACGGCTATTCTGCAGGGCGTTATTTCGAAAACCCCTTATTTTTCAGCGTTCCGGGCGTGCCGCCTGCCGAGAACACGGCTGAGGCCCTCATTTCGCGGGCATTGGCTCAAAATACCGAGTAACATTTTCGCTGCCGCGAACAAGCGGTATTTGTACCGCCCGAGGGCGGCGTGTGAGTGCAAGAGGTAGCTATGTCAGGCGAAAGAGTAGAAGGGACCGTTAAGTGGTTCAATGACGATAAGGGATTCGGCTTTATCGAGCGTGAGGGGGGGCAGGACGTCTTCGTTCATCATACGGCCATCCAGATGGAAGGTTTCAAGACGCTGAAAGAAGGCCAGAAGGTCACGATGGAAGTGACCCAGGGCCAGAAGGGACCACAGGCGGAAAAAGTCATCGTCGAGTAGGTTCAACCGGCGGTGGGCTCAGCGTGCGCTAAACACCGCTGAGTCCGTCGCTGATTAGCTTCAAAGAAATCACGAACAGACCCACGTACGCGAACCGGAAGAAAAAGCGGTCCGATACGTGCCTGTGCAGCCAGACGCCGAGCGCGATGCCGATCGGCGCCAGTGGCGCGAGCACGGCAGATGCGAGCAGATTGTCGGTCGAGAGCTGGCCGAGCATCCCGTACGGCAGTAATTTGGCGTAGTTCACGACCGTGAAGAACACCGTCGACGTCGCGACGAATTCCGTCTTGTTCAAAGGCCGCCGCAGCAGGTACATGGTCAGCGGTGGTCCGCCGGCGTGAGCGACGAAGCTCGTGAAGCCGGCGCCGGCCGCGCCGAAGATCCCCGCCGCGCGCGGCAGGTAGGATTTCGGCGCCCTTTCGCCGAAATGCCGCTCGTACAGCGAGTTCAGTATGAAAGCGAGGGCGATGCCGCCGACTATCAGGCGAACCACTGCCGCACTCATGAATCCGAACAGCAGCGTCCCGACGGTAATGCCGACCAGCGACGCCGGCAGCAGCAATTTCAGTTCGGGCCAGACCCACTTGCCCCGGTAGGCCCAGAGCCCGATCAGGTCCATCAGGCAGAGGATTGGCAACAGGATGCCTGCAGCCTGCACAGGCGACATGACAAGCGCCATAATTGGCACGGCGGCGACGCCGAGCACGCCACCGAAGCCGCCCTTGGCGATGCCGAAGAGCAGCACGGCCGGTACGGCTGCGGCGTAAAATACCGGGTCGGTAAGCACGTCAGGGAAGCGTTGCTGCTTGGCTCTTAAGGAACAGGAAGCGAATGATACCCAATGAAACTCAGGATTCGCGATAATTCGGTGCGTCTGCGACTGACGCGAGCGGAAGTCGATACCCTGCATCGGGATGGCGTGGTCAGCGCCGTCACCGGATTTCCGGGGGGCCGGCGCCTCAGGTATTCCATCGAGAGCAGCCCCGCCATCGTGAATCCTTCCGCGTTCTTCTCGGACAACGAAATCTCGGTCAGGCTGCCGGAGAGCGAAGTCCTGGCCTGGGCGACGAGCCAGGCGGTCGCCCTGCGGGGCGAGCAGCGCCTGGGCGACGGGGAGACGCTGGTGATCGTTGCCGAAAAGGATTTCGCGTGCCTGACCGGACACGATGATGACGAAAACCAGGCGGACAAATATCCGCATCCTGCGGCAGACAAGGTGCGTTGAGCGTGGCGGTGCGCAACGTTGCGTTTCGGCCCGAGACGCTGCGCTTTCTCGAGGAACTCGCGCTCAACAACGAGCGCGCCTGGTTCCAGGAACACAAGCGTCGTTACGAGCAGGATGTGCTCGATGTGGCCCTGCAATTTATCGAGGCGATGCAGGCGCCGCTCGCAGAATTGGCGCCACACTTCGTGGCGATGCCGACACGCGTCGGCGGATCGCTCATGCGCGTTTACCGTGACACACGCTTCGCGCGCGACAAGTCACCCTACAAGACCAATATCGGCATCCAGTTCCGACACGAGCAGGCCAGCGACGTGCATTCGCCGGGCTATTACGTGCATATCCATCCGCAGGAAGTATTCGTTGGCGTCGGCTTGTGGCGGCCGGAGTCGGAGCCGCTGCGCCTGATACGTAACCGCATTGCGACGCGGCCATCCGAGTGGCGCCGCGCGACAGACGCCGCGGCGTTCCGGCGCCATTTTGCGCTCGGCGGTGAAAGTCTCGCGCGAGCGCCACGCGGTTTTGACGCCAATCATGACTGCATCGATGACATCCGCCGCAAGAGTTTCATCGCCGTTCGGGAATTCGAGGTCGACGATTGCCTCAGACCCGCATTCGGACGGCGTGTTGTGGATTCGTTTCGCGCCGCAGAAGCGTTCATGCGGTTTCTCTGTGACGCGGTTGGCGTCACGTTCTGAGCGTTTTTCTGACTTCGCGGAGGAGCGTTTCGGGGTCCGGCCGGTCGGAAATATGCTTCGACAGCTCCGTAAAACGGATAACGCCATCGGCGTCAGTGACGAGCGCCGTTGGCCAGACGGTATCGCGACCGTACTCGTCGCGATAACCGCGCGGCACGCCGTTCGGCAGCAACAGGCCGAACTGCCGGGCAATCTCCAGCGAATCGTCGAGCCAGAACTCGAAATCGACTTCGAAGAATTTCGCAACGCGACGCGTGGTTGACAGCGGCCGGGGCGTGATCAGGATCAGCCGCGCGCCGAGTTCGGCGATCTGGCGGTATCCGTCGGTCAGGCTTTTCACCTGGGAATTACAGAACGGACACCAGTTGCCACGCACGAACAGGACAACGGCAGGTTTGCCGGACAGATCCTCGGACGACACGTTTCCGCCCTGTTCGTTTCGCGCGGAAAACGCCGGCAGCCTGGAACCCGGCTGCAACTGGGGTGGCACCTGGCGAAGCCCCCTGATGCGCAGCCAGGCGACGATTCCAATCGCGGCCGCGACCACGAGAAAAGCAATCAGCATTGTCACGGACATCGATCGAGTATGGCGGCTCGCGCGGCTTGGAGACAAGGCACGAATTAGCGATACTGACGCGACCGTCGTTACATCAGCGAGAAGGGGCGTCCATGGGCAGCAATCCCGTCATCTGGCAACCCGGCGCGGAGCGCATCGGCAGGTCGGCGATGCATCGCTTCATGCGGCAAGCGGGTTGCGACGATTACGACGCGTTGTATCGCTGGTCACTCGATGAATCGCCGGCGTTCTGGCGCCTGCTCTGCAGGTTCTGCGATGTCCACTTCGAGCGCGAAGCGGATGCCATACTCTCGCGGCCGAACGACATCATGGATGCGGGCTGGTTTGCCGGCGCGCGTCTCAACTATGCGGAGCATCTTCTGCGCCATGGCGGCGATGCGCCTGCGATCATCTTTACCGGTGAAAGCGGTGCGTGCCGTGAAATCAGTCGCACCGTGCTGCGGGCCCGTGTTGCCGAGGTCGCCGCGGCCCTCAGGGCGGCAGGCGTCGCGCAAGGCGACCGCGTAGCGGCATTTCTGCCGAACTGCCCGGAGGCCGTGATCGCCATGCTTGCGGCGACGAGCATCGGCGCTGTCTGGTCTTCCTGCTCGCCGGATTTCGGCGTCAACGGTGTGGTGGACCGCTTCGGCCAGATCGAGCCGAAAGTGCTGTTCGCCGCCAATGGCTACTATTACAACGGCAAGACGATCGACACGCGCCAGACGGTGCAGCGCGTCGCGGCGGCCATTCCCAGCATCGAACTCGTCGTCGTCGTGCCGTTCGTCGCGAGCCTCGAAGGCGATAGCCTGCCGAGTGGCAGTCGGGCGTGGCAGGATTTCGGTGTGCCCGGCGCGCAGCTCGAATTCGCGCCGGTCGACTTCAATCACCCCCTGTACATCATGTATTCGTCCGGCACCACGGGCGTGCCGAAATGCATCGTGCACGGCCACGGCGGCTCGTTGCTGCAGCACCTGAAAGAACACGTGCTGCACACGGATATCGGCCCCGGTGACAGGCTGTTCTATTTCACGACCTGCGGCTGGATGATGTGGAACTGGCTGGTGAGCGGACTCGCTGCGGGCGCCACCCTGATCCTGTTCGACGGCGCGCCGTTCTGCGGCGACGGCCGCGTGTTGTGGCGCATGGCCGAACGGGAGGGCGTTACGGTGTTCGGCACCAGTGCGAAATACCTCTCGGCGCTCGAGAAATCGGGCCTGCGGCCGGCGGAAGAATTCTCGCTGCCGAAGCTGCGCGCCGTGCTGTCCACCGGGTCGCCGCTGGCGCCGGAAAGTTTCGATTTCGTCTACGCTGCCATCGGCAGCGACCTGCAGCTGGCATCGATCTCGGGTGGCACCGACATACTGAGCTGTTTTGCGCTCGGCAATCCGATGCTGCCGGTCAGGCGCGGTGAATTGCAGTGCCGCGGTCTCGGGATGGCCGTCGAAGTCTGGAACGACGATGGACAGGCCGTTGTCGGCGAGCAGGGCGAACTCGTCTGCACCCGGCCGTTCCCGTCGGCGCCCGTCTGTTTCTGGAACGATCCGGACGGCGCGAAATACCGCGCTGCGTATTTCGAGCGCTTCCCGGGCGTCTGGGCGCATGGTGACTTTGCGGAGCTGACCGTAAGCGGCGGTCTGGTGATCTACGGGCGCTCCGACGCGGTGCTGAATCCCGGCGGTGTCCGGATCGGCACGGCTGAAATCTACCGCCAGGTCGAGAAGCTCGACGAGGTGGTCGAAAGCATCGCGATCGGACAGGACTGGCGGGACGACGTGCGCGTCGTGCTGTTCGTGGTCCTGAGGGCAGGCGTGCAACTCGATGAGGCCTTGCAGGCGAGGATCCGCAAGGTGATTCGGGACAACACGACGCCGCGGCATGTGCCGGCGAAGATCATCGCCGTTCTGGATATTCCGCGAACGAAGAGCGGCAAAATAGTCGAACTCGCGGTACGCTCGGTGGTACACGGCAGGCCGGTCAGGAATACTGAAGCACTTGCCAATCCCGATGCGCTCGCGCATTTTGCGGGAATTGCGGAACTGGAAACCGATTGATACCCATGTCTGAAAGCGCAATGCGAGGCGTCGAGATCATGCACGGTCACGTGCTGCCCGAATGGATCGACCTCAACGACCACATGAATGTCGCCTATTACGTGCTCGCATTCGACAAGGGCATCGATGCGATGTGGGCGAAGTTCGGCATCACCGACGACTATATTCGCGAGCGTCGCTGTTCGACGTTTGCCGCTGAAACGCATGTCCGCTGGATACGGGAAATCAACGAGGGAGATCCGTACACGATTACGGCGCAGGTGCTCGCCTACGACGCGAAACGCATCCACCAGTTTCTGCGCATGTATCACGGCGAAGACGGTTATCTCGCGGCGACGGCCGAATGGATGAATCTCCATGTCGACCTGACTGTGCGCCGCGTGGCGCCCTTCGCGGATGACATCCTCGGCCTGTTGCACGCGTTCGTCGCGAACCAGGGCAATGACCCGTGGCCGGCAGGGGCGGGCAGCGTGATGCGCGTGGCGCAGCCTATTTTCAGCGTCGGCGGTGGTCCCGAATGACCGCGTCTTACCTGCTGGCCATCGATCAGGGCACCAGCAGCAGCCGCGCCGTCATCTATGATCGCAAGGCTGCCGCCGTCGCGAGTGCGCAGCAGGAATTTCCGCAGATCTATCCGCAACCGGGCTGGGTCGAGCACGACCCGGAAGCCATCTGGGCGTCGGTGACATCGGTAACCAGGGCCGCGATCGACAGGGCCGGGGTCGGCGCACGCGACATCGCCGCGATCGGCATCACGAACCAGCGCGAAACGACGCTCGTGTGGGATCGCGAGTCGGGCCAGTGCATTTACAATGCAATCGTCTGGCAGGACCGTCGCACCGCCGCCGCATGTCGGGAATTGCACGCGGCGGGACACGAAGCGGCGATCGCGGCAAAGACGGGTCTGCGTCTCGATCCCTATTTTTCCGCAACCAAGCTTGCCTGGCTGCTCGATAACGTGCGCGACGCGCGCAAGCTGGCCGAGGCGGGCCGCCTCGCGTTCGGCACGGTCGACAGCTTCCTCTTGTGGCGCCTGACCGGTGGCCGCGTACATGCAACCGATGCGACCAACGCATCGCGCACGATGCTGTTCAATATCCATGCGCAGACCTGGGACGACGAGCTGCTCGAGCTGTTTCGCATTCCGCGCGCGCTGTTGCCGGAGGTGCGTGACTGCGCGGCCGATTTCGGCATTGCAACGGACGCCTGCCTTGGCGGCGACATCGCGGTAGCCGGTATCGCCGGCGACCAGCAGGCGGCGCTGATCGGCCAGGCGGGTTTCGATGCCGGCATGACGAAGAGCACCTACGGCACGGGTTGTTTCGTGATCGCGAATACCGGCGATCGCGCGCTGCGCTCCGAGAATCACCTGCTGACGACGGTTGCCATGCGGATCGACGGACGCGTGACCTACGGCCTCGAGGGCAGCGTGTTCGTGGCGGGCTCGGCCATGCAGTGGCTGCGTGACGAGCTGCGCATCATCGAGTCCGCGCCGGAATCCGAGGCGATCGCGGAACGTACCGGGGTCGTCGAAGACGTGTTCGTCGTGCCGGCCTTCGCGGGACTCGGCGCGCCTTACTGGGATCCGGATGCGCGCGGCGCGATTCTCGGTCTGACCCGTGGCAGCGGCCGCGATCAGATCGTAACGGCCACGCTGCAGGCGGTCGCATTACAGACCTGTGACCTCATCGATTCGATGGCCGACGACGGGTTGCGGCCGAGCGTCATCCGCGTCGACGGCGGCATGGTTGCAAACAACTGGTTCCTGCAATTCCTCGCGGACGTGCTCGACATCCCGGTCGAGCGCCCGGAGAACGTCGAGTCGACCGTTCTCGGCGCGGCCTACCTGGCGGGTTATCGGGCGGGCTTCGTCGCCTCGCCCGGGGATATTGCCGGACTCTGGCTGCGCGACAGGCTGTTCGAACCCGCCATGGACGGCGCGCAGCGAGGGCGCCTGCTCGAGGGCTGGCGCGACGCGGTGGCCCGCGTGCGGAGTTCGCGATGACGATACTCCGGGTCCGGCAGAAGATCGGCAAGTACAGGATCCTCGGCAAGATCGCGCGGGGCCCGCTCGCCGACGTCTATCGTGCTTACGACACGATCCAGAAGATCAACGTGGCGCTGAAGCTGCCCAAGGAAGACAGCGGCTCGGACCACGAGGAAATCCTGCACGAAGTGCGCGTGGCGACGAAGCTGCAGCATCCGAATATTCTCGGTGTGCTCAACGCGAGTTACATCGACGATCAGTTCGTGATCGCGATGGAGCTCGGCGACGAGTCGCTGGCGGATCGCGTCGAGCGACGCATGTCCACCGCGCTGGCAGTCGACCTGGCCGCGCAGGGCCTCGAGGCGCTCTCGTTTGCACACGAAAACCGCATTATTCATTGCGACATCAAGCCGGAAAACTTCATCCTGGTCCCGGGCAACCGGCTCAAGCTCTCGGACTTCGGGTTTGCGAAGCTGAGCCTGCGGACACTCAAGGCGTCCGGTTCCGGCACGGTGGATTACATCGCGCCCGAACAGGCGATGGGGTGGCCGAAATTCCAGTCCGACGTCTTTTCGATGGGGCTGGTGCTGTACCGCATGTTCTCGGGGACGTTGCCGGCGTGGCCATTCGAATGGCCGCTCGCCGGTTACGACAAGCTCAGGGCGCGCGTCCGACCCGAGCTCATCGACGTACTGAAAAAGGCGATCCAGCTCGATCCGAAGAAGCGCTATCGGGATGCGGTGCAGATGCGCGCCGATTTCGATCGCCTGAGCAGTCACGTCCGCAAGCAGAAGAAAGCGAAGTCCCAGTCGCGCGCCAGGAGCAGCAGGAGTTCGAACAGCGCCTGGCGCCAGGTGCAGTGGCGGGAATTCAAACAACGGTTCGGAAAACAGCTGCAGGCCCGGCATCACTGCCGTCGCTGTGAGGGGCCGGTGTCGGAAAGCATGCAGCATTGCCCGTGGTGCGGAGTGGACAATCCTGCCCAGGGCTGTGAGACGCACATGCCCGCGCAATGTCCGCGCTGCGAACGCGGCGTCAAGAATGACTGGGACTATTGCCCCTGGTGCTACGGCCCGGGATTCGAGGAAGAGACGTCACGGCAGTATCCTGACAAGCGTTATGTCGCGCGTTGCGCCAATACGCGCTGCAAGGGTCTGTTGATGCCGTTCATGCGTTACTGTCCGCACTGCCGGACGAAAGTGCGCAAGCCCTGGAAGCTCGAGGACAGCGGTCATTCCTGCAAGTCCTGCAACTGGGGCGTCGCGAAGGAATTCTGGAACTACTGTGCGTGGTGCCGCGAGCCGGTGCGACGCGAATGACAGGGAGCGATACGCTGATGCCGGACGCCGATACGGTGGTGCTCGACAGCCCCGCCGAGCCGCAACAGGTGCGCATGTCCGTTGCCGGTGGGGAGGCAGTGGCGTACACGCGGCGCGATCCGCTGAAGGAGTCCGAGAACGAGGACACGGTAGCGGTGATCCCCTACGGACCGGAGGCCGCGATACTGGTCGTTGCGGACGGTGCCGGGGGCCTGCCGGCCGGCAAGCGCGCCTCGCTCACGGCGGTGTCGACGCTGGCCGAATCGCTGCAAACCGCGCAGGATCAGACAACGCTCCTGCGCAACGCCATCCTGAACGGTATCGAGGCGGCCAATGCCGCAGTGCTGGCGCTGGCCAACGGCAGCGCGACGACGCTGACCGTCGTGACGATCGAGGGACGCATCGCCCGGTCTTACCAGGTCGGCGATTCCGAGGCGATCGTGGTTGGCCAGCGCGGCAGGATTCGCTTGCAGACCACCGCGCATTCACCGACGGGGTTCGCGGTCGAGGCGGGTTTTCTCGATCAACGGGAGGCGCTGCATCATGAAGACAGGCACCTCGTGTCGAATTTCCTCGGCACCGCGGACATGCGCATCGATATCGGTGCGGAAGTCACGTTGAATCCGAGAGACACCGTGTGCGTCGCGAGTGACGGCCTCATGGACAACGTGCATGTCGATGAAATCATCGAACGCGTGCGCAAGGGTGCGTTGCAGAAAGGCATTCGCTCGCTGGTGGACATTGCGGACGAACGCATGCATGCAGTGCAGGAAAACGAGCCGTCCAAACCCGACGATCTGTCGCTGATCCTGTTCCGCAAGGCCATGACGCGGCGCGCGCCGGGCTGATCGCGGGCGGGAGTTGTGCCGGTCCCGGGCGCGTATTATCGTTGATCGGCGCCGTAAAGCCGGGGAACTCGGGGCCGTTGAATCGGCTCCAATAGTTGAATGGCCGGCGCAAACGGGCGAAATCCGTCGCTCCGCGCGAACCGGGAGGCTCAGCATGAACACACATACGACAACCCGAGCGCAATTTGCGACTTTCCGCGGCGTCCTGGTCGCCATAGCCTGCGCGAGCCTGTTCCTCGCGGGCTGTGCGCCGATGGCCACGAGCAGTGGCTCGTCGGGCGGCAGTTCCGGCGGTGGTGCGGGTATGCCGGGTGGCGGCTCCTCGGGTGGCGGCTCCTCGGGTGGCGGCTCCTCGGGCGGTGGCTCCTCGGGTGGCGGTTCCTCGGGCGGTGGTTCCTCGGGTGGCGGTTCCTCGGGCGGCGGTTCCACGGGTGGTGGCTCGACAGGCGGCGGTGGCATGCCGGGGGGCGGCTCTTCGGGCGGTTCCTCGGGCGGTTCATCCGGTGGCGGCGCTTCCGGTGGCGGATCGTCGGGCGGCGGCGTCTCCGGCGGCAGCATGGGCGGCGCCGGCGGCATGCAGGGCATCGAGATTCCCTCGGATGGCACGACGGGTGCCAGTGGCTGCAATGATGGCGGCGTCCTGGGTGGCGGCATCGGCGGCGGCATGGGCTGCGATGGCGCCTCGGGCGGCCAGGGTGGTGGCGTTGGCGAATTCCCCGGCGAGGGCGATGCGGAACGCGCCGAACGCCTGGGCAAGGAACTCGACGAGTCCGTCGGCGGATTCGACGAAGTGCTTGCCGAGGAACAACGTGAAATCTCCTCGGCGGGCCGCAGCACGGAAGGATTCGATACGGGCGCCGGCAAGTCCGGTGGCACGATCAGCCTGGGCGAACAGGCGGAAGGCGCAATGGGCGGCATGTCCGGCGGCGGCGCGGCAGGCGGTGGCGGCAGCGACTCGATGGGCAGTAACAACCCGAACCCGGTCGCCGGCATGAGTGAAGAGGAAGTCGCCAAACGCACCCCGGACGACATCGAGGTGGTGATGGACGACGACATCGTCGCGAAGCAATTGCGCGAAGCCGCGCTGGCGGAGGAAGACCCGCAGCTGCGCGAACGCCTCTGGGAGGAGTACCGCAAGTACAAGGGGATGACGGAATAGAGGCGCTCGGCTCGGTATGATCAGGCTCGTTTTCCTGCTGGTCCTTGCTGGTGTTGCGTCCGCTGGATGCACCGTCAATGAGATCGTGGTCGCGGAGGAGACCGAACTCGTGGTGGCCGAGTCACCGGTCGACGAAAGCCGTCTGCTGGACATTGGCATCGTCGAGTTCGAAGCAGGCATCCCGGAGGACAACGATCCCGACAAGACCGGCATTTTCGAAGAGATTCGCAATGCGGAAACCAAGTACCTCGCCTATCACCTGAAGAATACGCTGCAGGGAACCGGGCACTGGGGCGCCGTGCGCGTCATCCCGTCGCGCGAGGCGTTCACCGACGTCATCGTGACGGGCGCGATCAGGAAATCCGACGGTGAGTTCGTCGAGCTCTACATCGCGGTCGCGGATGCCGCCGGGCGACAGTGGTTTTCCAGGACCTACGAAACGCAGACCGGCATGACCTCCTATTCCGACCGCCGTGACCGGCGTCGCGACCCCTACCAGAAGATTTTCAATGATATTGCCAACGACCTGCACGAATTCGTCGGGCAGCTGCCGCCGAAGCAGCTGCAGCAGACACGGCAGATCTCGGAGCTGCAATTCTTCGAGGACATGTCGCCGCTCGCGTTCGACGGGTATCTCGGCGAGGACGAGCAGGGGATCGTCACGCTGGCACGCCTGCCTGCGGAGAACGATCCGGCGATTGCGAGGCTCAGGCAGATCCGGGAACGCGACCGGCTGGTCGTGGATACCCTCAATGAGCACTACGCCAACTTCTATTACGGCATTTCCATGCCATACCGGAACTGGCGCAAGACCGCACGCCAGGAGTCCATCAACTACCGGCAGGTCAAGCGATCGGCCAGGCTGCAGACGCTCGTCGGCGTCGTCGTGCTGGCCGGTTCGCTGGCAATGGACACGGACGGCTCGAGCAGCCGCTCGCGGCGCGTCAAGTCCAGCCTGCAGTACATGGGTATCTCCGAGGGCATGAACCGTATCGTCGGCGGCATACAGCGCGCCGGCGAAGCCAACATTCACATCGACGCGATTGCGGAATTGTCGGAGTCCTTCGGTGCGGAAGCCGCGCCGATGGTCGTGAGTGTCGAAGGCCAGGAACGTCGCCTGACAGGTACGGCGACGGCGCAATACGAGGGCTGGCGACGGCTGCTCAAGGAAATCTACGAAGCAGAGACCGGTTTTTCCCAATCCATCGAGGTAGGTGCGCCCGCGCGCAGTACCAGCCGTTCTCCCGACAGCCAGTAAGACCGGCCGAACAGCGATGCCTGAAATCAAGAAAGGGGCCCAGTTAGCCGGCAGGTATTCCTTGGAGCGGCGACTCGGCGGCGGCGGTGAAGCGACGACCTGGCTGGCGCGCGACCGCAAGACGTCGGCGGGCGTGGTGCTGAAGATCGCTAACGACGCGCCGGGCGCCGCGACCCGCCTGCGCGAGGAGTGGCAGGCCAACCTCAGGCTGCTGCACGCGCATATCGTCCGCGTCTTCGAATTCCATGACGACGAAGGACTGGCTTTTTACAGCATGCAGTTTGTGGACGGCCAGGACATCGGCGCGCTCGCCGGCCGGTCTCTCGAACACATCCTGCCGCCGGTCGGACTGGTGGCCGAGGCGCTGCGTTATGCGCACGGCAAGGGGATTGTCCACAGGGACATCAAGGCCTCCAATATCCTGCTCGACCGCAACGGTGCGCCCTACCTGTGCGACTTCGGTGTCTCTGCCGCGGCAGGCAGCAGCGCGGCGGGCGGCGCGCTGATCGCGGCGAGTCCGCAGTCGCTGGCCGGCGAACCGGCCGCCGCCTCGGACGACATCTTCGCCCTCGGTGGCCTGATCTACGAACTGGTGTCCGGGGCGCCGCCGTATTCGTCGGACAGGACCGAGGAAGACCTGCGCGCCCGGGTACCCGACCCGCTGCGTGCGGCGGACGGCTCGGCAGTGCCGCCGGCGATCGCGTCTCTCGTGGCTGCGATGCTCGACAAGGACGCATCCGTGCGGCCCGATGCCGGGGCCGTCGTCGCCGCGTTGCGCGAATCCGGTTTTGCGCCGGGGACCTCCGGCATCCGGATCGCAACGGCCGCGCAACCGGTCGAAGAGCGCATCGAGACCGTGCGCGCAGTACCGAGACAGGCAGCCGCACCGGGCGCCGACGCTGCGGGCAGGGCGGCCACGGGACTCAGTCCGCGCACCGTCGGCATTGCGCTGGGCGTGCTGGTCGCTGTTCTGATCGGGGTGATATTCATCCTGCCCGACTCCGTGAGACACGAGCCCGGGGAGACCGAGGTCGAACGACAGGGCGCGGAGGGCGCCCGGCTCGACGGCCGGGATGACGGGACCGCCGTGGCGCCGGGCGATGACGAGGCCCGACGTCGCGGGCGGGTTACCCGGGACATCCAGCCGGAGACCCGGGGGCTCGACGGCGAGGCCATCGAATTCAATGAGAATGAAGCCGATTTCAGCCGCCTCAGCGCGGATGAGAAGGCGAGATCGAGAGCCGAGACGATACTCGGCGAACTGCTCTCGAGTTTCGAAACGCTGAATGCCCGTGCGGTGCAGCGCTGGGCACCAGTGCCTTTCCGGCGCGCGCAGGAGTTCTATGCCGAGGGCGACGATGCCTACCTGCGCAAGAACTACACCAGGGCCGAAGAGAAGTACCTGGACGCGCTGACGGAAATCGAACCGCTGTTCGAGCGCGTTGAGCCGGAATTTCAGAAGGCGCTCGCGGGGGCCCAGGCGGCCTTCGAGGCCGGCGACGGTGTCGAGGCGCTTGCGCTTTACGAGCTGGCCGTCGCGATCACTCCGAACGACGCGGTAGCGCGTGCCGGGTTCGAGCGGGCGCGGAATCTCGATACCGTGTTGCGGCTCGTCAAGCAGGCGCTCGACGACGAGGAAGACCTCGAACTCGATGCGGCGGAAGCCGGCTTCCGCAAGGCGGTCGAACTGGATCCGGCCTGGCAGCCGGCGCAGGACGGGCTCGCGCGCGTGCAGGCGACACGCACGAAGCTGGAATTCGACACCCGCATGAGCGAAGGCTTCGAAGCGCTGGCCAGCGGCGATTTTCTCGGCGCGCGCGCGGCTTTCCGCATGGCCGAGCGGCTGATCCCCGAATCGCGGGAACCCTCGGACGGCCTGCTGCAGGTCGACGAGGGCCTGCGAATGCAAAGTCTCGTGACGCTGGAGCAGGAGGCGCGCGCGCTAGAGGCCGCAGAGGACTGGGAAGCCGCTGCCACCACCTACGAGGCGATTCTCGACGTGGATGCCAACCTGGTGCTGGCAAAGGACGGCCTCGCCGAAGCGCGGCGCATGGCCGCACTGCATGAGCAGCTCGACGACTACATTCGCGATCCGGACCGCCTGTCGTCACCGTCGATCATGCAGAAGGCGACGACGCTGGTCGTCGACATCACTCGCATGGGCGATATCGGGCCGCGTCTCGCGGGCCAGCGGGACGAGCTCTCGCGGCTGCTGAAGCGCGCCGTAACGCCGGTCACCGTCTCGCTCATTTCGGATAATATGACGAGCGTGTCGGTCTACAAGGTCGGTAATCTCGGGAATTTCGAGGAGAGGACGCTCGATCTGCGACCAGGCACCTATGTGGCCGTCGGTGTGCGCCCCGGCTTCCGCGACGTGCGGCTCGAGTTCAGGGTCGCGCCTGAAATAGACCTGCAGCCGGTCGTTGTCCGTTGCGAGGAGCCGATTTGAAGTTCGATCACCTGGTCATCCGCGATGTGGAAGGCGAGCGGCGCATCACGGCCGCCGAGCTTCCGCTTCGGGTGGGTACCGGCAACGATGCATCGCTGAGACTGCCGGGCCCGGGCGGACCGCCGATGGCGCTGATCGACCTGCTCGATGGCGTCCCGTTCATACAGCCCGTCGGGCGCGGCGCTGCGCTCGAGCTGAACGGCGCGCCGCTCGATGCAAGCAGGCGTCTCGGCCATGGCGACGAGCTCGGGTTTTTCGGCAGCCGGGTTCGCGTCGTCGTCGACGATCAGCGCGTGCTGCTCGACGTGCGGCTCGAAGACAGTGCCTATGTCACCCGGCCGCCCGAGCTCGATGCGGAACAGGCGCCGGACGACGAGGCGATCGCGCCGACCGCCTTTACGCGCGCCGCCGAGACCGCGGCGCTCAGGGAAGATACCCGCAGCAGCCCGCTCAAGCTGATCCTCGGCGGCGGGCTGGCCGTGTTGCTCATCGCCTCCTACCTTTTGTTCAGCGCCAAATCGGTGCAGTTCGAGATCGACCCGGCCGGTCCCGATGCCTTCGATATCGACGGCGGCTGGTTCCGCCTGCCGATCGGTGACCGGATCCTGCTGCGCAAGGGCGACTACGTCGTCAAGGTCGAGAAGCGTGGTTACTACGAGATCCGCCAGAGTTTTGTCGTCGGCGACGAACCGTCCATGACCGTCAGCCTGGCGATGCGCAGGAAGCCCGGCCGGCTCGTCGTCAGCGTCGAGCCCGCCGTCGAGGCGGTCGTCACGGTCGACGGCAGCCAGGTCGGTGCAGCGCCTTTCGGCCCCGTGGAGCTCGAGCCCGGCGAGCACTCCGTGCGCGTGGAGTCGGATCGTTTCCTGCCGTTCCAGGGCGTGGTCGCCATGCCCGGTCTCGACCGCTATGAAAATCTCAACGTGCAGCTCGTACCGCGCTGGGCCAACGTGGAAGTGACCTCCGAGCCGGACGGCGCGACCGTGTTCGCGGGCGATGCGGAAGTCGGCGTGACGCCGGTCACGATCGAGTTGCTCGAAGGCAGCCACGAGATCACGGTGGTCAGGGACGGCTTCGCTGCGTGGGACGGCACGGTCGTGGCGGCACCCAATCGCCCGCAGTCGCTGCCGTTGATCCGATTGCGCCCTGCCGACGCGAGGCTGATCGTCAATTCGATTCCACGCGCTGCCAATATCACGGTCAACGGTCGCTATCGCGGGCAGTCGCCGCTGACCCTGTCGCTGTCGCCCGATGTCGATTACGAGATCGGGCTGTCCAAGGCCGGGTATGGCGTCACGCGACGAACGGTGCGCCTCGCATCGGCGGCGAGTGAGTCGATCACGGTCGACCTGTCCGCGC
This sequence comes from Woeseiaceae bacterium, assembly GCA_036525955.1. Classification (GTDB taxonomy): domain Bacteria; phylum Pseudomonadota; class Gammaproteobacteria; order Steroidobacterales; family Woeseiaceae; genus UBA1847. The sequence goes on along the minus strand of DATCZJ010000116.1, from coordinate 18,100 downwards.
GGCTCGGTACCGTGACCGTGAACGTGCAGCCCGAGGATGCCACGATCTATGTCGATGGCAGCGCGCGCGGCAGGGGCAAGACGACACTCAGGTTGCCGGCGGCGCCGCACCGCATCGAGGTGAAGCGGCAGGGCTACATCGACTGGGCAAGGACCTTGACGCCGCGACCGGGTTATCCGCAGACATTGACCGCCAATCTGCGCTCGGTCGAGTCGCTCGCGCAGGAAGCAGTTGCGAGGACCCTCGAAACGGCGGGCGGGCAGACGCTGCGGCGTGTCGAGCCGGCCACGTTTACGATGGGCGCGTCGCGTTCGGAGGTTGGCCGTCGTGCCAACGAAGTCATCGTGCCCGTGACGATCACGCGCCCGTATTTCATCAGCATTCACGAAGTGACGAACCGGCAGTTCGCACAGTTCAAGGCCAACCACGATTCCGGCGCCGCCGTCCATCCGTCGCTGGCCGCGGACGACAACCCGGTGGCCAGCGTCAGCTGGGCGGAAGCGGCGCAGTACTGCAACTGGCTCAGCCGCCAGGAGGGCAGGACGCCGGCCTACAAGGAGGAATTCGGGCAGTGGGTGCCGGTCTACCCGATTCCGGATGGTTACCGTTTGCCGACCGAGGCCGAGTGGGCGCTCGCGATTCGCTATGCGGGCAAGCCGCAGGCCATGCGCTTCCCCTGGGGAACGCAATGGCCGCCGCCCAGGGAGTCCGGCAACTTCGCCGACCGCTCCGCGCTCGAACTCGTGCCGTCGATTCTGCCGGCTTACGACGACGGTTACGCGTCGACGGCGCCCGTCGGCACGTTCAAGGCCAACCCGATCGGCATTTTCGATGGCGCCGGCAACGTGGCCGAATGGGTGAACGACTGGTACACGGTACCGGCGCCGGGCATGACGACACCGCTTGTCGATCCGGTCGGCCCGGAGCGCGGCAATGCACATGTGATCCGGGGCTCGAGCTGGCGGCACGCGGGCGTGACCGAGTTGCGCCTGAGTTTTCGCGACTACGGCGCGGAGCCGAGGCCCGACGTGGGTTTCCGGGTGGTCCGATTCGCCGATTGACCCGGAACCGGGAAAAATCGTGAGACAATCGGCCGACGGGCCGGTCAAACAACCACGGATGAATGCGGAGTGATGTCGATGGTGCGGATTCTGTCTTTGCTGGCACTGTTGCTGGCCGCCACGCTCGCGGCGCAGGAAACCGTGGAAGAACCCACCGAGCCGGCAGCAGCCGAGGCGGCCAACGGCGCGGAGACCGAATCGGCGGAAGTCAAAGTCACCGATGAGGAGATCGAGGAACTGCTGAACCTCGACGAGCCCTGGGACGAAAATACCGAGGACGAATTCATTCCCACCGAAAACGTCAAGTTCGAACAGTCCATTCCGTTTCCGACGGATATCTGAAAACCGCCTGATTGAAGAGCCGCAGATTGAATCGCCTATGAACAAGAAGAATATCCCTGTCGAGTTCGTGTTCCAGTTGTTCGCGCTCATCATCGCGATCATCGTCGTGCACGCGTTCTATGTATCGGTCGTGCGGCCGAATGCCGCCGCGGTGATCGAAGAGCAGAACATGCTGGCCGCTGCGGATCCGGAGTACGTCCGCGATCGCAGTGTCTGGGTGCTGGTGAAGGATCTCGAGCAGGAATCCTGCTTCATCCTGATGTTCTGGGCGCTGGCGATCATGGGCTACAAGGCCGTGCGCCTCAACAACGAGCGCAAGCTGCTCGATACGGATCTGATACAGGTGCCCGAGGGCATGCGAATCCTGCCCGAGGATACGCGTGAATTCGCGCGCTACGTGCAGGCCCTGCCCGACGACAGGCAGCAGATGCTGTTGCCACGCGCGCTCCTCAATGCATTGCGCAGGTTTGCGTCGACGCGCAACATCCAGGACGTCTCCAGCAGCACGCATACGATGTGTGAATCGGAAGCGGATCGACTCGAATCCGAACTCGCGATGATCCGCTATATTTCGTGGGCCATCCCGTCGATCGGCTTCATCGGCACGGTGCGCGGTATCGGTGAGGCACTCGCGCAGGCGGACAAGGCCGTCAAGGGCGACATCGCGGGCGTCACGCAGAGCCTGGGTGTTGCGTTCAACTCGACGTTCATCGCATTGCTGATCAGCATTTTCCTGATGTTCCTCGTGCACCAGTTGCAGCTCATGCAGGAGCGACTCGTCTTCGACAGCGAAAACTACTGCGATGAAAAGGTCATTCGGCACCTGAAGGCCGATTGAGCCACGGGCAGCGGACATGCGCACCCTTGCAGCACATCTCAACGATGCCGGAATCGTCGTCAGCGATGGGGAACGTATTCTCTATCGCGAGCCCGGGTTCGCATTGCTCGAGGATGGCGGGCTGGTCACGGGTATCGAGGCATGGCGCAATGCCAGCCTGAAGCCTCGACGTGTACAAAATCACTTCTGGTCCGACCTGCGCGTTGAGCCGCTGCGTGATCCGCGCTTCCGGCACCTGACGGCCGCGGACCTCGTCAGTCACCAGCTCGAGCATCTCTGGAAACGGACCGCGTCGCCCGGCGACGAGCTGGCCATCGCGGTACCGGGATACATGCAATCGGAAAACCTCGGCCTGTTGCTGGGCATCGCCGACGACCTCGGCATCCCGGTGGTGGCCATGGTTGATGCCGCGGTTGCGGCGACGCGGCGGCACTATGCGCACGCCGTGCCTGTGCACGTCGATCTTAGCCTGCATTCGACCTTGCTCACGCGCCTGATGCAGGAAGGGCAGGCGCAGTACGAACGCGGCCTGGTCGTGGAAGAATCCGGTTTGCTCGAACTCTACGGCCTGTGGCTGCGCGCGATCGCCGAGACCTTCGTGCAGCAGTCGCGATTCGACCCGCTGCACACGGCGGATACGGAGCAGGCGCTGCAGGACCGGATGCCGGACTGGCTCGCGCTTGCCGCTCAGGCCGCGACCGTGCCGATGGAAATCGAATACCGCGGCATTACGCATCGCGCGGAAATCGAATCGCTTGCGCTGGTTTCCGCAGCTGCGCCGGTCTACCAGGCGATCGTCAGCAACCTGCGGGCACTGTACCGGGCCGAGGATACGCCGGCGATCCAGTTGTCGCATCGCGCGGCGCAAATGCCGGGGCTGGCTGACACGCTCCGGGCGCGCGTCGGCGGCGAGGTCTTCGTGCTGGAAACGGGCGCGACAGCGCGCGGTCTCGCGCGCCGCATCGGAGAGCGCCGCAAGGGCGGCGCGGTCACCCTGCAGCGGCATTTGCCGTGGGACCAGGCGGGCGTCGAGGTTCAGGCCGGGGACAACGGCGCACAGGGCAGGCCCACGCACGTCCTGCTCGGCAACCGGGCTTTCGCCGTCACGGGCAATGCCCTGGTGCTCGGCAGCCAGCCGCCCGACGGCGAACGCTGGATTGATCTGCAGCAGGAGGTGCCCGGGGTTTCGCGGCGTCATTGTTCGATCGTTGCCGACAATGGCCAGTGCGTGGTGAACGACCACAGCCGCTACGGCACTTTTCTCAATGGTCACCGCATCGACGGATCCGCGGTGCTGCAGTCGGGCGACGTGATCCGCATCGGCACGCCGGGCGTCGATCTGCGAATGATCATCGTGGAGGCTGGCGATGGCGCGTAAACGTCGCTCCACCGAGATCTTCAGCATGTCGTTTCTCGACTGCATGAGCTGTGGCTTCGGCGCGGTCATCCTGTTCTTCATGATCATCAATTCACAGGTGAACGTGACGACCGACGATACGACGCCGCTGATGGCTGAGACGAATCGACTCGAGGTCGAAATACTCGAGGGCCGCAAGAATCTCGCGCTGGCGCGCAACACGAAACAGAAACTCGAGACCGAGCAGGAAGACGCGGAGGACAAGATCGCGCAGATCATTGCGCTCATCAAGGAACTCCAGGCGGAACTCGACAAGTACGACAACGACACGCTCGCCAAGATCGAACGCGTCGAGAAACTGCAGTCGGACATCAAGTCGCTCGAGGAAGAGGTCAAGCGCCTGCTGGCGCTCAAGGCGGAACAGGACGCTGCCGGCGAGCGCATCCGCCAGTTCAAGGGTGAGGGCGACCGGCAGTACCTGACGGGACTCAAGCTGGGCGGCGAGCGCACGCTAGTGCTGGTCGATCGTTCCGCGAGCATGCTGAGCGACAAGCTGATCAACGTGCTACGGCGCCGCAACCTGCCGGAGTCCGAGCAGCTGCGATCGCGCAAATGGCGCCAGGTCGTCGCGACCGTGGACTGGCTGACGTCGCAGTTCGCCCAGGGCAGCGAATACCAGATCTACATGTTCAACAATGTCGCCGAGCCCGTGATCCGCGGCACGAGCGGCGTCTGGCTCAAGGCCGACGACGGCGTGCAGCTCGACGAGGCCGTGCGCGTGCTGCGCCAGACGGTGCCGCAGAACGGCACCAACATGCATGCCGCCTTCGCGATCGCCAAGCAGCTGTCGCCGCGGCCCGATAACATCATCCTGCTCGTCGACGGCATGCCGACGATGGACGCCGAGACGACGGCGAAAAGCGTCGTCGGGCCGACCGAGCGGCTCAATATCTTTCGCCGCGCGGTGCGCGAGCTGCCCTCGGGCGTGCCGATCAACATCCTGCTGTATCCGATGGAAGGCGATTTCGATGCGCCGATCTCGTTCTGGTCGCTCGCGCTGAGCAGCAACGGGTCGTTCATGACCGTCAGCCGGGACTGGCCGTAGCATGCGGAGGCGACCGACATGAGCAGGCGGCGGCGGCGCGATACGGAAGCTTTCAGCCTGTCGTTTCTCGACTGCATCTGCTGTGGCTTCGGGGCGATCCTGTTATTGCTCGTGCTCAGCAAGATCTACGAGCCGGTCGTGATCGAGAAGTCCGATCGCAATCTCGAGCAGCTGATCGCGTTGCTGCAGGAGGAGCTGTTCCAGATCCGTGGCGAGACGACGATCCTCGATCGACAGCTGAAGAAGGTGACCGAGGATGCCGCCGCCACGAAGCTCGAACTCGCGCAGCTGGAGGGCGACCTCAACAAGATTCGCGGGCAGTACAAGGCCAGCCGCCAGAACGAGGAACAGACCATCGACGAAGGCGAGCTGCAGGTATCGCGGCAGCGCCTGACCGAGGAGATGAAACGCCTGTTGCCGTACTACCGGCGCGCGAACGAGGACGCCGTTGCGGGTATCCCGGTCGACAGCGAGTACATCATCTTCGTGATCGACACCTCGCCGAGCATGCAGAATTACAACTGGGGACTGGTGCAGCGCAAGCTAAGCGAGGCGCTGGAGGCCTACCCGACGGTCAAGGGCATCCAGGTCATGAACGACGATGGGCGCTACATGTTCCCTGACTACCAGGGTCGCTGGATTCCCGATTCCGAAGGTCGGCGCCAGGCCATCGTGAGTCGCATGCGCACCTGGAACGCAACCAGCGACTCGGATCCCGTCGACGGCATCCAGGCGGCGATCGAAACCTTCTGGGCTGCCGACAAGAAGATCAGCGTTTACGTGTTCGGCGACGACTTCCAGGGCAACTACACCGTGGATTCTGTCGTGGCGACGATCGATCGCCTGAACCGCGCGGGCGCCGATGGCGAGCGCCGCGTGCGGCTGCACGCGGTCGGTTTTCCGCGCGGATTCCGCAAGGGCGGCGAGATTCCGCCGACCGCGATTCGGTTTTCGACATTGATGCGCGTGCTCTGCGACCGTAACGGCGGCACCTTCGTCGCGCTCACGGATCCGAATAGCTGATCTGCCCCTGCCATGATTCGCCATAATTGATCGCAGGCTTTGCACCGGCATGGCCGGGGCAGGGCCCAATCCTGCAGTGAAATGATCCTCGAAGCCGGTCACCGACCCGGTGCGGCAAACCAGGAGAAATTTCTATGCGTACTTCAACGATTGCACTCGTCGCCGTCATCGCTGTCATCGCCGCTACGCCGGCCACTGCCGCTGCCAGGCCGTCGAAACAGGAAAATATCGGCATCGGCGCAGGCGCGCTGGTCGGCGCCGCCGCGGGCGGCCCGGTCGGATTCATCATCGGCGCAGCGGTCGGCGCGAAGCTCGGTTATGACTTCGACCGCAAGAACCGGGCGATCGATACGCTGCAGGGTTCGCTTGACGCTGCGGGCGACCGCGCGACGAACCTCGAAGGCGACATCGAGCAGCTGAATGCGACGATCGACGAGCTTCGCGATGTCGCGCGGCCGGAACTCATCAGCCTGATGCAGGCCGGCATCGCGATGGACCTGCTGTTCCGGACCAACGAGAGCGTCCTCGCGTCCACGACGGCGGAGCGCATCGCGACACTCGGCTCGATGCTCTCGGGCATGCCCGGAATCCACGTGCAGCTCGACGGATTCGCGGACGAGCGCGGCGATGCGAGCTACAACCAGGCGCTGTCCGAACAGCGCGCCGGTCACATCCGCGACCTGCTCGTCGCGTCCGGGATCAGCCGCGATCGCATCAGCCTCGCGGCGCACGGCGAGTCCGCCGCCACGGACCCGACGCCGGACAGCTATGCGCTCGAGCGGCGCGTGAGCGTCAGGCTGTTCCTGGCCGATGCGCCGTCGCTGGCTGCCAACCCTGAATGATTCCCTGTGGCTCTTCTCGAGTCTCTGCCTTGCCGGCCCTTCCGGGCCGGCTTTTTTTTGCCTCTGGCGTGCCGGCGGCGGCGTTGCTAATGTCGATGCCAGGAACCACGACGGGTGATTTTCATGGCCGAGGAACTTGCAGCGCGGCGCTGCAAACCCTGTGAGGGCGGCGTCGCACCGCTCAGTCCGGTGCAGAGCGCCGAGCTGATGAAGGCGCTGCATGCCGACTGGACACTGGCGGAGGACGGTCGCTCGATCGCCCGGGAGTTCCGCTTCCCGCTTTACGGGCGCACGCTCGGTTTCGCCAACGCCGTGGCCTGGATCGCGATCGCCGAGGATCACCACCCGGTCCTGACGGTCGAATACGGGCGCTGCCGGGTCAGCTATACGACGCATGCGATCGGCGGACTTTCGGACAACGATTTCATCTGCGCCGCGAAGATCGACAGGCTCGCCGCGGACACGCTCAAGTGATCGACGTCCGGGACGTCGAAGCGGCTGCCGCGAGACTGGCCGGGGTTGCCGTCAGGACGCCGCTGATCAGGAGCGCGGAGCTCGATGCTTTGGCGGGCGGCCGCGTGCTGCTGAAGCCGGAATGCCTGCAGGTGACCGGTTCGTTCAAGATTCGCGGCGCGTACAACCTCATGAGCCAGCTCTCCGCCGAGGAAGCAGAACGAGGCGTCGTCGCGTTTTCATCGGGCAATCATGCGCAGGGCGTCGCCGCGGCGGGCGCGCTGCTCGGCATGAAGACCGCCATCGTGATGCCGGAGGATGCGCCGCGCGCCAAGCTCGACAACACGCGCCGGCTGGGTGGCGAGGTCATCACCTACGATCGTTACAGCGGCGATCGCGAGGCGATCGCGCGCGGTATTGCAGCAGAAAGAGGTGCCGTGGTCGTGCCGTCCTACGACCACCCCGACATCATCGCCGGCCAGGGCACGGTCGGGCTGGAAATCGCGGCGCAGTCGGCCGAGCTCGGTGTCGTGCCGGACCAGGTGCTGGTCTGCTGCGGCGGCGGCGGGCTGATCGCGGGCAGCGCGCTGGCCCTCACAGCGAAACTGCCCGGCGTGAGCGTGCATTCGGTCGAACCCGAGACGTTCGACGATACCGCGCGGTCACTGGAACTCGGGCGTCGCGTCGAGGTTGACCGTGACGCCCGCTCCATCTGCGATGCACTGCAGGCGCACACACCGGGCGCGCTGACCTTCGAAATCAACCGTCGTTTGCTCGGTCCGGGTTACGCGGTCAGCGACGACGAGGTGCGCGAGGCGATGCGATTCGCTTTTCGTCACCTGAAGCTCGTGGTCGAACCCGGCGGCGCCGTGGCGCTGGCGGCCGTCATCGCCGGGCGCGTCGCGACGCGAGGCAGGGTGACAGCCGTGGTGATCAGCGGTGGCAACGTGGATTACCGGCTGTACGCCGATATCCAGCGAGCGGGTTCAGGCTGAGCCGAACTGGGGCCGCGTCAGCATGCCGGGTGAGGACGCGGCAGCGTCGCGACTCGTCGTCGTAATCACCGCAGGCGTCCTGCGCCGCTCGGGCCAGCCGTCGAGCCACCGGATGATCTTCTCGAGTTCGGCGACGTCCTGCCTGACGCGCGACGGCTGCATCTCGCAGAGGCCAAGGCCTTCTTCGGCCGCGTGTACGAAATTCTGGCTGTCGCGCAGCACCGCGATGATCGGGATGCCGAGCGAATCGAGGAATCGCATCAGCTTGCCGAAGCTCTTGGTGTGCTTGCGCGTCCGGTTCGCGACGACGGCCAGCTTGCGGTCGCGGCGGTCCACTTTCGCGACGAGCAGCAGGTCGGCGATACACCGCGAGGCTGCGTGAATATCCATCGATGACGGCAGGACCGGCACGAGGATGCTGGTCGAGTCTCGGGTCAGTTCGCGCAGGTCGTCATGAGTGACGCTCGCCGGCGAATCGATCAGGAGGTTGACGGTTTCGTTCGGGACGCGCAATTGCCAGCTTCGCGTGGCCTGCATGGATTTCTTGAAGGCAGCGATGCCGTGAATCGGCGGCAGTTCCGCCGCGCGTCGCGACAGCCAGGCCATCGAGGATCCCTGCGGATCGTAGTCCATGATCGCGGGCAGCTGGCCGCGCTGCGCATAATGGGCCGCGAGATTGGTGACGAGCGTCGACTTCCCGCATCCCCCCTTGGGATTCAGGATCACGATGCGATTCAGGTTGTCTCGTTTCGGCGTGGTCAGCATGTGCAGTCGATTGCAAACGGTCCGGCTATTGAATCTGGCCCATTCGAGGGCGAAATTCCTTGCACCAGTTCACATAATACAGCGGAACCGTGCGGACTGCAGCGAATGAACGTGCCGCCGGGATCAGCCGACGAGCGCGCTCCAGGTCGTCTCGATGACCTCGTCCACCTCACCGTCGCCGTTGCTGTCGATCTCGATCCGCACGTTGATTGCGTCGCGGGCGATCAGGCGCAGCGAGGAGGCGTCACCGTTGACGAGCAGTTCGCCTGCCTCCGGGTAGCCGCTGTCGAAGCCGGTAAACGTCACCGGGGTCGAATAACGGACGATTCCCGCGAGTTCAGTGCTGTCGAGCGTGCCCGCGGCCTCGATGGTGTAAGGCGAAGGGGCCAGGCCGAGATCGACCGTCTGGCTCGACGAAAAATTGCTCAAGGTCGTGGCGCCGGTATCGTAGGTACTCGACATCGAATTGCCCGAAACCAGCGCGGCGATGAACGGGGATGCCCGGGTGTCCAGTGTCACGCTGGTATCGCCGTTGCCCGTGACGGTTTCCTCGGGGGTTGTGACCTGCAGGTTGGTCAGGAGCATATCCAAGGTCAGGAGATAGAGCCCGGTCTCCAGCTCACCGGCAAATTCGGCCACCGTGAACTCCAGGATGCCGTCGATGACTTCGCCCAGCCCGTCGTCGCAGGCCGCCGACTCGACCCGGAAGTAGTCGCCCGTCGTCAGGGTGAAAGGATTGGCAATGTCGCCGGAAATCGTCATCGTGCCCGACAGGTCGCAGGGGACCACCTCGGGCCCGAACGGGATCTTCTGCAGAACGACCGTGATCAGTCCGCCCGGGTCGACCCCGCCGCTGGCCTTGGACATCCCGCCCGAACCGCCGGATGCGACCGGGAAGCTGCCGCCGAGGTCGCTCATCTCGGCGCTGTCGAGGGCTGACTGGTACGCGGCGCGCGCTGCCATGGGGGCATTGTCTGCCGTGATCTTCAGGTTTGCAGCGGGTGGCGGCGTATTGCTGGCAGCCGGTGTGTCATCGCCGCCGCCGCAGGCAGCGAGCAGGAACAGGGCGAACAATGCGGTCAGTCGAATGCGAAGCATGGCGGCTCTCCGGTCGGATTGGCTTTTACAGGGTCTGGTCAGTCTACGCCGTGGTGCCACAAAGAACGTGACCCAGCTCACAGCCGCGCCAACGGGGGACGATGTTTCGTGTCGCAGTGAGTGGTGGCCGCAGGCTTTCTTGGCAACGGTCCTGACGCAACCACGATCGATTCTCGCGGCCTGGCTGCCGCTCGCAGCCTTCTGCTGAACAACGACCGCCGCGTCACGCACGCCGCAGGTCTACCAGTGCGTGATTGCGGGCGCGGCCGTCAGCAACTACCGCCGGCAGGCCAACGAATATGGCAATGCCGACGACGGTACCAGCAAGATCTGGCGCGAGGTCTATCAGTACAACGCCGTGGAGCCGACCGAGGAAGTCGAGAAGGTCAACGTGCCGATCCTGCTCGTGCATGGCAGCGTCGATCAGCGCGTCCGTCCAAGGCAGGCGAACATGTACCTGGCGGAACTCAAGAAAGCCGGCAAACCTTACAAGTACGTCGAGCTTAAAGGTGCGGATCACTTTTACGACACGCTGTTCTACGGGCACCAGATCAAGCTCTATGAATCGATCATCGACTTCCTGAAGAACGATTGCGGCCCGGGCGGACTCCAGGCGCGTATCGCAAAGCGACTCAGGCGGCGCATGACGAGGCGGGCGTCGGGTTAATAGCGCTCAGGGTCCGGGATAGGCGCCGAGCTTCCGCGCCCGATGCACTCTTGTTCGGCACGCAGCTGAGACTTTCTCAGGCCGCGGCTAGAACATCTCGCTCGGGTCGAGCGTGTCGTCGACGGGTTTCTCGCGACTCTTGATCCAGTCACCCGTGATCATGTTGTCGTAGCTGAGACCCGGACCGACCATCGGGTAGACGCCGGCGTCGCGATCGATGATGACCTCGAGGAAAGCCGGGCCCTTGAATGCCATGAACTCCCGGATCGTCTCCGGGAGGTCTTCCTTGCGGTCGAGCCGGCGAGCGAAGCGAAATCCGTCCGCCTCGGCAGTCTTGACGAAGTCCTTGGCGTGCAGCGACTTGTCGCTGCCCGACATGCGCCCGCCGAAATACAGTCGTTGCCACTGACGCACCATGCCGTCGCCGTAGTTGTTCAGGACGATGACCTTGATGGGCAGGTTATAGGTCGTGGCTGTTTCGAGTTCGCCGATATTCATGCGAATGCTGCCGTCACCATCGATGTCGATGACGATCCGGTCGGGACAGGCAAACTGTGCGCCGATCGCGGCCGGTAGCCCGAAGCCCATCGTGCCCATGCTGCCGGACGTCAGCCATAGTCGCGGCTCGCTGAAATCGAAATACTGCGCGGCCCACATCTGGTGCTGGCCGACACCGGTCGAAATGATCGCCTGGCCCTTGGTGTGCCGGTTGATCTCCTCGATGACGGCATAGGGCTGGATGCGCTCCGATTCGCGATCGTAATTCAGGCGATATTCGCGCTTCAGTTCGGCGACCTCGGCATGCCAGGTGTCGAATGTCTTTTTGAAGCCGATGCGCCGACCGTAGGCGAGCAGGTCCGTCAGGTCGCGTTCGAGCATGCCGACCTGGTGCCAGTTGACGCGTTTGACCTTGCCGATTTCTGCGAAGTCGACGTCAAACTGCGCGATGTTCTTCGCGCGCGGCGCGAACTGTCCAGGGTTGCCGGCGACGCGATCGTCGAACCGGGCGCCGACCGTGATCAGGAAATCACAGTCCTCGACCGCGTAGTTGGCCGAAGCCAGGCCGTGCATGCCGAGCATGTGCAGGGCGAGCGGATGTTGCGTATCGCTGGCGCCGAGCGCCATGAGCGTCGTCGTCACGGGAATGCCGTATTCCTTGGCGAGGCGGCGCATGGCCTTCGTTGCGTTCGCATTGATGACGCCGCCACCCGCGTAGATCAGCGGACGGCTGGACTCGGAGAGCATCGTGAAAAAGCGCTCGCAGGACAGGTCGGTGAGGTGGTTCTCCTCGACCTTCGCGAGCCTGCGTCGATAGCCGTGCAGGGGCAGCGTGCCCGTGCCGCGGAACGGGCCCTTCCAGTTCTGTACGTCTTTCGGAATGTCGACGACGACGGGTCCCGGACGTCCCGTACGGGCGAGCTCGAATGCGCTGCGCATCGTCGCCTCGAGTTGTTCGGCGTCCGTTACGAGGAATACGTGCTTGGCAACGGCGCCCATGATCGCCGACACCGGCGCTTCCTGGAACGCGTCGGTCCCGATTGCCGCCGTCGGCACCTGTCCGCAGATGACGACCAGCGGCACCGAATCCGCCATGCTGTCGCGGACCGGCGTGACGGTGTTGGTTGCGCCCGGGCCCGAGGTGACCATGACGACGCCGACCTTGCCACTGGCTCGCGCGTACCCCGCCGCCATGAAGCCGGCACCCTGTTCATTGGCCGGAACCACGAGTCGCATCGACTCCTTGCGGTCGTCACGCTGGTGCTTGTCGTTGTAGCGGAACACCGCGTCGTAAATAGGCAGTATCGCGCCGCCGCTGTAGCCGAACACGGTATCGACGCCTTCGTCGGCAAGCACCTGCACGACGGTATCAGCGCCAGTCATGATCTCGTTGGCGAGCGGGTGTTCGCTGCTCGCAGCGCTGTCGGCGTTGTGGTTCATTTTTTCCGGGGAAAAAGCGTTAACTTGCGGATTTTTCACGAGTGTTTACTAATTTCCGGTGCATTGCAATACTCCACCCGGTGACGCAACATCCGTATTCGACGCAAGACTAACTGGTTTCAAACGTAATCCTTTTTTCGTTACAGGTTTCCTTTTCCGATGCGACACGCAATCTCAGTGCTACTGCAAAACGAAGTCGGCGCGTTGACACGGCTGACGGGCATGTTTTCGACCCGTGGCTACAACATCGAGACGCTCAACGTGGCGCCGACCTATGATCCGCGTGTGTCGAGAGTGACGCTCGTGGTGAGAGGCTCCGACGCCGCCATCGCGCAGCTCAATGCGCAGCTCGCCAAGCTCGTCGACGTGGTCAACATCCACGACATGACCCTGGGCGAGCATTTCGAGCGTGAGCTCGCGCTCGTCAAGGTCAAGCTCGGCAAAGGCGGCCTCGCGAAGGCGATAGCGCTTGCAGAGAAGCATGCTGCCGAAATACTGGACGAGGCTGCCAACAGCTGCACGATGCAACTGACCGGGCGGGTCGCGGAAATCGATGCTTTCATCAATGCGGCGGCCGACGTTGGCGAGATATCGGCCGTCGCGCGCAGCGGCACGGTCGCGGTTTCCAAGGGAGAGGTCACGCTCACGTCGTTCGATCGTCAGCACCTGCTTGTCGGCTAGTCAATGACAGGTCCGTCGCTCAGCGCCTATCGCCGACTGGTCGTCAAGGTTGGATCCTCGCTGCTGGTCGGCGCAGGCGGCCGGCTTAACCGCCGCTGGCTCGAATCGCTGGCCGACGATATCGGGGCTTTGCACGAGGAAGGCCACGAGGTGCTGATCGTATCCTCCGGTGCCATCGCGATCGGCAGCAAGGTGCTCGGCATCAACAAGCGTCGTGCCCGGCTCGAGGATCTGCAGGCCGCGGCTGCTGCGGGGCAGGTGCAGCTCGTGCATGCCTACCAGGAGGTGCTCGGCAACTACGGCATCGTGGCGGCGCAGGTGTTGCTGACGCCCGAAGACACCGAGAATCGCCGTCGCTTCCTCAACGCCCGCGGGACGCTCGGCCGGCTGATCGAGCGCGCCGTGGTGCCCGTGATCAACGAGAACGATACCGTGGCCACGGAGGAAATCCGCTACGGCGACAACGACCGTCTCGCGGCGCGCGTGGCTCAGCTCGTGATGGCGGATGCCCTCGTGCTGCTCTCCGACGTCGATGGATTCTACACGGCGGATCCCGGCGCCGACCCGGCCGCCGAACACATTCCCGAGGTGCTGTCGATCACGCCCGAGATGCTGGCGATGGCAGGCGAAACGCGCTCCGATGTCGGCAGCGGCGGGATGGCGACGAAAGTGCAGGCGGCCAGGATCGCGACGCACGCCGGCTGTTCGACGATCATCACGAGCGGCGTGATCGAGCACCCCTTGCATGCCCTGTCCACGGGCGCGCGCTGCACGATTTTCCGGGCACCCGGCACGCCGGCGGCGGCGCGCAAGCAATGGCTTGCCGGTGCGCTGGAAGTCCGGGGCGACCTCCGCGTCGACGCCGGGGCGGTGGCGGCGCTTGCCAAAGGCAACAGCCTGCTGCACGTCGGCGTCAGCGCGGTCGGTGGCAGTTTCCGGCGCGGCGACGTCGTGTCGATCGTCGGGCCGGATGGCCGTGAACTGGGCCGTGGCCTGGCGGAATATTCCTCGGACGAGGCCGTGCGGCTGGCCGGTTGCCGGTCCGAGCAAATCGAGGACATTCTCGGTTACCGGGGGCGCTCGGTCATGATTCACCGCGACGAAATGGTAGTGTTCGACCGTGATGACTGAGAATCAGGGCATGACCGACATCGCGGCCGTCATGGACATGCTCGGGCGCGCGGCGCGCGGGGCGGCAGCGCGGCTCGCGCGGACATCGGGCGAGACGCGCAATGCGGCGCTGCTTGCCGCAGCACGCGCAATCCGCGCGCGCGCCGCCGAGATCCAGGCGGCCAACGAAAGGGACATGGCGGCCGCTCGCGAGCGGGGGCTGAGCGCGGCCATGCTGGATCGCCTGATGCTCGATGCGGGCCGGATCGAGGGGATGGCGGCGGGCATCGACGCCATCGTGGCCCTCGACGATCCGCTCGGCCGTGTGCTGGAGGCATGGGATCGTCCGAACGGGCTGCATATTCAGCGCGTCGCGGTACCGCTCGGCGTCATCGGCATCATCTACGAAAGTCGCCCCAACGTAACGGCCGACGCCGCGTCGCTGTGCGTGAAATCGGGCAATGCCGTCATCCTGCGCGGCGGATCCGAGAGCTTTCATTCGAGCCAGGCGATTTACGATTGCCTGCGCGCGGGGCTTGCCGAGGCGGGCGTCGACGAGCGGGCCGTGCAGATGGTGCCGACGACCGACAGGGAGGCGGTTGGCTACCTGTTATCGTCCATGGGTCGATGGCTCGACGTCGTCGTGCCGCGCGGCGGCAAGCGGCTGATCGAGCGCGTGCAGCAGGAAGCGCGCGTGCCGGTGATCGGTCATCTCGAGGGGATATGCCATGTCTACCTGCACGAGGCCGCGGATGCGGACATGGCCCGTGACGTGGTCGTCAACGCGAAGCTGCGCCGTACCGGTATTTGCGGCGCGGCGGAGACGCTGCTCGTCGACCGCGCCGCCGCAGGACGTTTGCTGCCGGGCGTCTGCCGCGCGCTTCTCGATGCCGGCTGCGAAATTCGTGGCGACGAGGCGGTGCGGTCGCTCATCGACAGGGCGCAACCCGCAACCGAGGCCGACTGGTCGACGGAGTACCTCGATGCGATCCTCTCGATTCGTGTTGTCGACGACATCGACGAGGCGATCGCGCATATCGGTCTTTACGGTTCCGGGCATACCGAGAGCATCGTGACGGCGGATGCGGCGGCTGCCGAACGGTTCCTGCGCGACGTGGACAGCGCCATCGTGCTGCACAACGCGTCGACCCAGTTTGCCGACGGCGGCGAGTTCGGCATGGGCGCGGAAATCGGCATCGCCACGGGGCGCATCCATGCGCGCGGGCCGGTCGGCGCCCAGCAGCTGACGAGCTACAAGTACGTCGTCCGGGGTGCGGGCCAGGTCCGGCCGTGACGGATCGAGAGCACTTCGACGTCGCCGTCATCGGCGCCGGGATCAACGGTGCCGGCATTGCACACGATGCCGCGACCCGCGGACTCAAAGTCGTGGTGCTCGACAAGGACGACATGTGCAGCGGTTGCTCGGCGATTTCGAGCCGGCTGATTCACGGCGGCCTGCGCTATCTCGAATACGGCGAACTGCCGCTGGTTTACGAGTCGTTGCATGAACGCCGCAACCTGCTCCACAACGCACCGCACCTCGTCAAACCATTGCGTCTCTGCATCCCCATTTACCGCGGCGCGAAGCGAGGGCCGTTATTGATCCGTCTCGGGATGCTGGCCTATGACCTCTTGTCACTCGGAAAGGAGCTGCCACGGCACGACATGCTCGACCGCGGCGAGATCGAAGTGCAGGTGCCTGGACTGCGCCGGGAAGGACTGCGGGCAGCGGCGCGCTACTTCGATGCGCAGGTCGAATTCGCCGAGCGCCTGGTGCTGGAGAACCTGCTGGCTGCGCGCGAAGCCGGGGCGGAGATCAGGACGCATTGCCGTGTCACCGCCATCGGTGTGGAAAACGGCCGCGCCAGCACGCTGACGTGTCGGCGCGAGTCCGATGGTCAAGAGACGACCATCGCGGTCGGCGCGGTGATCAACGCCGCCGGTCCCTGGGTGGACAGCGTGCTCGAGACGGCGCCGTCGCAAACCCGGAGGCACATCGGCGGCACCAAGGGCAGCCACATCATCGTCGGACGGTTCCAGGGCGCGCCCGAGGACGCGTTCTACGTGGAAGCGCAGGCGGACGGCAGGCCGTTCTTCATCATCCCCTGGAACGGGCAGTTCCTGATCGGCACCACCGACATTCGCTACGACGATGATCTCGACGCGGTGCGCGCCAGCGACGCGGAGGTCGACTACCTGCTGGCCGAGACCAATCGCGTGTTTCCGCATGCAAAGCTCGAGCGTGCCGATATTCACTACGCCTACGCGGGGATCCGTCCGCTGCCGGCGAGGGACAAGGGGCCGGAGTCCGCGATTACGCGCCGGCACATCATCTCGGCGAACACCGACGTCGCGCGCGGCCTGGTGTCGATCGTCGGCGGCAAGCTCACCACGTATCGCAGCCTTGCGGAGCAGACCGTCGACAAACTCGGCAGGCGCCTGCGCCTCCGGTTGCCACCGTGCGTGACGCGCGACAGGTTGCTGCCCGGCGCGGTCGGCATCGAGGAAGCGCGCGCGAGCCTCGCGGAACTGAACCTGTTAACTGCAGACGGTGTGGAGCGCTTGCTCGCGATCTACGGTGGTCGCGCACAGTTGATTGGCAAGCTCTGCATCGATAGGCCCGAACTGGCACGCACGCTCGACGCCGGCGACACGGTGCTGGCGGCCGAAGTCGTCTTCGCCCTGCGCGAGGAATTCGCAGAGACACTGATCGATGTCGTCTTCCGCCGCATGATGATCGGTCTGGACCCGGACCAGGGGCGCGCGATGTACGGCGCCATCGCCGATATCGCCGCTGCCGAGCAGCGCTGGGGTGATGCCGCGAAGTCTGCGCAACTCGACGCGCTCGTCGATTACAGCGAATCATTGCGCATCCACTGACGCTCAGTCGCGTTTCAGCTCCAGTTCGACATACAGGGCCCGGCCGTCACCCGGCAGGTAGCGATAGTCGCCGAAGGCATAATCGGCGCGATCGGCGATGGCTTCGTCCAGCACATTATTTAGACGGACGTTGATCCGCAGTCTGCGCGTCACGTCGACATGCGCGCGCAGGTTCAGCACCTCGTGGCCGGGATAGGTAAACCGGTTTTCGGCATCGAGGTAGTGTTTGCCGATCATCGTCCACTGCAGCGCGAGTCGTGCGTTGGCCGAGAGTTCGGCCTGGACCTCGAGACTGCCGAGCAGCCTCGGCGCCGTGTCGATATCGTTGCCCGAGGTAAAGGTCTCGCCGCGCGCGGCGACCGTGTCGAAATCGTAGATGTGCCTCGCGTAGCTCATGTTCGCATCGAGCATCAGCGGCTCGGCGAATTGCCATTGGAGCGACCACTCGACGCCTTCGTGGCGACTGCGCGCGCCGCTGACGTTGAACCCTTCGCTGTCGCGATACACGCTGTCGCGCTTGCGCATCGCGAATGCGGCGATCTCGCCGCGAAAGCGCGGACGGTGCCAGCGCAGGCCGGCTTCGAGACTGTCGACGTTTTCGGAATCGAGGTCGGCGACCTGCTGTCCGCTCTGCAGCCGATAGAGTTCGGTTGCCTGTGGCGGCCGAAAACCGCGCGCGAGGCTTGCGAACAGGGCCGCGGTCTCACTGAGTCGATAGCTGATGGCGAGCTTCGGCGCGACGTCGAGGTACGCGTCGCTGCGGTCCTCCGGCCGCGTGTAGAGACAGCCGCCGAAGCCGCAGGGCGTGCCGTCGTCGCGCGTGTTGCCGCTCAGCATCCGGTTATCGTATGCGTAGTGCAGGTATTCGACCCGAAGGCCGGCGTTGAGTGTCAGATCGGGAGACAGCTCGAATTCCGAGTGGAGCCATGCAGCGATACCCGCGCT
>DATCZJ010000115.1:0-32428 GCA_036525955.1 Woeseiaceae bacterium | reverse complement strand
CGACGTTCAACTGTTCGCCGATGATGCGCAGGTCCTCGTTGGTGCCCTTGAACTTGAACGACGACGTCCTGCCGGCGACGTGCAGCTGCGGAATCTTCGCGAGCAGGTTGAGGAGTTCTTCCGAGAGACCGTCGGAGAAATACTCGTTCGCCTGATCGTCGCTCATGTTGACGAACGGCAGCACGGCAATCGACGGCCTGGCGGCGACCGGCGCCAGCTGTTCCGCGCGGTTCTGCAGGAAAAACTTGTCGACGAGCAACAGGCCGACCGCACCGATCAGAATGAGGATTGCCATTCTGTTCAGCTTCTGCCCGGTCTGCGGGGTGATCGACTGGCTGCGATCCACGTGCTTTTCGAGCTTCAGGCCTTCGGGCGTCATTTCGAACGCCCAGGCGAAAATCAGGGCGAACGGCAGGCCGATGATGATCAGCGCCGCAACGGCCGTAATCATCCAGTCCGGCAGCTGGAGCGCCGGGAACATGATGTCGGCCACCTGCATCGTCAGCCAGCCGGCGACCAGATAGACGATGCCGACCTTGGCGACGTTGCGACGCTTTATTTCTTGGAAAAACTGGCGCATACCCCCCCCAGGGATGTCGCCGCTAGCTTAACAGAGCGGCGGGGGTCCCGGGCATCCGTATGACTCGGAAAGTACGGATGTGAAATACTGCAGCGCGCCCTAAGGTCAAGCTGGGAAAGCTTATGACTCCTCGATTCCTGTTATTGCTGGCGATGCTACTGGTCGCGGCGCCCGGGCTGGCCGCAGAAGGGCACAGCGCCACCGAGATCGTGCGTGCCGCGATCGACCATTGGCGGGGACTCTCGTCCTATACCGAGATGACGATGGTCATCCACCGGCCGGACTGGGAGCGCTCGATGACGATCCAGGCCTGGACGCGCGGCCAGGATCAGACCCTCGTGCGCGTCATGGAGCCGAAGAAAGACCGCGGCAACGGCACGCTGATCGACGACAACAGCATGTGGACCTACTCGCCCAAGATCAACCGGGTCATCAAGGTGCCATCGTCGATGATGGGCCAGAGCTGGATGGGCTCCGACTTTTCGAACAAGGATATTGCCCGCGCCGACGACATCATCGACCAGTACGAACACCGCTTGCTCTCCGAACGCGTGGCAGACGGCGTCACCGTGTACGAGATCGAGTCGGTGCCGCACGAGGATGCGGCCGTCGTCTGGGGCCGCGAGGTCCTCTCGATTCGCGACGACTACGTCGTGCTCGAGCACGCGTTCTACGATCAGGACGGTGCGCTCGTGAAGGCGCTGCGGTCCTCCGAGATCGGCGAGATGGGTGGCCGCACGATAGCGCTGCGCCAGCGCATGGCGAAGATCGAGACGCCTGAAGAGTGGACCGAGATCAGCGTCAACGCGGTCGAGTACGATGTCGAACTCGGCGACGAGATCTTCACGCTGTCCAACCTGAGAAACCCGCGCGACTGACCGATATGAATCTCGTGCTGCGTCTGGCCTGGCGAAACCTGTGGCGGCAACCGCGCCGCACCTGGCTGACGACCGGCGCGATGGTGTTCTCGAACACGCTGCTCGTGTTCATGATCTCGCTGCAGTTCGGCATGTATGCGCTGATGATCGACAATACCCTGAAGATCTTCAGCGGCCACATGCAGATCCAGGCGCCGGGCTACAAGGACGAGCAGAAAATGCGCCAGGTCGTGCCCGACGCGACGGCGCTCGCCGGGCGTCTGCGGCGCGACCTGGAACTCGACAGCATCGCGACGCGCGGATTCGCATTCGCGCTGGCCTCGAGCGAGGTGCGCAGCTACGGCATCGGTGTGTACGGGGTAGAGCCGCGTTTCGAGCCGGCGGTATCCAGCGTGCCGGGGCTGGTTCGCGAGGGACGCTATCTCGACGACCCGGAAGCCTACGAAATCGTGATCGGCGACGTGCTCGCGCGCAACCTGCAGATTGGTCTCGGTGACGAACTGACTTTGCTCGGCAGCGGCCGCGACGGTTCGTTCGCCGCCGCGGTCGTCAATGTCGTCGGCATTTTTGACAGCGGCGTGCCTGACATCGACCGCAATATCGCGCAGGTTCCGCTCGCTGCGTTCCAGGAGATTTTCTACATGGACGGCGCGGCGCACTCGATCGTCATCAAGGCGCCGACGCTCGACCAGGCGCCTGCCGTGCAGGCGCGCGTCGAGGCGATGCTGCCCGCTGACGCCGGCCTCGTCGTGCACGACTGGGACGCGCTGCAGCCGGGCCTGCGCCAGGCGATCCGGGCCGACATGAGCAGCGCGTTCTTCATGTACGGCGTGCTCGTCATTCTCGTCGCGTTCAGCGTGCTCAACACGCAGCTCATGTCGGTGCTCGAGCGCACTCACGAGTTCGGCATCGTCATGGCGCTCGGTTTGCGCCCCGGGCGACTCGGCAGGCTCGTCATGCTCGAGACGGCGCTGCTGGGCGGGCTCGGTCTCGCGATCGGCATCGCGACAGGTTCGCTGCTCACGAGCTGGTTCACGGTCCGCGGTTTCTCGGTGCCCGGCATGGATGAAATGGCGGTCGCATTCAACCTGCCGGCCAGGATGTATCCGGAGGTGACCCTGCTGACCGCGATCACGGGTCCCGCGGTGGTGATGCTGTTCACGCTGCTGGCGGCACTCTACCCGGCGCTCAGGCTGCACCGCCTGCACCCGGTGCAGGCGATGAGGGCGCACTGATGCAGAGGCTGCGCGTCCTCGTCCTGCTTGCCTGGCGCTACCTGTGGCGCAACCATCGCCGCACGATCATCATGATCAGCGCGATCGCCGTCGGCTGCTGGGCCATGATTTTCATGACGGCACTGACGCGCGGCATGGTGGACCAGATGATCCGCGACGGGGTCAGCGCGTTGCCCGGACATGTACAGGCGCACCATCCCGACTTCCTCGACGACCCGAGCGTGATGAATCGCATGCAGGTCGACGAACAGCGGCTCGGCGCCCGCCTGGAAGGTACGGCGGTACTCGCGTGGGCGGGGCGGGTGCGCGTGCCGGCCGTTGTCACGAGTGAGCGGGAGTCGCGTGGCGTGACGCTGCTCGGCATCGACCCCGAGGCCGAGCGCAGCTTTTCTTTCGTCGATTACGACGCTGTCGAAGGCCGCTTCCTGCAGGGCCCCGGCGACGACGGCATCGTGATTGGCGCAAAGCTCGCCGCAAGACTCGACACCGAGGTGGGCAAGCGTGTCGTGGTCATGAGCCAGGATCCCGACAACGAGATTGCGGATCGGGGCTTCAGGGTCGTCGGGCTGTTCCATGCCAGCATGGCGTCCTTCGAGGAAAACTATGTCTTCACGGGGCGCCGCACGGCACAGGAATTACTGCGCATCGGCGACGCGACGACCGAGATCGTGTTTCTCGGCGACGACTACCGGGAGGTCGAACCCGTCTTCACGACGGTACTGGACGTCCTCGACGACGGGCTCGCGGTGCGTCGCTGGTTCGAAGTCGACACCTACCTCGGCTCGATGCTGCGGGTCATGGACGGGTTCATGCTGATCTGGGTCATCGTGATCTTTCTCGCGCTGTCTTTCGGCCTCGTGAACACGCTCGTCATGGCCGTGTTCGAGCGCGTGCGCGAAATCGGCCTCATGCTCGCGCTCGGCATGAAGCCGGCTTACATACTCGGGCAGATCGTGCTCGAGTCGATGATGCTGCTGGCGGTGGGCCTGCTGATCGGCGACCTGCTCGCGTGGGCGACGATCGTGCCGCTCGAAGGCGGCATCGACATCTCCATCGTCGCGGAAGGCATGGAGATGATGGGTGCATCGAGCGTGCTGCAACCGCAACTCAATGTCGCCGACGTCGTGATGTCCAACGTCGTCGTACTCGTGCTCGGCTTTCTCGCGAGCCTGTCCCCGGCGTGGCGCGCATCGCGCTACGAGCCGGTCGAAGCAATCAGGAAGGTGGGATGATGACGGCTGTTCGCTGCGTGGATCTCTGCAAGACCTATCGCCAGGGTGACGAGGACATCAAGGCCCTCGACCACGTGAACCTCTCGATCGAGCCGGGCGGATTCGTCTGCCTCTCGGCGCCCTCGGGCGGCGGCAAGACGACGCTCCTGAATGCCATCGGCGGGCTCGACATTCCGGACAGCGGCGAAGTCTGGATCGCGGAACGCCGCATCGACCAGTTGTCGAAGGGGCAGCTGGCCGACCTGCGGCTCGCGAACATCGGCTTCGTCTTCCAGGCCTACAACCTGATCCCGGTGCTGACGGCGCGCGAGAATGTCGAGTTCGTGATGCAGGTGCAGGGCATGGCGTCGGCGGAACGCGGGCAAAAGGCGCTCGAGATACTCGAAGAGGTCGGGCTCAAGGGACTCGAAGACCGGCGGCCAGGGGAAATGTCCGGTGGCCAGCAGCAGCGCGTCGCGGTCGCGCGCGCGATCGTCTCGGAACCGTCGCTCGTGCTCGCCGATGAGCCTACCGCGAATCTCGACTCGCATAGCGCGGACGACCTGATGGCGCTGTTTACGCATCTCAACGAGCAACACGGCACGACGTTCGTGATCGCAACGCACGACCAGCGCGTGATGGCCTATGCGAAACGCCTCGTGCGCATGCTCGATGGCCGTATCGTCGAGGATATTCGGCAGGATGTGGCGTAGCGCACTCTGCCTGCTGCTCGCTGCCGCGGCCGCCGCGGCGAGTGCCGGCGACAACGTCGAATTCGGCGGCCACGGCAAGCTGCGCGCTGCGGGCACGGCCCTGCCCGGCGACAGCGCCTTCCGCGAGCTGCTCGGTTCGCACGCGCTCGACGCCAGCGGCGAACTGCGCGCGAAGCTTGCCATCGGCGGCGGGGGCTGGTCGTTCGCAGCCGATTACCAGCTGGTTGCGCTCGACTGGGATTCTCTCGCCGTGACCGGAGCGCTGCCGGGCGACCGGCGCCGCTACCTCGACCTGACCTCGGTGATTACAGAGAGCGGACGGCGCGCGCTGCTGCACCGTCTCGATCGCCTGTCTTTCGCTTATACCGGCGAGCGCATCGTCGTGCGCGCAGGCCGCCAGGCGCTGTCATGGGGCAACGGCATGTTCTACGCGCCGATGGACCTCGTGAATCCGTTCGATCCGACCGCGGTCGACACCGAGTACAAGGCGGGCGACGACATGCTGTACGCGCAGGCGCTGCGCGGCAACGGTGACGATCTGCAATTCGCCTATGTCGCGAGACGCGACCCGCTCACGGGTAATGCTGGCGCGACGGTGGCGACGACGGCGCTCAAGTATCACGGCCTCGCCGGCGACCACGAATTCGACATCCTGCTGGCGCGCCATTACGACGACGATGTCGCGGCGCTGGGCGGCAGCCTGACGCTCGGCGGCGCGATCGCGCGCGGCGACCTCGTCGCCACGCGGACCGACGCCGATACGGTCTGGCAGTTCGTCGGCAACCTGAGCTATTCCTGGGTCGGCTTCGGCCGCAACATGAGCGGCGCCCTCGAGTACCACTTCAACGGCTTCGGGCAGCATGACGGACGCTATTCGCCCGCCGAACTCGCCGGCAACCCGGACCTGCTGGCGCGACTCGATCGCGGCGAGTCCTTCGTGCTCGGCCGTCATTACCTCGCGGCGAGCGTCGCGGTCGAAGTCACGCCGCTCTGGAACCTGACGCCGATGGTATTTGCCAACCTTCAGGATCCGAGCGGGCTGCTGCAGCTGGTATCGAGCTACAGCCTCGCGGACGACATGACGCTGCTCGCGAGTATCGCGTTGCCGGCAGGGCCTGGCGGCAGCGAATTCGGCGGGCCGGAATCCGGGGTTGATGCGCGTTACCTGTCGCGCGGTGCGAGCATTTTCCTGCAGTTCGCCTGGTACTACTAGCGCTTGCCCGCGATGCTCATGATCAGGCGGCGAAAGCCGGCCTCGATTTCGAGTTCGAAGACCGGGTCGCGGATATGTTCGAACGCGGCGACGTCGATCCTTCTCGGTTCGGCGTCCATCATGCGGTCGATGCGGCTGAAGAATTCGCTCTCTTCCCATGCCATGTGCTGCCGCAGGCGCTCCACGTAGGCCGCCGTATCTGCAATCATCTGCTCGCGCCGGACCGCGGCACCGGCATTGATCGCCTCCACCTCGCCGCGCAGCCGCGAGCCGAGTTCGGCGATGTCGCGGTGGTCGTCCGGAACATGGTCGAGGCCGTCGGCGAGATCCGGCCGCTGCATGCGCAGTTCGGCATACACGACGTCTTCCTTCGGGTGGTGCACGGCGTCCGGATACACCGTCATGTAGCGCATGATCTCGTTGAAAAGCTCGAAATCGGGATCGCCGCCGGACGACATCTCGGCGATCACGTCATCGAGCAGTTCCAGTACGATCCCCATGTTGCGGTGATCGTCGTGCAGTTCTCTCATGAGGTCGCGTACGTCGGCTTCCATCTCGGCTCCGGGTGTTTTCAGGCACATGATATTGACGACCCGGACAACGTCGAGCCATCGGGAATAACCCCTATCGCACCGCCGGTATGCTCGCAAAATCCGTAGCGGAATCAAGGCTCAGCAGCGCATCGGCGAGCGCCGAGATCAGGCTCTGGTTGGCGACGAACAGTTCCCTGTTGACGTTCAGGAGCGTGGAGATGTCCACCTCCGAAAGTTCGTCGCGGGCCACCTCGCGATAGATGCGCTGGTGCATGCGGCCGTGCAGCATCTCGGCGCGCGATTTCAGTTCGACCAGCGCGGCAAAGCGCAGCTCCGGCAGGTCCGATTGCCGCAATGTGTCGAGGCCTTCGTAGAATTCGCGCGCGGCCTCGCGGAACTGGCCGAAGTAGGCGTTGAAGCGATCGCTCACCGAACTCTTGAACTGGTGCAGGTCCCCGTGAATGTCCTTGATCGCCTTGGCGGCGTGCACGGCATTGCGAATCGACGGAATGATCTGGCTGATGCGCGCCGAGTCGTCGGCATCGAGCGGCGCGGATTGCATGGCGAGCGCCTGCCGCAGGATTTCGCCCTCGAGTTGCTTGATTTCCGCATAACAATGTTCGCTGTTGGCGTTCGGCTGGAAGACATCGACGCCGCGGCGGTCTTCGTCGCTGTCGTAAAACGTGTGCTCCGGCGGCAGGTCGAAAGCGACCTGGTTCAATGCGGCGGCCTGGTCGATGAGCCGCATGGTCTCCTTGGTCATGTTGGTGATCGCCACATCGGGGACCGCCGGGTCCGCCTTGCCGATGTGACGCAGCAGCGGCGTATCGTCCTCGCCGAAACGGCTGGAGAGCCAGCGGCTCATGGCCGGGATCAGCGGCAGGAAGATGACGATGCCGATCAGGTTGAGCAGGCTGTGGAACGCCACGAGCGCATACAACGGGTCGGCAAAGCCCAGCACGTCGGTAATGAACACGAGCAGCGGGCGCAGGAACACGAAGGCAACGGCGTTCGCGACGACGTTGAACAGCACGGCGGCGGCCGCCACGCGTTTCTTTTCGGCCGATCCGGCGATCGCGCCGAGCAGTGCCGTGAAGTTGGTGCCGAGATCCGCGCCGATGGCGATCGCAACGGCAGACTCGAGCGATACCGCGCCCGCAAAGAGCGCGCTCAGCGTGATCATGATGGTCGCCGAGCTCGACTGGATGACCGCGGTGATCAGCAGGCCGGCCAGCAGGAACACGATCAGCGGGTAGCCTTCGAGCGCGGCCGGGTCGAAGAGTTCGGTGGCGACGATGGCGCCCGACTTCATGAACTCGAGCCCCATGAGCATGAGGCCGACGCCGACGAGGAGCTGACTGAAGCCTGCGCGCCGCGTGCCCGCCTCGGACCAGACCACGCCGAAACCGCCGAGCGCGACGAGCGGCAGCGCGAGCGCCTCGATGTCGAGCTTGAAGCCGACCGTCGCGACGATCCAGCCCGTGATTGTCGTGCCGAGGTTCGAGCCGAAAACGATCGCGAGCGCACTGCCGAGCGACACGATGCCGGTGCCGACGAAGGCGAGGACGATCAGGCTGACGACGGAGCTCGACTGCAACGCGGCGGTGGACAGCGCGCCCGCGATGACGCCGCGAAGCGGTTTCGCGGTGTAGTCGCGCAGGAATTTCTTGAACGACCGGCCGGCCAGCTGCTTCAGTGCCTGCTCGAGCCCGTGCATGCCGAACAGGAACAGGCCGAGTCCTGCCGCCAGTCGCCAGAGATCGAGTTCGCCGTTCATCGTTGCTCGAATACCTAAAGCAGCAGCATAACGCAAGCGCGGGCTCCGGCCGCCACACGGGCTTTGACAGCGACGCGGTCGTTACCGGAGTATGCGCAGCATGGCAGGCAACGGGTTCATTCGGGTCATCGGTCGCAGGGAAGTCCTGACGCTCGCGTTCGGCGCGATGATCGGCTGGAGCTGGGTGGCGCTGACGGGCGGCTGGATCCAGGAGGCCGGTACGCTCGGCGCAATCATGGCGTTCGCGATCGGCGGCATCACGATCATCTTCGTCGGCTTCACTTATGCCGAACTCGCGGCCGCGATGCCGCAGGCAGGCGGCGAGCACGTCTATTCGTATCGCGCGCTCGGCCGCAACGCGTCGTTCCTCTGCACCTGGGCGATCCTGCTCGCATACGCCTCGGTGGTCACGTTCGAAGCCGTGGCCCTGCCCACCGTCGTGGAGTATCTCGCGCCCGGGTTCAGCCGCGGTTACCTCTGGACCGTCGCGGGCTGGGACGTCCACGCCACCTGGGTCGCGGTCGGCGCCGGGGCCGCGGTCATCATGACGACGATCAACGTCATCGGCATCAAGACGGCGGCGCGCGTGCAGATGCTGGTCACGGCCCTGATTCTCGTTGCCGGGCTGGCGCTGATCGGTGGCGCCGCGATGTCGGGCGACATGGCCAACACCGCGCCGCTCCTCCAGAACGGGTACAAGGGCGTGCTCGGCGTGCTGGTCATCGTGCCCACGATGATGGTCGGCTTCGACGTGATTCCGCAGTCCGCCGAGGAAATCGACCTGCCGTTTCGCGACATCGGCAAGCTGCTGGTGTTTTCCATCCTGCTGGCCGTGGCCTGGTACATGCTCATCATCTGGGGCGTGGCGATGGGGCTGCCGGGCAGCGAGCGCGCCGCGTCGTCACTGCCGACAGCGGATGCAACCGCCGCGGTCTGGGGCAGTCACTGGGGCGGCAAACTGCTCATCCTGGGCGGTATCGGCGGCATTCTGACGAGCTGGAACGCATTCCTGATCGGTGCGAGCAGGGCGATCTACGCACTCGCGCAGGCAGGGCAGCTGCCGGCCTTCCTCGGCACGCTGCACCCGCGCTTCCGGACGCCGCATCGAGCCGTGATCTTCATCGGCGCGCTGTCCATGCTGGCGCCGCTGTGCGGCCGCCAGGCGCTCGTCTGGCTCGTCGACGCGGGCAGTTTCGGCGTCGTCATTGCCTACGCCTTCGTCGCGCTGTCCTTTCTCGTGCTGCGCTACCGGGAACCGGACATGGAGCGGCCCTACCGGGTCCGGCACTGGAAATTCACCGGCATCGCCGCGTTCGTCCTGTCCTGCGGCATCGGCCTGTTGTTCATGCCCTTCAGTCCCGCGGCGCTGATCTGGCCCTACGAATGGCTGATCGTCGGCGGCTGGTGGCTTCTCGGCCTGGTCCTGATGATCGCCGCTCGCCGGGGTGTCGCGGCGGTATAATCGGAGCCCGATCACAGGGACGAAGACGATGCGCAAATTCCTGCTGTTCATTTCGCTCGCATGTGCCGCGCTGGCCGGCTGTGCGGTCAACCCGGTCACCGGCGAGCGCCAGTTCATGACCGTCAGTACGGAACAGGAGCTCGCGCTCGGCAAGCAGAACTACGTGCCGATGCAGCAGTCCCAGGGCGGCGCCTACGACACGGACCCGGTGCTGACCGCCTACGTGCAACGCGTCGGTCAGCGGGTCGCGGCGCAAAGCCCGCTGGCGCTGCCATTCGAATTCGTCGTCCTGAACAACTCGGTGCCGAACGCCTGGGCGTTGCCGGGCGGCAAGATCGCGATCAATCGCGGCCTCCTGTACGAACTCGAGTCCGAAGCCGAGCTTGCCGCGGTCCTCGGCCACGAGGTCGTCCACGCGGCCGCGCGCCATAGCGCGCAACAGATGTCACGCGGCATGTTGCTGCAGGGCCTCGTGCTCGCAACGGCGGTCGCGGCCAGCGATTCGGACTACGGCAACCTCGCGGTTGGCGGCGCGGGCGTGGCGGCGCAGCTCATTTCGATGCGCTACGGGCGCGAGGCGGAACTCGAATCCGATCGTTACGGCATGCAGTACATGTCGGCGGTCGGTTACGACCCGCAGGGCGCCGTAACGCTGCAGAAGACTTTCGTGCGCCTCAACGAGGAGCGGCGCAGCGACTGGATCAGCGGCCTGTTTGCGAGCCATCCGCCTTCCCAGGAGCGCGTGCAGGCCAATATCGCGAACGCGGCGTCGCTGCCGCCCGGCGGCATGCTCGGCACGGCGGAATTCAATGCCGCGATGAAAAAAACCCGCGACAGCAAGCCTGCCTACGAGGCCTACGACGAGGGCCGCAAGGCCCTGTCGGAGAAGAAAACGGAGGAGGCGCTCGCGCTGGCCAACAAGGCGATCGACCTGTACCCCTCCGAAGCGCACTTTCATGCGCTCCGGGGTGACGTTCGGCTCGTCGCCGACAAGTACGACATGGCCGTCACCAATTACGATCGCGCGCTCGAGCGTCGTGGCGACTTTTTCTACTATCACCTGCAACGCGGGCTGGCGAGGAAGGAACTGGGCCAGACTGACGGCGCGGTTGCCGACCTCGAGCGGTCCATCGAATTGCTGCCTACCGCGCCGGCGCATTTCGCGCTTGGCGACATCGCGATGGCGCGCGGCAACGTGCCCGAGGCGGTCGAACACTACCGGATCGTCGCGAAAGGCGGCGGTGAATACGGCAAGGCCGCGACGACGGCGCTCGCGAAGATCGAGATGCCGACCAATCCCGGGGCTTACCTGTCGCGCCGCTGCGATGCGGACAGCCGCGGCAATCTCGTGGTTTCGGTGAAGAACGAGACATCGCTGCCGGTACGGGACGTGGTTTTCGTGGTGCAGTACGCGGATAGCGCGGGCCGGCAGCAGCAGGTCCGCCAGGCGGTGCCCGGCAGCATCGCGCCGGGACAGGTGGCGAGCGTCAACACGGGGCTCGGACCTTACACCCCCGGCGCATCGTGCCCGGCGCAGGTCGTCGCCGCACGGATCGACGAGTAGCGGGGTTCATGATGAACCGGACGCTCGCCATGCTCGCAGTCGCGCTCGGCGCCGGGATTGCGATCGGCGCGCTCCTGATCAGCCAGGTGCAGCGGCCGCCCGCAGGCGCGGGCATAGGAGACGTCGGCGCTGGCTCCGCCGCGACGCTGGAACGAATCGCGCGGCTCGAACGGGCGCTCGACGATGAAGCCGAGGCACGACGCGCGCTGCAGGATCGGCTGGCAATGCTCGAGGCCGCTGCCGGAGGTTTGCCGACGGAGCCGCCTGCGGGGCTGAACGAAGCGCCGAACGGCAGGCCGGAGCGCGGGGGCCGCACCGAGCGGGACGAGCGGGATGTCGCGGCAATGGCACGGAACTTCGCCGAGCGGCGCGTCGCGATGCTCGTCGAGAACGGGTTCACCGAGGACGAGGCGCGGCGCATCCTGAGGCTCGAGTCGGAGGCGCAGTTCATGGCGCTCAGGCAGGAGTGGGAGTCGCAGTTCGGGGACTCGGCGCAGGATCCGTCGGCCGCTTTCGCTTCGGCGCAGTCGATATTCCGCGAACGACTCGGCGACGACGCCTATGCGCGGTATCTCGAGGCGCAGGGCCAGCCGACGGATGTGCAGATCTTGCAGGTTCAAGAAGGGTCGCCCGCCGGTGCCGCGGGGCTGCAGGCCGGGGACCACATCGTCACTTACAACGGCGAGCGGGTCTTCAATGTCATCGACCTGCGCCAGATGACGATGCAGAGCCGGCCGGGCGAGGCCGCCGTGATCGAGATCGATCGTGACGGGGCGCGGATGCAGATCACCATTCCCAGTGGTCCGATCGGCATTACGGGAAACGCGCCACCGTACATGGGGCGTACCTGGGCGCCACGTAATTGAGCCGGGCCGCGGTGGATAAAAGCCGCCGCGGGATGCAGAATGGGCGCTGCAGAATAAGCAGAGGTTGCGAAAACCCTTGATTCGCCTTCGATACACGATCCCCAATAGTTTTACTGCGCTGAGCCTGTTGCTCGGCGTGTCGTCGATCGTCACGACCCAGCTCGGGGATCTCGAGCTCGCTGCGTGGTTCATCGTCTGGTGCGGCCTGCTCGACGTGCTGGATGGCCTGTCCGCGCGCATCCTGAAGGCCACGTCGGACTTCGGCGCCGAATTCGACTCGATGGCGGACCTGGTCTCTTTCGGCGTTGCGCCCGCGGTCCTCGTTCTGAATGCCGGGCTGCAGCTCGGCGGGATCGAATACGACAGCCCGCAATTCTGGGTGCTGCTGGTCGCCGTGGCCGTGTTCGTACTGGCCGGCGCCATGCGCCTCGCGCGCTTCAATCTCGGCACAGGCAAGCCGCCGTCGGGCTGGTTTACGGGTGTGCCGATCACGGCGGCCGGGGGCGGCATGGTGTCTTCGACGGTCCTGGTCCTGATCCATCACACCGACGTTGCCGAGTCCCTGCCGCTGCACCTCTACCTGCCGGTCTTCATGTTCGTGCTCGCGCTGCTCATGATTTCGCGGCTGCGTTTTCCGAAGGCTCGCGTGCGCGACAATCACTTCCTGAATGCCTTCCAGGGCATCCTGATGGCGGGCGTCTACTATTGCGGCATCACGCGCAGCTTTCCCGAGTACCTGTTCGGCATCGGCATCTTTGTCATGGTGTCGGGCATCATCGCCGGCCGCATGACGCGCGATGCCTGAGCGACCTGTCGCGCGCTGCGTGGCGGCGTGGCAGGCGACGGGCGTTGCCTCGCCCTGACGGAGCGGAGCGGCCAGCCGTTTTCGTAATGAACATCCGTGGCCGGCATCGCGCCGGGCGCAAGAGGAGCATCGATGGCACATAGAGCAACCGCAATGCTTTGGGTCTTCCTGTTGCTGTCGCCGGCAGCGCTTGCCGAAGCGCCGAGGCTCGCGGACTACCGTGCGATCGAGGGCTTCGTCGACCTGTGGTGGGACGAGGGGGCGGGACGCCTGCTGATGCGCGTCGACGCGCTCGACACGCCGATGATCTACCAGGTTTCGCTGCCGCGCGGCGTCGGGTCGAACGACCTGGGCCTGGACCGCGGTCAACTGGGCGCAACGCGCGTGGTGCGCTTCCAGAGCAGCGGGCCGAAAGTCCTGCTCGTCGAGGATAACCTGCGGTATCGCGCGACGACGGACAGTGAGGCCGAGAAACGGGCTGTTGCCGAGTCGTTCGCGAGCTCCGTCATCTGGGGGTTCGAGGACCTCGACCCGGGCAGCGACACGATCGTCGATGCGACCGCGTTCTTCGTTCGCGATGCGCACGGCGTTGCCGGGCGGCTGGCGGCGACCGGCGAGGGCAGCTACGGGGTGGACAGCAGTCGTTC
Organism: Woeseiaceae bacterium; assembly: GCA_036525955.1. Classification (GTDB taxonomy): domain Bacteria; phylum Pseudomonadota; class Gammaproteobacteria; order Steroidobacterales; family Woeseiaceae; genus UBA1847. Next base: position 18,944 of record DATCZJ010000115.1, on the reverse strand, counting down.
GGCCGTCTACCTGCCGCGCACGAAGGCGTTCCCGGACAATACCGAGGTCGAGGCAATCGTGACGCTGGCCGGTAACCCGGCGGGCCGCCACCTGCCGACGGTCGCAACGGAACCGGGCAGCATCACCGTGCATGTGCACCACTCTTTCGTGCGGCTGCCGGACGACGACTACGCGCCGCTGGCCTATGACCCGCGCGCGGGGATCGCCGGGCTGGATTGGGGCGATGGGAGCTTTCTGGATTACGGCAGCGCGATCGGCGAGTCCCTGCGGCGCAACTTCGGCAGGCGTCACAGGCTCGAGAAGAAGGACCCCGCGGCTGCACTTGGCGAGCCTGTCGAGCCGATCGTCTACTACGTCGATCCGGGCGCGCCCGAGCCTGTGCGGAGCGCTCTCATCGAGGGCACGAGCTGGTGGAACGCGGCGTTCGAGGCGGCCGGATACCGGAATGCATTCCAGGTGAAGCTGTTGCCCGAGGGGGCGGACCCGATGGACGTGCGCTACAACGTGGTCCAGTGGGTCCACCGCTCGACACGCGGATGGTCCTATGGTTCCACCGTGCACGATCCGCGCACCGGAGAAATCCTCAAGGGGCACGTCACGCTCGGCAGCCTGCGCGTGCGCCAGGACTACCTGATCGCGGAGGGCCTGCTGAGTCCTTACGCCAGCGCCGAGGTGCCGCCGGAGATGCTCGGGATGTCGCTCGCGCGGATCCGGCAGCTTGCGGCGCATGAGGTCGGGCACACGCTCGGTTTCGAGCACAATTTCGCGGCGAGCACGCAGGATCGCGCCTCGGTAATGGACTACCCGTTCCCCCTGATCCGGATTCGCGACGATGGCACGCTCGATCTCGACGATGCCTATGCCGTCGGCATCGGCGCCTGGGACGAGCGCCTGGTCCTGTACGCGTACCAGGATTTTCCCGACGGTACGGACGAGGCCGCGGCACGACGCAAGATCGTCAGCGATACGATCATGGCGGGATTCCGTTACATCGATGACGGCGACGCACGGTCGGTTTCGAGCGCGCACCCCGACGGCAATCTCTGGGACAACGGCGCCGACGCCGTGGCGGAACTCGAGCACCTGCTGGCCGTGCGCGAGATCGCGCTGCGGCAGTTCTCTGCGCGCACTGTGCGCATCGGCCGGCCGCTCGCGGCGCTCGAGGAGGCGCTGGTGCCGATCTACCTGCTGCATCGCTACCAGGTCGAGGCTGCCGGCAAGCTCATCGGCGGTCAGTACTACCGCTACGCGCTGCGAGGCGACGGCCAGCCCGCGCCGCAACCGGTGCCGGTCGCCCGTCAGCAGCAGGCCATCGACGCGCTCGTGGCGACCCTGCATCCTGACGTGTTGCGGCTGCCACCCGCGCTCGTCGCGGCCATTCAGCCCCGGGTGACCGGCGACGCGAGGTCGCGCGAGACCTTCAGCGGCTCGACAGGGGTCGTGTTCGATCCTATCGCGCCCGCAAGGGCCGCGGTCGCGCTGACGCTCGACGTGCTGCTCGATCGCGCGCGCGCGGCACGCCTCGCGCGGGCCGGAACGCCCGGATTCGCGGCCGTCACCTCGGCGCTGCTCGAGGCCACCTGGCGCAGCGACCGGCGGGCCGGCGCCGATGGCGCGATCCAGCGGCAAACAGGGCTCGCGGTGATGTATGAATTGTTGCGTCTCGCGTTCGACGAGCGGGCCGACACCGAGGTTCGCGCGCAGGCGCTCGCATCGGTCCGCGAACTGGCGAGCTGGCTCGAGGATCAGTCGGTTCGTGATGCCGTCTGGCGCGCGCACTACGAGTTTGCAGGCTTCGAGATTGCGCGGCTCCTGGCAGAGCCGGCGCAGATCGACCTGGCGCCGCGGGCCAGCGTGCCGCCGGGTTCACCGATTGGCTGATCTCTACAGGGACGACGCGTTGTCATGAACACCACGATTGCGGTACTCGTCATTTATCTCGGCGTCCTTGCTGCACTCGCCATCTGGAGCCGCAGCGAAACGCACACGCTGTCCGGCTTCTACCTGGCCGGCAAGAAGCTGCCTTACTGGGTGGTGGCCTTCAGCACCAACGCCACGGGGGAGAGCGGCTGGCTGCTGCTCGGGCTTTCCGGCATGGGCTACCTGGTCGGCGCGTCGGCCTACTGGATCGTCGTCGGCGAGATCATCGGCATCGGTCTGTCCTGGATGCTGATCTCGCGCCGGCTGAAGCGCCTCGGCGACGAGACCGACTCGATCACGGTCCCCGACGTGCTGGCGGCGAAATTTGAAGACCACTGGCATCTCGTGCGGGCGGTCGCGGTGCTGATCATCGTGGTGATGGTGACGACCTACGTCACCGCGCAGATGGTGTCGACAGGCAAGGCGTTCTCGAGCTTCCTTGGCATGGATTACAAGACCGGTGTCGTCGTGGGTTCGGTGATCATCATCGGCTATACCTTCGTCGGCGGCTACAAGGCGGTGTCGTATACCGACGTCGTGCAGGGCATGCTGATGCTGCTCGGCCTGATCGCCGTGCCGGTGGCAGCCGTCGCGGCCGCGGGCGGCTGGGGCGAAGTGACGAACCGTCTCGCGGCCGAGGATCCGGCGCTGCTCGACTGGTTCGCTTTCACCGACAAGCCGGTGTGGATCGGCGTCGTGAGCTTCATGGCCATCGGACTGCCGTTCATGGGTGTGCCGCAGCTACTGATCCGTTTCATGTCGGCGCGAGACGACGAGGAAATCCGCAAGGCGCGAATCGTCTCGATGGTGGTGCTGTTGCTGTTTACGGCCGGCGCGGTGACCGCAGGCGTGGCGGGGCGCGCCCTGTACCCGGGCCTCGAGGACAGCGAGACGATCTTCCCCGTGCTGTCGAATGAGCTGTTCCCGCCCGTGGTCTCCGGCATGCTGCTCGTGGTCGTGCTGTCGGCGATCATGTCGACGGTCGATTCGTTGCTGCTGCTGGCCTCCTCGTCGGTCGTACGCGATACCTACCAGAAAATACTCGGCAGCGACCGGGACGAGGCCCGGCTCGCGACCTACGGCAAGTTCGTGACGATCGTCATCGGTGCGATCGCCGTCGTGCTCGGCATGCAGGAGCCGCGGGTCATCTTCCATTTCGTGCTGGCCTCGTGGTCGGGCCTCGGATCGGCCTTCGGCCCGGTCATGCTCGGCCTCCTGTACTATCGGCGCATTACCTGGCTCGGCGTCCTGTGCGGCATGCTCGGCGGGTTCTCGGCGAGCGTCGTCTGGCTGATGTTCTACAAGGACGACTGGTACGGCCTGTACGAGGCGATTCCCGGGTTCCTGACCGGCCTGGTCCTGACCTACGGCGTCAGCTGGCTCACGAGCAAAAAAAATCCGGCAGTTGTGTAACCTTTTGCGCCGGCGGCCGCTATAAGCCAGCAGGATAAGCACACAGAGGGTTTCACCATGCGTTTTCTCAAGTTTCTGGCCGTCGTCGTCATACTCGCGCTGCCGGTCAGCGGCATCGCCTCGGGCATCTCGGTTCCTGACGGCGCGACCTGGTATTTCCATGCCGATTTCGATGCGATGCGCAAGGGCAAGGCATCCAAAGGCCTGTACGACTGGCTGAATGCCGAGGTCTTCACAGAGCTCCGCGACGAGATCGGTGTGGACCTCGACAAGGAGGCGCGCCGCCTGACCGCCTTTTCCGGGATCGACCAGGGCCCGGTGATCGTCATCGATGGCACGTTCAGCCAGGAGACGAAGGACAAGGTCGTCGCTTTCGCCGCGATGGATGGCGAAGTCGAGCCATTCAAGGCATCCGGCAAGACCTACTACTTTTTCAACAGCGACAACGACTCGGATGTCATGAGCGGCGGCGACATCGATATCGATCTCGAGTCACTCGAGGACGAGGCGTACGTCAGCGTCGCGGTCAGGGACAAGATCATCATCACGCACAGCCGGGCGCAGATGGAAGTCCTGTTGAAAGAGAACGGCCGCATCGAAACGAAGGGTGACTCGAAGAATGCGCTGTTCGTATTGCAGGCCGAACGCAGCCTCGTGCAGGCCGGCGTCAATGCGGAGCACCTGCAGGACGAGGACGACTGGGACTCGAACATCCTGAAGAACACGCGCCAGATCGCATTCCTGATCGCAGACCTCGGCGACAAGCTCGGTATCGAGGCGCAGTTGCTGACCACGGAGCCCGAGATGGCCAGCTCGCTCGCGAGCATCGTTCGCGGCCTGATCAGCCTGCAGGCGTTCGACGAGGATGCTGACCCGGACGTCACATCCATCCTGCAAAGCACGAAGGTCGACGTTAGCGGCAGCACGCTCAAGGTCGCGCTGGCGCTCGCGCCCGAACTGGTCGTGTCGGCGCTTGAGGACTGAAGCAGAACTCGTCGCCGCCGCACAGGCGGGATCCGTGGACGCGTTCACGGATCTCGTTCGCGGTTATCGCGAGCGGCTGTTGCGCTTCCTGCTGACGCGGTGCGCGAGCTACGCGGATGCGGAAGACGCGCTGCAGGACACGCTGGTAAACGCCTTTCGTTACATCGGGACCTACGATCCGCGCTGGCGATTCAGCACCTGGCTGTATCGCATCGCTATCCGGAACGCGGCCCGCCAGCGGCAGGTCGAAGGCATCGCGGCGGACGAACTGCGGGATGAGAGCAGCGACCCGTTGCGCGCCTGCATTGCGCATGACGAGTCGGAGAATCTCTGGGCGACCGCGCGCAGCGTGCTCAACGACGACGTGTTCGCGGCGATGTGGTTGCGCTACGCGGAGGACCTGTCGGTTGGCGATATCGCCAAGGCGCTCGACCGATCGACGTCATGGACAAAAGTGAATCTGATGAGGGGAAGGCGTTCGCTGGAAGGCGCGATGAATGCCTCCGCCGGGAACGAGGAAGCCTATGGATAAGCTGGCAAGCCGGCTGCGCGAGGACGCAGCGAATATCGAAGTCCGGGTATCGGACGAGCTCGACCGGCGCATCACGGCGTCGCTCGAGCGCGTGGCGGCCGAGTCGCGAGACACGGCGCCGCGAATGCAGGGCAGGCCCACGTTTTTCTGGTGGGCGAGCAGCCTGACCGGGCTGGCCGCGGCGATCGCGGTGATCGCGATCCTGAATATCGAAGAGCCGCCCGCGCCGCTGAGCGCGACGCCCGACAACTTCGTGGCGGACCTGCCGGTCATCGACCTGCGGACCGAAACTGCGATGCTGGCCGGCCCGCTGCAAAAGGAGCTGGATGCGCTGGAGTCGGACCTGCGCAAGGCCGAAGAACGCATCCGGTCGGACATCGGCCTGTAGCCCGGCCAGGGCCGCGGCGGAAATCGCGCACGGCAGGCCGCCAATAAGGTACATTGCCAGGGGCCCGGTTTCCGGGCCCTTTTTCGTCGGCCGGAGAAAGCATAGATGCAGCTCGCAATGAGCCTCGTTGGCGTGGTGACGATCCTGGCGTTAGCCGTGCTGCTGTCGTCGAACCGCGGTGCCATCAATCGACGCACGGTCCTCGTGGCGTTTGCCGTGCAGGCGTCCGTCGCCGCGATCGTGCTGTACGTGCCGGCGGGGGGACGATTTCTCGACGGCGTCGTGCGCGGTGTGCAGTTCGTCATCAACCAGGGGAGGCACGGCATCGAGTTCGTGTTCGGCACGCAGATCGAGTCGTCGCTCGGCTTCACGATCGCCTTCGGGGTCCTGCCGGTGATCGTGTTTTTCGCCGCGTTGATGTCGGTGCTTTATTACCTCGGGATCATGCAGCGCGTCGTCGGCACGTTCGGCGGCTGGCTGCACCGGCTGCTCGGCACGAGTCACGCCGAGTCGGTGTCGGCGGTATCGAATATCTTTGTCGGCCACACCGATGCGCCGCTGGTCGTGCGGCCGTACCTCGCCGGGATGACGCGCTCCGAATTGTTCGCCGTCATGACCGGCGGCTGCGCGACGATCGCGGGCGCCGTGATGATGGGCTATGCGCAGATGGGCGTCGATCTCAAGTACCTGATCACGGCGAGTTTCATGGCTGCGCCGGGCGGGCTCATGATCGCCAAGGTGATGCTGCCCGAAACCGAGGCGCACGACGAGGCGCCGCAGCAGGAAGCCATCGCGGAACAGGATCAACCGGTCAACATCTTCGAGGCGATCGGCAACGGCGCGATGACCGGCATGCAGGTTGCACTCGCGGTCGGCGCCATGCTGATTGCATTCGTCGGGCTGATCTACCTGGCCAACGGGCTGCTGACGCTCGCGGGCTCGCTCGTCGGCATCGAGGGCCTCACGATCCAGTGGCTGCTGGGCAAGCTGTTCGCGCCGATCGCGTTTCTCCTCGGCGTGCCCTGGGCGGAGGCCGCCGAGGCGGGCAGCCTCATCGGCCAGAAACTCGTCATCAACGAGTTCTACGCGTATGTCAGCTTCATCGAGATCAAGGCGTCGCTGTCGCCGTATACGCAGCTGGTCGTGACCTTTGCGCTCTGCGGCTTTTCGAATCTTGCCTCGATCGCGATCCTGCTTGGCGGGCTCGGCGCCATCGTCCCGACCCGGCGCCACGACATTGCAAGGCTTGGTCTCAGGGCCGTCATTGGCGGTACACTCGTCAACCTGTTGAACGCCTCGCTGGCAGGATTCTTTTTCTCCCTGCAATGACCTGGAACAAGTGACGATGGCACGAGCAATCATTCTGGTACTGGATTCCTTCGGCATCGGCGCGACCGAGGATGCCGAACGTTTCGGCGACCAGGGCGCGGATACCTTCGGCAGCATCGCGCGAATGCGCGCGGCATCTGACGATGGCCCCCTGCGGCTGCCGAACCTTGCGCGGCTCGGGCTGTACCATGCGGCAAAGGAAAGCACGGGGCGATTCCCGGCCGGCGTCGACGCGGACGTCGAGATCATCGGTGCCTACGGCCATGCGGCCGAGCTGTCGAGCGGCAAGGACACGCCGAGCGGACACTGGGAGATCGCGGGCGTGCCGGTGCTGTTCGACTGGGGGTATTTCACGGGCAAGACCGATACGTTTCCGCCCGAACTGCTCGACAGGCTGATCGAGCGCGCCGGTCTTCCGGGCGTGCTCGGCAACTGCCACGCTTCGGGCACGACCATCATCGCCGAGCTCGGCGACGAGCACGTGCGCACGGGCAAGCCGATCGTCTACACCTCGGCCGACAGCGTGTTCCAGATCGCGTGTCACGAAGAGGCTTTCGGCCTCGAGCGTCTCTACGAGCTCTGCGATATCGCGCGCGAACTCGTCGACGACTACAACATCGGCCGCGTCATCGCGCGGCCGTTCACAGGCAGCGGTCCCGACAGCTACGTGCGCACCGGGAATCGCCGCGACCTGACGACGCCGCCGCACGCGCCGACCGTGCTCGACAAGCTCGTTGCGGCGGGCGGGGAGGTCATCAGCATCGGCAAGATCGCCGACATCTATGCGCACCAGGGCATTACGAGGAAGGTCAAGGCCAGCGGCAACGCCGCGCTTTTTGACGCGACCGTGGCGGAGGTTGCGTCGGCACCCGACAACAGCATCGTGTTCACGAATTTCGTGGACTTCGACATGCTCTACGGGCACCGCCGCGACGTGCCGGGTTACGCGGCCGCGCTCGAGTATTTCGATGGCCGCCTGCCCGAGGTCATGGATCGCATGCGCGCCGACGATCTGCTGATCTTGTGCGCGGACCACGGCTGCGATCCCACCTGGCAGGGTTCGGACCACACGCGCGAACACATTCCCGTGCTCGCCTACGGGAAGCGCGTGCGGCCCGGCTCCATTGGCCGGCGCGACACATTCGCCGACATCGGCCAGAGCCTCGCGAGCCTGTTCGCGCTGCCGGCCATGGACCATGGCACGAGCTTCTTGCGTGCATAGCGTCTTCGCCGAACTCAGGCGACGCAACGTGTTCCGCGTGGCGGGCGTGTACGCCGTCGTCGGCTGGGTGCTGACGCAGATCGCGACGACGCTCGAGGACGCGATGCAGCTGCCGGCCTGGTTCGACGGCGTCATCGTCGCGCTGCTGCTGGTCGGCTTTCCGATCGCGCTGGTCTTCGCATGGGCCTTCGAACTGACGCCCGAGGGTGTCGTGCGCACCGAGTCCGTGCCCGAAGGCGAGAGCATCACGGCCGACACGGGCCGCAGGCTCGACTACGCGATCATCGCGGGCCTCGTCATGCTGGCCGTCCTTTCAGCATTGCGTATCGGCGACCCGGCGCCGGCGACGGTCGCCACGCCGGCCACGACGTCCGAGGCACCCGAAAGGTCGGCGGAATCGGCGCAACCGCAGGAATTGCCGATCAGCGACGCGTCCATCGCCGTGCTGCCGTTCGCGGACCTCTCGCCGGCCGGCGACCAGGAGTATTTCTCGGACGGCATCGCCGAGGAAATCCTGAACGTGCTCGTGCGGACCGAGGGCCTCGACGTCACGTCGCGCACGTCGGCGTTCCAGTTCAAGGGCGCGGGCCTCGGTATCCCCGAGATCGCGAAGGCGCTGCGCGTCCGGCACGTGCTCGAGGGCAGCGTGCGCAAGTCGGGCGAGACCATTCGCGTCACGGCGCAGCTCATCGACGCGGACAACGACAAGCACCTCTGGTCGGATACTTTCGACCGGCCGCTGACCGCCGAAAATATTTTCGCAATCCAGGACGAGATCGCCGAGGCGATCGTCGCCGCGCTGAACGAAGAACTCGGCGTGAGCCGGCTCGAGCACGTCGACGTGGCGCCGACGACCGAGAACCTGGACGCCTACGAACTCTACCTGAAGGCGCGGCCGCTGTTCCTTGCGCGGCGCAATCTCGACGTTGCAGACGAGTTGCTGGCGCGCGCCACCGAGCGGGACCCGCAGTTCGCGCGCGCCTGGGAAATGCGTGCCGCCGTGCAGACACTGGCCGTCGAGTACCTGTTCTCGGATGCAACGCGCGAAGAGGCGGAGCAACGGGGCGAAGAGTTTGCCCAGCGGGCGCTCGACATTGATCCGAACAGCTCGCTGGCGCTGGCCGTGCGCGCGAAGGTGGTGGGCAACGCAGCAGAAAGCCTGGCGCGCAAGGCGGACATGGGCCTCCTGCTGGATCAGCTGAGCGAAGCGCTGCGAATCGACCCGCGCAATGATTCGGCGCTGAACTGGCGCGGGCGCCTGTACGCGCTCGTCGGCGAGCTCGAAAACAGCCTCGCCGATTTCGAGCGCTGCGTCGAATTCGAACCCGGTTACGTGCCATGCATCGTCAACAGGCACGCAGTGCTTGCCGCGCAAGGCCGGGACGATGAGGCGTTGCAGGTTATGCAGCGAGCGCTCGACAACGGCAGGTGGTTTTCCGATTACATTGTCCTGCCATTGCTCGCGCGCAAGGACGAACCGCTGGCATTCAAGCTGGCGACGAACAGTCCGCGCCTGCTCGCCGGCTGGCCCGGGCACGACGAACTGTGGGATGCCTATCGCCATCCGGACCGGGACCATATCGAACTCGCCGAATCGATCCAGAATTTCCTGGTTGCCGAGGGCAGAGACAGTGCCGACTCAACCGAAACACTGCATATCGTCGCCATTTCCCTGCGCAGCGACTGGCGGACCTTCGACCCGGTCATGCTGTGGGACGCCTCGTTGCAACGGTACCGCCGGGGCGAGGCGTTCAAGACCTACATGCGCGATTCGGGCGTTTACGACTACTGGCGCCAACGGGGCTTTCCGCCGCAGTGCCGCCCGGTCGGCGCCGACGATTTCGAATGCGACTAGCGAATGTGACCAGCGAGCGGGGCTGGTGAGGATGGCTCGCGGGTCCGGCTAGCCCGGGTTGCGCCAGGTCGGCGGGACACGCACCGCGATGACCTCGCCATCCGCAACGTGCCGGCCGTCCGAGTAGACGCGCGTTTCGAGGATGGTTTTCTTGTCCGTGCATGCGACGATCATCGTGCGCAGCTCGATCTCCTGGTCAATCGGCGTTGGCGCCAGATAGTTGACCGTCAGCCTGCCCGTGACGCACCAGATCTCCTCGCCTTCGCCGACCTCGCGGCCTTCACGGCGGTAGTAATTGCTCATCGCCGTGCCGCAGGAATGGCAGTCGACGAGGCTCGCGATCGTGCCGCCGTAGACGTAGTGCTCGGGCCCGGCGCACTGCTCCGGCTTCGGCATGTAGCGGCAGACGCTTTCCTCGCCTTCCCAGTGGCTCTTGATGTGCATGCCCCTGGGATTCTCGATGCCGCAGCCGTAGCAGTGATTGCCGCGCAGGCCGTCCTGGATTGCTTTCAACTTTGTACCTCCTTGCGCGTGCCGAGCGCGAGCCCCAGCCAGGTTCCCGCAAAGATGCCGACCAGACCGAGGGCGGAGAACCACATGGGATGCGGAATGATCGTGAGATTGAACGTTGCGCCGGCCGCCATCATGCCGCCGACTGCCAGCGCATAGGCGAGCGGCCTCGCGGTGCCGAACCTGCAGGCGGCAAAGGTGCCGCCGAGCGCGCCGACAAACCATGCGAGCGCAACGGTCAGCATGGCACCGAGCGGCAAGGTGTCGACGTAGGCCCGCATGACATCGGCGTCGCCGGCATCGAGGTCAGCCGGCGTTGGCCAGATGGCGTGGCCGAGCGACTCGACAATCCACACGAGCGCAATCGCAACGGCGATCCCGACGATTCCGGCCCCCAGCTGCTTCAGCATTCCGCGTCCCCGGTTCCTGCCGCCTACCGGTTGCGCTCGGCGAGCGCGGCCTGGATGCGTGCGGCGAGCTCGGTCGCTTCCGCGCGAACGCGATCGGTGTCGATCGTGAGCATGCGGCCCTCATGCATGAGTACGCGGCCGTCCACGACCACGGTCGCCACGTCCTGTTCGTCGGTCACGTAGACGAGGTGGGAGATGACGTCGTAAGTCGGCACATGGTGCACGTCGTCGAACGCGACCTGGATCAGGTCGGCGCGTTTGCCCTGCTCGAGCGAACCGATCGACTCACCGAGCCCGATCGCCGTGGCGCCGCCGCGCGTCGCCATCGTCAGGACCTCGGTCGCGGAGAGCACCTCCGGATTCATCTGCTCGACCTTCTGCAGGAACGATGCGAGACGCATCTCCTCCCACATGTCGAGGTCGTTGTTGCTGGCCGCGCCGTCGGTGCCGAGGCCCACGCGGACGCCCGCGGCGAGCATCTTCGTGACCGGCGCGACGCCCGAGGCGATCTTCATGTTCGACGTCGGGTTGTGGATCACGCCGACCTTGCGCTCGGCGAGAATCGGGATTTCCTCGTCGGTCGGCCAGACGACGTGCGCGGCGATCGTCGGGCCGTCAAAGAACCCGATCGAGTCGAGCATCGCGATGCTCGTCGTTCCGTAGTGCTCCTTCGAGTACTGCACCTCGTAGGGCGATTCCGACAGGTGAATGCTGATGGGCACGCCAAGTCGCGTTGCCATCGCGCGTGTCGCTTCCAGTTGCCGCTTGTCCAGCGTGTAATTCGCATGCGGGCCAAAGATCGGCGTGATGCGCGGATGCCGGTCCTTGCGACGCCCGATGAAGGCAACGCCGTTGCCGATCGAATCAGCCGCGTTCTCGGCATCCGGGCTGCGCTGGTCGATGACCGTGGCCGAAACCAGCGCGCGCATGCCGCAGGACTCGACGACATCGGCGATCGTGTCGGGGTAGTAGTACATGTCCACGAAGGTCGTCGTGCCGCCGCGAATCATTTCCCAGCAGGCGAGTTCGGTACCGATGCGCACGAACTCCGCGTCGACGAACTCGACTTCCGCCGGGAAGATGTAGTTCTGCAGCCAGTCCATGAGCGCGAGATCGTCGGCGACGCCGCGCAGCAGCGTCATCGCGGCGTGCGAGTGGCCATTGACCAGGCCGGGCATGACGATGCGCTGCTTGCCGTCGAGCACGTGCAGGCCGGGATGGGCGGCCAGCACGTCCGCCGCGGGACCCACCGTCGCGATCGCGCCGTCGACGACTGCGACGGCGCCGTTCGCGATCACGGTGCCGGCCTCGTCCATCGTCACGACGTAGTCGCCGCGTACGACGAAGTCACCCTCGAATCCGGCGGCACCGCCGCGCTCCGGCGGCGCGGGCGGTGTGCAGGCGGCGAGCGCGAAAATCAGAAAAGAAAATGAAAAACAGCGTGTCATGGCGTTCATAGGGCTTCCTTCTGCAGGCGAAGATTGTAGCATCGCCGCGCGCGGCCCCTGGCATAAAAAAAGCCGGTCACGAGGACCGGCTTTTTCTTGTTGCCTGTAAGAACTTGTCAGAAACTTTTCACGAGCCGGACGCCGAACTCGCTCGGATCGTTGCTCAGGATCTGCAGCACGTAGTCGCCAACATTCAGGCGCGCATTGTCGTAGCGTTCGTCGGAGACGTTGCGGCCATAGATGGCGGCCGTGAGCGTGCCGTCGGACGAGTGCCAGGCGATGTCGACGTTGGTGATTTCGCGGCTGTCGATCTTCGTGAAGCGGCCCGGGTCGCTGGTCGGCTCACCCCACATGTCGTCGCGGTACGAATGATCGAGACGAAGGACGATTTCCGCGCCACTGGCCAGCGGCACGGTCAGTTCCGGGCTCAGCGACCAGGTCAGTTCGGGCGTCAGCGGCGCGACGGCCGTCGGCAGCGGGATGCCGGACGTTGCGTCGATGCTCACGTCGATCGTGCCCACGGAGGCATGCAGCGTGAAGTTGTCGGTCGGCAGCCAGGAGCCTTCCAGCTCGAAGCCCGTCGAATCCTGGTCCACGATCTCGTTGACGGTGTTGAAGCCGCCGCCCGTGGTCGTGCTGACCTGGTACGGGAGGTCCTTGTACTGCGTGAAGAACACGGCCGCGCTGATCTGCAGACGATCGGTCGGCTGGCCCTTGATGCCGGCCTCGTAGTTCGTCGCCGTGATGTTCTCGCCTGCGACGAAGCAGTTCGCGTCGCCGAACAGGCAGAACGGGCGCGCCGGGAACTGGCCCGACTGGTAGCCGTTCTGGATCGTGCCGTACACGGTCATGCCGTTGGCGAGCGTGTAATTGGCGGCAACTTCCCACATCACTTCGTCCCAGTCCTTGCTGGCGCTGACGAGGCCGATGCCGACATCCGTGGCGGCGTCCTTTTCGTCGTTGGTGAGGCGCACGCCACCCGACACCCGGAAGTCGTCGGACAGGTCATAGCCGACGTTCAGGAACAACGCGGTGCTCTTGACTTCCTGCTCCAGGAAAAAGTCGAAGGGGCCGAACGAATTGAAGAAATAGCCGTCCTGGAAGTTGTTGCCTTCTTCCTGGAAGTAGTACACGCCTGCGACGTAGTCCATCGCGCCGTAGTCGCCGCTGAACTGCAATTCGAACGAGGTCTGGTCGGCTTCGCCCGTCTCCGGGAACGACAGGAAGTTGTCGAGCAGGCTGTCGTCGTCGAGACCGGACTTGTACTCGGACGAGCGATGGCTGGCGATGGCCCTTACCGCCGTCACGTCACTCATGTTCCAGTCTGCCGTGATCGATATGCCCTCGGCCTTGTTCGTAACGATGGTCTGGCTGGCCTGGCCCGTGTTGTTGTCGTACGGGTCGGCCGAGACGTCGGAGTTCCTGTAGCCTTCGTTGTACAGCGCGCCGTTGATGCCCAGGCAGTCGTCGGGATCCACCGCCGTCGCGCGGCAGTTGGCGCCGAGCTCGTCGATCAGCGTCGTGTAGGGCCTGAGGCCGCCTTCGCCGTCGTTGGCGTCAGCCGCGATGACGATCGAGAAGTCTTCGTTCAGCGCGAAGCGAACGGCGGCCCGCGCGAACACTTCCTTCATTTCGCCGACTTCGACGCCCGCATTCGGCAGGTTCACGAAATCACCGACACCATCACGGTTCTTGAAGCCGCCCGTGAACGACAGGGCCACGGTGTCGGTGACGTTCATGTCGCCGTAGAAGTCGCCGTTCAGGCGGCCGCGCGAGCCGACCTCGACGCCGACCCTGGCGCCTTCGTCGGTACCCGGCGTCTTGGTGATGATGTTGATGGCGCCGCCGATCGAGTTACGACCGTAAAGCGTGCCCTGCGGGCCGCGCAGCACCTCGACGCGCTCGATGTTGCTGAGGTTCCAGTTCTGGCCGACCTGCCTGCCGAGATACACGCCGTCGACGTAGACGCTGACGCCCGGATCCGTCGTGATCAGGTGGTCCTGCAGGCCGATGCCGCGGATGAACGGGTTCGCCGAGGACGTGTGGCCTGCGGAGAACTGGGTGATGTTGAGGTTCGGCACGAACTTGCCGATGTCGACGATGTCGACGATGCCCTGTGCCGCCAGCTTGTCGCCCTCGAAGGCGCTGATGGCGATGGGGACTTCGTAGATGCTCAGTTCGCGCTTGGTGGCCGTGACGCGGATCTCTTCGATCAGCGCGCCGTCTTCCTGGGCAAGGGCCATCGGTGACAGCGCGAGCCCGAGCGCAGAAAAGACCGGCACTATCGTGCTAAGATATTGATTTTTCATTGAATTGTTGTCCTCGTCGAGTGACGTCGGTGTGCCTGAGAAACGCGTGTAAACCGCGTTCTTGTGGCACCCATGATACCGGAGCAGCGAACTTGTACGCCAGAGTTACGTGGTCTATCGTGGCCGTCCATGGCCACAGACCCGACAGCCGCAGACGGCTTACCGACCTACGACGCGCCGCCCGGCGGCTGCATCACCCCGGATATGATCGCCGCCTACCGCGACGCGGGCGTCATGATCCTGCGCGGCTTCGCGCCGCTGCCGGACTGCGAGGCGTTGCGCCGCCGCGCCGCCGAACTCGTGGAAGACTTCGACCCGGCGAGCGTGCGCAGCGTATTTTCCACCACGAAGCAGACCCAGCTCGACGACCGCTATTTCATCGAGTCGGGTGACAAGATCCGGTTTTTCATGGAGGACGATGCTTTCGACGCCGGTGGTGCGCTGCGGCAGCCGAAGGAACACAGCCTGAACAAGATGGGCCACGCGATGCACGATCTCGACCCTGTCTTCAGTGCTTTCTCGCGCACCCCCGCGCTGGCCGAGGTCGCGCGCCGCATCGGTTTCGAGGATCCCCTGATCCTGCAGTCGATGTACATCTTCAAGCCACCGCGCATCGGCGGCGAAGTCGTCTGCCACCAGGATTCCACCTATATCTATACCGAACCCGAATCCTGCGTCGGCTTCTGGTTCGCCCTCGAGGACGCCACCCTCGAGAACGGCTGCATGCAGTTCATCCGGGGCGGGCACAAGGGACCGCTGAGGAAGCGCAACTACCGCAAGCCGGACGGCAAGCTCGAAACCGTGACGCTGGACGACTCGCCCTGGCCGGAGGAGCAACGCGTCGCGGCGGAGGCGCCGGCCGGAACCCTCGTGGTGTTTGACGGGCGGGCGCCGCATCTGTCGGCGGCCAATCGTTCGGGGAAGTCGCGACACGCCTATACGCTGCATGTCATCGATCGCCGCTGCCACTACCCGCGCGAAAACTGGCTGCAACGCGACGAGCACCTGCCGCTGCGCGGCTTCACCTGAGGATTGCCATGCTGTTCACCGACATCATTCGCAGGAAACGCGATGGCGCCGCGCTGTCCGACGAAGAAATCGATTTCTTCGTTGCGGGGCTTGCGGACAGCAGCCTGCCGGCGGAGCAGGTGTCCGCGCTGGCGATGGCGATCTTCCTGAATTCGATGAACTTCGAGGAGGCCGGCAAGCTTACGCTCGCGATGGCGCAATCCGGCACCGTGCTCGACTGGCGCGCCGAGGCGCTCGACGGCCCGGTCGTCGACAAGCATTCCACGGGTGGCGTCGGGGACAAGGTGAGTTTCATGCTGGCGCCGATCGCCGCGGCCTGCGGCTGCTTCGTGCCGATGGTCTCGGGACGCGGGCTCGGCCATACGGGCGGCACGACGGACAAGGCCGAGTCGATTCCGGGTTACAACGCCACGCCCGACTTCGACACGTTTCGCAGCGTCGTGCGCGATGTCGGCTGCGCGATCATCGGCCAGACGGCCGACCTCGCGCCGGCCGATCGCCGTTTCTACGCGATTCGCGACGTGACCGGGACGGTCGAGTCCGTGCCGCTGATCACGGCGTCGATCCTGTCGAAAAAAATCGCGGCCGGGCTCGAGGGCCTCGTGATGGACGTCAAGGTCGGCAACGGCGCCTTCATGGAAACGCCGGCGCGCGCCCGCGAGCTCGCAGAGAGCATCATCGGCACCGCCGGCAAGGCCGGTCTGCCGACGCACGCGATCCTGACCGACATGAACGAAGTGCTCGGCCTCACGGCCGGCAATGCGCTCGAGATCGCGGAGGCCATGCGCTACCTCAGAAACGAGTCGCGGGAGCCACGGCTCGACGCCGTGGTCATGGCGCTGTGCGCCGAGATGCTCGTGGTCGGCGGCATCGAAGCCGACCGTGCGGCCGCGCGGCAACGTTGCGAGCGGGCGGTGACGAGCGGGCGCGCGGCGGAGATCTTCCAGAAGATGACGGCGGCGCTCGGCGGTCCCGCCGACTTCGTCGAGCGCTACGAGAAACACCTGCCCAGGGCGCCGATCGTCAGGCCGGTTTACGGTGAGGGCGTCATTTCGGCGGTCAACACGCGCGCGGTCGGCAACGCCATCATCGAGCTGGGCGGTGGGCGGCGCAAAGTCGGCGAGCAGCTGGACCTGTCCGTAGGCTTCAGTGACATCGCGCCGATCGGCACGCGACTCGATGGCGCAACGCCGATCGCGGTGATCCATGCGGCGTCGGAAAGCGCGGCCGACGCGGCCGAGCGCAACCTCCGGGGCGCCGTGGCGACGACCGCGAGCACGCCTCCTGACAGGGCCGTGATCGTGGAGATTTTGGGCGGCTGAAGGCGTCGATGGGGTATCCTACGCGCTGCTAACAAGAACAAGGCCGGGGGAGTTTCATGCCCAAGCTGATCGGACTCGTCGGGATCGTGGTGCTGCTCGCGATCGCGTTCCTGTTTTCGAGCAATCGCAAGGCAATCAACCTGCGCATCGTCGGCGCCGCCTTTGCACTGCAGGTCGTCGTCGCCGTTTTCGTCCTTTACTCGGACTGGGGCAACGCCGTCATCGACAAGCTGAGCACGGGCGTGCAGGCGATCATCGATTTTTCGCAGGCCGGCATCGCGATGGTCTTCGGCCCGCTGGCGGACGTCGAGACGATCGGCTTCAGCTTTGCCGTCAAGGTACTGCCCGTCATCATCTTTTTCTCGGCGCTGATGTCGGTGCTGTATCACCTGCGCGTCATGGAATGGATCGTCAAGCTGGTCGGCGGCTTCCTGCACAAGGTCATCGGCACGGGCGCCATCGAGTCGATGAACGCCGCGGCGAACATCTTCGTCGGGCAGACCGAGGCGCCGCTCGTCGTGCGGCCGTATCTCAAGGGACTGACCGAGCCGCAGCTGTTTGCGGTCATGGTGTCGGGCCTGGCCTCGATCGCAGGCACCGTGCTCGCCGCCTACGCGATGATGGGCGCCGACATGCGCTACCTGCTGGCGGCCGCATTCATGGCGGCGCCCGGCGGCCTGCTCATGGCGAAGATCCTGATGCCCGACGACAGGGTCGTCGCCGCAGGCGAGCCCGAGAAATTCGTCATGGAGAGAAGCGAGCACAAGAACGTCATCCTGGCGGCCGCATCGGGCACCACGGACGGCCTGCGGCTGGCAGCCAATATCGGCGCGATGCTGGTCGCGTTCGTGGCGCTGATCGCCTTGCTGAACGGCCTGATCGGCTGGGTCGGCGGCTGGTTCGGTTTCGAGCTGACGCTGCAGAAGATCCTCGGCTGGGTATTCGCGCCGATGATGTACCTGCTCAGCATCCCGTGGTCCGAAGCGCAGGCCGCGGGCGCGCTGTTCGGTGAGAAGGTCATCTTGAACGAGTTCGTGGCGTTCTCGCATCTCAAGGACATTCTCGGCACCGCGAGTCCGCGGACCTACGCCATCACGACTTTCGCGCTTTGCGGATTCGCCAACCTGTCGTCGATCGCGATCCTGCTCGGCGGGCTCGGTGTGCTGGTGCCGGAGAAGCGCGACCTGATCGGCCAGTTCGGACTGCAAGCGGTCCTGGCCGGTTCGCTGTCGAACCTCATGAGTGCGGCACTCGCTGGGTTGCTGCTGACCTTCTGACGTCGTGGCAGCCCGCCGGATCATCATCGATTGCGACCCGGGGCAGGACGATGCGGTCGCGTTGTTCCTGGCGCTGTCCTCGCCGGAGGAACTCGAGGTGCTCGGTATCACGACGGTCGCGGGCAATGTGCCGCTGGACCTGACCCAGCGCAATGCACGCATGATGTGCGACCTTGCGGGCCGCGACGATATCCCGGTTTTTGCCGGCTGTGACCGGCCGCTGGCGCGCGAGCGCATCACGGCCGAATACATCCACGGCGATACGGGCATCGACGGCATCGACGTGTTCGAACCGCGGACGCCGCTGCAGCCGACTCATGCCGTCGAATTCCTGATCGAGACCCTGCTGGCCGCTGAAGACGGCGCTGTCACGCTCGTGCCGACGGGGCCGATGACGAATATCGGGGCGGCGATTCGGCGCGAACCCCGGGTGCTGCGTGGCATCCGCGAAATCGTTGCGATGGGCGGCGCCATGCGGGAGGGCGGCAACCGCACGCCGTCAGCGGAATTCAACATCCTGGTCGATCCGCATGCTGCCGACATCGTGCTCCGCTGCGGTCGGCCGATCGTGCTGATGGGGCTCGACGTGACACACCAGGTGCTGTCGACGCGCGCACGCGTCGAGCGCATCGGGGCGCTCGGTAACAGGGTCGCCCGCGCGACGGCAGGAATGCTCGGCTTCTTTCATCGCTACGACAGCGCAAAGTACGGCGCGGAGGGTGCGCCGCTGCACGATCCGTGCACGATCGCCTGGCTGCTCGAGCCCGGGCTCTTCGAAACCCGGACCTGTAACGTCGCCGTGGAAAAGGATTCGGAACTGACCATGGGCCACACGGCAGTCGATTTCTGGCACGTGACGGACCGGCCACGCAACGTGCAGTGGGCACACGCCGTGGATGCGGGTGGATTCTACGACCTGCTCGTCGAACGGCTTGCGCGCTTCGGGGGTGCCGAATGATCTCCCTCGGCGTCGCGGGCTCCGTCAATCTCGACAT
>DATCZJ010000114.1:0-3032 GCA_036525955.1 Woeseiaceae bacterium | reverse complement strand
GGCATCTGCATCGACCCAGATTCTCATGTTGCTGGCTCCGCGATCACGTACACCCCGGAATTTCCGCCGGCCTGCCTAATAATTCCGGAACGCGGTAACGAGTTCGGCAGCCTTCGCATCCCGCAGGGCCGCGCACAGGCGAACGCTTTCCGTCGCTTTTGCAAGGGTCCGCTCGTAGCCGGGCAACTGCTCTGCGCGCGCCTCGATATATGCCTGCCATTCATCGGCTCGCTCGGCACTGCAGAATGCGCTCCCGAGCGCGGGCAAGGCCCTGGCACGATATGAGTCCGGAAGCTGCTCGAAAATCTCGTCGTAATTCTCCACCAGCCACGCATGGGTCAGCTCCGTCGTCGCCTCGCGGAACATTTGATCGAAGACGATGCCAAGGAATTCGGAACCCTGAAACTTGCCCTCGAGCAGCGCCGCCTGAAGCTTGCGGACCAGCGCCGGATCCTCGACACGCGCCAGGGCACCTCTCGCCGCTGCGCGGAATGCCGGGTCCTCGTCTGTCTGGGCCTGCTCCAGCAGCAGGTCGAAGAACGGTTCCCCGATATCCTGCACGCCTATGGTGAGAACGGTCTCGAGTTCACCGGCAGGCACGGCTGACGGGTCCGCGTCGCCATCCAGGCCGATCCTGGCCGCTGCATCGCGGGCCAGCGGCTCACGCATTTCCCGGTCTTTCGCCATCACGACGAGGAAACTCTGCATGCGCTCGCTAAGCAGGGCCGTTCCGGCATCGTCGCCATCCGGCAGGCGGGCAAAGCGCGGTCCCACGATGTCGCGGAATGCGCGCTCGACCGCAGGCAATTGCTCCGCGTCGAGGATGTTGGTGATGGACTCGAGGTGGCTGGTTGCGGCATCCGCCACGTCCCAGGTGTCGTGATTGACCAGCGCCACCATGCCGGCAACGTAGGTATCGGCCGATACCTTGCCGGCCCGGAATGCGGCATGCAGGCTGTCTCCGAGCGCGAGCGCCTCCGCCGGCACCATGTCGGGCACCTCTTCGATCAGGCTCGACCAGCCGGCATCGTCGAATGCGAAGCGATAGTAACCGGCGCCATCCGCATTGGGATGCACGATCGAGGGGCAGCTGTCGGCATCGAGGTCGATGGTTTGTTCCGATTCGTTCAACAGGGCGCACTGGCTTTGTTCCTCTCCGCCTGTCGAATAGGCAATGCACATCGGCACATGCCATTGACCGGATTCCGGATCGATCGTTGAACCGAGCGGCGCGTACCGTTGTTGGCTGACGATGAGCTGGGGGTTCGCAGGGTCCGCGCAATCGAGACGTGTCGACAACAACGGCACACCCGGTTGTTCGATAAACGACTTGAACGCGGCTTCGATCTCGGCCCGGTCGGAACCTTCGGCAACCGAGGTGATAAAGTCCTCGGCGGTGGCCGTCTTGTCCGCGTGGCGCTTCATGTGCAGCCGGACCCCGGCCTGGAACGCGTCCTCGCCGACGTAGCGCTCCAGCATCGCCAGCACGCCGCCGCCCTTCAGGTAGGTGATACCGTCGAAGGCGTCGCTGATGCTGTGATTGTGGTCCACCGGCTCACGGATCTGGCGCGCGGCCGCCAGCGAGTCACCGCCCATTGCCCTGAGTGCGCGTTTCTGGGTTTCCCGGTCGAACTCGCCGTCCGGCCAGTAGGCGTCCGCAGCCTTGTACATGATCCAGCTTGCGAACGACTCGTTCAGCCAGATGTCGTTCCACCATTCGGGCGTGACCAGGTTACCGAACCACATGTGCCCGAGCTCGTGGGCATGCACGGCAGTGTAACTGCGGCGCTGGCTGATCGGCGAGTTTTCGTCCATCAGCAGGAGGAACTCGTTGTAGGTTATTGCACCGATGTTCTCCATGGCGCCGCCGAATCCACCGGGCACGGCGATGAGATCGAGTTTCCTGTACGGGTATGGTGTACCGAAGTATTGCTCGAGCACGGTGAGTATCCCGTCGGTGTTCTCGAGCGCGTAGTCCAGCCGCTCACCGAGGCCGCGCGCTGCGATCGCGCGTAGCGGCAACCCGCGGTCGCGGACCGCATTTGCCGGGATCGTTCCATAGTCGACGATATCGTAGGGCCCCACTACGAATGCGAGCAGATAGGTCGGCATGGGCCGCGTCGTGTCAAAGACGCGTCGCACGTAGCCGTCATCCGCTGTTTCCCTTGCGATCTCGGGCGTAGTCGTGATCGCGGCGTGATCGGCACGCGTCACGAGCACGAGATCGAACGGCACCTTGAACGCAGGCTCGTCGAACCCCGGGAAGACTTTTCTCGCGGCGATCGGTTCCATTTGCGTGGCCACTTAGGCGTCTTCTCCCCGCAAGACCCTGAACAGGCCGTTTGTCCCGGTCTCGAAGGGCCGGTGGAAACGGATGTCGATGGTCACTGTCCCCGCATCGACGGTCTGCTCCAGCGACACCAGTGAAACGCCCGAGTCATGCCTCTGTTCGTAACTCGCCGCCACGCGGTTGCCATCGGCGTCGGTCAGGAAGATCTCATCGACCTCCAGGTCCTTGCCGTGCATCCAAATGCTGTCCAGCGGATCGCTGGTTTTCGCATCGATCGATACCTTGCCGGAGAACGACTCCTGCGTGGGATCGATTCTGAGCTCGAGACGATAATGGACAGGTACGACCGTGTCGCCCAGGCGGCCCACCGGCACGTCGGACTCGAGCGTCGTACCTTGGTCGGCCACCACGGGCCTATCGTCCAGCGGGGCATCGGACTTCGAGCAAGCGGTGACCAGGATCAGCGTGAATATGCAGGGCAGTATTTTCTGCATCTTTGTTGCTTTCATTATTATTCCTTATCGGCGCGTACCCGGACTCTACCGTCGCTGCGCGTTGATCGCACGTTCGATATCCGGTGCGGGTTCCAGATGCGCAGGTTTATCGTAATGAATCAGGAGCGAAGCAGATTTAGACAGGGCTGAGCCCGATTGGTTGCCGGGGGCGGGCCGATTCGCGAAGCGAATCAGGACGCAAGCAGGCCGTGCCCATGGAGGACGATCGGGTACAGCGGCGGTTTACG
>DATCZJ010000113.1:0-2386 GCA_036525955.1 Woeseiaceae bacterium | reverse complement strand
GTGGCTGGTAACGTCCGCGCTGCAGCAGGTCGACCGGGAGTTCCCTGAGCGGACCGTCCATGCCCGGCTCCGGCATGGCCGCCGCGGCCTCCGCAACCGGCCTGGAAAGCAGGGCGTCCAGTCCGCGCCCGAGTCGTTTCTTCTTGGCTGTCATCGGTTCATTCCAGCGATGTCCTTATACCGCCTTTGCCACTCTCGCGTCCTCGCGACGCAGGATCTCGCCCGCCAGCGCCAGATACGCGATTGCGCCACGAGACGAACGGTCGTGCAGCAATACCGGGCGGCCGAAACTCGGCGCCTCGGCGAGACGGATGTTGCGCGGCACGCAGGTGCGGAACACCTTGCGGTCGAAATGTTCGATCAGCTGCATCGACACCTCGTTTGACAGGTTGATGCGCGGATCGAACATCGTGCGCAGGATGCCGAACATCTCGAGGTCGGGGTTGACCGATTCACGCACCTGCTCGATCGTCCTGAGCAGGGCGGACAGTCCTTCAAGCGCGTAATACTCGCACTGCATCGGGATCAGCACGCCGTCGGCTGCCGTCAGCGCGTTCACCGTGAGCATGTTGATCGAGGGCGGGCAGTCGATCAGGATGAAATCGTAGAGCCCGGCCACGGGCGCAAGCGCTTTCTTGAGCTTCATCTCGCGACCGATTTCCTGCAGCAGCTGCACCTCGGCCAGCGTGAGGTCCTCGTTGCCCGGCAGCACGGCGAAGCCGCCCTCCGGCGCAGAGACGATCGTGTCCGCGGCCGTCGCATCACCGAGCAACACGTCGCAGGTGGAATTTTCGAGCTCCATCTTGTTGATGCCGCAGCCCATGGTCGCGTTGCCCTGCGGATCCATGTCGACGAGCAAGACGCGCCGCTGCGTCGCCGCGAGCGATGCCGCGAGATTGACGCAGGTGGTGGTTTTGCCCACCCCGCCTTTCTGGTTTGCTACTGCAAGGATTCGAGTCATTATCTGCGTCGTCGCATCAACACGGCATGCCGCGACCCCCTGGGGAGGCCCGGCACATCGAGTTCCATCACTTCATGGCTCCACGGAGCCGGCAAGTCTTCTAATTCTTCGTCCGGTCGTCGGCCCTTGAGCGCGACAAACACCCCGTCCTCTCCTACGTGGTGCCCGGCGATTTCCACGAGTCGCGGCAGTGCCGCCAGCGCCCGGGCGATCACGGTATCAAAGCGATGGCCGGGTGCATAGTCCTCGCCGCGTGCTTTTACGGCAGTGACGTTGCCGAGGCCGAGCGTGCGCGCCGCATGCGCTACGAATGCGATCTTCTTCTGGTTACTGTCCAGCAACGTGAATTGTCGCTCCGGTTCGACGATTGCGAGCGGCAGCCCCGGAAATCCCGCACCCGTCCCGACATCCAGGATGTCCCGCCCCTCGAGCAGCGGCCGGGCCGACAGGCTGTCCAGGATGTGGTGGGTTACCATCTCGTCGGTATCGCGAATCGCCGTCAGGTTCACCTTGCGGTTCCAGCGCTCGAGCTCCGCCAGCAGCCGCTCCAGGCGGTCTATGGCGTCATCGGGCAATGCTTGCCCGATTGCGGCGAGGGCTGCTCGCACGTCGCCGCCTAGTCGTCCGCCAGAAGATTCTGTCGGAAGAACAGCACCGTCGCCTGCTGGTACAGATCGCGGTTCTCCTTCTTGCGATAGCCGTGACCTTCGTTGAGCGCGTTCATATACCAGACCTCGCGCCCCTCTTGCCTGAGCGCGGCGACGATCTGTTCCGCCTCGGTGACTGGAACTCGAGGATCGTTCTGTCCCTGCACCACGAACAGCGGGACGCGGATCTTCTCGACGTTGTTGATGGGACTGATCTTCTCGAGATGCGCCCGCATGACCGGGTCTCGCTCGTCACCGTATTCGACGCGGCGCAGATCGCGCCGGTAGTCCTGCGTGTTTTCGAGAAAGGTTACGAAGCTGCTGATGCCGACGATGTCGACGGCCGCCCTGAGCCTGTCGCTGAAATGCACGGCGCTGGCGAGCACCATGTAGCCGCCATAACTGCCGCCGAAGACCGCCACCCTGTCGCCATCGAGCGAAGGCCGGGTGTCTATCCAGTCGAGCAGGCTGCCGATGTCTCGCACCGAGTCTTCCCGCCTGAACCCGTTGTCGAGCCCGACGTAGGTCTTGCCGTAACCATCCGACCCCCTGACATTAGGCACCAGGACCGCAACGCCGAGCTCACGAATCCAGAGCTGGTAGGTGCTGCTGAATGCAGGGCGCGCCTGGCTCTCGGGACCGCCATGGATCGAGACGACAACCGGGAATGGGCCCTCGCCGGGCGGCCTGTACAGCCAGGCCGGGATCAGGCGCCGCTCGCCGTTCACCTCGTCGAAAGTCGGGTTGTGTACGAGCTCCGGCGTAACGAACTGCGAGG
>DATCZJ010000112.1:0-85001 GCA_036525955.1 Woeseiaceae bacterium | reverse complement strand
GCGAACCCTGCCGCGCTTTGCGGGGCGCCTGATTTGCTATGATCGAAGCCGCAGGACCCTGATTTTCTTACCAGACAGGCAAATTGGAACCTTCGACGACGATGACGAGGCAATTCACACTGATGCTTTGCGGGATCGGACTCCTGGCCGGCTGCTCGAAAGAGCCGCCACCGCGGTCCGTTACCGAATTCGTTGACAACCCGATGTTACTCGAAGCGGCAATGGTCCGCTGTTCGCGCGATCGTGCCGAGTCGAGGTATGAGGCCGAATGCGTCAATGCCCGCGAGGCCGTGAAGCGCATCGAGGCGAAAGAAGAGGCCGAGGGTCGCGCGGAACTCGAAGCGCGATCTGAACGCAAGCGGCAGGCGTTACGCCAGACGCAGCAGGCGGCCGCCGAGGCGCGCCGTCGCGCCGAGGAGGCCGACCGTTTGCGCAGGGAGGCCGAGTACCTTGCCCAGTTCGGCGTATTGCCGCCGGCGGACACGGAACAGGATGAAGAGACTGCGGCTGGCAATGCGCCGGGTGTCGTGATTCCCGAACGCGCAGAGGACGAAAACGCGCTGCAATCAGGTGAGTCGTTGCCGCGTGTCGACGGCGCGAACGCGCCGGGCGTCTCGCCGGGCGACGCGCCGACGACGGAGCTCGAGTCGGTGCGGGACGAACTGCGGCGCCGCAGCGAGGAAACGAACGGCGATTCGACTCAGTAGTTCGAGTCTGAGTCGGTCGTGTCGTCGCCCGAGTCATCCGGCTCGGGCATGCCGAAAGTGCGAACCTCGGAAGACGGCTCGGGCGCTTGCCCGGCCTCCACGCCAGCCTGCATCCCGGGCGTTGTCGGCAGTCGCGCGGTTTGCGCGGTCAGAATCTGGATGAACGTATTGGCAATGTCCGGCGCAATATTCGGAGAACTGACGAAGATCTTTTCGGGCGTCATCGAAGACGACCCATAGAACGCCGCGTTGGCTTTTCGATCCATCGTGACGCCCGACCCTTCGAGAGATACGCCCGCAAACAGGCCCCGACTGCGCGAATAGGAATAGACTTCCGCCTTGAACTCGATATCGGTTGCTGCGCTCGCGGCGCGACCGACCGGGCCCGCGGCTACCGAAGCATCCGCGCCGAGCGTGAGTTTGCCGCTCGAGATTCCTTCCACGCCCTTACGGGTCTTGAAGACCAGGATGATGTCGCTGGACTGCGCACCGATCTGCCAGCCGACGCTGCCGCCTGTCAGGGTAACAAACGCCGGGTTGCTCCAGGAATTGTCGTCCTGGCGTACGACGATGATGCCCTTGCCGCGTCGCGCGCCGAGCCCGAATGCCGCCTTGACCACGTTCGGAATGACGGCCACGGCGTGCGCGCGCGCCAGCAGATTCGGCGGTATGGTCTTCTCCGGGATGCGCAGCAACTGGTCCAGCGTTTCCGCGGCATCGGCAACGCGTTGTTCTTCCCGCGTTGCGGCGGTGGCAGGCAGTGAAAGGGTAAGGGCCAGCAGCGCGATGCAGGCCAGCAGGCGTTTGCAGATCATGTTGAGTTCCGACAAGAAAATCGCTCCAGGGTTCAATTCTACGTCAATTCGAGGAGCGCCGGACAATTGCGTCACTGGCGCAGGCCCTGCACGAGAATGGGCGGCAGCGGGCAATCAAGGGTCGCACAGACTGCGCGGATGAGTTCTGCTTCGGCAACGGCCAGGCGGCCATCGTGCGCGGCAACCGCGCCGATCGCCCGGACCAGCGAGGATCTGTCCGCGCTGTGAAGGCCCAGCAGCACGTCGAGACTCCTGTTCAGTTCCGCCACTGTCTTTGCCAGGGCCCGCGGAGTGTCGTCTTCGAATACCTGAGCTTGCGCCCAGCTCCCCAGTGTCGCGGTGCCGGCCGCGAAAGCGGCTTTCCTGTCCGTGGGACTGTCATGACCCTGCTCGGCAAGGACCCTGAGCAGCCGGATGGCCGCGCGCCGCATCTCGTCTTTGCCAGGGCGGGATCGTGTCCGTGTGGCGAGGCGCCGGTCGGTGGCGAGGTTGCTGCTCAGCATGCGGTGGAAGCAGTACTCGTACAGGTCGACCTGCTCGTCGACTTCGATCAGCCGGGCGGTCAGTTCCAGCAGGTAAGAAAGATGTTCCGCGGGTCGCAGGCGCAGCGCGGGGAAGGCCACGGCAAGCAGCGGCAGCCGGAATTCGGCGCCCGTTGCGGCGAGTTCGTCGTAGTAGCGGCGCAACAGCCTGGTTCTCTCCGTGCCGAGCTGTTCACGCGCCAGCGCCAGCTGGCGGTCGACATGTCGCCCCGTGCGATCGAGCACCAGCGCGATCACCAGCAGGTAAGCCAGTTCCTGCGAGTGCGCCGCCGCATACAGCGACTCCGGGATCGAGCGGCGCAGCTTGGTCGCGTAGGCCACGTGATCGCTGTCCGGTTCGCCGACGGTATCTGCGATCGAGTCGACCAGCCGGTTGTCGCCACCGCTCGCTGCCGCGCTGGTCGTGCCGGGATGGAGCTGCGCCAACGGCGCGTCGTCGTCGATCGTGCCCCGATAGGCGCGCGGATCGACTGCCGGGAAGTCGGCTGCCGTGAAGCCCGGGTCGAGCGCCCTGATTCTGTCCACGAGCGGCGGATGCGTTGCGAGCATGCCGCGGAGGCCCGCACCGGGCCCGAACAGCATGTGGCTGACTTCCTCGGCGTCGGCGGCCTTGAAGGCCGAGCCATCCGCGTATCCGCCGATCTTCTTGAGCGCGTTCGCGATGCCGTCGGTCTGGCGCGTGAACTGCACTGCCGAGGCGTCTGCAAGATACTCGCGCTGGCGCGAAACGCCTGCCTTGATCACGCGCGCGCTGAATACGCCGACGGCGCCGAGCACGGCGAGCCCGCCGCCGACGATGACCACGGCAGCCGCGCCGCGGCCGCGCGCATGTTCGACCCCGCGCAGAATGAGGCGGCCCGCGAGACCCAGCGCCATGATGCCGAAGAGTATGCCCATGAGCCGGATATTCAGGCGCATGTCGCCGTTCAGGATATGGCTGAATTCGTGGCCGATGACGCCCTGCAGTTCGTCTCGATCCAGTAGCTGCAGCGCGCCACGCGTCACCGCGATGGCGGCGTCACCGGGCGAATAGCCTGCCGCAAAGGCATTGATGCCGCTTTCCGCCTCGAGCACGTAGATCTCGGGTACCGGCACGCCCGAGGCGATGGCCATTTCCTCGACGATGTTTCGCAGGCGACGACGCAGCGGATCCTGCGCGTCAGTGGCGACCAGGGTGCCACCCATGGCAGTGGCGACGGCGCCGCCGCCCCCCGACAGTGACGCCGTTCGATACAGGCTCGCGCCGATGATGAACAGCGCTGTCAGCAGTGCGACGCCGCCGAGCAGCGGCATGTTCTGTGCGAGGAAACCGGACTGCGGTGTGACATAGGTCTGGTCGGTGACGACGAAAAGTGCAAAACCGACGATAGCCGTGACGCCGAACACGATGATGACGGTCGCAACGGCGTAGGCGATGATCAGGTGCCGCGACGTTCGTCGCGCCCTGTCCTGCGCGGCGAAAAAATTCACGATAAGGTCATGTGAACGAGACTTCGGGGACCTCGCGTTTTTCTTCGGATTCGATCTCGAGGAAGCTCGCGAGTTCGAAGCGGAACATGTTGGCAACGATGTTGTTCGGAAAATTCTCTGCCGTGTTGTTGTAGTTCAAAACAGCATCATTGAAAGCCTGCCGCGAGAACGCGACCTTGTTCTCGGTGCTGGACAGTTCCTCCTGGAACTGCATCATGTTCTGGTTCGCCTTGAGGTCGGGATAGGCTTCCGACAGCGCGAACAGCCTGCCGAGTACGTTGCCGAGCGCACCCTCCGATTCCCCGAGTTTGCGAATGGCCTCGGCGTTGGCCGGATCCGCCTTGGCCGTGTCGAGGCTCGCCACGGCCACGTTTCGTGCCCTGATGACCGCTTCGAGTGTTTCCCGCTCGTGCTTCATGTAGCCTTTGACAGCCTCGACGAGATTCGGGATCAGATCGTGCCGGCGAGTGAGCTGGACGTCTATCTGGGCGAAGGCGTTGCGCACCCGGTTCCGCTCGTTGATCAGGCGGTTGTATATGCCAATCGCATAGAACACTATCGCGGCGATGATGCCGAGGAATACCAGGAATGAAGTCACTGTCCCGCTCCTTGTCCGGTTGTTTCACGACCAAGCATAACTCCGGACCATGGTTAACTCTAGCAACGCTGCTGCTGGCCGCGGTGCCTTCCGCCGCATTCGCGGAGTGGGTGGGCGATGCGAGGCCCATGATGGGCACCGAGGTCAGCGTCTATCTCTGGAGCAATGACGAGTCGCGCGGGCGGCAGGCGCTCGAAGAGGTTTTCAGGGAAGCCGAGCGCATCGATCGCCTGATGAGCACTTACAAGGAAGACAGCGAGATCTCCAGGATCAATCGCGAAGCAGCGGAACGCCCGGTCGCTGCTGGCGCCGAGCTGTTTCACCTGATTGAGCGCTCGCTCGATATTTCGGTTCTGACGCATGGCGCTTTCGACATCACGTTCGACAGCGTCGGCCAGCACTACGATTTTCGCGAGCACCGCCGGCCCGACGACGCCACGGTCGCCTCCGAGCGACAGCGCATCGACTATCGGCTCGTGAAGCTCGACCCGGCGGCCGGGACGGTGCGGTTCCTGCAGCCGGGCGTCAGGATCAACCTGGGTGGCATCGCCAAGGGTTACGTCGTCGAGCGCGGCGTCGACATTCTGCGCAACCTGGGTATCAGGAACGGCATCGTGACGGCCGGTGGCGATACGCGCCTGCTCGGTGACCGGCGCGGCCGGCCGTGGATGGTGGGCGTTCGGGATCCGCGGGAGGAGGGGGAGGTCGCGATTTCGATCCCGCTCGTGGACGAGGCGATCTCGACCTCGGGCGACTACGAGCGCTATTTCGACGAAAACGGCATTCGCTACCATCACATCATCGAACCAGGCACCGGCGAACCGGCCAAGGGCGTCCACAGCGCCACCGTCATGGGTCCCGATGCGGTCATTACGGACGCCCTGTCGACCGCGGTTTTCGTGCTCGGCGTCGACCGCGGACTCACGCTGATCGGCACGCTGCCCGACTACGAGAGCATCGTGATCGATGCGGAAGGGCGCATGTATTACTCGGACGGCCTGTTGGCGCCCGGCGCCGATGAAGACGACGAAGCGCGCTAAAAAAATTCTGCTTTGTCGCAGAAAGGCGACGGATTTTCACTTTAAATTCATACTCATACGCCTATCATAGGCGTGTAGCTCCGTGCGCGAAAAATTCTGGGGTCAGGACCCGATTTAACGTAATCTAGACAGATTGCGGGGTCGCCCCGTCGCTTCGTCCGGACCCTGATTATGTTCAGGAAATCCGGGCTTTGTGACGATAATCACGGCCAGCCCAGGGCCCGGATGTCACCATGTCCTCTTGTGTGGTGATGCCTGCGCGCTGTCCACAGGGATGTTGGCGGGCCGGTACAAAAAGGATCAAGCGGATGAAACCCAAGACGTTGTTGATTGGTGCCTTATTCAGCATTTTTGCAGTGACGAGCATTGCCTCATCCGGCCTGGAAGGCCGGCCGGCTCCGGACTTCGCCCTGAAAAGCGCGACCGGCGAAAACCTGAGGCTTTCGGAATATCGCGGCGATGTCGTCATGATCAATTTCTGGGCGACCTGGTGCGGCCCGTGCCGCCAGGAGATGCCGCTCCTCGATGAGCTTTACGGTCGTTACCAGCGTGTCGGCTTCAACCTGCTCGGCGTCAACATCGACGACGATTCGGGGCGCGCGATGGCCATGATCGAGGAACTGGGCGTCAGTTTCCCGGTGCTGTTCGATTCCCGCAAGGAAGTCAGCCGGCTCTATGAGGTCGAAGCCATGCCCGTCACGGTAATCGTCGACCGCGAAGGCACCGTCCGCTACGTCCATCACGGCTACAAGCCCGGCTATGAGAACAGTTACCTGGACCAGATCAGATCGTTGTTGAGAGAGTAAAGTGACCATATTCCGCAGTACGTTCACGGCCCTCGCGCTTCTTGTCCTGAGCGCCCTGTCGTTCGCCCAGGACAGCGGGGAGGACGCGCCACGCAGCGAATTCCGCAGCCTGGACCAGGATGTGCAGAGCCTGAAGAAGGAGGTCCTCGACCTGAATCGCGACCTGTTTCTGCTCGAAGAAGAATTGCTGTTTCCGGCGAATTCGCAGGTTGCCTTTTTCATCTCCATGGATGTCGGCGAGTACTTCGAACTCGATTCCGTCAACATCAAGATTGACGGCAAGGAAGTGGCGAACTACCTGTATACGGCACGCGAGGCGGATGCGCTGGTTCGCGGCGGCGTGCATCGAGTGCATGTCGCGAACCTGAAGACCGGCGAACACGAGCTGGTCGCGATATTCACCGGCAAGGGTCCGCACGTGCGCGACTACCGGCGCGGAGCGACGATGAGCTTCGACAAGGGCATCGGTGCCAAGTACGTAGAACTGGAAATCACGGATCGCGTCAGGAAGCAGCAGCCGGAGTTTGTCATCAAGGAATGGGAGTGACCGTTGCCCGCGGGACGCTCCATCGTTAGCTGTCTTTGCCTGCTGCTTGTCGCCCTGGCGCCGACGGCAGCTTCGGCGGATGACGGTCGCGAGCCGATCGTCGTCAAGGATCCCCACTACGGCGAGGTCCTGTTCTATTTTTATCAGGAAGACTATTTCCCGGCGATCGTCAGGCTGCTCGCGGCCCAGGAAAAGTCGCGTCTCGAACACCATTCGGACGAAGCGGAACTGCTGCTCGGCGGACTCTACCTTTCCTATGGTCACCACCTCGAAGCGGCGGACATTTTCGAGCGCCTGCTGGCGAGCAACGTAACGCCGGAAATTCGCGATCGCACCTGGTTTTTCCTGGCCAAGATCTGGTATCAGCGCGGTTACCTCGACAAGGCGCAGCAGGCGCTTGCCTATATTCAAAGCGAATTGCCCGAGAACCTGCAGCGCGAGGCGCTCATGCTCGAGGCGCAGGTCCTGATCGACGAGGGCCGTTACGACGATGCGATTGCGCTGCTCGGCAACTGGCGGGACAAGACCGAGTGGGCGAGCTACGCGAAATTCAATATCGGCGTCGCACTGGTCCGCAGCGGCAGGGTCGCAGAGGCATCGCGACTCCTCGAGGAACTCGGCAACATCGATCCTTTCAACGAGGAACTGACGTCGCTGCGCGACAAGGCCAATCTTGCGCTGGGTTATGCCTTGCTGCAGGCGGGCGATCCGCTCGCGGCGAAGGCGCCGCTGCAACGCGTGCGGCTCGAAGGTCCGTTCTCGAACAAGGCGCTGCTCGGCGTCGGCTGGGCAGACGCCGAACTCGACAACTTCCAGCGTGCGCTGGTGCCCTGGATGGAGCTGCGCAATCGCGATCTGCTCGACTCGGCGGTGCAGGAGTCGATGCTCGCGATCCCCTATGCACTGGCCAAACTGGACTCGATCAGCCAGGCCGCCGATCACTACCTGAACGCGATCGAGGCTTTCTACGAAGAGACCAATCGTCTTGACCGCACCATCCGGCATATCGAGAGCGGTGCCTTCTTCGACCAGTTTCTCGACGACGATCCGCTCGACAGCGCGGGCTGGTACTGGCGCCTCGAGGCGTTGCCCGAAGGGCCGGAAGCGCGCTACCTGTTCCATCTGCTCGCGACCCACCAGTTCCAGGAAGGCCTGAAGAATTACCGCGATCTGTCCTACCTGTATCGCAACCTCGACGGCTGGCAGCAGAACGTCGACGTCTATGCCTACATGCTGGATACGCGCAGACAGGCCTACGAGGAACGTTTGCCGCGCGTCGAGGAAGCGCTCGCGCGTGCCGACCTCGACGGCATGGTCGACAGGAAGCTCGAATTCGACTCCACGCTCAACAACATCGAGGAGAGCCATGACTGGCTTGCGCTTGCAACGCGCGACGAGTTCGCTATGTGGGGCGAAATCACGGGGCTCGACAGCAGCCCTGCGTTGCGCTCCGGAATTCCGGAAGCGGCTGAGGTCGGCGACAAGGTCCGCTTGATCAAGGGCGTCATGCAATGGAATCTCGAGCGCGATTTCGGGGACCGCCTGTGGCGTATCCGACGCGATCTCAGGCAGTCGGGCGAAGTGCTCGTTGCGGCCCAGCGCGCCAGGCGGCAGATCGATGAGTCAATGCGTAACGAGCCAGCGCGTTTCGCAGAGCTGAGTGGACGTGTGGAAGGACTTTCGCCACGCATCGAGGGAATGAAGATGCGCGTCGCAGATGCTTTGTCGCGACAGCGCGGGTACCTGCAGCGCATCGCGATCGGCGAACTCCAGGCGCAGAAAGAACGTCTCGACATTTACACGGTGCAGGCGCGATTCGCGCTCGCGGCAATCTACGATATTTCCGCGACGGCCGGGGAGACGGTCGAGTGAACGCGCTCTGCCGACTCGCCGTTCTGCTGTCCGCCACGATCATCATGACGTCGGCCGCGGCGGCGCGCGTCGAGGACAAGGACACGATCAAGAGCCTCGAGGACCGGACGGTCGAAGTGCGTCCCGGCCGCGCGATCATCGGCAGTTCCGACCTGGCGCGGGAAGGTTATCGCGCGTTTCTCGATCTCGTCTCCGACGACCCGGAATTGCGCGCCGAAGCGATGCGCCGGCTCGGTGACCTGGAGCTCGAGGCTAACGAGGCGAACCAGCTTGCCGCCAACGTCGAAGCGCTGGACCCGCGTGGATTCGATAATGCTGTCGATCTCTACCAGCGACTGCTGGAGGCGTATCCGGATTACCGCCGCAACGACACCGTGCTCTACCAGCTGGGCAGGGCCTACGAAGTCGGCGGCAGGACGGACGAGGCGCTGGCAGCCCTGGACGAGCTCGTCACGCGATTCCCGCGGACCGTGCTGCTCGACGAAGTGCAGTTCCGGCGTGGCGAGATGCTGTTTATCAGGAAGCGCTATAACGAAGCCGAGGCGGCGTACCAGGTTGTCGTTCGCCAGGGTGACCAGTCCCGGTATTACGAGCAATCGCTGTACAAACTGGGCTGGTCGCAGTTCAAGCTGGCCTGGCACGAGGACAGCCTGACCCCGTTTTTCGATCTGCTCGATCGCAAGATCGCGGACGTGGACGTTGGGGAAGGCGAGCAGCGGCTGGCGAGCCTGTCGCGTGCGGAGCGCGAGCTCGTCGAGGACACGTTTCGCGTTCTCAGCATCAGCTTTTCCTACATGAACGGCGCCGAA
The DNA here is from genome assembly GCA_036525955.1 of Woeseiaceae bacterium. Lineage (GTDB taxonomy): Bacteria > Pseudomonadota > Gammaproteobacteria > Steroidobacterales > Woeseiaceae > UBA1847. The sequence continues at coordinate 75,795 of DATCZJ010000112.1, read as the reverse complement.
AGCATTGGTGAGTTTCTCGACGCGCGTGGCAAACCACGTTACACGCCGGTGATCTATTCCAACCTGGGCGACCTGTACCTCGAAAAGGAGCGTTACCAGGACGCGGCCGAGACCTATGGCGCTTTCGTCGAGCGCGATCCGCATCATCCGATGGCGCCTGTACTGCAGGTGCAGGCAATCAATGCTTACAAGGAAGGCGGCTTTCCGAGCCTGGTGCTGGAGGGCAAGAAGGCGTTCGTCGAGCGTTACGGCATGGACGGCGCATTCTGGCAGCTGAATCCGCGTGAAGAAAACGAGGCGGTGGCCGGGCATCTCAAGGCCAACCTGACGGACCTCGCGAAGTATTACCATGCAGAGGCACAGCGCGACGGCAAGACGAGCGATTACCGCGAGGCGGCCAACTGGTATCGCAAGTATCTTGCGTATTTCCCGGGCGAACCGGACACGGCAAATACCAATTTCCTGCTCGCGGAAATCCTGTACGAGAGCAAGGACTTCGGCGCCGCGACTTTCGAGTACGAACGCACCGCCTACGATTATCCGCCGCATGCGAAATCCGCGGAGGCCGGATATGCGGCCATTCTCGCTTATCGCGAGCACGAGAAGAGTCTCGCGGGCGCAGCCCGGGACGAATGGCATCGGCAGTATCTCGACAGCGGCCTCAAGTTCGCGGACACCTATCCGGCGCACCCGGAGTCCGGCGCCGTGCTGACCACGGTGGCGGAAGACCTGTTCGCACAGAACCAGTTCGATCTCGCGATCGCCGTAGGCCAGGCCGTCGTCGGCAAGCAGCCGCCGGTCAAACCGGAGCTCGCGCGAACCTCGTGGACGGTGATCGCGCATTCGCATTTCGATCTCGGCGACTTCCCAGAGGCGGAGAACGCCTACTACAGCCTGCGCGGCTTCACGCCTGCCGATGACGCGATGGCCAACAACGAAATCAAGGAGCGCATTGCATCGAGCATCTACAAGCAGGGCGAGCAGGCCCGCGATGCCGGCGACCTCGAGACCGCGGTCACGCATTTCACGCGGCTCGGCGTCGCGGTGCCGGACTCGTCGATTCGCGCGACCGCCGAGTACGATGCCGCCGCGGCGCTGATCAACCTGCAGGCCTGGGACCGTGCATCCGGTGTGCTCGAGTCGTTCCGCCGCAATTACCCGGACAGCGCGTTTGCGGATGACGTCACGCAGAAACTCGCCGTCACCTATCTCGAGTCGGGCCGCGCGGGCCAGGCCGCTGCCGAATTCGAGCGCATTGCGGTTGCCGAGTCGAGCAGCGACGATGTGCGCCGCGAGGCACTCTGGAAGGCCTCCGAGCTTTACAAAGAGACCGGCACGCTCGCGTCCGAGCAACGCGTCCTGGGCGACATCCTGGCCAGGTACCCGAACCCGATCGCGGAATCGATCGAGGCCCGCTACCGATTGCTGGAAATAGCGCGCGAAACCGGTAACGAGCAGGCGCGCCTGAACATGCTCGACGAGATCGTCAGGGTGGATGCGACGGCCGGCGCTCAGCGCACCGACCGCACGCGTTACCTGGCGGCCACGGCCTCGCTTGAACTGGCCGAACCGGTTCGCAAGCGCTTTGCCGTCGTCAAGCTGACGCAACCGCTGGCGGAAAGCCTCAAGCTCAAGAAGTCGCTCATGGAAGACGTGATTGCCGCCTACACCGGTGCCGCGGATTACGGTGTCGCGGAGGTCACGACCGCCGCCACCTTCCGGCTCGGCGAGGTGTACGAGCTGTTTTCGTCGGATCTGCTGGCATCCGACCGGCCTGCCGACCTCGACCCGGACGCGCTGGAACAGTACGAGATCCTGCTCGAGGAGCAGGCTTTTCCGTTCGAGGAAAAAGCCATCGATCTCTACAAGGCAAACGCCAGCAGGGCACCGGAGGGTGTCTACGACGAATGGGTCCGGAAAAGTTTCGAGCGTCTGGCAGGCCTGATGCCGGCGCGATACGCAAAGGAGGAGCGCAGTGAAGATCTCGTTACGGCGCTTTACTGAGTACTGCCATCGGTCCGTAGCCGTTGCAGCGCTGCTGGCGCTTGCGGGCTGCGCGGGCCAGGGCACGCGTGATGCAGAGGGCGACGCGACGGCGCGGCCCGGCACGGATACTCAGGCCGCGATCGTGATCCCGCCCGAGGCGCTCACGCTGTTCGAGCAGGCGGCCGCCATCATGGCGAGCGGCGATTTCGTCGATGCGGAACTCAGGTTCGAGGAATTCGTGCTGATGTACCCGGATTACCCGGGCGCCTTCGTCAACCTGGCGATCATTCATGCGCGCAACGGCGACGATGCGGCCGCACGCCAGGCGATCGACGCCGCGCTCGCCCTGAATCCCGAGCACCCGGCGGCGCTGAACCAGTTGGGCATGCTACTTCGCAGAAACGGGAATTTTCTCGAGGCAGAAGCCGCATATATGAAGGCGGTCACAGTCTCGCCCGATTACGCCTTGGCACACTACAACCTGGGCGTCCTGAACGAACTTTATCTGCAGCGGCTGGAATCGGCGCTGCAGCATTTCGAGGCTTATCAGTCACTTGTGGGTGAGGACGAGCAAGTCGAGAAGTGGATCTCGGACCTGAATCGGCGCGTGGCGGCGAATCAGCGCACGGCAAACGCGGCGGAGTGACGCACATGAGGACCGGCAACGGAGGCAAATTCGGACCCGCGCTGATCCTGGCGATGACGCTGGCGGTGCCGGTGGCGGCCGCGCAGGAGGCGGGCGCCGAGAGCGACGAACCCATGCCGGCCGTCGACACGTCGGCACCGCAGGCCGCGCCGCGGCTTCCGGAAGACGTCGTGCGGTCGACGTCCGGGAGTCGCGTCATGGACTCGCTGGAACTGGGTCGGACAGAGATTACGGGCAACCAGGAACTGCCCAAGGTGCTGTACATCGTGCCCTGGAAGAAGTCGGATCCGGGCAACCTGATGGGCAAACCGGTCAACACGCTGCTGGACGAAGTGCTGGCGCCGCTTGATCGCGAGGAATTCATCCGCCAGGTCGAATACTACAAGGACCTGAACGGAAAAGAGTAGGAGGGCGCTGACGCCCGCAGTAAGGCGCGGCCGCAGCCGCGCAACCTGAGACACGTTGTTTGTAAAGAGGAGCAGACAAATGAGCACTATCGTGCGGTTTTTCCAGGAGGGTGGTGCATTCATGTACCCCATCCTGTTCGTATTCGCATTTGGCGTCGCGATCGCGATCGAGCGCTGGATGTACCTGACCTGGTCCGGCGCCAGTAATCGCGCGCTGTGGAAAAAGATCGTGCCTTATCTGAAGGCCGGCAATTTCCAGGAAGCAGCGGCCGAGACTGCCAAATCCAAAGCGGCGATCGGCTCGATCCTGACTTACGGCCTGTACCGCGTTAAGTCGGCGCGTCGTCGTGACGACATCGAGAAGGCGATGGAAGAGAGCCTGATGGAGGTGTTGCCGCGTCTCGAGAAGCGCACGCATTACATTGCGACGCTCGCGAACATTGCGACGCTGCTCGGCCTGCTCGGGACGATTATCGGCCTGATCAACGCTTTCACGGCGGTATCCAACGCGAACCCAGCGGACAAGGCGGACATGTTGTCGGCGTCGATTTCGGTTGCGATGAACACGACCGCGTTCGGCCTCATGGCCGCTATTCCCTTGCTGCTCGTGCACGCCTTGTTGCAGACGAAGACCAATGGCCTCGTCGACAGCCTCGAGATGGCGAGCGTCAAGTTCTTGAATGCGGTGACGGAACGCCAGCTCAAGTCAGCCGGAGCGTAATGTCATGATCAGCAGCCGCAGGGGCAGCCGTCGTAATGTAGAGACGGCCGAGCTCAACATCACGGCCTTCATGAATCTCATGGTGATCCTGGTCCCGTTCCTGTTAATCACCGCGGTATTCTCGCGTCTGGCGGTTCTCGAATTGAACCTGCCGGGCTCCTCTTCCGAGCCCGCGGACCCGCAGGAACAGGTATTCCAGCTGGAAGTCACCATCCGTGCCGACAAGATCGAGGTCGGCGATCGTAACCAGGGACTGCTCGGTGTTTATCCGAACGGTGATGCCGGCTACGACTACGAGGCGCTGCGGACGAAGCTGCTCGAACTCAAGAAACGTTATCCCCAGAAGACCGACGCGGCAATCCTGCTCGAGCAGGACATTGCCTACGACACGCTGGTGCAGGTCATGGATGCCGTGCGCATCACCGAACGCATCGAGGACGACTCGATCGTGCGGTCAGACCTGTTTCCCGATATCTCGATCGGCGATGCGCCGGTCACGGAAGGGGGCGCCTGAGCCATGGTCAAATCCGCACGCGCCAAGCGAATGGAGAAGCATCACAAGCGTCACAAGGGCGCCGGCATGCTGAATCTCGTCTCGCTCATGGACATCTTCACGATTCTCGTGTTCTTCCTGCTGGTCAATTCATCGGACGTGGAAACGCTGCCGAATGCCAAGGACCTGCAGCTGCCGGAATCGATTGCCGAAGAAAAGGCCAAGGAGTCGGTGGTCATCCTCATCGGCGAGACGGACATCATCGTCCAGGGCAAGCCCGTCGTGAAGGTCGATGCCGTCATGGCGAAACAGGGCAACGACATTCCCGAATTGCGTGAAGCGCTGCTGTCGCAGAACGATCGCGTATTGCGACGCGCGGCGCGTGACGATATTGCGGGCCGTGAAGTCACGATCATGGGCGACAAGGACATTCCCTATCGCCTGCTGAAGAAAGTGATGGCGACTTGTACCGCATCGGACTACGGGCGGATTTCGCTCGCCGTTCTGCAGAAGAGCTCCGACAAGCTCGGCAACCTGCAGGCGGCACGCTGAGAAACGGGGCGAAGGTCAGGAGTTACGGATTTGGATTTACCGTATTACAGAGAGTATGAGCTACCGTGGACGACGGGCAGCGGCCAGGAACGCAAGTTCAAGCGCCTGCTCGGCATCGTGCTGCTCGTGGCGTTTCTGCTCGGCATCATCTGGCCCTTCATTCCCGTTCCCGAGCCGGATCCTTACGAAGTCATCGAGATTCCGCCGCGCATCGCGCAGCTGATGCTCGAGGAAAAACCCCTGCCGCCGCCACCGCCGCCGCCCCGGGAGGAGGAACCCGAACCCGAAGTCGAGGAGCCGTTGCCCGAGCCGGAAAAGGTCGTCGAGAAAGAACCCGAGCCGGAGCCTGAACCCGTGCCCGAGCCGGTGCGTGACCGTACCGAGGTTGCACGCGAAAAGGCGCAGGCGGCGCTCATGCCGTTTGCCGAGGATCTTGCCGACCTGGTGGACAGGGATCTCGTCGAGCAGGTTGCCGAGGACCGTGAGCTGAGCGCGTCGGTCGGCCAGGCGCAACGTAACGAACGCTCGATGATCACCTCGAAGGCAGGCACCGCGTCGACTGGCATCAACACCGCGAGCATGAGCCGCAATACGGGCGGCACGGGTATCGCGGGGCGTTCGACAACCAAGGTGCAAAGCCCGGTTGCCGGCATCGGAGAGCCGGGCGGTGCCGCCACGCGGTCCGGTTCGAGCGGCAAGGCGTCGAGGTCACGCGAGGAAATCGAGCTCGTATTCGATAAGAACAAGGGCGCGATCTTCGCGCTGTACAACCGTGCCCTGCGCGAGGATCCGTCGCTCGAAGGCAAGCTGGTATTGCGGCTCACGATCGCGCCGGACGGCCGGGTCACGATGTGCGAGGTCGTGTCGAGCGAGCTCGGCAACGAGGAACTCGAGCGCAAGCTGGTGCAGCGTGTCTTGCTGTTCCGCTTCGAGGCGCGAGACGTCGAGGCGATCACCACGACCAAGCCGATCGACTTCTTCCCGGCCTGAGCGCGCTACACAGGATCAGGCGGACTGCGTACACTGTGTCCTCCCACTGGAGGAGGGTCCGATGAACAAGCTGCGTATCCTGGCGGCGCTGTTGCTTGCAGTTGCCGTGCCGGCGCCGGCGCAGCTCACCATTGAGGACCTCGTCCGCGATGCGGGATTGCGCGCAGGCGACGTCGAGATGCGCGACGTGCCGGGCTGGACGGGTGCGCAAAAAATCCTTGTGGTATTCAATTGGCCGGAGGCCGTCGAACTGCTGCAAAAGGAGTTTCCGGACATCGAGTTCCTGCTGCCGGATTCGTCAGAGGACGCCATCGCTCTCGCCACGCAGGTCGACGCGATCATAGGCAGCTGCGAAGCCGCGCTGGTGGCGGCCGCGAAGCGAGCCGTCTGGGTGCAGATTACGAGTGCCGGGGCCGAGCGCTGTCTCGTCGCGCCGCGCATTGCGGGCGCTGAGGTCGTGCTGACCAACATGCAGAAAATGTCGTCTCCGGTGATCGCCGAGCACGCCGTGGCGCTGGCGCTGGCGCTGTCCCACGGTCTGCCGGCTCAGGCCAGGGCCATGCCCACGGGAGAATGGCGGCCTGATTTGCCCGCCGCCCACGCCGCTGCGCCACTTGCCGGCAAAACGATGCTCGTTCTCGGTCTCGGCGGTATCGGCACGGAGACGGCCCGCAGGGGCGCTGCGCTGGGGATGCGCGTGATCGGTACGCGCAACAGCAGCCGGGAAGGGCCACCTTTCGTCGACTACGTCGGACTGGCCGATGAGTTGCTGGATCTCGTCCCGCAGGCGGACGTGATCGTCAATGCGTTGCCGGCCACCGCTGAGACCAGGGGACTGCTGGACGCCGAATTTTTCGGGGCAACGAAGCGCGGCGCCTACTTCGTCAATGTCGGTCGCGGCACGACGGTGAATACCGAGGCTTTGCTGCGCGCCCTGCAGAGCGGCCAGCTCGGCGGCGCCGGACTTGACGTCACGGATCCCGAGCCGCTGCCCCCGGATCACCCCTTATGGCAGCTGGATAACGTCATTATCACGCCGCACATCGCGGCGCGTGGCGGCGAGCGCGAACGGCACCTGTTGCTGTTGCGCGAGAACCTGCGGCGCTACGCGGCCGGGGATGCGCTTTTGAACGTCGTCGATCCGGGGAGAGGCTATTGAGCGGACCTCGCAGGCGCGTGGCACTGGACGGCGCGAATCGTCGCCGTCTTTACCTGTTTCGCCATGGCGCCGTGGATTACGTCGACGCGAACGGCGACTGGGTCGCGGACCCGGATGCCGTGGACCTGAATGAACGCGGCAGGCAACAGGCGGCTGCCATGGCCCGGCTGTTTGCCGACGTGCACGTTGACCGTGCGATCTGGACGGGGCTGCCGCGCACCTACCAGACCGGCACGGCGATACTCGCGGGACGCGATCTCGAACTCGAAGCGGTGCCGGAACTGGCTGAAATCCGCCACGGCATCGGCGAGGTCACGGGCGGCTACGATATTTGCGCAGATGTCGCGTTCTCGCACTGGCGCGCGCCGGACCAGGATGCGACCTTTCTCGGCGGCGAGCGATATCACGACTTCTACGTCCGGATCGCCAACGCCATGGATTCCCTGCTCGCCGATCGTGGCTGGCATAATCTCGCTGTCTTTGCTCACGGCGGCACCAACGCCGCGATACTTGGCTGGGCCACGGGTGTCGGCCTGCACGCATTCGGATTGCTCGACCAGGCGACCTGCTGCCTCAACATCATCGACTTCGATGAAAACGAGACCGGCGAACTGCTGCGAAAGACCGTGCGCGGCATGAATATCACGGCGGATGACCCGGTCAAGCATCGGCGCGACGCCGGTGACATGGAAATGATGGCCCACCGTCTGCTGCAAAGGCAGGGGTAAGCGCGCGTATCCGTGGAAGCGTCGACGGGTTTTGCACCGGTTGCACGCCACGATGCCCGCGTGCTGATTCTCGGCAGCCTGCCCGGGCGCCGTTCGCTCGAAGCCGGCGAGTACTACGCGCATCCACATAACGCGTTTTGGCCGATCATGGCATCGATATTCGCGGTGACCGGGAACTATCACCAGCGCTGTCACGGGCTGAGGGAGAATCGCATCGCATTGTGGGATGTGCTGAGGCGCTCGGTGCGGCCCGGCAGCCTCGACGCAGAAATTCGCCTGGACAGCGCGGAGGCGAACGATTTTTCGGGGTTTTTTGCAGAGCACCCCGGCTTGCGCCTGGTCGCCTGCAACGGCGCCAAGGCCGAACAGCTGTACCGCCGATTCGTGCTGAAAGCCGGTGCCGGGATTGACCTGCCGTGCGTGCGGCTGCCCTCGACGAGTCCGGCTTATGCGTCGATGCCGTTCTCGGTTAAGCTCGAAGCCTGGCGGGCCGTTCTGGACGGCCTCAGGTAGCGGAGCTAAGGAGCGGGGAATGATCGGATACGTAACGCTTGGGACCAATGACTTCGACAGGGCCGCGAAATTCTACGACGAGTTACTGGCGACGATAGGCGCGGCGCGCTGGATGGAAAGCGATCGCTTCATCGCCTGGTCGGTCAGTCCGACCACGCCGGCCGTATCCATCATCAAGCCGTTCGATGGCCAGCCCGCGACGGTTGGCAATGGCATGATGGTGGCCCTGGCCATGGACGGACCCGAAAAAGTACAGGCGCTGCACGCGAAGGCGCTCGAACTGGGAGGCAAGGACGAGGGCGCCCCGGGCGTGCGCTTCGGGAATTTCTACGCGGGGTACTTCCGCGACCTCGACGGCAACAAGCTGAACGCGTTCTGCATGCTGCGAGATTCCGCATGACGAATGCGGCGATCCTGCAGCCGGTGCTGGCAATGTTTGTCCTGACAGCCGTGGTCTGGGTCGTCCTGTATGCGCGGCGCCTGCCTGCCATGCGCAAGGCCGGGGTGCCGACCCAGACTTACACGACGCCCGACAAGGGTGCGGCGCTATTGCCCGAATCGGTGGCTTACCCGGCCAACAACTTCAGGAACCTGTTCGAGCTCCCGGTGCTGTTTTACGCGCTGTGCCTGTACCTGTATGTCACGGGCACCGCCGACGCCACGGACGTCACCGCCGCGTGGGTTTTCATGGGCTTCCGCGCGGTGCACAGCGCCATCCACTGCACGGTCAACATCGTGATCTGGCGATTCGCCGCCTACCTGGTGTCGACGCTGGCGCTGTTTTTCATGATCGGTCGCGCCGTGGCGCGGGCCGGGTGGTTCTGACGTCAGAGGGCGCTGTCGCCGGATTCACCCGTGCGGATGCGCCAGACCTGGTCGAGGGTCGTCACGAAGATCTTGCCGTCTCCAACCTTACCGGTTTTTGCGGCAGACACGATCGCCTCGACGACACGCTCGACGAGATCGTCCGGCACGGCGACTTCGATCTTTGCTTTGGGAAGGAAATCAACGACATACTCGGCTCCCCGGTAGAGTTCCGTATGCCCGCGCTGGCGGCCGAAGCCCTTGACTTCGCTGACCGTCATGCCCTGTATGCCGACTTCGCTGAGGGCATTGCGAACGTCATCGAGACGAAAGGGCTTTACAATGGCGGTGACGAGCTTCATTGGGGGGTTCTCCGGAGCCGACGATAACAGGTGCCAATGCTAACAAAGAGCTTTGAAAAAGACCTTCCCGGGATGCGTCGCGCATGCCTGGCGCAGAACGCCCGGGCGCACCGTGTTATGGGGGGCATCGGACCGCGGCCGGGAGACTGCCATGACTGCTAGGCCGCAGCTTGGCAGCATCGGCTGGATCGACATGACGACCGACGATGCCAACGGATTGCGCGATTTTTACTGCAAGGTCGCAGGCTGGCGGAGCAAGGATGTCAGCATGGGCGACTACGCGGATTACGCCATGGTCGCACCGGGAAGCGATGAAGCCGTGGCGGGTATCTGTCACGCGCTCGGTGAAAATGCCGACCTGCCGGCGGGCTGGCTGATCTATATCGTCGTCGCCGACGTGGCGGCGAGTGCCGCGGCATGCGTCGAGCAGCACGGCGAAGTCGTCGTTGCGCCACGAAGCCTCGGCGGCGGCCGGTTCTGCGTCATTCGCGATCCGGCCGGCCAGGCCGCGGCGCTGTACCAGCCCTGATCGGAATCACGGCGCATGGTCTCCCCATTCGAGCAATCCAACTGGCACGAGGCAGTGGCCGGCATGATGTCGGCCAACGACGGGGAAAGCATCGCAGCGAGACTCATGGACGCGCTGGGTCATGCGGTCGAACATGACGGCGCCTCGTTGCTGGCCTTTCATCGCGACGCACCGCCCGCGGTGCTGTGCCACACGCTGGAGCCGGAGGTCGAGCGGCACTATCTCGATCGTTATCTTGCCGGTCCCTACCTGCTCGATCCCCTGTACGAGCTGGCGCTGCGGCCCGCAAAGCCCGCGATGTGCCGGTTCCGGGATACCACGCCGGATCGCTTTCATTCGAGCGAATACTACCGGCAGTACTGCGAACGCACGCACCTGAGCGACGAAATGGACTTTCTCGTCGACGTCGACGGCCGCACGGCGCTGGCGCTGGTCGTCGGCCGACGCGCCAAGCGATTTTCGCGCTCCGAGCTGGCCCGGCTGGCGCTCATCGAGCCGGTCGTCCGGGCCGCCATGCGGCGCACCTGGGAACGCCTTTCCGAACGGCGGGCGCCGGGCAAGCCGGATCGCGACATGCACCAGCGGCTGACGCAGTGCTTTGACCGCTTCGGTGACGACGTGCTGACGGACCGTGAGCGGGAAATCACGCAGCTGCTGCTGCGTGGGCATTCGACCAAGTCGGTCGCACGCGAGCTGAGCATCGCGCCGGGCACCGTGATGGTCCACAAGCGCAACCTGTTCGCGAAACTCGGCATCACGTCCCAGTTTGCGCTGTTCTCCCTGTTCATCGAGGAATTGTCGAAAACCTGAGCGCTACCCCGCGAATGGTATTGGCTTTGCTGCGCCGCTGCCCAGAATCAGGCGAATGGGTATGCCTGCGTGAGGGACGACGATGTTCGAATTCGATTTTGGTCTCGGTGAAGATCTCGACCTGCTGCGGGAAACCGTCAGGAATTTCGCCACCGACCGGATTGCGCCGCGTGCCCGCGATATCGACGATCAGAACCTGTTCCCGCGCGACCTCTGGCCGGAACTTGGCGAGCTGGGCCTGCTCGGCATCACCGTGGAAGAGGATTTCGGCGGGTCGAATCTCGGCTATCTCGCCCATGTCATCGCCATGGAGGAGATCAGCCGTGCCTCCGGCTCGGTCGGTCTGTCATATGGCGCGCATTCCAATCTGTGCGTGAACCAGCTGAGGCGCTGGGGCAGTGAGGAGCAGAAGCGTCGCCTGTTGCCGAAACTGGTCTCGGGAGAGTACCTGGGCGCGCTTGCGATGAGCGAGGCCGGCGCAGGCTCCGATGTCATGGGCATGAAAACGACGGCGGTGCGCGACGGCGACGACTATGTCCTGAACGGCTCGAAGATGTGGATCACGAATGGCCCTGGCTCGGACGTCATGATCGTCTATGCGAAAACCGATCTCGGCGCCCGGACACGCGGCATCTCCGCCTTCATTGTCGAGCGCGGCATGCCCGGATTTTCGACACCGCAAAAAATGGACAAGCTCGGCATGCGGGGCTCCGACACCAGCGAGGTACTGCTGGAGAACTGCCGTGTGCCCGCGGCAAACCTGGTGGCCGAGGAGGGCAAGGGCGCTGCAATCCTGATGAGCGGACTCGATTACGAGCGCGTGGTGCTTGCGGGCGGCGCGCTCGGCATCATGGCCGCGAGCCTCGACCTGGTGCTGCCCTATGTCCACGATCGCAAGCAGTTCGGCAAGGCGATCGGCGAATTCCAGCTGATGCAGGGCAAGATCGCGGACATGTACACGACGCTCAACTTCTGCCGCTCCTATGTCTACGCCGTGGCTGAAGCCTGCGACAGGGGAAGAACTACCCGCTTTGACGCAGCGGGATGTATTCTGGTGGCGGCGGAAAAGGCGACGTGGATGGCTGGCCAGGCCATACAGGCGCTGGGCGGCAATGGTTATATCAACGAATACCCTGCCGGGCGCCTCTGGCGAGACGCCAAGCTTTACGAGATCGGCGCCGGCACGAGCGAAATTCGCCGCATGCTGATAGGCCGCGAGTTATTCAACGCAAGCAAGTAAAAGGAACCGGCGCGACACCATGCCCGTCATCAAAACCAAGGTAGATCGCGAGTCGGAGGACTTCGCAAAGAACCAGGCGACGCATGAGGCGCTCGCGAAAGACCTGCGTGAAGTCAACGAGTACATCATGCAGGGCGGCTCCGAGCGCGCGCGCGACAAGCATCTCGCGCGCGGCAAGCTGCTGGCGCGGGACAGGATTCGTGGTTTGCTCGATAAAGACGCGCATTTCCTCGAAATCGGCCGCCAGGCTGCCTGGCGCGTCTACACGGACGACGTGCCTTCCGCCGGCATCGTCACGGGAATTGGCCGCATTCACGGGCTCGAATGCATGATCGTCGCGAATGACGCGACCGTGAAAGGCGGCACCTACTACCCGCTGACGGTGAAGAAACACCTGCGGGCACAGGAAATTGCTGCCGAAAATCATCTGCCCTGCATTTACCTTGTCGATTCGGGCGGCGCTTTCCTGCCGCGTCAGGACGAGGTGTTTCCCGATCGCGACCACTTCGGCAGGATTTTCTATAACCAGGCCAATCTCTCGGCCAGGGGCATCCCGCAGATCGCGGTCGTGATGGGTTCTTGCACGGCAGGTGGTGCCTATGTGCCGGCCATGAGCGACGAAACCATCATTGTCCGTAACCAGGGAACGATCTTTCTCGGCGGGCCGCCACTCGTCAAAGCGGCGACGGGCGAAGTCGTGGACGCCGAAACCCTGGGTGGCGGCAGCGTGCACTCGCGCATCTCCGGTGTCACGGATCACCTCGCCGACAACGACGAGCATGCGCTGTCGATTGCGCGTGACATCGTCGCGAACCTCAATTTCCAGCGCAGGCCTGCGGTCGAGCGGCGCGCGCCGGCCGAGCCGCTGTACCCGGTGGAGGACATCTACGGCATCGTATCGCGCGAGTACCGTTTTCCGTACGACGTTCGCGAAGTGATCGCGAGGGTGGTCGACGGTTCGGAGTTCCACGAATTCAAGAAACTGTATGGCGCGACGCTGGTCTGCGGTTTTGCCCACATCGATGGCTACCCGGTCGGCATCGTGGCCAATAACGGCATCCTGTTTCCGGAATCGGCACAAAAGGGCGCGCATTTCGTGCAACTGTGCAATCGGCGGCGCACACCACTGGTGTTCCTGCAGAACATTACCGGGTTCATGGTCGGCAAGCGCGTGGAGCAGGCCGGCATCGCCAAGGACGGGGCGAAAATGGTCAACGCGGTGGCCACCGCAAACGTCCCCAAGTTCACGGTCGTCATCGGCGGTTCGTTCGGCGCCGGTAACTACGCGATGTGCGGTCGGGCCTATGGCCCGCGCATGATGTGGATGTGGCCGAATGCGCGCATCAGCGTGATGGGTGGCGAGCAGGCGGCGCTGGTGCTGTCCACCGTGAAAGCCGAAGGTTATGAAGCGCGCGGCGAGACCTGGCCCGAGCAGGAAAAAGACGGCTACGAGGAGATGATTCGCGCGCAATACGAAACGCAGGGGCATCCCTACTACGCCAGTGGCCGGCTCTGGGACGACGGCGTCATCGACCCGCTCGAAACGCGCAGCGTGCTCGCGCACGGCCTGTCGGCGGCGTTGAATCATCCGCAACCAGGCGAATCGCCGTTCGGTATTTTCCGCATGTGAGGTTACACTGCCTGCCATGAGTCAGCGGCAGGAACAGAACTCCGGAACGGCACCGGTTCGCGAAGCGCATCGTTTCGACGAAGCGCGCCTCGCGGCGTACCTGACGTCGCACGTCGAGAGCTTTCACGGGCCCCTGACGGTCAGCGAATTTCGCGGCGGGCAGTCGAACCCGACGTATCTCCTCGATACGGCTTCCGCGCGCTATGTATTGCGGCGCAAACCGCCGGGCAAGCTTCTGAAGTCGGCGCATGCCGTCGATCGCGAGTTCCGCGTCATCAGTGCGTTGTACGCGGCCGGCTTCCCGGTGCCGCGCCCTTACGCGCTGTGCGAGGACGATGAGGTCATTGGCACGGCCTTTTATGTCATGGAGTTTGTGGATGGCCGCATATTCTGGGACCTCGATCTCCCCGGGCTCGATCCGGCCGAGCGTGCGGCGATCTACGACGATGTCAACGCGACGATCGCGAAGCTGCACAATTTCGATTACCCGGCGATCGGACTCGCTGATTACGGCAAGGCCGGCAACTATTTCGCGAGGCAGATTTCGCGCTGGACGAAGCAATATCGCGCCTCCGAGACAGGAACAGTGCGGTCGATGGACGCCCTGATCGAGTGGTTGCCCGACAATATCCCGGATGACGATTCGGCAAGCGTGGTCCACGGTGATTTTCGCCTCGACAACATGATCCTGCACCCGACCGAGCCTCGCGTCGTGGCCGTGCTGGACTGGGAGCTCTCGACCATTGGCCATCCGCTCGCCGACTTCACCTATCACCTGATGCCCTGGCAGATGCCGGAGATCGGAATCGGCTCCATCGGGCTCGTGGGCAAGCCGCTCGCGGATCTGGGAATCCCGAGCGAGGACGACTATATTGCGCGCTACTGCGAACGCACCGGGCGGCAGTCGGGAATCGCCAATCGCCATTTCTACTCTGCCTTCAACTTCTTCCGGCTCGCGGGCATCCTGCAGGGGATCGCGGGACGAGTGAGGGACGGCACCGCGGCCAGCGCGCATGCATCTCAGGCTGTCAAAGCCGTGCAGCCGCTGGCAGACTTGGGGTGGCATTACGCCTCGCAGCGGTGACACCAGGAAGATCGATCTGCACGGAAAGCCAATGGCACTGAATTACGAAAAACTGCTCGCTACCACCATCCTCGATATCCCGTTCAGCTACTCTGACCGGGATGCAATCCTGTATGCCCTGAGCATCGGGCTGGGCAGGGATCCCCTGGATACTCGCGAACTGCCGTTCGTCTTCGAGCAGGGAAACGGTCTTCAGACGATGCCGTCGCTTGCCTCGGTGCTGGTGCCGGACATGTTTCCGCCGGATCTGGGCTGGGACTACAGCCAGGTGCTGCACTCCGAACAGCGGCTGCAACTCTACCGGCCGATGCCGCCGTCTGCCGACCTGCTGATCAACAAGCGTGTCGTGGATGCGCTCGACTGGGGCCCCGCGCGCGGTGCGCTGATCATGTTCGAGGCGGAAGGCAGGCTGGCGAGCGATGACACCGTGCTGTTCACGCTCGGCTCGACGGTCCTTGCTCGAGGAGACGGAGGCTTTGGTGGCCGGGCGGGCAAGGGGCCGACGCCGCACCGCGTGCCGCGCCGTGAGGCCGACCTGTCATGCGATTTCACGACGCGCAGGGACCAGGCACTGCTGTACCGGTTAACGGGTGACCGGAATCCCCTGCATGCCGATCCGCGACAGGCTGCCGCGGTCGGCTTCGAGCGGCCCATCCTGCACGGCCTGTGCACCTTCGGCGTCGCGTGCCGGGCGATTCTGAAGACCATCTGCGATTATGACTACACGCTGATCGGCGCCATGGAAGGACGCTTTTCCGCGCCCGTGTTGCCCGGGGATACGATCACGACGGAGATGTGGCAGGACGGCAATATCGTGTCTTTCAGCTGCGCCGTCAGGGAGCGCAACACCGTCGTGCTCAAGAATGGCAAATGTACGCTGACGGGCTGAGTAACCGGGGTCGAGATGGGTGACAGGGTAACGCTGACGAAACGGGACTGCGTGGCCGAAATCATGCTCAACCGTCCCGACAAGTACAACGCGCTGGACCTGGCCACATTTTCCGGCCTGGCGGCGGCCGCCGATGCGGTTGCTGCGGACCGCTCGGTCAGGGTCGCGATTCTCCATGGGGCGGGCGACAACTTTTGTGCGGGCATCGATCTCGAAGTCATGCAGACCTCGCTCGATGAACTGCGCGAAGCCGTCATGAAGCCGCTCGCGCCCTCGCCCGCGAACAGTTTTCAGCGCGCGGCCTACGCGTTCCGCGAACTCGAGGTGCCGGTCATCTGCGCCTTGCAGGGCGTCGTATTCGGCGCCGGCTTCCAGGTCGCGATGGGCGCAGACCTGCGCATCGCGGCACCCGCGGCCCGCTTTTCAATCATGGAATCGAAATGGGGCCTGTTGCCCGATATGGCGCTGACGACCACGCTGCGCGGCATTCTGCCGCCGGACCGGGTCAAGGAGCTTGCGTGGACGGCGCGCGTGTTCGACGCCGAGGAGGCACTGTCGCTGGGTCTCGTGACCGCCATCGAGGCAGACCCGTTGCAGGCCGCGCGCAACATGGCCGCGGGGCTGGCGCAGCGTTCGCCCGACGCGATTCGTGGCATCAAGCGGCTGGTCAACGAGGCGTGGGCGCTCGACGAGGCGGCGGCGCTCGCCCTGGAGGCGCGGCTGCAACTCGATGTGATGGGCAAACCCAATCAGCGCGAAGCGGTGCGCGCGAACCTCGAGAAACGCGAGCCGCGCTTCGATGACTGAACCGGCCCGGAACTTTTGCGGCTGTGCGGTGTTCCAAGCAGCTATCGATTTCTTGACCGGGGTTCCAGCCAGGTGATCTGCGAAAGATTTCCATTGCCGTTGATGCTCGGTTTTTTGCTTGCGGCAACGGCACAGGCGCAGCCGTATGCGGTCCCCGAAGTCAGCATGGATGGCCGCACGGCGAGGACCCAGGCCAAGGTCGAGTCGCTGTACAAGCGCGGCGACTACGCGCGGGCGCATTTCATTTACCTGAATGAACTGGCGCCGAGGGGCGACAAGTATGCGCAATACATGGCCGGGTACATGTATCTCATCGGGCTCGGGGTCGATGAGGATCCGGTGCTCGCCTCGGCCTGGTATCGGCTGGCGGCCGAGCGCGGTACGCCGGAATTTCTGTCCGTTCGTGACAAGTTGCTCGGTGCGATGACTGAAGAGCAGTTGCTGCGCTCCGATGAGGCGTATCTCGCGTTACGCGAGAACTACAGCGACCTGGTGATCGTTTTGCAGGAATATGAAGAGGAGCTCGCGGAACTGCATGGCAGGGTAACGGGATCGCGCCTCTCGAACAGCAGCGGTATCGTGGCCATCGTGGACCCGCGCAGCGGCGTCAGCATGTCGCTGGACGCGTATCGGAGCAAGATCGAGGCAAGGCTCCGGTCGCACCTCGATTTCATTACGAGCAAGATCGGCGGCGAGCCGCTGCGCACCGAGCTGAGCGCCGACGAACTGGCGGACCTCAGGCATCGTATCAGCGAGTATCTCAAGGTCGTCGACGACCGCTAGCCTGAAAGACCAGGCTGACTGCCTAGTCTGATCGATCCACCTCGCGGGAAATCGGGCCAAGGCCGGCCGTCAGTATGCGCGGGAACTCCTCAACGATCTTTTCCGCGATCGTGGCGCCACCCCGGTACCATTTCGGTACCCAGTTCAGCGCACCCATGATGACGTTGCCCGTCATGCGCACGTCGCAGGGCGCGATGCTGCCGTCGGCAATGCCGCGTTCGAGGAGCGCTTCGAAGCGGGCACCGTGCCGGCGTGAAATTTCGAGGATTTCATCGCGGTGTTCCGGTTGCAGCGAGGGAATTTCGCTCATGATCGCGATTGGTCCGCGGTCGCCGACCATCGCGGCGACGTGGCAGCTGATATAGCGCCTGACGATGTCGAGCCCGGAGCCGCCTTGCGCCACCGCCGCGTCCATGGCCTCCCGGCCGACGTCCCCGGCGCGCTGGTAGCACAGGTACACGAGTTCTTCCTTGTTGCGCACGTAGTAGTAGAGGGCGGCATCGGTCAGTCCCAGGATGTTGGCGACGTCCTTCAGGGAACTGCCGCTGTAACCCTTCTCGTTGAAGCAGCGCGCCGCCGCGCGCAACATCCGGTCCTTCTGCAGGTCGAATCGGGTCGCTGCTGCTTTCTGTGCCATGATCGTCCGGTCTGTGGTATGCAAATGGGAAAGGCGCCCGGGATCGCCGCCCTTGCGCTTGATTTTAATCTGGATTAAAATTTTTGCAAGTATAGAACTTACTGATATTCATAGCTTTTCATGATTCGAGCGAGGATGGCTAAGCCACGTCTTCGCGGGGGCCAACTATGAGCACTGCCGCCAACGATCTGCCCGGCGTGTCGGGCGAGCGTCGTACGACGCCGCTGCGTTTTGTGACGGCCGCATCCTTGTTCGACGGCCATGATGCCGCGATCAACATCATGCGCCGCCTGATCCAGGCGCAGGGCGCCGAAGTGATCCACCTTGGCCATAATCGCAGCGTCGACGACATCGTCCGTGCCGCGATCCAGGAGGATGCGGACGGCATCGCCGTCAGTTCCTACCAGGGCGGCCACAACGAGTTCTTCCGCTACATGATCGACCGGCTGAACGAATTGGGCGCCGGCCACATTCGCGTGTTCGGTGGCGGTGGCGGAACGATTACGCCCGAGGAAATCGCCGATCTCATGGGCTACGGTGTCGAACGCATCTACCATCCGCATGACGGCATGGAACTCGGGCTCGAGGCGATGATCTCCGACCTGATCGAGCGCACCACGGCGGCGCGCAGACCGACCTCGGCGCCGCCCGGGGGCGGCACCGCCGTCGACATTGCGGCGACGATTTCTGCGCTCGAAGCCGGCTATTTCGACGACGCCGCGCTTGCCCGGTTTCGCAAGGCCTGGCAGGTCAGGGCCGGCAAGGCTCCCGTCGTCGGCATCACGGGCACGGGTGGCGCCGGCAAGAGCAGCGTCACGGACGAGATCCTGAATCGTTTCCTGGGCTGCTTCCCGGACATGCGCATCGCGGTCCTGGCTGTCGACCCGACGCGACGCCGTACCGGCGGTGCGCTGCTCGGCGACAGGATACGGATGAATTCGCTGCGCTCCGACCGCATCTACATGCGCTCGATCGCGACGCGCCGCCAGCATCTCGCCACCAGCGAAATGCTCGGCGACCATATCCTGTATCTCAAGTCGCAGGGATTCGACCTGATCATCGTCGAGACGGCCGGCATCGGCCAGAGCGACAGCGAGATCGTCGACCTCGTCGATTTTTCGATGTACGTCATGACGAGCGATTACGGCGCGGCGAGCCAGCTGGAAAAGATCGACATGCTCGACTTCGCCGACCTGATCGTGCTGAACAAGTACGACAAGCGCGGTGCCGAGGATGCCCTGCGGGACATCCGCAAGCAGTGGAAGCGCAATCACACGGCATTCGACGTCGCGGATGATGACGTTCCCGTTTATCCGACCATCGCAAGCCAGTTCAATGACCCGGGCATCAGCTGGATGTTCGCCAACCTCTGCCGTCGAGTGGCGGAGAAGGTCGGACTCGACGCAGAGCGGTGGGTGCCCGACATCGATACCTCGTTGCGCGAACCGCGCTCGACCGCGACGATTCCGGGCGCGCGTATTCGCTACCTGGCGGAAATCGCGGAGCAGGGCAGGTCGATCAACGAAAGCGTCGAGCGGCAGGCCGAGTCAGCGAGCCGCGCGCAGCACCTCTACGAGTCGCTCAGGCTGCTCGAAGACGCGAAGCTGCCGCGACCGCTCGAACATTATGCGGCGCCCGCCCTGACCGAAAGCGACGACAGGAGCCTCATGGTGCTGCGGCAGCGCTACCAGGAGGCGCTCGGCGACCTGACAGAGGACTCGCTTGCCCTGTTGCGCGAGTGGCCGGCGCGCCGCGAAGGTGTGCGTTCCGAGGAATACACGTACACCGTGCGTGGCAGGAAGATCCGCGGCAGCAATTACAGCGAGTCGCTCAGTCACCAGAAGATCCCCAAGATTGCGGCGCCCGATTTCAGCGACTGGGGCGAGCAGCTGCGCTTCCTGTCCAGGGAAAACCTGCCCGGAGCCTATCCCTACACGGGCGGTGTGTATCCCTATCGCCGGCTCGGCGAGGATCCGACCCGCATGTTTGCGGGCGAGGGAACGCCCGAGCGCACCAACAGGCGTTTCCACTACCTGTCGCATGGTCAACCGGCCGCGCGACTCTCGACCGCGTTCGATTCGGTGACGCTGTACGGCGAGGATCCGCACGAGCGCCCTGACATTTACGGCAAGGTCGGAAATTCGGGCGTCTCGATCGCGACTGTCGATGACATGAAGAAGCTCTACTCGGGTTTCGACCTCTGCGCACCGAACACGTCCGTGTCGATGACGATCAACGGGCCTGCGCCGATCATCCTTGCGTTCTTCATGAATACGGCGATCGACCAGCAGGTTGAAAAACACCTGCGCGCGACCGGCGGCTGGGATGCCGCGCAAAAGAAGATCGACGCGCATTTCGCGGGGTGCGAACGCCCGCGCTACGTCGGCGAACTGCCCGAGGGACACAACGGCCTCGGCTTGGGTCTGCTCGGCATTTCCGGCGAACACGTGGTCGACGCGAAGACCTACGCGCGCATTCGCAAGGAGACGTTCGAGACCGTACGCGGCACCGTGCAGGCCGATATCCTCAAGGAGGACCAGGCGCAGAACACGTGTATCTTCTCGACCGAGTTTGCGATGAAGATGATGGGCGACGTGCAGCAGTTCTTCATCGACAAAAAGGTGCGCAATTACTACAGCATCTCGATCAGCGGCTACCATATCGCCGAAGCCGGTGCGAATCCGATCAGCCAGCTGGCCTTCACGCTGTCGAACGGCTTCACGATCGTCGAGTACTACCTGGCGCGCGGCATGGATATCGACGAATTCGCGCCGAACCTGAGTTTCTTCTTCTCCAACGGCATGGATCCCGAGTACACCGTGATCGGACGTGTCGCACGGCGCATCTGGGCGCGCGCGATGAAGGAGCGCTATGGCGCGAGCCCGCGCTCGCAGATGCTCAAATATCACATCCAGACGTCGGGCCGGAGCCTGCATGCGCAGGAGATCAGCTTCAACGATATTCGTACGACGCTGCAGGCGTTGTACGCGCTGTTCGACAACTGCAACAGCCTGCACACCAACGCGTTCGACGAGGCGATCACGACGCCTACCGAACAGTCCGTGCGTCGCGCGGTGGCGATCCAGCTGATCATTTCCCGAGAGCTCGGACTCAATTTCTGCGAGAACCCCTGGCAGGGCTCTTTCATCATCAACGAACTCACGGATCTCGTCGAGGAAGCCGTTTACCAGGAATTCGAGCGCATCTCGGAACGTGGCGGCGTCCTGGGCGCAATGGACACCATGTACCAGCGCGGCAAGATCCAGGAAGAAAGCCTGTACTACGAGAGCAGGAAGCACGACGGTTCCCTGCCGCTCATCGGCGTCAATACGTTCCTGCCGAAAGCCGGCCAGGAAGATGAGGTGCATGAGCTGGAGCTGATTCGCTCGAGTGCGGCCGAGAAAGACGACCAGATCAGCCATGTGCGGCTGTTCCAGTCGGCGCACGCGGACTCGGGCCCGGGCGCGCTCGCAAGGCTGCAGTCGGTCGCGCGCGAGCGCGGCAACGTGTTCGCGGAACTCATGGAGACCGCGAAATCGAATTCGCTCGGGCAAATTTCGGGCGCGCTTTACGATGTCGGCGGCGAATACCGCCGCAACATGTGACCGGCAGCCGAGGATTCGCCATGGGTGACGACGTTCTCTATGAAAAACAGGGCCAGGTTGCCCTGATTTCCCTGAACCGGCCTGAATCGCTCAACGCCTTTACGACCGAGTTGCTCGGGGAACTGGTTCTGGCGTTCGA
The DNA here is from genome assembly GCA_036525955.1 of Woeseiaceae bacterium. Taxonomy (GTDB): domain Bacteria; phylum Pseudomonadota; class Gammaproteobacteria; order Steroidobacterales; family Woeseiaceae; genus UBA1847. The sequence continues at coordinate 54,281 of DATCZJ010000112.1, read as the reverse complement.
GCGGGCGGAACGCGACGAGGATATCCGGGTGGTGGTGCTGACCGGCGAGGGGCGCGCATTCAGTGCAGGCGCGGACCTGAAGCGGGGGCTCGAAGGCCAGCGCTCCATCAGCGATCGCCTGCAATACGAGTATCGGCCTGTTCTCGAGGCCATTGCGCGGATCCCGAAACCCGTGATTTCGGCGGTACCCGGATTCGCGGCAGGCATCGGCCTGTCGATTGCCATGCACGCGGATCTCATGGTCATGGCCGAGGACGCCTTCCTGTTGTCGCCGTTCACGACGATTTCGCTCGTTCCCGACGGCGGGGCGAACTGGCTGCTCGTGAGGCAACTCGGCTACCACCGGGCATACCAGCTCAGCGTCGAATCGGCACGCGTCAGCGCGAGCCAATGCCTCGAATTCGGTATTGCCAACAAGGTGGTGCCCGCCGCAGAGTTGCGGGAGGCTGCGATGGAGTGGGCCCGCAAACTGTGCAAGCGGGCGCCTCTGTCGCTCGCGGCCACGAAGAAAGTGATGCGGCACGCGATGGATAATGACTGGGCGAGCTGCTTCGATATCGAGGCCGGGTTGCAGGCCGCACTGCGCGATTCGGAAGACGCGATGGAGGGCATCAACGCGTTTTTCGAAAAGCGTGAGCCGGACTTCAAGGGCAAATAGGGGCGTTACGCCGGTATGGACCGACAGATATTCACTGAAGACCACGACATGTTCCGCGATTCCGTGCGGAGCTTCCTGCAAAACGAAATCGGGCCGCACAGCGAGCGCTGGCGGGAGCAGGGTATCGTCGATCGCGAGGCCTATGAGAAAGCCGGAGAACAGGGCCTGCTGCTCATGTGGGCCGACGAAAAATATGGTGGCGCGGGCGTCAGCGATTTTCGCTACGAGCAGATCCTCATGGAGGAAAATGCAAAATATGGCGATGACGGCTTCTTCGTCTGGCTGCACAGCCGGCTGGTAGCGCCGTATATCGGCACGTTCGGCAGCGAGGAGCAGAAACAACGGTGGTTGCCGGACTGCGTCAGTGGCAAAAAGATCCTGGCCGTGGCGATGACCGAGCCGGGTGCCGGCAGCGATGTGTCCGGAATTCGCTGCAGGGCGGAGGACAAGGGCGATCATTTTCTGCTGAACGGTTCGAAGACCTTCATATCGAACGGCATACTTGCCGATCTCGTCATCGTTGCGGCGCGTACCAGCAAGGAGAACCGGCACGGACTGAGTTTGCTGGTTGTCGAGCGCGGCATGGAAGGCTTCGAGCGCGGCGACAATTTCGCGAAGATGGGCCTGAAGAGCCAGGACACCGCCGAACTTTTTTTCAACAACGTCAAGGTGCCGAAAGAGAATCTTCTCGGCGAGCCGGATCGCGGTTTTTACCACCTGATGCACGGGCTTGCGGAAGAGCGCCTGCTCGCGGCCGTCGGCTTCCTCGCCAATGCCGAGGCCGCCTTCGATGTGACCATGGAATATATCGCCGAGCGAAAACTGTTCGGCCAGTCGCTCGCCGATTTTCAGAATACGCGCTTCAAGATGGCGTCGATGCGCACGGAACTCGATGTCGCCCAGGTTTTCGTCGACCAGTGCGTCATGATGCATAACGCCGGCAAGCTGACGCCCGAGGATGCCGCGAAGGCGAAGCTGTTCACGAGCGAGGTCGAGGGCCGGGTGACTGACGAGTGCCTGCAGTTGCATGGCGGCAACGGCTACATGGACGAGTACCGGATTAGCCGCATGTACACCACGGCGCGCGTGTCGCGCATCTACGCCGGCACGTCCGAAATCATGCGCGAGATCATCGCGCGTTCGATCGGCCTCGATCCGCGCCGGAAAGCCTGAGCGGCGGGCGGCGGACGTGAAGGTCGCATTCATCGGGCTGGGCGTCATGGGCTATCCCATGGCCGGCTATCTTGCGAAGGCCGGGCACGAGACGGTCGTCTGCAACCGGACAGGCGAGAAGGCGACACGCTGGGTCGGGCAGCATGGCGGCAGCAGCGCGCCGACGCCGCGCGAAGCGGCGGCAGGCGCGGATGTCGTCTTCAGCTGCGTGGGCAACGATGACGACGTTCGCGAAGTGCTGCTCGGAGCCGACGGCGCCCTCGCCGGTATCGACGCGGGCGGCATCATCGTCGATCACACGACGGCCTCCGCGAAACTCGCACGGGAACTGCACGACGCGGCGGCGCGCAAGGGCGTCGGTTTCCTCGATGCGCCCGTATCGGGCGGGCAGGCCGGCGCCGAGAACGGCCAGCTGACGATCATGGTGGGCGGCGACGAGGACATTTTCGAACGCGCGCAGCCGGTCATGGACTGCTATGCGAAGGCGATCACGCGGATCGGTCCCGCCGGGTCGGGCCAGCTGGCCAAGATGGTCAACCAGATCTGCATCGCAGGCATCGTGCAGGGGCTGTCCGAGGGGCTGCATTTCGCGCAGTGCGCCGGTCTCGACCCGGCTGTCGTCATCGCATCGATTTCCAAGGGCGCGGCCCAGTCCTGGCAGATGGAGAACCGCTGGAAGACCATGGTCGCCGGGACATTCGACTTCGGCTTTGCCGTCGACTGGATGCGCAAGGATCTCGCCATCGCGCTCGATGAGGCGCGCGACAACGGCGCCAGGCTCGAGCTGACGGAACTCGTCGACCGCTACTACGCCGAGGTCCAGGCGATGGGCGGCAGGCGCTGGGATACTTCGTCCCTGATCGCGCGCCTCAATCGCGACGACTAGGGCCGCGAAGCGGCCTCAAGCGGTCTCGCCGGCATCTTTCTTCGGCGGCAGCGGTGCGATATAGCCGACCAGCAGCAGCAACAGGCCGACTCCGACGAACGAGACGATGCGTTGCAGCGTTCCGACCGCCGACAGCTCCACGAGGAACAGTTTGACGACGACGACGGCAACGAGCGACGCGCCGGTCAGCCAGATGCTGCGCTGCCGTCTCCGGTTGCCGAGCAACATCAGGCTGATCGCGAGCACGCCCCAGACAATCGATAGTGCTGCCTGCACGGTGTCGGACGCAAACAGCGCTGCCGGATGCCACCTGACGCCGGCCCAGTGGTGGCAGGCGCGCACCACGCCGCCCGTAACGGCCGCGAACGCGGTTGCAGCCAACGGCCAGGTCGCCCTGATCTCATGTTTGCCGACGCGGACGCGGCCCGCAACGAGCGGCCACCAGTAGAAAACGCTGCCGAGTACGGCAAGGTAACCGAGTTCCAGCGGATTGAGCACCGGTACGTAAGGCACTGGCGGGACGGCACCGGGACTGGTCGCGTTCGTTACCCACAACCACAGGAGCATGAATGCCACCAGCGGGAACGCAGCCGTCAGGATATAGTCGTTTGGGTAGTCGCTGACCGGCCACCGGTCGCGCACCTTGCGCGACGTGATGCTCCAGACATAGGCAGTCGGCAGCAGCATCGCACCGAGTAGCGGCCAGGCACTGGCGCGGTCGAGCGAGTGCTGCATCCACCAGTGAACCTCGATCGAGCCCAGTCCGACGAACAGCCAGACCCCGATCACATGGGCCTGTCCGAGCAGCCGCCGATCGATCATGCTCAGCCGCTGTTTCAGCAACAGGCCATGCACGATCAGCGCCGCTGGCCAGGCAATCGCGCCCCAGCCTTGGCCGGGATGCGTCGCGCCGCCGGATACACCGTGAACGCCTAGAAGCACGAGAACCGCGAGGTACGCGAGAGCCGCCTGACCGAGTTGCGTCCAGTTCAGGCGTTTTGCGACCGCACTGCAGGCCCAGGCGGAGAGCAGCGTGACCGCGATGAGCGATGCAGACACCGATGTTGCCGGTACAGAACGATGCAGTTCGGCCATCCACGCAAAGGCCCACCACAACCCGCCCCAGCAGATGCCTGCCCAGCCCAGGCTATAGGCGAAAAGCGCATCTCGCTTGCTGTGCTGCACCAGGTAGCCGCAGGTCACGCCCGCGAGTGCAATCGTCAGCGCGGTGGCGAATCCGCTGTTGAAAAACGCCGGCGAAATGCCCGGCTCGGCGCTGGCGGCAACCAGCAGGCCGCCGGCCAGCTGGTAGAACCAGCCGGCCCCGAACACGGCGCGGTCGGGCATGCCCCGCGACAGGTAGATCAGGCCCGCACCGGCAATCGAGAGCACGGCGCCGGCCCATTCGGCCTCGAGCAGCAACAGGGGAAGGGTCGCGAGCACTGCGGCGCTCAGGGCGCCGACCACCGGGCGCGCGTTGCGCTCGACCGTCGTCAGGTGCTCCGGGAGAGCGCGCCACATGAGCCAGTACGCGAAGCCCCCGCTGCCTGCCAGCATTACCGTGCCGAGAAATGGTCCACCGAGTACGGTACCGCTGTCGCCCCGGTGCAATTCGGGCAGGAAAAACGCCATGGCCCCAAGCAGCACAGCCAGCGCGAACAGGCGTACATGGAACTGCTGCTGCCGAACACCGATCCAGTAGATGCCTGCTGCCTCGATCGCCCACGCCGATGCCGTCCAGGAGGTCTCGAGCAGGGGAACAGACACCGTGCCGAACACGGCGCCGAGCGCGACCAGCGTCTGGTTGAGCAGTGCGAACCGGGGGCCGGCGCTTTTGACGAACGCGAAGGCCAGCGCGAAATAGAACAGCGAAAACCCAAGGGCACTGATGGCGGCCCCATATTCGTAGGGCGCGACCAGCAGGTGCTGGATCGAGAACGCGGACAGCGGCACGCCGAAGGCGAGTGAGCCGTCGACGTACTTGACCTGGCCCGACGTCTTTCTCAGGCGGTCACCAAAGGTCCAGTCGTCGCTGTCGCCGACGTCGGCGAGCGTGCGTCTTGCGAACAGCACGGTAACCAGCACGTAGCTGCCGAAAAGCAGCAGCAGGAACGGCTCCGTACTCCAGAACAGTTCATCGCGGTAGTGATTCACGGCCCAGGCGCTGCCAAGGCCGAAGGAGCATACGTATCCGAGGATGTTGAGCACCCGCCAGCGCTTGAACCACGCAACCGCGACGATGCCGAGGTTGAGTACGGCCAGGTAGGAGAACAGCAAGATGTGATTGCCGATCCCTGTCGATGCCAGGACAGGCGCGGCAAAGCCGCCGAGCGTGGCAACGACCGCCAGGATCATCGCGTCTTCGGTAATGGCAAGCGCTACTGCTGCCGCAGCAATCAGGACGAGCAGCGTGAAACCGACACCCAGCGGCAGGAGGGGATGGAGTTTCATGGCCGCGAGCGTGGTCAGGTACAGGATACCGATGCCGATGCCTTGCAGGACGAGGCCATAGTTGTCTTCGCGCTCGCGCCAGCGCCATCCGAGGCCGAGCAGTGCGATGCCCGACGCGGCGACCGCCGAGTAACGCAGCCAGAGAGGCAGGAGACCTAGCTCGGCTGCGTACCGCAGCGCGAAGGCCAGGCCGAGGAAGAGAACCGCACCACCTACCTTGACCAGTGGATTGCCCTTGAAGATCCAGCGCTCGACGAGGTCGCCGAGGATGTTCGAACCTTCCGGTTCGGCGGTGACCGGCTTCGGGGGCGGCGTCACCGCATCGAAAGAAGGCGCTGGTTTCGGTTGAGGCTGTTCGGGCACGCCGGGCTGCATGTCTGCCGGTTGCCCTGAGGCGCGCTCTGGCGGAACCTTGGCCGCGTGCCGCACTTCAGGCTGGGTTGGCTCCTGTTGCGGCTCGGGGAAGGGCCTGCTGACCGTTTGCGTGACAACAGGCGCTGCCTTTGCCGCAGGCCGCTCCGGCTCGGTCGCCCCCAGCGCTCGCTGCAGGCGCTGGACGTCATCGTGCAGAGCGTGTTGCCGGGCCTCGAGCCCGGAGATTCTTCTACCCAGCTTGATGGCCCAGGCGGCGAGGTAGCCGAACGCTCCGCCGAAAATCACGCCAGCGGAACTCATGAACGCTGCGCCGCCGATGAGCATGCCGACGAGGATCAGGAAGAAAGCCATGCCGTTTCCCTAACTATTGTTGTCAGAAACCGCCGAGTTGCGTCGCCTCAGCACAAAAAAACAGCGCCGGCCGACCGTCGATAGCCTGCGGGAACTGTCCTGAACGTCGGCTTAAACCAGCAGGCTACAGAAAGTGAACAGTTGGCGCCAACCCTTCCCGGGCCGCCGCCCCTGCCGAGTTACGGTGCGATGCGGCTTCTTTGCTAGAATCCATTTCCACACAGGGGTGGCCTGCAGGCCTGAGATCCACATGGGAACCCTTAGAACCTGATCCGGGTAATGCCGGCGTAGGAAGGAATTCGATGAACCGACGTCATTTCACGCGCTTTTTCGCAGCGCCGCTTCTGTTTTTTGTCACTGGCACCGTCCTTGCCGGGGAGATGATCGACGAGATAGTCGTCACGGCGGATTTTCGCGGTCGTTCTGTCACCGAGCTGCCGGCGAGCGTCAGTGTCCTCGACGCGGCCTATGTCGAGGAGACTGCCGTGCAGCACCTCGAGGAGCTCATAGACGCGATACCTAACCTGAACTGGTCGGGTGACGGGCACCGCGCGCGCTACTTCCAGATACGCGGCGTCGGCGAGCTGGAACAATACCAGGGCGCGCCGAATCCCTCGGTCGGGTTCCTGATCGACGACATCGACTTCAGCGGCATTGGCACGATAGCGACGCTGTTCGATGTTGGATCCGTCGAGGTGCTGCGAGGCTCGCAGGGCAGTCGCTACGGCGCCAACGCGCTGGGCGGCCTCGTCTACGTGCGCAGTACCGAGCCTTCGGCGGCGCGGGACGGGCGCGTGGAAGTCACGGTCGGCGACGACGATGCGCGTGCCATCGGTGTCGCTTTCGGCGGTGCCCTCGATGATGCGGAGCACGTCCTGTTCCGGCTCAGTGCTCAGAAGCACGAGAGCAACGGCTTTCGCAAAAATACCTATCTCGGCCGAAACGACACGAACGGTCGTGACGAGACCGCCGTACGCCTCGGCCTCGCCTTCGGGACTGCAGGCGACCTGCGGGGCCGTGTCTCGGTACTCTACGGCAGGATCGACGATGGCTACGATGCGTTTGCGCTCGACAACTCCTATACCATGCTATCGGATAAGCCGGACAGGGATGCACAGGAAAGCCTGGGTGCCTCGCTGCGACTCGACTGGAGCGATATCTTGGGCGGTGACCTGACTTCGATCACGGCCTTCGCTTCGTCCGATATCAATTTCGGGTTCGATGCCGACTGGGGTAACGACGACAGCTGGGCGCCGGTTGTCTACGACTACGTCTCGCTCAGTAAGCGGCGGCGCGACACGCTAAGCCAGGAAGTCCGCTACACGACCGCCCAATGGCTGTTCGGACTGTACGCGCTGCACCTCGGCGAGGATCTCGCCACGCTCAACCAGGGTGAGTATTACGACCCGGGCTTTGGTTTTGCAGACCGCCTCGACTATGCGTTCGACAGCCGCTACGAATCGACCAATGTCGCGCTCTTCACGCAGCTGGACACCGAACTAAGCGACCGCACGCGTGTCGGGGCGGGCCTGCGCGTGGAAAGGCGCAGCACGGACTATGTGGACACGGATGGTTTTGCGGCAGGTCCGACCGATACGCTCTGGGGCGGCGAGTTCAGCATCAGCCGCGATGTCGGCGATGCGGCCGTGGTCTACGCCGCGCTGTCGCGCGGCTACAAGGCAGGCGGTTTCAACCTTGGCCCTGTGCCCGACAACTGGCGCGATTTCGACGGCGAGGCGATGTGGACCCTGGAAACGGGGCTCAAATCTTCCTGGCTCGACGACACGCTCAGCCTGAATGCCTCGGTGTTTCACGCGTGGCGTGAAGACCAGCAGGTTCGCGCGTCGTTCCAGCTGATACCCAACGATCCGGCGTCTTTCGGTTTTGCGACGATCAATATCGACGGTGGCAGGTCATACGGGGCGGAAGCCGATCTGCGCTGGGCGCCCGTCGAAGTGCTCGAGACCTATCTCTCCGTCGGGCTCCTGGGCGGTGGCTTTGCCGACAATATCGAGGAGTTACCGTGGCTCGATGGCCGAGACCAGGCGCACGCGCCGGGCTACACGCTGGCCGCCGGAGTTGCCTATCGCAGCGCAGGCGGCTTCTTCGCGCGCGTCGACGTTTCTGCAAAGGACGATTTTTATTTCGATGTCTCGCACAACCAGAAGTCGGAGTCCTATGCGCTCGTGAACGCGCGCGCAGGCTACGAGACCGACGACTGGCGCGTACATCTCTGGGGTCGAAACCTCAGCAATGAATACTATGCCGTGCGCGGTTTCTATTTCGGCAACGAGCCACCCGATTTTCCCGACACACTCTACGTACGTCTCGGCGACCCCCGGCACGTTGGCATTACGATCGAAAGGAGATTCAACTGATGAAAGTTGCCGTCGATATCAGCCTGTATCCGCTGGACACAGACTTCCTGCCGCCAATCAAGGACGTGATTGCGCGCCTCAATACGCATGAGGGTCTCGAAATCTGGACAAATGCCATGAGCACGCAAATCGTCGGCGAATTCGACGACGTCATGAACGCACTCAGGCAGGAAATCGGTACGACCTTCGAGTCCATCCCGAAGGGCGTGTTCGTCATGAAGATGTTCAATCACCCGGGGCAACATTGACGCCACTCGAGATCATCGCTGTCATCATGGCAGTCGGCTACCTGCTGCTCGCCATTCGTGAAAACATCTGGTGCTGGCTCTGCGCCGGCGTCAGCACGGCGATCTATGTCTGGCTGTTCGCCGATGCGAAGCTGTACATGGAGTCCGGACTCAACGCGTTCTATTTCGTGATGGCGATCTACGGCTGGTACGTATGGTTCTCGGGTCGCGCAAACGGGCACGAACGTCCTGTCGTCGTCTGGCCGGTTTCGATACACGCGATCGCAATCGCTGTCATTGTCTCGGCGAGCATTGCAAGCGGCTACCTGCTCGACACGCACACCGATGCCGCGTTTCCCTACGTCGATTCGCTGACGACGTGGTCGGCGATCTGGGCGACTTTCCTCGTCGCGCGCAAGGTTCTCGAGAACTGGTGGTACTGGCTCGCGATCGACCTCGCCTCGGTTTTCGTCTACTGGTCACGAGAACTCGAGCTGACTGCAGGATTGTTCGTGCTGTACGTCGTCCTGATTCCGCTCGGCATCATCAGCTGGGCACGATCGCACAAGGAAGCGCAGCAGTGGGCATGACGGTCGACGAGGTGCTCTCGGCCATCGAAGGCTGGAAAGGGGCCGAAGCGACGGCACTGCCGGGTGGCCTGACCAACCAGGCCTGGCACGTCGAAAAAGACGGCCGGCGCGCGGTGCTCAAAATCGATGTAACGCGGCGCGTGGCGCCTTACAACACACGGCAGCGGGAGGCCCGGATCCAGACACGGGCCTTCGAGGCGGGACTGGCCAGTCGCGTATTGTTTGCGGACGACACGATCTATATGACCGAGTATCTCGACGGCGAGGTCTGGTCGCGCAATAGCCTGGAGAGCGACGCGAACATCGAGCAACTGGCGATCGCGCTTCGCACGCTGCATTCCCTGCCGCTTTCGGGACGTACCTTCGATGCGGCAGGCGCCGCGCGAGCTTACGCGCGCCGCATCAAAGGTCAGGACGAGGCGCGAATCAGGGACTGCGTGCAACAGGTAGAGCAGGGACCGCAGCCATTCAATCTCTGTCTCTGCCACAACGATCTCGTCGTGAGCAACATCATCAACACCCCGGACACTCGCTTCCTCGACTGGGAATACGCCTGCGACAACGACCCGTTCTTCGACCTCGCGACCGTGGTAGCGCACCACCAGCTTGACGACGCGCAGCGCGACAGGCTTCTGGATGCGTACTTCGACGGGGACGGTGCGCGCTGGCGCGGGCAGCTCGCGCGACAGGCCGAGGTCTATGACGCGCTGCTGTATCTCTGGCAGGCGGCGCGCGCATAGCGGCAACGGCGCTGGCGGGCACTGCTACCAGTCGTTGCGGAGTTCCCTGAGCTTCAGGAATACGGTCTTCGAATCCGGCCTGTCGCCGAGTTCGGGAAACTCCGCGACCAGCTTTGCGATCACCGACGGGCTTTGCAGCCGAAAGAACGTATTCATCTCCCGTTCCTGCGCCAGGGTCGTGACCAGCGCTTCGTCGGGATCCTGGTCCCGATACCTCTCGAGCATGTCCGCGGCGACCGAGTTGTCCGGTTCGCGGTCGAGCGTGAACGCAAGATTGTTGATGAGATAGTCGTGCCCCGGATAGAGCAGTGTATCTTCGCCGAGATTATCGAGTTGCCTGCTGAAGGTTTCGTAAAGCTCTTCCGGGTGGCCGCCGTTGTGACAATTCCCGGCACCCGCGTTGAACAGCGTATCACCGCTGAACAGGCAAGGCTGGTCCGTGTGCGACAGCAGGCAGATGTGTGCCATCGTGTGACCCGGTGTGTCGAGGCACTCGAGTTCGACGGTCTTGCCGACGCGGACCACGTCGCCGGCGCCGACACCGCGATCGACGTTTGCAATCCGCTTGCCCGCGTTGCGATGTGCAATGACCGTCGCGCCCGTGGCCCTGACCAGCGCCTTGTTACCGCCGATGTGGTCGCCGTGCTCGTGCGTGTTGACGATCTGCGTGATTGTCCATCCGCGGCGACCGGCAACATCGAGGCATTTCGTGAAGTCGAGCGGATCGATGGCCAGGGCCTCGCCCGTTTCGGGGCACGCGATCAGATAGTTGAAGTTGCGGTAGGCGTTCCCGGTCCAGATCTGTTCGACGATCATGGCTGTTGCCCGTCCCCGGCGACGGCAAAGACCCTTTCGCCCGCAATCCAGGTCTCGAGTACCCGGATGTCGTCGATCTCGTCTTCGGGAACTGTGAAGTAGTCTCGATCGATGATGATGAAGTCGGCCCATTTGCCGGGCTCGAGGCTGCCCAACCGGTCTTCCTGGCGCGCGGCATAGGCGGCTGCGAGCGTGAACGAGTGCAGCGCCTCGGCGCGCGTCAGCGCCTGGTCCGCGTACCAGCCGCCTTCAGGCTGCCCGTCGCGACCCTGACGCGTCACGGCGGCGTACAGTCCGTGAAAGGGGTTCGACAGCTCCACCGGGAAGTCCGAACCGTTTGCCAGCACGGCGCCAGAGTCGAGCAGGCGACGCCAGGCGTAGCCGCCGCGAATTCGCTCAGGGCCGACCCGATCCTCCGCCATGTTCTTGTCGCTGGTGGCATGGGTGGCCTGCATCGCGGCGATGACGCCGAGTTCGGCAAAGCGCGGGATGTCGTCGAGCGCGATGATCTGCGCGTGTTCGATCCGGTGGCGAAGCGGAGACGGCTTGCCGCCCTGCACCGAGTCGAACGCGTTGAGTGCCATTCGATTGCCGAGATCGCCGATCGCATGAATTGCGACCTGGAATCCCATGCGATCCGCCTTCGCCACCATCTGGTCCAGCTCGGCCTGTGTCCAGAACGGCAGGCCGCGATTTTCCGCATCGTCGGAATACGGTGCCATCAGCGCCGCCCCCCGGCTGCCCAGCGCACCATCGGCGTACAGCTTCACGGCTGCAATGCTGAGCCTGTCGCGACCGAGGCCGGTCAACGGCCGCCCTACCGCATCGAGCGTCGCGCCGGCGCCACCGATCATGGCGTAGATCCGCATCGCGAGTTCGTCGTTGTCAGCCATCGACAGATAGACTTCGACATCCTCCTTCGAGACCCCGGCGTCATGCACCCCGGTCAGGCCCTCGGCGAGGAGGGTATCGATGGCCAGCAATACCGCGCCACGAATCTCGCGCTTATCGGGCTTCGGAACCTGCGCTTCCAGGAGATCCATGGCGTTATCGATGAACACTCCCGTCGCATGCCCGTTGCTGTCCCGGAGAACCCGGCCGCCGACCGGGTCCGCGGTATCGTCGTCAATGCCGGCGAGTTTCATGGCCGCGCTGTTCGCCCAGCCCGCGTGTCCGTCCACCCTGCGTAACCATACGGGCCGGTCGCCGACGACAGCGTCGATATCGGCCGCGCGCGGAAATTCTGCCACGGGCCACAGTACCTGGTTCCAGCCACGACCGAGAATCCAGCGATGACTGGGATTGAGGGCGGCATAGGACGCGATCTGCCGGATGGCGTCCTCGAGGCTCTCGACGCCCGCGAGGTCGAGGCCGGACCTGAGAAAGCCGAGCCCGGTGACGTGCGCGTGCGCGTCGATCAACCCGGGCAGGACGGTCCTGCCCCCGCCATCGATGCGCTGCGCGTCCGGGTGCGCGCTCAGCAGATCGTCCGTGCCTGTCGCGATCACGCGGCCTTCATCGTCGATGGCCAGCGCCGAAAAACGCAGCATGCCCTGGTCCGTCGACGTGTAGCCGTTCAGGTTGAAGTAGACGGTTGCCGCCGCAGCAGGATGGCAGGCAAGCGCAGCGGCGACAGCCGCGACAAAAATGCGTCGGGTCCGGGTCACGATTAAGATCCTTGTCGTTTCGGCGATCGGGAAACGATAACATCAGTGCCGCCATGAAGTCAGACACCGCCAGGAAGATTCTGTGCGTCGGCGTGAACTACCGGCCGCACATTCGTGAAATGGGACGCGAGATCCCGGAGTATCCCGTCGTGTTCATTCGCTACCCGGACAGCCTCGTCGGCGACGGCGAGGCGTTGTTGCGGCCATCGGTCTCGGAGCGATTCGACTTCGAGGGGGAGCTTGCTGTCGTCATCGGGAAAGAGTGCCGTCATGTGTCGCGTGAAGCGGCGCTGTCCCATGTCGCCGGTTACTGCTGTTTCATGGATGGGTCCGTGCGCGACTGGCAGAATCATACGAGCCAGTTCACGCCGGGCAAGAATTTCGAGAAGAGCGGCGCGATGGGTCCACGTGTGGTGCCGGCGACCGAGATCCCCGACCCGACCGTGCTCGAGCTGATCACGCGCGTCAACGGACACGTGATGCAGCAAGGCCGGATCGCGGACCTCGTATTCGATATCCCGTACCTGATCGAGTACATCTCGGGCTTCACCCGGCTGCGGCCCGGCGACGTGATCGCGACGGGCACGCCGGGCGGCGTGGGCGCGGCTCGCAAGCCGCCGGTATGGCTCAGGGATGGCGACCTGGTCGAGGTCGAGATTCCGGGTATCGGGACGCTCAGGAATCCGGTCCGGGACGAGGACACCGCGGTCATCGCTTAAGCGTTGATTTTGCAGGCTAATCCCGTCGTCAGCGTTTGTTGTTTAAAACATACAAAAAAGTCACATTTTCCGGGCCCTGACCTAAGCCCGGTCTAAAGAATTGACAAAGCGCGGGATTTCTGCGAATTTCAGATGCAGCATTCGTAGTCTTTCAGCAACAGAAAGCGCGAATTGCCAATTTTCACACCTTCAGGTACGACTTGGCGGGGGATTCAGGGGGCCAGGACCACGTGCTAACGTAGGTTTGGAGAAAGCGGCTTCGGTAGAAGCCGCTTTTTTTTGTGTCGGCATTCGGCCCGCGCATTACGGCGCCGAGATCGAGACTCGATGCGGGCCCGGGCAGCGCGGCCGTCATGGCGGAGTCGCCGATGCCCCGGGCCTGGCTTCAACGACGCCCGCCGATCGTGCCGGATGACGATGCACCGCCTTAAGGCTACTATCGGCCCCCATGACCATACGTTCCCTCGCTGATCGCGTTGCCTCCGGCAGCCTGGTCCTGCAAATCGCCATCGGCATCGTCGCCGGCATCCTGTTGTCGCTGCTGTCACCGGACGCGGCAAGCGCCTCGATGATCCTCGGCAATTTCTTCGTCCAGGCGCTCAAGGCGGTCGCGCCGGTGCTCGTGCTCGTGCTGGTCGCGTCCGCGATAGCGAACAGGAAAGCGAGCCACACGGCGCAGATGCGACCGATCATCGTCATGTATCTCGTCGGCACCGCTTCGGCTGCGCTGCTTGCCGTGACCGTGAGCATGCTGTTTCCGACCAGGCTTGCGCTGCAGCTGGAAGGCATCGACCAGTCGGCGCCGCAGGGCATCATGGAAGTGCTCGGCGGGCTGGTGCTGAAGCTTGTCGACAGCCCCGTGAATGCGCTGATCAACGGCAACTTCATCGGTATCCTCGTGTGGGGCGTGCTGCTGGGCGTCTTTCTGCACCATGCCGCCGATACGACGCGCAGGATGCTCGCGGATGTCGCCGATGCCGTGACCCATATCGTGCGTATCGTCATCCGGCTCGCGCCGCTCGGCATCTTCGGTCTCGTGGCCGGAAACCTCGCGCAATCGGGACTCTCGGCGCTGGCCGGCTATGCACGAATCCTGAGCGTGCTGCTGGCGTGCATGATCGTGGTGGCGCTCGTGATCAATCCGCTGATCGTGTGGGTCCGAACGCGGCGCAACCCTTTTCCGCTCGTCTTCACGGCACTGCGTGAAAGCGGTGTTACGGCGTTTTTCACGCGGAGCTCGGCTGCCAACATCCCGGTCAACCTCGCACTCTGCGAGCGCCTCGATCTCGAGAAAGACACCTATGCCGTGTCCATTCCACTGGGCGCAACCATCAACATGGGCGGCGCGGCCATCACGATCACCGTGCTGACACTGGCCGCAACGCACACGCTCGGCATCAATGTCGATCTGCCGACAGCGCTGCTGCTGTCGCTCGTCGCCGCGCTGTCCGCCTGTGGCGCATCGGGCGTCGCGGGCGGTTCCCTGCTGCTGATTCCTTTGAGTTGCAGCCTGTTCGGCATTTCGAATGATGTCGCCATGCAGGTCGTCGCGGTCGGATTTGTCATCAGTGTCCTGCAGGACTCCGCCGAAACGGCATTGAACAGTTCGACCGATGTCGTATTCACGGCCGCGGTCGCGTCCCGGTCGTCGCCACGCGATTAGCGATCGCGGTCGACATCGCCCTGCTCGAATGCGACTCGATGAGGTGACAAGCCAGATACGGTCAGCGCGCGTCGAATCGAGCCGCTCGATTGCCAGCGCTGCTGTCTCGTTCGACGTGGATCGCGCATCGAAACGCAACCCCGACGCACTTTCCGGTCCGCAGGGTGGCGAGCGTCTCGCGTGTGCAGTGCACCGCTTCTTCGGCTGATTAATTCGTTGGCCTCTGATACATTCAGCGGCGACAGCGGAGAGCCCCGAATGACCAACAGACTGATCGGCCTGATCCTGATCCTGGCGAGCATGCCGGTGTTTGCGCAGGCGTTCGACGCCGACGAACGACGCATGATCGAGTGGATCGACGCGCATGCCGAAGATGCGATCGCACTGCTCGAGGAGACCGTCAACCTGTCGAGTGGATCGATGAATCATGCCGGCGTGCGCGAGGTGGGTGACGTCATGCGCCGGGAACTCGAGGCGCTCGGCCTGGATACCGAATGGATCGAGATGCCCGAGGAGATGCAGCGCGCAGGTCACCTGTTCGGTCGCAAGCTTGACGGCCGCGGCAACAAGTTCGTCCTGATCGGGCATCTCGACACGGTTTTCGAGGCCGACGACGATTTCCAGGCATTCGTGCGTGACGGTAACCATGCCACGGGTCCCGGCGTCGAGGACATGAAGTCGGGCAATGTCGTGATCGTTTACGCACTGAAGGCATTGCAGGAAATCGGCGCACTCGAGGACATCCCGGTCGTCGTCGCCTACACCGGGGACGAGGAAAAGCCCGGGGAACCGCTGTCCGTGGCGCGCCGGCACCTCGTGGAAGCAGGGCAGTGGGCCGATATCGGCCTCGGTTTCGAGTCCGCGATTTACGACGACGGACAGGACTGGTCAACGATCGCGAGGCGGAGTTCGAGTGACTGGATCCTGACGGTGGAGGGACGACAGGCGCATTCGTCCGGCATCTTCAGTGACGAAGTCGGTGCCGGCGCGATCTTCGAGGCGGCGCGTATCCTGAACGAGTTCTACGAGCGCGTGCGCGGCGAGCAGTACCTGACGTTCAACGCCGGCAACATCCAGGGCGGGACGGACGTCAGCTACGATCCGCAGCAGAATCGTGGCACCGCCTTCGGCAAGACGAACGTCGTCCCGAACAAGGTCATCGTGCATGGCGGTATGCGGACGATTTCGCAGGATCAACTGGATCGGGCGCAGGCGGCGATGCGCGCCGTCGTCGCTTCGGGCCTGCCGCATACGAGCGCCACCATCGAGTTCGGCGAGGGCTATCCGCCGATGGCGCCCACCGAGGGAAATCGACGCCTGGCGAACATGCTGTCTGCCATCAACGAGTCGCTCGGTCGTGGGCCGATGGCGGAACTCGACCCGCTGAAGCGCGGCGCCGCCGATGTATCGTTTGTCGCGCCCTATACGGATGCGCTGGCGGGACTCGGTGCGCTCGGCGAAGGCGGGCACACGCCGCAGGAAAGCCTCGATCTCGCGTCGATGCCGCTTGCGATCAAGCGTGCGGCGATCCTGATCTATCGACTGAGCCGGACTGAAGGGAACGACTGACGATGGCGCACGGCCCCGCGCCCGCGCCGGCGGGTTCGTCCAGCGCACGCAATCTCAGGCGTGTGATGATTGCGCTGGTGCTGACCGGCGCGTTCATGATTGTCGAGGTGATCGGCGGTCTGCTGTCCGGATCGCTCGCCCTGCTGGCGGACGCCGGCCACATGCTGACCGACACCATGGCGCTGGCGCTTGCCGCGATGGCGTTCCATGTCAGCAAGCGACCTGCGGATGGCAGGCTGACCTATGGCTACCAGCGATTCCAGATACTTGCCGCCTTTGTCAACGGACTGAGTCTGCTCGTCATCGTCGGCTGGATTCTCTTCGAGGCGGTCGAAAGATTCCTGAGCCCGCGCGATATCGAGGCGCAAACCATGCTGGCCGTCGCGGCTGCCGGTTTCGTCGTCAATATCGTTGCATTTGCCGTGCTGCATTCGGGCGACCAGGAAAATCTCAATATTCGCGGCGCGGCATTGCACGTGGCGGGGGACCTGCTTGGCTCCGTCGCGGCGATCGTCGCGGCGATCGTCATCCTGTATTCGGGGTGGGTGCTGATCGACCCGATACTGTCCGTTGCGGTGGCGATGCTGATTCTCAAAAGCGCCTGGGCACTCGTCAAACGCAGTTCGCACGTGTTGCTCGAAGGCGCGCCCGAGTGGCTCGATGTCGACGCGATGCAGGCGCGTATCGTCGATAACATACCCGGGGTTTGTGAAATCCACCATGTGCACGTCTGGGGCCTGACGCCGCAGCAGCTGATGCTCACGATGCACGTCGTGCTGGAAGACGGCGCCGGCAGCCAGTCGCAGGTACTGCGTGACGTGAAAGCGCTGTTACGGCGGGAGTACGGTATCGGACACTCGACCGTCGAAGTCGAAATCGACGGCTGCGCAGATCACGGCGATAGCGCCTAGTCGGTCGGCTTGACGATGCCGATATAGGGCAACGTGCGATTCTGCTCGGCGTAGTCGAGGCCGTAGCCGACGATCCATTCATTGCCGATGTCGAAGCCCACGTAGTCCACGTCGACGTCGACCTCAGCGCTTTCGGCCTTGCGAATCAGCGCGCAGGTCCTGATGGAGGCCGGCCGGTGGGATTTCAGTATGCCGATCAGGTACTTGAGCGTATGTCCGGTGTCGACGATATCTTCGACGACAAGGACCCGTTTGCCTTCAATGTTGCCGCGTACGTCCATCACGAGCCGCACGGCGCCGGTCTTTCGGCTGCCGTTGCCGTAACTGGATACCGCGATGAACTCGATCGTTCTCGGGATCGTGAGTTCCCGCGACAGGTCGGCAAGGAAGATGAAGGACCCCTTGAGTACGCCGATCATGACGAGGTCGTCACAGCCTGCGTAGTCGGCGGAAATCCGGGCGCCGAGTTCGCGGACGCGCGCCCGTATCTTTTCCTCGGTTATCAGGACCTTCGGCAACTGTTCGCTCATCCGGCGAGAATAGGTGATCTTGGTGGTGGATGCCAGACGCGGATGCGGTATCGTAGCGAACCATGAAACGATCGATTGCGATTGCGGGCAACATGGGGGCGGGAAAGTCGACACTGGTGGACTTTCTCCACCGGACTTACGGGGTCGTGCCGTTTTACGAGCCGAATGACGAGAACCCTTATCTCGCCGATTTTTACAGGGACATGAAACGCTGGGCGTTTCAGTCCCAGCTCTACTTCCTGAGCAACAAGTTTCGCCTGCACCAGGAACTCGACCGTCAGCCCGGCGTCGTCGCCCTCGACCGGACCATTTTCGAGGATGCCGAGATTTTCGCCACGGCGCTGTACCAGATGCGCAAGATTTCGAAACGCGACTGGGAAACCTACCGGGGCTTCTATGACGCGATCCTCGATGCGATCCGGCCGCCCGACCTGATGATCTACCTGCGCTGCTCGATGCGAACGCTGCGCCAGCGCATCCGCCTGCGCGGCCGGAAGATGGAGCAGGACGTGCCGTTGGCCTACCTGAAACGCCTGGACGGCCTGTACGAGCGCTGGATCGCCTCCTATGACATGAGCGACGTGCTCGTGCTCGAGACCGACAACCTCGATTACATCCACGATCTCGTGCACCGGCTCGACGTGATGCGACGGATCGAGTCCATGCTGCCGGGGGAGATCGGGAAACCGAACTGCTAGTCCACGCGGAATCCCGCGCGTTCGAGTTGCCGCGCGCCGTGATCGAATTCTTCGCGATCCGAGTAGGTCATGACGACCTCGAATTCCCCCGTTCCGCGCCGGAACCAGTCGAGGTTGAGCCCCGAGCCGCCGGCCTCCAGGCGCTCGATGAAAGCTTCGGCGCGATAGGGCTCTGCGAATGTCACCAGCGTCGACTGGCCGATATCCGAGTACAGGGTGTCTGTAACGGGTCGGTGTTGCTGATTGCGGCCGAGCACGTAGTTGAGATGCCGGTAGATGTACCCGGAGTACCACGCCGCGCCGGGCGGGATGGCGCGGCCGTCGCCGTTGATCCTGCCGGGCCCGTAGTTGTAAGCCGCGAGCGCCAGGTGCAGGTCACCGTCGTAGCGTTGCAGCAATTCCTTGAGATAGCGTGCGCCCGCATCGATGTTCGTGCAGGGGTCGTAGAGTTCGCTCAGGCGGTAGATGCCGAGATGCCGCGCCGTGTCGGGCCAGAGTATCTGCATGACGCCATGCGCGTTGGCGCGGGAACGCGCGGTGGCGACGAAGTCGCTTTCGCCGCGCGCGACCGCAAGCAACAGCGACTCCGGCAACGCGTGTTCGAGCGCCGCCGCCCGGAAACATGCCTGATGCGGAAAACGATAGGCCGGCGCGAGCGCCGTTTCACGATCGCTGTAGGCCTGCCAGGCGGCCGCGATGTCCGGACGTGTCGCGCTTGCGCTGATTGTCAGCAGCAGGAGGCAGGCACCTACCAGGCAGTGGCCTGCGAGGCGCAGAACCCTCATCGCGCCGCCGTGACGTCGAGCCCGCTCGCGTCGGCGATTTGCGCGAGCTTGTCCGCGGCATCGGCGTCGTCGCTGTAGGCAAACGCGACCTCGAATACGCCGGGCCTGAGGCGGACGACGCGATAGTCGAGACCGGTCGTGCGCTGCAATTCGGCGACAAAGCCGTTGGCGGCGATTTCCGTGTGGAACGGACTCCAGAACGCGTGCCAGCGAGTCTCGCCTGGGACTGTCGGCCGCCCGGGCGGCGCGTCTGCCACGGAGTCCGGCACGAGGACGGCGCTCTGCGGGGCCGCTAGCGCTTCCACGGGCGCGGCGGGCAGGGGTTCGACCGGCGCTGGTGCTGGCCTCGACGCCGTCACCGTGTCACCGGCGTCCGGCGTCGGCAGCATGACGCCGGGGGCTTGCGCGGGCCCGGCCTGTGCGGTCGGGCGCGTCGGCAGACCGAGCAGGAGGATCAGCACCGCGATCGCGACGATGGCGCCTGTGAGGATGCCGGCGATACGTATCACGGCACGCGCCTACAGGACATCGTCGACCTCGATTGCGCGCCAGTCGATATGTTCGGCGGCGCGGGCCGACAGCAATGCGAAATCGTCGAGCCAGTCGCGGAGTCGCTCCGCCTCGAGTCCCTGGCGTATCGACGCGCCGCAGCGCAGCGGCAGGCGATCCATGTGATTGGCAAGCTGGCGCGCGACACCCGCGTCGGTCACGGCGACGGCGTAAAAAGTATCTGCCTCGGGTTCGAGGCGCCATTCCTCGACCGCGGCCCAGTTGCGCGACGAGGTGCTCGTCCTCGCGACCGGAAAACTCAGCGATTCGCCGTCGCGTGCAATCCGCGCCGAGGTGCGCGAGCGGCATTCCATGCCCCCGAGTCGCACCAGTCCATGATTGGCCTGGTGTTCGAGGAAAAAGACGATCGCATCCGCCATGGCCTCGGTCTGCAGCATCGAGCAGCGATAGCGGCTGCACTCGCTGACCGAGCGCGGTGGCGTTACCCGCAGTGGCCCGAGCAGGGCATCGCGCCCTGCGTTGGGGATCGTGAGGGGCGGCGGCAGCCTGGCAGCGACCGCTTGCGGTGCCGCGTCGGGCAAAGCGGGTCGCTGCGGTTGCGTATCGGGCAGTACGATATAGGCGCTGGCGCTCAGCGCCGCAAGGTCGTCGTCCGTGCCGGCGGGCGTCACGGTCACCCAGTACTGGTGCAACACGCCGTCGATTCGATGTGCCTTGCCGCTCAGCACGGCATTGGCCTGTGCGGCGTCCCCGGAAAGCGCGAGCGCCTGGCGGCTCGCGAGGTTATTCCCGATCAGCTCGACGGTGCCGTCGAGGCCGTTGCCGGGCTGGCTGCCGTCCGCGGCCACGACATACTCCGCCGCGAGCTGACGATGCAGTTCGCAGGCGAGCTTGTGCGCAAGAAAGGCCGCCATCAGGTCGGTCTGCGCGATCGTGAACGGGACGTCGCGCGCGCCCAGGAACGTGTCATCGATGCGCGGCTGACGCATCGCCTGGCGCTGGCTCGTGTTGAGCTGCCCCTGCCAGGTCCGGCCGAAGCCAGCGACCCAGTTGCGGTCCTCGAGATCGAGCGCCCGCAGGCTCACGGCATAGCTGCTGTCGAGTTTCTGTGCCAGTTCGATGCCGATGTAGTAGTGCACGTCGTCGTGTTGGCAGTCATTCGGGCCGGGCACCGGCGCCGCGCCGCTGCGGCCCTGTTGCCAGCCGATGGCGACGCCTTCGGTCGCGACGGCCGCCGCGAGCAGGCGATCGCGAATCGACAGCGCAAGTGCATTACTCGCCGAGGCAGGCGCGTTGTCGCGCAGCACCACGAACATGACGGTCTCGTTCCTGAATCGCGGATGCACGATGAGTTGCTGTCGCACGTAGGGGATCAGGTCGCGATCGACCCAGCGGTCGAGGTCCTTTTCCCGCGACTCGGCGACCGTGGGAATGGCCTGCGCGATCAGCACCGCGAAAATGACCAGGAACTTGCGTGTCATGACGCCTCCCTGTGGATGTTGCCGTCGGCGCTGATGATCAGCATGCCGCCGGTGTGTTGCCGCATCAGGGCGTCGAGCTGTTCGCGCAGCTTGCCGGGCAATGTCACGCCCCAGCTGACGTTCCCCGGCGACTCGCCGGTGCGCGCGAGCGCCTCGTAGACGGCGGTGGGCACTGTCGACGCCTCCATTTCATGAAAGGCAGCCGGCGTCGATGCGTCCCAGAAGCTGATGCGGCTTTCGCTCACCGTCATCCGCCGGGCCCGGTGACCGGCGATGGCATACAGGCCGACGTGGTGCGCTGCCACCGCGCGCATGAGCGCGGCATCGGAAGCAAACCGCAGCGTGAAGCCCGGTGCTTCGCTGCTCGCGTTCGTGCCTGCCGGCTCGGGATCTGCCGCGGCGGGCAGAGTCGGCGTGGCATCAGCCGTGTCGGCCCTGCCCGTCGTTCGAAGCGGGGCAGGGCGCGTCAGCGTCACGCCCGTGCCGTTCGCAGGAACGGCGTCGGGCAGCGGCGTAACCTCGATTGCCGCGGGCGGTTCGGCCGGCGCCGGCACCGCGGTGGGCGGAGGCGGGGCCGGCACTGGCGTGGCGGCCGGTGTCATCGGGATGCTCTGCACCAGCGCAAAGATTGCGACCAGGCACAACGCGAGGATGGCCATGAAGCGCATGACATCCGTTTGCAGGTCGGCCGCGCCGCCGATATCGGCGTCGATCGCGCGGTTCAGCGGATAGGCAAGCGGCGAGCGACTCATGCGTCCTGCGCCTCCTGCCGCGACGGTGCCGCCGGTCGAAGGTGAGATTCGATCCGGGCCAGTGTCGCACGCATTTCCGATGTGTCCGCCCTCGCGGCCCTGTCATATTGCTGCTGCAGCCGGGTTCCCAGCGTTATCGTCTTGTAGACCCGCATCAGGTAACCGCCGATGCCGCCGACAATCGTCGTGGACAACGCCAGCAGGATGCCACCGTCGATCATGCGTTCGAGCATCGCAAAGGCCCCCTGCTGCAGTGCGGCGTTGCGATCGCCCAGCGCGAAGAGCAGCGCACTGCGCATGCCGATGGCCGTCCAGATGACGCCGGTGCCGAAGAACAGCGTCGTCCAGATGTCGGCGAGTTGCTCCAGTTGCACGACCTGGTCGATCGAACGGCCCGCTTCGAGCGCATGGCGAAGCCGGCCGAGCGTGACGAAGTACGCCAGCAGCAGCGCGGCAAATACCGGGATGGAGGCGCCCAGGTTCAGGTAGGCCCACTGCAGCCAGTTGCCCGGACTTGCGGCGGCGGTGCCGGCAAACTCGATGATGCCGGCGCGGCCAAGGACATAGAGGGCCGCGCCGGCACCCAGCAGCGTGCCGAGTCCGCCGGCGGCGAAGCCTCGCAGGAATACCGTTGCGCGGCGCATCATGATGCTCGCGCCGCGTCAGCGACCCGCCGCGCAGGCCGAGCAGGTTGCCTCGAGGACCAGCTCGACCTCCTGGTACAGCCGGTCGGCGCGGTAGTAGCCTTCCTGATCGAGACTGACCCTGAGCAGGCCGCGCTCCTTGTCGGACAATTCCAGCTCCATGTCGGACAGAACACGCTGCTTGTTGGGACAGGTGTGCGAGCAATTATTGTAATCGCCCCTGAGCGACATGAATTTCACGTTGAAGTAGCGGTTGTAGTAATCCTGGGCCTGGCGCGTGCTGAGCAGGCCCTGGTCGCTCGCCCAGACGAGGAACTCGCTGAACTCGCGCTTGTTCTCGGGTTTCGGATCACCTTCCGCAGTGGCAAGCAACGTGTCGAAATACCGGTCGAAATGCGCGGCACAGCCGCCGGCCAGCGAGTTTCGTGCCTCGGAAATTGCAGTCCCGAGATTTCGGGACTGGGGTCCTTCGCAGGTCGGCGCATTTGTCGCGCACGCGCCGAGTACCGTTGCGACGAGCAGCAGGGCGATCGTCGAGAGCCTGATCCTGTTCATGTCTTCGCGTCTCCTGTTCTACTGTTCCAGCGGGCTGCGCCAGGCTTCTTCGATGCTCGCGGGCGGCGGACCCGCGACCAGTGCCTGCGCTTGCGCATCGCCGAAGAGGATGGATTTGACGCCGCCGACGACTTCGATCATTTCCGGCGTGATGATGCCGAAGGACTGGTTGAGCTGTTCCATCAGCGTTGCCCGCGCGATCTCCTGGCGCGTGCGCTGGATCAGCAGGCTGGTCTCTTCCATGTCCAGGTAGATATCCGACGCCAGTACCGCAAGCGACTGGTCGCCCTTGGCGCCGGACGTGGCGACCAGTTGATAGTACTGTTTGAAGCGTTCCGAGAGGCGCATCCCCGAGCGGCCGCGCAGTGTGGGTGCCGCCGCAGCTGTGCCGGCGTCAGCCTGCTTGCCGATCAGGGTTTCCTGCAGCGTCCAGGGCGTCATCTTGCGGCCCAGCTCGTTGCGCAGCCCTTTCTCGAGACTGATCCGCGTGTTGTTGACGGTGTGCTCCATGTCGGGCAACCGCTCTTCCATGATCGTGAGCATCTCGAGATACGTGGCGCCGATCTGGCGTGCGAGGCGCTGGCAGCCCGCGTCGTTCTCTGCCCCTTCACATTTGCTTTCGACGTACAGCGCCTGTTGCTGATCGAGCTGCCCGATGACCTCCTGCAGGCCGGTCTCCATGTCGCGTGCGACGTTGCCCGTCTGCCTGAGGTCCTCGACGACCGTCGTGGGAAACAGGCGTATCGTAGGGGTGTTAGCGCGCGCGTCGCCCCCTGCAACGAGCAGGGCGCCCGCGCACAGGAGGGCGAAAGCGCCCAGGCGGAGGGTCGAGGTCGTGGCGCGTGGTCGAGACAGGGTGCGCGCGGTCAGGCTCTTTGTTCTCATGTCGCGTTCCTCATGCTGGCTCCTGGCGCGGGGCCGACTGGGGACACGCTACTGAAGCCTCAATGAATGACGCCTGAACGGATGCGGCCGCATCCGTACAATTCCCTATTGCTTATAGTAATGCGAATCATTATCATTTCGCTCGTAATAGGGAAACTACGAAAAATCCAGCACTTACAGGATATTATGGCAACCAACGGCAGCACGCTCGCCACGCTGAAGCGAGGCCAGAAGGGCATCATCCAGGCCATTGACGCCGGCGACCCGCAGGTCCAGCGCCTGATGGTGTTGGGACTGGTCGAAGGCGCCGAGGTCGAGCACGCAAGCTCCGCGATCGGTGGTGATCCGATGGAGTTTCGGCTGTTCGGATGCGGTATTTCCCTGCGCCAGGAGCACGCCCGGCACTTCCAAGTTGCACCTGTAGCGGCTGGTGACTAAAAGCACCGAAATCCGCATCCCCGCCAGTGAGATAACCGTAGCGAAGCGCGCAGACGCGACGATTGCGGTTGTCGGCAATCCCAATGCCGGGAAAAGCACCCTGTTCAATCGCCTGACCGGGCTCAAGCAGCGGATCGGCAACTACCCTGGCGTCACCGTGGAACGGCACGTCGGTCTGCTGAAACATGGCGACAGGACCACCGAACTCATCGATCTGCCCGGCACGCATTCTCTCAGCGCGCATTCCCTTGAGGAGCAGATCGCGGTCGACGTCATTTTCGGCCGCATGGCCGGTACACCTGCGCCGGACGGCATCCTCGCGGTCATCGACGCCACGAACCTCTACCAGGGCCTGTTCCTGCTGCAGCAACTCGTGGAACTCGGCCTGCCGATGGTCGCGGCACTGACAATGGGCGATGCCGCGGAGAAGAGCGGCGTCCATGTGGATACCGAGAAAATC
This sequence comes from Woeseiaceae bacterium, assembly GCA_036525955.1. Lineage (GTDB taxonomy): Bacteria > Pseudomonadota > Gammaproteobacteria > Steroidobacterales > Woeseiaceae > UBA1847. The sequence continues at coordinate 29,369 of DATCZJ010000112.1, read as the reverse complement.
AGCGCCGCGCTGGGCGGCACGCCCGTCTATCGCGTGGTGGCAACGACCGGCGCCGGGCTGGACGCGCTGCGTGATGCAATTGCCCATTTGCCGCAGCTGCCGCCGCCGCAGCGTGTCGTGATCTGGCCGGACCTTGCGGAAGCGGCCGAGAAACTCGCCCGACATTCGCAGGAACCGCTGCGCTTTGCAGAAGTCGAGCGCCTCCTGATCGATGGCGAGACGGCGGCCAACAAGGCAATCGTTGGCAAGCTCGGCGCGGCGGCAAGAAGGGAGCTCAGTCAGCTGCGGGAAGTCCTGTTCCTGGATGAGCCGCCGATTGCCCGCGACGCGCGCATCCGCTATCGCTGGGTGCGAGGCGTCATTGCTGACGTGCAGCGGGCGACGCCGCCTTTCGTCGGCTGGCGTTCGCGGATTACCGACTTCCTGAATCGACCCGTCCCCGGGACGGCCGGATTGTTCGTCGTCATGGCTATCGTCTTCCAGGCGGTGTTTGCCTGGGCGACCCCGGTCATGGATCTGATTGACGCGGCAACCTCGTCGCTCGGTTCGATGATCGTGGAACGCTTCGGCGAAGGCGCGCTGTCGAGCCTGCTGGCAGATGGCGTGGTTGCCGGCGTGGGCAGCGTCGTGATTTTCCTGCCGCAAATCCTGATCCTGTTCCTGTTCATTATCCTGCTCGAGGATTCCGGTTACCTGGCGCGCGCCGCGTACCTGATGGATCGCGCGATGCGTTCCGTCGGCCTGTCGGGCCAGTCGATCATCCCGATGATCTCGAGCTTCGCCTGTGCGGTCCCGGGCATCATGGCCACGCGCGTCATACCGAACCGTCGCGACCGGATCGCCACGATACTCGCGGCGCCTTTCATGACCTGTTCGGCGCGCCTGCCCATTTACGCGCTGCTCATTGCGGCTTTCGTGCCCGCCACCAGCGTCGGGTTTCTCAATTTGCAGGGGCTCGTGCTGTTCGGTCTGTATCTGTTCGGCATCGTCGCCGGCATCCTCACCGCGTTGCTCATGCGCAAGACCGCATTGCGCGGGCCGAAGCCGCCGTTCGCACTGATGCTGCCCGAGTTCAGGAAGCCGAACCTGCAGACCGTGCTCATCCAGTTGCTCGGGCGCGCCAAGGTTTTCCTGCGCCGCGCCGGCACCGTGATCTTCATGGTTGCCGTGGTGATCTGGGCGCTGGCCTATTACCCGCGTGCGGATGACCTGCCTGGCGACGTGGATCAGAATGTGGCCGCCGCGATGCAGATGGAGCAAAGCTGGCTCGGGCGGGCGGGCCACGTCGTGGAGCCGGTGTTTGCACCGCTGGGCTGGGACTGGCGCATCTCGTCGGCAGTCATCGCCGGCTTTCCCGCCCGCGAAGTCGTCGTCGCGGTACTCGGCACCGTGTATGCCGTTGGTGACGATGCAGACGAAGGCACCTTGTCGAGTCGCCTGAAATCAGCAAAGAAGCCCGATGGCAGCAAGGTGTTTACATTGCCGATGGTCATCGGCCTGCTGATCTTCTACGCATGTTGCCTGCAGTGCGTCGCAACGCTGGCTGTCATCCGGCGAGAGACCAATTCCTGGCGCTGGCCCATCTTTGCATGGCTGTACATGACGTCGATCGGCTACTTCGGCGCGCTGCTCGCCTACCAGATCGGCAGCGCCTAGAGGGCGCACATGCGCCTTGCGGCCTCCTCGAGCGTCGCATCGTCCTTGGCAAAACAGAAACGCAGGCGCGTGCCGGTAAACGGCGTTTCGCAAAACACTGACAATGGAATCGACGCCACGCCGATGTCCTGCGTCCACCGGCGCGCGAGCGTGACGTCGTCATCTTTGCTGATGTCGGCGTAGTCGAGCAGCTGGAAAAAGGTGCTGCGCGCCGGTATGAAGCGAAAGCGAGAGCCCTGCAGCAATTGACAGAAGCGGTCGCGCTTTGCCTGGTAGAAAGCCGGCAATGCTTCGTAAAACTCGGGGTCACTCGTGAGAAAATCCGCGACGGCATGTTGCATCGGCGTGCTGACGGCAAATGTCGTGAACTGGTGAACCTTGCGAAATTCGGCGGTCAGCGCCGGCGGCGCTGCGCAGTAGCCGAGTTTCCATCCCGTCGCATGGAAAGTCTTGCCAAAAGAGGAAATGACGAAACTGCGTTTCCTGAGTTCATCGTGAGAGAGCAGGCTTCTGTGCGGCTCGCCGTCGAACACGATGTGCTCGTAGACCTCGTCCGAAACCAGGTAACAGGAACTGCGCCTTACGAGCGACGCCAGTTCATGCAGGTCGTCGTCGTCGAGTATCGCGCCGGTCGGATTGTGCGGGAAATTCAGGATGATCAGCCGCGTCCGTTCGTTGAGCGCTGCGGCGACCTTTTCCCAGTCGGGATGGAAATCGTGTCCGTTGGCGTCAATGCGCAGTGGTACATGCCGGGTGATCCCGCCGGCCAGCGTGACGGCCGGCTCGTAGGAATCGTAGGCAGGGTCGAAGACGATCACTTCGTCGCCGGGACGCACTGCCGCCGTAATCGCGCTGAACAGTCCCTCGGTCGCGCCGGTGGAGATCGTGAGCTCCGAATCCGGTTCGAGTTTGCAACGGCAGGCTCGTTCGATTTTCGTGGCGATCGCCTGGCGCAGCGATGCGACGCCCGGCATCGGCGCATACTGGTTGGCACCATGACGAAGGTGCCACTCGACCCGCTCGATGAGGCCCGCTGGCGGATCGAAACTCGGAAAACCCTGTGACAGGTTGAGCGCGCCGGTTTCCGTCGCGAGCTGGCTCATGACAGTGAAGATCGTGGTGCCGACGCCCGGTAATTTGCTGTCGATGCTGTTCATGTCGGTGAAGTCTAAACCATTACCGTGAAGCGACGGAGCAGCCATTCCGTGCCGGCCGGTTTGGGCAATCGATTCTCCTGACGTATCATGCACGGACACCAGGACAAGGACACGGGGGGTGTCATGAACAGAAGACTGTTTCTGCGTTCCATGGTTGCGGCCGGTGTTGCAGCCGCATCTGCGCCGGCGGTGGCTGCACAGTTTCAGGCCCTGACACAGGTCGGCGGCAATGTCGCCGCGATGACCGGTGATCGAAAGGCCATCGAGCTTGAGAAAGCCGCGGTTCAGGAACTTGCTGACAGCCTGCGCGGCAACCTGCTGCTGCCCGGCAACCCGGGTTACGACGTGGCGCGGCGCGTGCTGAATCCGAGCATCGACAGGCATCCGTCACTGGTCGTGCAACCGATCGGCGCGACCGATATTCGCCGGGCCGTCGAATTTGCGCGCGAGCGGAACCTGCTGCTCGCCGTGAAATGCGGCGGGCACAGTTACGCCGGCAAATCGACCTGTGACGGCGGCATGCAGATCGACCTCTCGACGTTCCGGCATGCCCGCGTCGATGCGGCGACACGCACGGCGCATGTCGCTGGCGGAAGCCTGCTTGGCGAACTGGATCGCGAGTCGATGGCGCTGGGCCTCGTGACGACGGCGGGAACGGTGTCGCACACCGGTGTCGGCGGACTGGCCACCGCAGGCGGATTCGGTCGCCTTGGGCGACGCTTCGGGCTTGCGCTCGACAACATCAGGGGCCTCGACATCGTGACTGCGGACGGGCGCCTGTTGCATGCGAGTGCGAATGAAAATGCCGATCTGTTCTGGGGCGTGCGCGGGGGCGGCGGCAATTTCGGTATCGTCACCAATTTCGAGTTCCAGCTGCACCCGATGCAAAGGACTGTCGTCGCCGGCACGCTGCTGTTTCCGTTCGAGCTCGTGAAGGAAGTGGTCAGCGTGTATCGCGATCACGGCGTGTCGGCGCCCGATGCGCTGTACTGCGACCTGATGCTGATGTCGCCCATGGAAGGCGAAGCCGGGTTGGCGGGATTCGAGTTCTGCTGGTCTGGCGCGGAACGGGATGCGGAGCGCGTGCTGGCGCCGTTCATGGCAATCGGCACGCCCGCAGTGAACACGGTCGCCGCCAAGGACTATGTCGAGGCGCAACGCAGCTGGGACAATACGGACCCGCGCAACCATGCGGAATACATGAAAGGCGGCTTCATCAACGCGTTTCCCGATGCGCTCATAGCGGCGATGCTCGATGGTTTCGAGCCGCGTGATCGGCGTTCGGTGATGGTCTACCTGCAACAGTCGGGCGGGGCGATCGGCCGCGTCGCCGCGGATGCCACGGCGTTCGTGCATCGCAAGTCGATCGCGAACCTGTTTGCGATCGTCGGCTGGCCGAACGAGGATCCGGCACAGCCGCATGTCGACTACATCAAGTCCTACTGGGATTCACTGCATCCGTTCACGGATGGTTACTACACCGTCGACACGGCGGACGAGTCGCGCCAGACGCGACACGGCAATTACCAGTCCAATTTTCCGCGTCTGCTCGAGGTCAAGCGCAAATACGATCCGACAAACCTGTTCAGGCTCAACGCGAACGTCAATCCCGCAGCCTGACGGTCAGCAGCCGTCTTCCTCGGCATCCAGCAGCGCCCGGACTTCGTCGCCGGGCGCGCTGGCCGCGGGACCGCCGGCGTCAAAAACGATGTGCCAGGCGTTGTCATCGCCAAGCCGCCAGATCGAATTGAAAGTACCCCACTGCTCGACGGCATTGCCGTCGGCATCCGTTCCCGTGTAACGGTATGGACCACGTGTCAGCGCGAGCCGGCCGTCCTCGAGGACCTCGACGAACTGCGGGCGCCACCGGATCGAGGGACCGTCGTCGGCGAAGAACACCTGCCAGGCCGTCGCAATTTCATCGACGCCCCGCGTGACGGTATTGCTGACGAAACGTGCGTCGGGGTCGATGAATGTCCTGAATGCGGCCATGTCATGGTTTTCGACCGAGTGCGCAAACGCGATCTCCCGGCAACGTACGTCGTCGACCAGGTCAGCCGACGCGCTGCCGGCAGCGAGGCAAGCCATCAGTATCGATAATCTGTTCATGGATCTCCGGTCTCTTGTCAGGTCAGTTTTTGTGAGGCGCCCATAGTATCGCGTGCGGCGACTCCGTGGCATGTCACTTTGGCTTACCGTCAACGCGCTTTTCGTGCGTGCGGCCCGGCCGCGCGATGCCGGGATCCACGCGCCCGGCACGGACGACATCGATGGCGTGCGCAGCGCCCGCGGAAGGTCGATGACATTGTGTCGAATTCGTTGAAATTGGGCGATTTTCGCTGACGATTCAGCGCGATTGAAGCGCCATGTCACATGCTGTAAGATGCGCGTCCCGCGGTCGGGGCGTGGCGCAGTCTGGTAGCGCACTTCGTTCGGGACGAAGGGGTCGGAGGTTCAAATCCTCTCGCCCCGACCACTAACAAAAAAGCGGCGGCCCTCACCCGAAGGGGGCCGCCGTTTTTTGTTGGGGGGAGGGTTCTGGAACCTTCCAGGAAGGTTCATGCCGAGGCGGCAGCAAGCCGCCGACAAACGACGCAGGCGACGTTCATCACAAACCGACCTGTCAGCACACAAAAAAGGAAGCTCACCCGAACAGTCAGCGGCCCCTGTCAATTGCGGGGCGGGAACAGGCAGGTTTCGAGTTCCGTATCCGGAACCTCGTCGAGCCACTCGGGCTTGCGGAAGTTGCGCTTGATCGCCCGTGCCAGTTTGCCGATCTGCATGCCGTCCACGATCCGGTGATCGAACGTGCCCGTCAGAGGCAGCACCGTGCGCACGACGATCTCGCCGTTTCTGACCACGGGCTTCTCCTCGATCTTGCCGAGCACGATCACGCAGGGCACCTTGGCCGCCGGCATCAGCGCGGTCATGCCGGTGTTGAGACCGAAGCTGCCGATGTCCGAAACGACGAACGAGCCGAAACTGTGTGCGGAGAGTCCGAGGGCCCTGATCTCGATGCCCATATCGACCGTGATCCACTTGATCAGCCGGAACGCAGGCCGGCGCAGCGGCCAGGGAATGCGGTTCAGCACGTACTTGTTTTTCGCCGCCTTGATCTCCTCGCCCGCGCGGCCTGCTGACGCTTTGCTGCGAATATCGTCCGCAATGTCCGTCACGCGACGCGCGTGGGCATCGCGGATGATGGCCGCGGTGACGCCCGAGTCGCCGCCCACCGAGACCGGCACCATGACGTCGAGCCTGTCCCGGCCGACGACCGCGCCCCGGCGAATGAAGCAATTCATTTCCGGGACGTCGAACGCGATCGCGCGCGCAAGCACCGCGGTTGCCATGTGCACCATCGTCAGCTTCACGCCCTCAGCGCGCCTGCGATCGAGAAACGCCTTGGCTTCCGTGACGTCGATGTCCAGCGTGCCGTAGACCCGTGAGTCCGTCGGTGTCGTGTAAATTGCGGCGGCCGTGACCCGCCAGGGCGTATTGAACTGGTCCATCTCAGGCGCGTCGCTGTACGGCGAATCCCGCGATGGCGACGAGCGCATCCTTGTATTCCGACTCCGGGATGTCAGCCAGTGCCTGCACAGCCTTGTCGGCCGCCATGCGGGCCTGTTCGGTCGTATATTCCAGCGCGCCGGTGTCCCTGATGATGCGCTGTATTTCGCTCATGTGTTCGAGTCCGCCCTCGAGGACGGCCTTGCGAATGAGCTCCCGCTGGGCATCGGTGCCGGCGCGCATCGCATGGATCAATGGCAGGGTCACTTTGCCTTCGGCGAGATCGTCGCCGAGATTCTTGCCCAGTTCCGCGGCGGTCGCGCCGTAATCGAGTGCGTCGTCCACCAGCTGAAATGCCGTGCCGAGCGACTGGCCGAACGTCACCATCGACGCCTCGCAGGCGTCTCCACAGCCCGCGAGGACGCCCGCGATCTGCGCGCCGGCTTCGAACAATCGCGCCGTTTTCCGATAGATAACCTGTCGATAGTCGGCCTCGCTCGCGTCCGGGTCGTGCACGTTCATGAGCTGCAAGACTTCGCCCGCAGCGATCGTGTTGGTCGCGTCGGCAAGAATCTGCATGATCCGCATGTCGCCGATGTCGACCATCATCTGGAAGGATCGGGAATACAGGAAATCGCCAACCAGCACGCTCGCCTGGTTGCCGAACACGGTATTGGCGGAATCCTTGCCGCGGCGCCGTTCGGATGCGTCGACGACGTCGTCGTGCAGCAGTGTGGCCGTATGGATGAACTCGATGATCGCGGCCGCACGGATGTGCTGGTCACCCTCGTAGCCGAGCGCGCGCGCCGCCAGCAGGACGAGCAGGGGGCGCAGACGCTTGCCGCCGGACATGACAATGTATTGCGAAACCTGCGAAACGAGCGCAACGTCGGTCTCGAGACTCCTGGAAATCAGGTTGTCCACCGCCCGCATGTCGGCGGCGGCGAGCGCCATGACGCCGTCGATGCCCAGGGAAACCGTTGTTTTTTCGGCAACTTGCATAGGATCGTGATAATGCCTGAAAGCCCCGGCTTTGGCGACATTGGGCGGCAAACAGGCCGTGACATTTCACAATATGCAAGCTATTGAAACCAGAAAGGATTTCTCGAGGTCCCGCCGTTGACCCGGGGCGAGGGAATCTATAGAATTCCGGCTCTTTTGTGGCGCCTGCCAGTTATTCGCCTGCACGGCGATTCGATAGCGACACAGAACTTTCTTATTTCTCAGTAAGTTGCAAAATTTGCGACTTGCACAACGGAGCAAACACGATGTATGCGGTTTTTCGCACCGGCGGCAAGCAGTACCGCGCGGCAAAAGGTGACGTACTCCGGCTCGAAAAAATCGAGGCCGACGAGGGCGCAACGGTAAGTTTCGACGAAGTCCTTCTTGTCGGCGAAGGCAGCGACATCAAAGTTGGCAATCCCCTGTTGTCGGGGACCACGGTCAGCGGCAAGGTCGTGCGCCAGGGCAAGAGCAAGAAGGTCCCGGTCGTGAAATTCCGCCGGCGCCAGAATTACCTGCGCCAGGGAACACACCGCCAGTTCTTCACGGAGGTAGAGATCACCTCTATTTCCGGTGACGGCGGCAAGGCGGCAGCTAAGGCCGAGGTGGCCAGGGAAGCGCCGGCTGAGAAGAAGGTGGCCAAGAAGAAGGCCGCCAAGAAGCCGGCGGCCAAGAAAGCGGCAAGCAAGAAGACGGCGACCAAGAAGAAGGTCGCCAAGAAGGCCGCCGCCAAGAAGGACGATTGACCTGCCGTTCGATACGGCACAGGATTAACCGGGCCCGGCGACATCGGGTCGAATTGAGACAGGTACAGTACAGTGGCACATAAAAAGGCAGGCGGCAGCAGTAAGAACGGCCGCGATTCAGAAAGTAAACGACTTGGCGTCAAGATTTTCGGTGGCCAGGAAGTCGTTGCGGGCAACATCATCGTGCGTCAGCGCGGCACCCGTTTCCATCCGGGAACCAACGTTGGACTCGGTCGGGACCACACGCTGTTCGCGAAGAAGAACGGCCAGGTGAAGTTCGAAAAGAAGGGCCCGAAGAATCGCCAGTTCGTGAGCGTCGTCGAGGCGTAGTGGGAGCGCGGCCCACCGCGCAATGGCCCGCCATCGCGCGTGTCTCCCGTAATATTGTAGAAAAACCCCGCACTTGCGGGGTTTTTCGTATGTGATTCTAGCTATGAAATTCGTCGACGAAGCAACAATTCGCGTCCAGGCCGGCAACGGCGGCAACGGCTGCCTGAGTTTCCGGCGGGAGAAATACGTCGAGCGGGGCGGCCCCGACGGTGGCGACGGCGGCGACGGCGGCAGCGTCTGGCTGGTGGCCGACGAGGGCCTCAATACGCTGGCCGATTTTCGCGTCGCGCGAAAATTCCGGGCCGCGAGCGGGCAACCGGGCGCCGGGCGCAACAAGACGGGGCGCTCCGGGGAGGATCTCGAGGTGCAGGTGCCGCGCGGGACCGTCGTACATGACGTCGATACCGGCGAATTCATCTGTGACCTGACCGAGCCCGGACAGCGGCAGAAAGTCGCGGACGGTGGCCGCGGTGGGCTGGGTAATACGCGCTTCAAGAGCAGCGTGAACCGTGCGCCGCGCAAGACGACGCCCGGAACGCCCGGTGAGGGCAGGCACCTGCGGCTCGAACTGAAGGTGCTGGCCGACGTCGGGCTCCTCGGCATGCCGAATGCGGGCAAGTCGACCCTGATATCGGCGATGTCCGAGGCGAAACCACGGATCGCCGACTATCCGTTCACGACGCTGCATCCGAACCTGGGCGTGGTGCGCGTCGGCGCGCTGCAGAGCTTCGTCATGGCCGATATTCCGGGCCTGATCGAGGGCGCATCGGAGGGCGCGGGTCTCGGCATCCAGTTCCTGAAGCACCTGCAGAGGACACGGCTGTTGCTGCACGTGGTCGATATTGCGCCGCTGGACCCGGCCGCCAGCCCGGCGGCGGACGCCGAAGCGATCACGCGCGAACTCGAGAATTTCTCGGCGGAGCTCGCCGGGAAGCCGCGCTGGCTGGTGATCAACAAGGTTGACCTGCTGGCCGACGACGATCGGGCGGCGGCAAGCTCGGCGCTCGTCGATCAGCTGGGCTGGAGCGGACCGGTCTTCGAGGTCAGCGCAGCCACCGGGGCCGGTACCGAGGCACTCGGCCAGGCCGTCATGCGGGCGCTGGAAGAAATGAAGCTGGAGGCAGGAGCCGAAGGGTCAGGCTGAGAGGGCTTTGATACGGGCATTCAGGCGGCTCTTGTGACGCGCAGCCTTGTTCTTGGTGACGATGCCCTTGTTGATCATGCTGTCGATGACGGGTACGGCTTCCTTGTAGGCGGCAGCGGCTGCGTCCTTGTCGCCGGCGTCACAGGCCTTGACGACATTTTTGATCGAGGTGCGCATCATGGAGCGCAGACCCATGGTGTGCTTGCGGATCTTCTCCGCCTGGCGGGCGCGTTTGGCTGCTGATTTGATGTTTGCCACTGATTTTTTCCGGGTCGGGGTCTCAAAGAGCCGCGTATTATTGGTGCGCGACCGGGGATTGTCAACCACCGGGAGCGGGTGTTTTTTAGGCTAAACTCGGCGCTCAAATGACTGGCAGCAAACGCATTTCCGGCCTGAAACTGGCCATCAAGACCTCCGTGGTCAGCGGCATGACGCTGCTGTCCCGCATCACGGGACTGATTCGAGACGTCGTATTCGCGCGATTCTTCGGTGTATCGCCGGTCATGGACGCCTTTTTTGTCGCCAACCGCATCCCGAACATGCTGCGGCGCTTCTTTGCCGAAGGCGCGTTTTCGGCCGGATTCGTGCCGGTGATGGCGCGTTACCGGGAGAAGCACGGCCATGAAGAGGCCCGTGAATTCCTTGACGCCGTCGCAGGGACCTTCGGCATCATCCTGTTCCTGTTCACGCTGGCCGGCGTCGTTGCCGCGCCGCTCCTGGTGGCGATCGTCGCGCCCGGGTTCATCGGCGACGACGGCCGCTTCGAGCTGTCGACGCTGATGCTGCGGTTCACCTTCCCGTACCTGTTCTTCGTTTCCCTGACGGCATTCGCCGGGGGTGTGCTCAATACCTACGGTCGCTTCGGTGTGCCGGCCGTGACGCCCGTGATCCTGAACATCGTCCTGATCGCCGGGGCGATCTGGCTCGCGCCCATGCTCGAGGAGCCGGGCATGGCGCTGGCTTACGCGGTGTTCATCGCGGGCCTTCTGCAATTGCTCTTCCAGCTGCCCTTTCTCGCCAGGATTCACGCGTTGCCGCGTCCACGCTGGGCGATCCATCATGAAGGCGTGCAGCGCGCGATCAAGCTCATGTTGCCCGCGATCTTCGGTTCCTCGGTCGCGCAGATCAACGTGCTGATCGGCGGCATCATCGCGTCGCTGCTGGGCGTCGGCAAGATCAGCCTGCTGTACTATTCCGACCGGCTCATGGAATTTCCGCTCGGCCTGTTCAGCATTGCGCTGGCAACGGTCACGTTGCCATACCTGTCGCGACAGTTTGCCAACGGCGAGCACGAGCAGTTTTCCGCGACGCTCGACTGGTCGATGCGCCTCGTAATCCTGATCGCCGTGCCTGCTGCCCTGGGCCTCATCCTGCTGGCCGACCCGCTCGTGGCAACGATTTTCTACGGCGGCGAATTCACGGCACACGACGTGCGGATGACGGCGCTCGCGCTGCAGGCCTTCTCGGTCGGGCTTGTCGGTTTCTCGTTCGTCAAGATCCTCGCGCCGGCATACTTTTCGCGCGAGGACACCCGTACGCCCGTGCGCATCGGGCTCATAGCGCTGGCCGTGAACTTCGGACTCAGCCTGCTGCTGGCCTGGTACCTGACGGCGATCGGCTACGACGGCAGCCACGCCGGACTCGCGCTGGCTATTTCGGTGGCCGCCATGCTCAACGCGTTACTGCTCTATCGCGGACTGCGACGCGACGGCATCGTGCGGCACTCGTCCGGATGGGGCGTGCTGCTCCTGCGGGTGGCGGCAGCCAATGCGCTGATGAGCTTGGTCATCATCATGGTGAATCGGCCGGTCGAATGGTGGATCGCCGCGGCGATTGACGAGCGCGCGTTCTGGCTCGGCGCCTGCGTGGTGAGCGGTGTTGGCGCCTATTTCGTATCCCTGCTGCTGCTTGGCTTGCGACTCGACCAGTTCCGCATGAGTCGCCGCTGAGATGCGCCTCGTTCGTCACCTCGAGGACCTGCCGCACGCGGCGCTGAAAGCCGGCAGCATTGTCACGATCGGCGCCTATGACGGTTTGCATCTCGGTCACCGGCAGTTGCTGCAACGCGTCATCGACAGGGCGCGCGCGGACGATGTACCCGCTGTCCTGATGAGTTTCGAACCCACGCCCAAGGAATTTTTTTCCGCCGCAGCGCCACCCGCAAGATTGATGCGTTTCCGCGAGAAATTCGAAGCGCTGCAGGCGGCCGGCATCGATATTTTTTACTGCCCGAGATTCAGCGCGGCGATGCGCGGCATCTCGGCCGACGATTTCATCCGGCGCATCCTGGTGCATGGCTTAAACTCGCGGCACATTGTCATCGGCGACGACTTTCGCTTTGCGCGCCGGCGGGAGGGGTCGGTCGAACAGCTGTTGCGGGCCGGGCGGGTCCTGGAGTACGGGGTGGAGCAGGTGCCGAGCGTCATCGTTGACGGCATTCGAGTGAGCAGCACGGCGATTCGCGACGCGCTCAGGGAGGGTGATGTCGCCAAAGCGACCGCATTGCTCGGCCGCCCTTACAGAATGTCGGGCAAGATCGTCCGGGGCCGTCGGGTCGGGCGGGAACTCGGATATGCGACCGCCAATGTCGATCTGAGGCGCCGGCAGAGCGCGGTGATGGGTATCTACGCGGTGCGGGTACATGGCCTGCCGGAAGGGCCACTGGACGGCGTGGCGAGCGTCGGTACGCGGCCCACGTTCGATCTCACCAAGCCCTTGCTGGAGGTGCACCTGTTCGATTTCGACCGCGATATCTATGGCGCCTACATTCATGTCGATTTCATTGCGCACCTGCGCGACGAGCATAGATTCTCCTCCGTAGCGGAACTGGTTGCACAGATGCGGATCGATGCAGACAATGCCAGGGCGGCGCTCCGCGAAAGCTGAATACGAGGCAATTCGATGACACTACAGGACAACACTACAAACGCATCGCGATTCGTCATGTGGATCACGGTTGCGCTCGTCATCGTCGTGGTGGACCAGCTGACGAAGTGGGCGATTGTCGAATGGGTGTCGCTCTATGAAAAAGTGCCGTTGAACGACTTCATCAACCTCACGCACCAGCGCAACACGGGTGCGGCATTCAGTTTTCTTGCGGACCAGGGTGGCTGGCAACGCTGGTTTTTCGTCGCGCTGGCGAGTGCCGTGAGCGTGCTGATCGCGGTGTGGTTGTGGCGCATTCGCCGGTCGGGGCCGTGGGTGCTTGCTGCCGGGCTGGCACTCGTCCTGGGTGGCGCGGTCGGCAACCTGATCGACAGGATCCGCTTTGGCTACGTCACTGATTTCATCCAGGTCTGGTTCGGTAACTGGGCTTTTCCCTCGTTCAACGTCGCGGATGCCGGCATCACGGTCGGCGCGGCGTTTCTGATCGTCGATGCGATATTTTTCTCCGGCCGCGAGGAACGCGCAAAAGAAAACGCTCCCGGCCCGGAAGGCGAGGAGCGTTCGTAGCGTCAGTGAGGGCCCGGTTAGCGGGTACGGGTCCAGCAGTCCGCGTCGGGCGCGGAGCTCTTCATGCCGCGGCCATCAATCTGAAACGTCTGGCATTTGGCGGCCTCGGCGTCTGCCTGCAGATACGTGGCTGTCGCCGTGAAATTACTGGCATCGGCCGCGTTCACCTGCACCGAGTAAGTGCCGGAGTCGGTGACAAACGGGTCAGCCGAAAAACCGAGCTGGTTCATGTTCGTGGTGAACGTGCCATTCTGCAGGTAGAAGCGTTCCTGGTTGGTGGCGATCTGCAGCAGCGCCGCGCGCGCCTCGTTGCGTTTGGCGCGGGCGGTGAACTCCCGGTAGTTCGGATAGGCAACGGCCGCGAGTATGCCCACGATGACGACGACGATCATCAGCTCGAGGAGCGTCACGCCGCGCATGTGCTGTCTCATCTGCATGTGAGGAAGCTCCCTGTGGTGGAATTCAGGCCGAGATTATGGCGATTCCGGGCGCTGAGCGCCCGGAACCATGCCACATTTACTCGATGCCGTCCTGAGTCCAGAGCGTTCGTACCGGGTTGTTGGCATAGCCCGGATCGAAGCACTCCACGCCGATACAGCCGAGCGGCGGCGGGGCACAATCCGCGCCGGTGCAATCTGCGTCATCGGGGCTCGGGAACAGGAAGCGTGGCGACGGAGCGATACCGCCCTGCGCCAGGTCCTGAACGCGCAGCTGGTCCTCGGTACCCGAGACCACATTGTCGAGATTTGCGATCGGGTCGCCGTTCACGACGCTGACACGATACAGGAAGTTTCTGCCCCGGCCCGCGGCACAACTCGAAGCAGCCGCGGCATCCGGCGAGAACGCGACGAAGAAGACCTCGTTGTTGAAGGTCGTCGAGTTGGCGAGCACCATCTGATCGTCCGGTAGCGTGAACTTCCAGCCGCGGTCATTGGCGGTGACCACCGTGCCGACGGTGCCGCTGACTTCGACCAGGTCGCCGTCCTTGATGATGTCGTAAGAATCATACTGGGCCTGGGTCAGCTTGTTGAACACGTACTCGTCTCGCAGGGAGTAGAAACGATCGTCGTTGGTGATGTCGAGCGGGTGCGCCCGGTAGCCTGTCCCGATGTTGATCGCGAGGAAACGACGGTTCTGGATATTGTCGTTGAAGATCGAGATATCCGGTGCATTGTAAAAGCGCCGCGTGTCCCGGTCCTGCGCGGAGCTTACGCCTTCGGCACCGAGTTGCGCGATCACGCCGCCGGTCACGAGCGCGTCCGGGCCGATGCCGGACGGCGAGTTGCCGTTGAAGATATCGAAGCGCCACACCTGGCCGCCGAGATCGGAGGCATACAGACGGTCCGCGAAACTGTCACCGTTGAAGTCCACGGCACGCACCTGGTTGGGGATCGCACGTACCATCGACGTGAGTGTCAGGTCCGCAGCGCCATCGGCGCCCGCGCGCCACAGCACTTCACCGGACTCGAGATCGATGAAGTAGATGCCGGCGCCCTCGCCATCCGGCGTGCTCGGGTGTGAAATCGAATCGTGCACCGTGTCGTAGCCGCCACCGATGATTGCAACGGCCTTGTCATTGTTCAGGCCATTGTGATTCATGTCGATGCGGGCGACCGTCGGCGCCGACCAGCTCTGTCCCATCTCGGGTGAACTCAGGCGCCACTTCAGGACCGGCGAGTTCTTGTTCGTGACATCCAGCGCGTAGTAGCTGTCGCCGCCGCGCCGCATGCCGAACAGGATGTAGACGAAATCGCCGTCAGCCGGTTCGATGACGCCGTCGCGGTCGCGATCGGCGACGACCGGCACGATGTCACCGTCGACGCCGTAGTTCTTGTACGCCGAACCCGGGTTGAAGAACAGCTTGGTGAGCTTGGGCAGATGCTCGCGCGGAATGAATGCCCACAATTCGCGGCCGGTCGTGCCGTCGATGGCGTGGACGTAGCCGTCGTTGGTCGCGGTGAACACGACCACTTCGGGATTCGCCTCGGTGCCGCCGTAAACGACCGCGGCCGGCTGCGAGTGCAGCGGGTCGCCCATGACGTTGCGCACGGTGGTTGCAGGATTCGAATCCTCGTCCGTAACATCTTCGCCGCGCGCCCAGTCGATGATCGTTTCTTTCGTCGGTTCATCGGGCGACCCTGTCAGACCCAGATCCTCGAACGCGAACGAATTGACGTTGGCGACGGACACGTGATTAGACGCGGCCGTAAGGTCGGTATTGGCCGTGAGGTTCGTGTACAGATTACGCGTCGCCGGGTCCGGCAGACGGTGCGCCGCGCCGCCCGCGCTGACATTGTTGCCATCCGGGCTTACAGACCAGTAACTCTGGGCGGTGTCCCTGAAAAAGCCCGTGTCGGGGTTGACCGCGGAGACACTGTTGGCATCGACGATTTCACCGCCGGCGATACGGTATTTCTTGAGGTTGCCCGGCCAGTGCGTGGACTCGCTCGCCTGGAACGCCGTGAGGTAGAGGTCGTTGAAATTCTGCGTACGGTTGAAGGAGTTGACCGCGACCGCCGGTGCCGCGAAAGACAGCGACTCCTCGTTGATCTCCGTGAAGATCGACATCAGCGCCAGCGTCAGACTTTCGATGTCATCGGCGAGGAAGTAGTCGCCGCCTGAGACCGCCGCCGTCTGCTCGAGCAGCGGCAGGTCGATCGCGAAGCCGATCGTGTGCGTCGTCACGAGCTGTTCGCCCGGCACGTCGGGCGTGATGTCGTTGTTGAACAGGTAGGATGCGATGTCGTCGGTGCAGGCGCCGTCACCTGCGGGACCCGCGCAACCGGAATAACCTTGCGTGGCGAACCACTGCGGCAGCGTATCCACCAGCGCTGGCGTCTCGACGTCGCGCGTCGGCGCGCCGTCCGTCAACAGGACGATGTAATTCTTGGCGCAGGAATCGCTGGCCGGCGCCTTGTAGACCTCCGGAGCAACCGACACCAGCGCACCCGGCGCGGTCGCATGCTGGTTGATGCGTTCGCCGTAGTAGGCTGGCATGCCGCGCCAGTAGAGCGCCGCTTCGAACATGGTTTCGGAGATCGGCGTGAAGCCATCGGCCACGATGCTGTTAACGGCCGTCATGATGGAATCGCGGTTGGCGTCGAGATCGACGATCTCGTGAATGACCGGGCCGCCGTTCTCGCGGTTGAAACGCATGATGCCGACGTTCACGTTTTCGATCGAACTGAGGATGATCTTCGCGGTCGTCTGCACGATGCCGATACGTGACTGCAGGACCGTCACGGGTATCAACCGGTAGTTCAGGTAATTGCCGTCGTAGACCGTGACCGCCTGGTTGGTCGGCCAGCTGCGCCAGCTGATTTCATCCTTGCGGGACGTGGTGTAAGGCGCCACGCCACCGCCTTTCTGCGCATACAGGCCGCCGTCGCCGAAGCTCGGGTCGGAGGAAGGGCTGCCGGAGTGTTCGCCGCGGTCCTTCTTGCACTCCACGGGGGCCGTCGTGTTGCCGTTCTGGATCTTCTGCCAGCGCGGTTCGTCGAGCCCGAGGAAGATGCTGTAAAAGCCCGAACTGCCGGCGCGGTACTGAATCATCGTGTCCGAAAAGACGCCGATACCGGTCAACTGTTTCTGGGCCGATGCGCAGAGGAAGGAATCCTTGGCGATCATGCGCGTGTTCGCCGCATCGCAGCTCGGCACCGCATTCACTTCCGTCCAGTACAGCATGTTCGGATTACAGGTTCCCGCGTAAATTTCGGCCGCGTTGTAAGGCAGCTGCGTCTGTTCCTGGGTCGTCATGGAGCCCGAGGAGTCGATGATCATCAGGATATTCGGTTTCGGCGTCTGGTTGTTCGGATCCACGAGCAGCAGCTCGGTGTCATCCGCAATCGCCGGCGCGCCCGTGAGGAGCGCGAGCATCATGCCGAACGTCGTCCATGTCGTGTTTCGCATTAGCTTGTTCATTGTGCTTCCCTCACAGATACACCGAGACTTGGGTGATGCGGTCCTTTTCCAGGTGGTGCAGGACCGTCACCGCCATCGATTCGCGGTCTTGTACCCGGCTCAGTGCGATCCGGAATTTGTCGAGCGGAATGGCTTTGCCGTTCAGCAGGTAGCGCGTTTCCGGTGTCACGCGCTCGGTGCGAAAATCGCAGCTGTCGCAGGTCCTGAACGCAAGCGTTCCGGACTCCGACTGCGGCAATCGGATTTCGCTCAGGGCCACTTCGTGGGCCAGCTGAACGGTCCTGAAATCGGCTGCCACCGGCAAAGCCAGGGCCAGCAGTGTCGCGGTAATTAATAGTTTCCGTGTCATGTCGCTACTCCGTTCCTTGCTACCGCTCAAAGCGTCGACCCTTCCGGGCCGACGATATAGAAAGCTTGTGTGTGAACTGCCGCCGAATCGCGATCCGTCGGCGTACCCGGCGTGCGGCGAAACTCGGCCTGCGACGTCGCGAGAAAGTGGTAGGCGGAGATACCGCTGCCGACGCCGAGGCTGAAGGCGAGGTCCGGCACCAGCGTCGAGTCCTCGTACTGGATGGTTGTCGAAATGGCCTCGTTGCCGCCGAGGATCTGCGGCAGGTTCACGTTCCCTGCCGTGTTGAACCGGCCCTGAGACAACGCGGTCTCGAGTCCGGTCTCGGCGGCCTGAAAAGCGTTTTCGTACACCTGGTCGTTGCGCGCCATGGCGAGCTCGGTGGTCGCGGTATTCATGCCGGAGACGGCGAGTACCGTGATGACGACGAGGAGCAACAGCCCGATGACCAGCGCAGCGCCTTGCTGGGCGGCGCGTGTTCCGGGAGTGTGGATAGTCCGTTTCATGATGCGTTTTCCGTCCTAGATTCTCTGGTTGCGCAGCAGGATGGTCTTCGATACCTGCATGCGTCGAAACCCGTCGTTCGGGGTGCCCAGGGCGACGTCGCCGGGCTGGTAGTTACGCGTGTCCTGGATACCGAACTCGGGCGTGACGCCGCGCACGACCAGCCACACCCTCACTGTCAGCACGCGGGCGCCCGGCACGTAGCCGAGGGCGAAGGGATCATAGATCGGGTCCCCGGGGTTGACGTAGCGGTCGACCGTATTGTCCCTGTCGACATCGATGCCGAGCTGCAGCTGGATGTTCTCGACGCCCGGCGCGACTTCCTGGTCTTCGATAAAAGGCGCGCCATTGCGGGTGGTCAGCACATGGCGGCGCAGCGTCGGCACACCCGGTATCAGCTCGGACGTCGGCGACACGTAATAGCTGTTGACCATGAGATTGTGCGTGGTCGAGGAGGGCGCGCCCGTGATCGGATCGATCGTTACGGGGGTGAAGTCCGCCGGCACCACGACGTCGTTAAACAGCCGTCCCTGGATGCGCGTGGTCTGCAGTTGCAGTCGGCTTGCATCGACCGGCACAGGGTTGACTGATGCGCGCCGTATGGTGACAACATCCGAATTTGCCTGCGCGCCGCCGGTTGCGGCGCAGAGCAGCCCGTAAGCGTTGTTGTCCCCGTCGACCGGCAGCGCCAGGTTCAGCGCCCAGTCCGCGCCGCATTCGACCGGCGCCGGGAGCCCAAGTGGATTCGGATTGGCAGTGACGGAGCGCCCCTCGACCGCGAGTCCGCGGCTGTTGCGGCCCCAGTTGCTTGCCATGCGCAGGTCGGCCTCGATCGTGTCCATCGCGAACTGCACCGTTTCCTGTACGCGCGCGACGGATTCGTTGACGATGAATGCCTGGCGGCTCTGGTTGTAGATCTGCACGGCGCCGATGATCAGGAACGAACCGATGGCCAGCGCGACCATGAGTTCGACCAGCGTCAGGCCGGTCTGACTGCGGAATGATGTGAAGTGCCAACGCGTCATGCCGCCTCCTAGAATCCAAGTACCGGGATCGTGATCGTGTAGTTGCGAACCTCGCCCGGTTCGTCCCAGCTCACCATGATCTGGTAGGTCGGCGGCACGACCGCGCCGTCGTAGGCGATCGTCACCTGGCCGTTCGGCAGCGCGTCGGCGGCCTGTGTCTGCCAGACGTCGATGTCGTTCGCCGCCATCTGGCCGACGTCGCAATTGGTGCCCGCAGCGACGCAGTTGTTGTTGGCGCCCGCGGGCGCGGCATAGGCAAGGCCCGCCGTCGGGTTGGCGCGGATGCGATCCGCGACGTCGCCGGCAAGCGTCACCGCATGATGAGTGAAGGTCGAAGTCCGTCCCGCCTGCATGCTCTGCACGTACAGGCCGGCGATGCCGAGCATGCCGACCGACATGATGATCAGGGCAATGAGCACCTCGACCAGCGAGAAGCCCTGCCGGGTCCGGGGGTGCTGCGATGTTCTATCGTAAAAATTCATGCTGGTTCGTCCTTGCCGAATGCGTCGCGGGGCGCCTCAGGGGCAGGTCATGCCCATGCTGGTCAGGGCGTCGCCGATCAGGCCCTGGTCCCGAATGATGGTTGCGCGGCCGAGTGGCGTGGCCACGAACAGCCGTGCCGCCGAATTGCCGCCGGCGGCGGTCACGTTGCCGCGCTCGTCGCACATGACGACCTGCGACAGGGCGGGCGCGCCATTGACATTGGTCCGGCCGAGTCCCGTCGAGGCGTAGCTGAAGTAGCGGGCATCGTTCGCCACGCGCAAGGTCACGCCCTCGGCGATGGCGGGGTGTGCTCGCAGCACGGTCTCGTCGCCGCCGTTGCGGGCGAGATCGCCGTTCGTATCCACGAACACGATGAAACCCTGGTCCCAGGTTCCGCCGCAGTTCGCGGCCGCGTCCATCGAGTTGGCGCTCGCGCAGATCGTGATATTGGTCTTCGCGCGGGACGATTCGCTGCGCGCCAGGTGAAACGCGGCATGCAGGTCGTTCGCGGTACTGGTCATCCGGCTGTTCTGCGTGAACGCCGACATGTTCGGTACGCCGAAGGCCAGGATGATCCCGATGATCAGCACCGTGATCAGGAGTTCGTACAGCGTGAAGCCGTGCTGGGTTTGCTGGTTCATGGCCGACAATATACGGGGTCGGGCAGCGGGCCTGCAGACTTCCCGACGAATGGCCGCGACCGGCCGACGAGCGGTCGGTTCCTGGCCCTGCCATTTGACTTAATCGGGACAGCGGTAAGGCTCCCCGCTGGTCATGCGATCAGCGACGCGGGGCCGGCCCGTGTAACTGACGACCAGCGCCCTGGCCGGTATGCGGTCGGCAGCGTCGCAGGCGATCAGCGTCCCGTTCGTGGCTCGCAGCGTCGTGGCCCGCAGCGTGAAGCCCTTGCGATTGGCATGGATGCGGATGGCTTCGGAAACGCGATGATAGCGCAGCACCGACTCCCCTGGATCGACGCCTGGCGGCGCGTCTCGGTCAGTATTCTCGAACAGGATCCATCCGGCCGACCAATCGGTGCTGTCGAGACAGGATGTGCCGTCGGTGCTGGGGCAGAGCGAAATGACGCGACGGCGGACGATCGAGGTCTTGCGAGCGACGTGCACGGCATGAAAAAGCGCATTGATTTCAGCGGCCTGCCTCTGTCGCGCGATGGTCTCCGCAAACGACGGCAAGCCAACGGCTGCGAGGGCTGCGATCAGTCCCAGCGTCAGTAAAAGCTCATACAGCGTGTAGCCCGCGTCCTTGCCCGGCATCGTGATCTCCGAATTATGACAAGCGTCGCGCGGCGCACAGCGTATTGGCAGCAAATTAATTGAGCGAAAGGCCGATAAAGTGCAGAATATGGTCGAAAAAGAATATTACTACTTGGAACGATGCCAGACGCTGGGTGGGGACCTGAAGGGAAGGGGCACAAATCGCATGTTAAGATCCAGACTACTAACCCAATTTGATGCGCACGGCATTTTGCCGACGCCGCAACGTCTTGAAATTGCCGAGGTACTTTTCGAGAAGCCGCAGCACCTGTCTGCCGAGCAGATCATCGAGAAGCTCCGTGAGCGTAAGAGCGGCGTATCCAAAGCGACCGTCTACAACACGCTGAACCTGTTCAGCCAGCGAGGCCTGATCAACGATGTTCTCGTCGACCCGACGCGGCGTTTCTACGATTCTTCGACGCACCCGCATCATCATTTTTTCAATGTCGATACGGGCCAGCTGATGGATATCGAAGACAGCGATCTCGTGGTGAGCCAGTTGCCTGTCTTGCCGGAAGGCACCAGGGCAGCAGGCGTCGAGGTCCTGATCAAGGTCCGAAACGCCTAGTCTTTGTCGCCTTTGACCCTTTTCGTGGCGCGCGTGCGAAGCTATACTGCGCGCCGCCTCATCCCGTGCCGGGGTAGCTCAGTTGGTAGAGCAACGCATTCGTAATGCGTGGGTCGGAGGTTCGAGTCCTCTCTCCGGCACCATTTTCCCTTTCGAATCAAACGACAAGCCTGGCCGCGACTGAGCGGTCAGGGGCGCCGCTCCTGGCTTTTCCGGAGGTGCAGGTCGAAGTTGGGCCTGTTGGAAAGCTGGTTGTTGAGCAAAATGACCGCGCCGAGTTCCGTCCAGCGCGCATACCTGAGTTCGCCGATATCGATGGGTTCGAGGCCCATGCCCTCGACCAGTCCGGCGACGATACGCTTGGCTTCCGCGTCGTCGCCCGCCAGCGGCACCGATACGGGGCCGCCCGCCCGGCCGGGATCGATCATCTGCGGCCAGGGTATCGTGTTGAACGCTTTCACGACGCGCGCACGCGGCGCCAGCGATTGAATGACCTCCGCGTTCGAGCTCTCGGTATCGAGTTCGAACTCCAGCGTCGCGCTGCGCGTCAGTGGATTGGTGACGTCGATGATGATTTTGCCGTCGAGTTTGCCGAGGCCCTCGACGACCTCGCCGACGACCAGCCCGGGAACGGCCAGTACGATGATCGATGCCTGTTCGGCCGCGTCGCGCGGCAACGCGGCCGAGGCTCCTCGGCCCGTTTTGGTCACGAGGTCGCTCGCCTTGAGCCCTTCGGGATTGCGGGAGCCATAGACGATCGTATGTCCCTGGTCCGCGAATTCGGTCCCGAGTGCCATGCCGACGTTGCCCGTGCCGATGACCGCGATGGTCTCTGCAGGAAGCGGGCCCGCCGCACCGAGGCCTGTGCAGAGCGCCCACGCAATGGCAGCAAGTCTGGCTTTAGTCCGCATCAGAATCACCAACTTTCAGTTGCCATATAGGCACTTAGAATAAGGTACGATGTCGATCATGTCACTGTTCGCGGAACTCAAGCGCCGTAACGTTTTTCGCGTCGCGGCCGCCTACCTGGTGCTTGCATGGCTCATTCTGCAGGTCGGTGACACGCTGGCGCCGGCTTTGCGGCTGCCCGACTGGGTCAACCCGGTGCTGGCTTTCTTTCTGATCCTGGGATTCCCGCTCGCGGTGTTTTTCGCCTGGGCTTTCGAGATGACTCCCGACGGGCTGAAGCTCGAGAAGCACGTCGATCGCGAGCGCTCGATTACGCCGGTTACCGGCAGGAAGCTCGACCGAACGATCATCGTGCTGCTCGCGCTCGCGCTCGTCTATTTCATCTATGAGTCGCGAATCGGCGATGCGCCGGACAGTGCCGATTCACCGCCGGTTGCCGCTGCGGCCGTCAGCCAGCCGTCGATCGCCGTGCTGCCGTTCGTCAACATGAGTTCCGACGCCGAGCAGGAATATTTCTCGGACGGACTGTCCGAGGAATTGCTGAATCTCCTGGCCAAGATTCCCGAACTCAAGGTGACCTCGCGATCATCCGCGTTTTCGTTCAAGGGCAAGGACTTCAAGATCAGTGAAGTCGGGCGCGAGCTCGACGTCGACCACGTGCTCGAAGGCAGCGTTCGCAAATCGGGCAGCAAGGTGCGAATCACGGCGCAGCTCATTCGTGTCCATGACGATTCCCACCTCTGGTCGGAGACCTGGGACCGCAGCCTGGAGGATGTGTTTGTCATCCAGGACGAAATTGCCGCGGCGGTCGTCAGTGAGCTCAAGGTACGGTTGCTCGGCAGCGTGCCGCGCGCCGTCGACGGGGATCCCGCGGCATTCTCTCTCTATCTGCAGGCGCGACACCTGTCGAACCAGCGGACGGTGGAATCGCTGACCCGGGCAGAGACCCTGATCGACGAGGCCATCGCGATCGACCCGGATTACACGCCGGCCTGGGTTCTCAAGGCACACATTCACTCGGTGCAGGGCGACAGCGGGCACACGCCCTCCGATGTTGCGTTCCCGAAAGCGCGGCGGGCTGTCGAGCATGCACTCGAACTCGACCCGGACTACGGCCGCGCACATGCATTGCTGGCGGACGTGCTCAGCAGTCACTACAACGACTGGGCGGGGGCGCGGCGCGAGATCGAGCGCGCCCTGGCGCTGGATCCGCGCGACGTCGATACGCTGTACCAGGCCTGCGTGCACTACGGGCTGACGCGCGCGCACGATCTTGCGATCGCTTACTGCGAAGACGCGATCGAGCGCGATCCCCTGTTCGCGCCGCTGTACCCGACCATCGGCGTGATCTACCAGTTCAAGGATGACCCCGAAACGGCGTACCAGTGGACGTCCAGGCTGCTCGACGTGGCACCGGGCGCCAACGGCGCCAACTACTACGCTGCGCTGGGCCTCATTTCACTGGGACGCATCGACGAGGCGGTCGAATGTCTCGAAGACGAAACCCTCGACGGATTCAAACAGACGGGCCTGGCGATCGCCTGGCATGCGGCGGGCGACACCGGGAAATCGGACGCCGCCATGCAGGCGCTGCAGGCGCAGGTAACGGGTGGCTGGTACTACCAGGTGGCGATGGCCCGTGCCTACCGGGGCGAGGTGGATGCCGCGCTGACGGCGCTGGAGGACGCGGTCACCTATCACGACGTCGGCGCGACGTTGCTGCTCGACGACCCTTACCTCGACAACATCCGCGACGACCCGAGATTCGATGCGGTCATCGCCCGGCTCGGGATTCTCATCGACTAGGCGTCGTCCACCGCGGCAGGTGCCGCACTTCAATACAGACCAAAGTGTCTCAGCGCGGCAGCTACCTACGGCGCGGTCTGGCAGGCCGGCGTATAGTGCGGTCTGTCGATTTCGAAGTCGGGCTTTTATATTAGAATTTAGTCATATATAATTAAGCAAATACTAATATATAGCCCGATTTCCGTGGCTCGAGATTCCCGGAGTTGTATTGTGAATCAATTACTTGGCAGGCTTTTGCTATTAGCGTCAATCGGTGTCGCGTTATACCCGATTGACTCGCGGGCAGAAACTCTCGACGACGCCTGGCGCACCGCGCTCGGCAACGACCAGTGGCTGCAGGCCGGCCGCAGCCGTGTCTCTGCGGCTGCCGACGAGCTGGCTGCGGCCCGTTCCGGGCGGTTGCCCAGCCTGACCGCGAGCGCGGGCCTCAACCGGTTCGATGAGGCGCCGTCGTTCGACTTCAGCGGTGCCGGGGTGCCCGCGACGCTGCCCCTGTTCGATGGTGAGACGATGGAGACCGCGGATGCGCGGGTGACGATGCCCCTGTATGCGGGCGGTCGCATTCGATACGGCATCGACGCCGCACAGGCCATGCTCGACGCGCAGTCGGCGAGGTCCATGGCAGATGAGCAGCAGGTCAAGCTGGATGTTGCGAGGCGTTTCATCGACGTGCTCAGGGCCGAGCGGGCGCTGGCGGTCGCGGACAGCACGGTGGCGAGCCTGCGGGCCCATGTCGCCGACGTCGACGACATGTTCCGCGCAGGTGCCGTCGCGCGTAATGACTACCTCTCGGCCGCCGTGTCGCTGGCCGACGCCGAGCAGCGCCGCCTGCAGTCGCGCAACGCGCTCGACCTGGCCAGCGCGGCCTACAACCGCGCACTCGGCCGGCCCCTCGACGCTCCGGTGACACTGGACGAGCAATTGCCTGCGATCGACATATCGCTCGACCTGACATCCCCGGACGCGCTCACCGCGGTCGCGCTGATGGAGCGCGATGAAATCGACGGCATCGAGTCAGCCGCCGCGGCCTATCGCGCGCAGTCGAAATCCATGCGCGGTGGCATATTGCCGCAGCTGGCGGTCACCGGCGGGTACGTGTCGATGCCGAATGAGTTTCTGAACCGGGATGACTTCTGGATGGTCGGCATCGGCGTCCAATGGAAGCTGTTTGATGGCGGCCAGACGCGACGCCAGGCCGATGCGCTGAACTCCCGGGCGTATGCGCTGACGCACGAACAGGCGCACTTCGAATCGCTGGTTGCGCTCGAGGTGCGGCAGGCCTGGCTGCGCCTCGAGGAGACCCGCGAACGCAAACGACTCGCGGAACGCGCGGTGGAACAGGCGGAAGAAAACCTGCGCGTCGTGCGCGACCGATACCGCAACGGCGAGGGCACGAACACCGAGGTGCTCGACGCAGAGACGCTGCGCCGTATCAGCCACAGCAATTTCGATAATGCAGATTTCGACGCCAGCCTGGCGTTGTACGAACTCGCCAGAGGAGTAGGGCGTTTATGAGAAGCTTGAAAACAATGGTCGCAGCCGGCCTGCTCGTGGCCGCGGCACCGGTTGTTGCACAGTTGCCATTCGAGACGGCCGAAGCCGTGTACGAGGTGGCGCCACGCGAACGCGTCTGGGATGGCCGCGTCGAGGCCGTGCACCAGGCGACCGTGTCCGCGCAGACTTCGGGTCGCATCGCGGAACTGATGTTCGACGTCAACGACTTCGTGGACGCAGGCGCCGTCATCATGCGATTCACGGACACCGAGCAGCGCGCCGCGATGAATCGCGCAGCCGCGTCGCTGGAGGAAGCCAGGGCACGGCTCGAGCAGGCGGAACAGGAATACGCCCGCGTGGCGAGCATGTTCGAGAACGAGACGGTGTCGAAAGCGCGTTTCGACCAGGCCAAGGCCAACCGCGACGCCGCGCAGGCAAGGCTCAATGCAGCCGGTTCGGGTGTTGCCGCGGCGCGGGAGCAACTGGATTACACGGTGGTGCGCGCGCCGTATGCCGGCATCGTGTCGAAGCGACACGTCGAGCTCGGCGAGCTCGTGTCCCCCGGCCAGCCGCTGATGTCCGGTCTCTCCCTGCAATTGTTGCGCGTCAACGTCGACGTACCGCAAAGCATGTTCGATGCGGTGCGGCAGATCGGCAAGGCCTTCGTTTACGTGGGTGACGAGCGCATCCCGGGCGAACGCCTGACGTTTTTCCCGGTGGCCGACCCGGCTTCGAATACGTTTCGCGTGCGGGTCGATCTGCCCGAGGGCAGCGCAACGCTCTATCCGGGCATGTTCGTGAAAGTAGGCTTCGTGGTCGGCGAAACCCAGCGACTGCTGATACCGGAGACAGCCGTGGTTCGCCGCAGCGAGATGAGCGGTGTCTACGTGGTGCAGGACGAGGCCGTGACGTTGCGTCAGGTGCGACTGGGTCGTCGCTATGGCGTGTCGATCGAGGTGCTGGCGGGAATGACCGAAGGCGAGCGCGTGGCGGCCGACCCGGTCAGTGCGGGTATTTATCTCAAGGATCGGGCGGAGCAGGGCGAATAATGGGATCTGAAGAGAAACTCGGGTTTTCGGGCGCGCTTGCAAAAAAATTCCAGGATTCGAAAATCACGCCGCTGCTGGCGCTGACCGGACTCCTGATGGGCTTTTTTGCCATCGCGGTGACACCGCGTGAGGAAGAGCCGCAGATCAATGTGACCTTCGCGAACATCTTCGTGCCGTTCCCGGGCGCCAGTGCCGTGGAGGTCGAGAATCTCGTGGCGGTTCCGATGGAGCAGGTGCTGGCGGAAATCGAGGGCGTCAAGCACACCTATTCCGTGGCGCGGCCGGGCATGGCCGTGCTGACGATCCAGTTCGAGGTCGGGCAGCAGCGAACCGACGCGATCGTGCGTCTCTACAACGCGGTTTTTTCCAACCAGGACTGGCAGCCGCCGGGCAGCGGCGTATTGCAGCCGCTGATCAAACCGAAGGGTATCGATGACGTGCCCGCGGTCACGGTCACGCTCTGGACCGAGGACGACTCGCGGGGCGCGCACGAGCTGCAGCGCGTTGCGCATGCGATCGAGGCGGAAATCAAGCGGGTACCCGGCACTCGCGACGTCTATACGATCGGCGGGCCGGAGCAGGTCGTGCATGTGCAGCTCGATCCGCAGCGGCTCGCAGTCTACGGCCTGTCGCTCGACGCATTGCGGACTGCATTGCAGGCGAGCAATGTCGTGGCCCATGCGGGCGCCATCGTTGCGGACAACACCGTGGTTCCGGTGACCGCGGGCACTTTCCTCTCGACGGCCGATGACGTTGCGGAACTCGTGGTCGGCGTGATCGACGGCAAGGCGATCTATCTCGACGACGTCGCGACCGTCATCGCCGGACCGGATCAGCCGGAACAATACGTGCGGTTCGGAACGGGGGCCGCAGCCCATGCGATCGGTCACGCCCCGGACATCAGCGCGCCGGCCGTGACGATTGCCATTGCCAAGAAGCCCGGAACCAATGCCGCGCGAGTCGCCGAAGAAGTCATCGGCAGGCTGAAGGCGCTGGAGGGAATCTCGATCCCGGACGGCGTCGCGTACACGGTCACTCGCGACTACGGCAAGACGGCCGACGACAAGGCGAAGAAGCTGATCCAGAAACTCGTGTTCGCCACGATATCGGTGATTATCCTGATCGTCGTCTCGCTGGGCTGGCGCGAGGCCGTCGTCGTGGGTGCGGCAGTGATCATTACTTTGACCCTGACGCTGTTCGCTTCCTGGGCATGGGGCTTCACGATCAACCGTGTCTCGCTGTTCGCGCTGATCTTCTCGATCGGCATCCTGGTGGACGACGCGATCGTCGTCGTGGAGAACATCCACCGGCACATGGCGATGGGCGAAAAAAGCCTGCTCGAGGCGATACCGCCGGCCGTGGACGAAGTCGGCGGACCGACCATTCTCGCGACTTTCACCGTGATTGCGGCATTGCTGCCGATGGCGTTCGTCACGGGCCTCATGGGTCCCTACATGAGCCCGATCCCGATCAACGCCAGCATCGGCATGTTGTTGTCGCTGGCCGTGGCGCTGATCATCACGCCTTGGGCCAGCCTGAGATTGCTGCCGAAACATCACGTCGAGTCCGAGGACAGGACGGCGGCATGGCTGGATAAAGTGTTCCGCCGTATCGTCGGGCCGTTCCTGCGCGGCGACGAGGGTGCGCCCGCCCGGCGCTGGCTCATCCTGAGCGTGTCGATCGCGATCCTGCTGGCGGTCAGCCTGGTCGGACTGCAGGTCGTCGTCATGAAGATGCTGCCGTTCGACAACAAGTCGGAATTCCAGGTCGTGCTCGACATGCCGGAGGGCACGTCGGTAGAGCAGACGACGCGCGTCCTGGACGAGATGGCGGCCTACGTGGCCGAGATTCCCGAGGTGACCGACTACCAGGTGTACGCGGGTACCGCGGCACCGATCAATTTCAATGGCCTGGTTCGTCAGTACTACCTGAGAGACGGGGCCAACGTCGGCGATATCCAGGTGAACCTGGTGGACAAGTCGGACCGCCATCGCAAGAGTCACGAGATAGCCGCCGCCGCCAGGACGCGACTGAACGAGATCGGTTCGGCGTACGGCGGGTCGGTGAAAGTCGTCGAGGTGCCGCCGGGCCCGCCCGTGCAGGCGCCGCTGGTTGCCGAGGTCTATGGCCCTGACTACGCGGGCCAGCAACGCCTCGCCGGGCAGCTCCGCGACCTGTTCGCCAACACCACCGACATCGTCGATATCGACGACAGTGTCGAGGCAACGGCGCCAAGGATCGTCGTGACGATCGACCGTAACAAGGCGGCGTTGCTGGGCGTTGCGCAGGCCAGCGTGACGCAGGCCCTGCAGGCGGCCCTTGGCGGCGAAGACGTGACCTACGTGCGCAACGGTTACCAGAAGTATCCGATACCGGTGCGTCTCGAACTGCCGGTCGCCGACAAGGCCGAACTCGACAGCCTGCTGATGTTGCGTGTCGCAGGCCGCAACGGCAACCTCGTGCCGCTGGCCGAAGTCGTGTCGATTGGAAGCGCGGACTGGGAGCAGACGATCTATCACAAGGACCTGCTGCCGGTCGTCTTCGTCACGGGCGACATGGCCGGCCGCTTCGACAGCCCGCTCTACGGCATGTTCGACATGGTCGGCAGCGTCGGGGACGCCGAGTTCGAGGGCGAACGGATCGAGCAGCGCTTCATCAGCCAGCCGGACAATCCCTATAACTACAGCGTCAAGTGGGACGGCGAGTGGCAGATTACCTACGAGACGTTCCGTGACATGGGCATCGCCTACTCGGTCGGCCTGATCCTGATCTACCTGCTGGTCGTCGGCCAGTTCCGGTCCTATGCGGTTCCGTTGATCATCATGGCGCCGATTCCGCTGACCATCATCGGTGTGATGCCGGGGCATGCGCTGCTGGGCGCGCAGTTCACCGCGACTTCGATGATCGGCATGATCGCGCTGGCCGGGATCATCGTGCGCAATTCGATCCTGCTCGTCGACTTCATCCGCCAGGAAGCGGGATCGGGAATGGA